>NZ_BCVP01000011.1 GCF_001591805.1 Neobacillus novalis NBRC 102450 | reverse complement strand
TTCAATGATTTAAGTTCTGATAAGAAGAAAAAGGCACCCTGAGATTAAAAAATCTGGGCGCCTTTTTTTATTATTGATACATTTCAGCAACTTGTTTTTGAACATCTGCATTTTCAAGGTATTCATCATATGACATTTGCTTATCAACTAAGCCATTTGGTGTTATTTCAAACACGCGGTTGGCAATGGTTTGAATGAATTGATGGTCATGTGTAGCAAACAATAATGAGCCTTTAAAATTGATTAATCCATTATTGAGAGCAGTAATCGATTCTAAGTCAAGATGGTTTGTTGGTTCATCAAGTAGTAACACATTCGCGCCGTTTAGCATCATTTTGGAGAGCATGCAGCGAACTTTTTCTCCCCCTGAGAGGACGCTTGCTTTCTTTAACACTTCTTCCCCAGAGAAAAGCATTCTTCCTAAGAATCCCCTTAAGAAGCTTTCGCTATCATCCTTTGGAGAAAACTGGCGAAGCCAATCTACAAGGTTGAGCTCGCTGTTTTCGAAATACTCGGAGTTATCCTTAGGAAAATAAGCCTGTGTAGTGGTAATTCCCCATTTGAAAGTTCCGGCATCGGCTTCCATTTCACCCATTAGGATCTTGAAAAGTGTCGTCTTGGCAGCCTCATTGGTACCGACAAGCGCAATTTTGTCACCTTTATTCATTGTAAAACTAATATTATCAAGGACTTTTACACCGTCAATTGTTTTTGTTAACCCATCCACTCTTAATAAATCGTTTCCTATTTCACGATCTGGTGTAAATCCAACAAAAGGATACCGGCGTGAGGAAGGTCTTATATCATCAAGTGTTATTTTATCTAACAATTTCTTACGGGAAGTTGCTTGTTTTGACTTAGAAGCATTTGCGCTAAAGCGGGCAATAAAGGCTTGCAATTCCTTGATTTTTTCTTCTTTCTTTTTGTTCGCATCAGATGTCAGTCTTGTGGCTAACTGGCTTGATTCATACCAGAAATCATAGTTGCCGACATAGACTTGGATTTTTCCAAAGTCCAAATCAGCGATGTGCGTACAAACCTTATTTAGGAAATGACGATCATGGGAAACAACAATAACGGTATTTTCAAAGTTAATTAAGAAATCCTCAAGCCATTGAATGGCTTTAATGTCCAAGTGGTTTGTCGGCTCGTCGAGAAGCAGCACATCTGGTCTGCCGAATAATGCCTGGGCAAGCAAGACTTTCACTTTTTCTGAGCCGGAAAGGTCAGCCATTTTTTTATCGTGAAGGTCTTCGCCAATTCCAAGACCTTTTAATAGAATCGCAGCCTCTGGTTCAGCTTCCCAGCCATTTAATTCAGCAAACTCACCCTCAAGTTCGGCTGCTTTCATGCCATCTTCATCTGTAAAGTTTTCTTTCATGTAAATCGCGTCTTTTTCCTGCATGACTTCGTAAAGTCTTGTATGACCCATGATAACGGTTTTTAATACTTCAAATTCCTCATATTCAAAATGGTTCTGTTTTAAAACAGCCATTCGTTCATTCGGTCCAAGTTGTACTGTTCCGGTTTGCGCTTCGATTTCACCGGATAAAATTTTCAAAAAAGTTGATTTTCCGGCGCCATTTGCGCCGATAAGGCCGTAGCAGTTCCCGGGTGTAAATTTAATGTTTACATCTTCAAAAAGCTTTCGGTCTCCATATCGTAAACCTACGTTACTAACGGTAATCATATTTAAAACATCCTCCAAAAAACCATATTGCCATATATTATACCATGAAAATAGAAGAAGAGCGAATTCCTTAGTGAAGGATTAGATTTAGTAAGAAAAATTTTCTAAAAAAATTTTTCCATTTTCACACTTTATTCATAATTTTGGTGTAGAATTGTTTTTAAGAAGTCTTAAAGAGGGTGAAAAGTATGGCAAAAAAACAGCTTACTGAACTCGTTAACAAGTTAAAAAAAGCAGGTATCAAAGCGAGTCTAACCAAACCAAAGTCCAATTACCTTTTATCTTTACAGCAAATAAAAAAATTTCCTTCATCCGTGAATTGAATAAGAAAAATTGGTAATAAAAAGCGATTGATCCAAGGGACTAACCGCTTTTTTTTATTCACCTAATTTTCCCCATTATTTTGTTGTAGACCTCTTGTTTATTAAAGTCTTTTCCCATTGGAAATTTCGCGACAAATTTATTGTTTTGATCTACTAAATAAATAAAGGTGGAATGGACAAACTGCCCGTTTCCCGGGTCTTTGTATTGAAATTGCAAGGCATCCGTTACTTGGTTAATTTTGCTTTGGTCCTTTTTAATATTTTTCTTTTCCCCAGTTAAAAACATCCAATGATTGTCATTGTTAATTCCGAATCCTTGCATATAGCCTTGAAGAATCTCCGGGGTATCACGAAAGGGGTCAATGGTAATCGTGATAAATTCAATATCCTTACCGAAAACGCCGCTTTTTACTAAATCCTTTTTCAAGGCCACCATCTTTTGTGTGGTCGTTGGGCAAATGTCTGGACAATGGGTATAAATAAATTCAATTAGCTTTAATTTGGTCTTATCCTTACCAAAAATATAGCTATCGCCATTCTGGTTAATTAAGCTGACATTTGCTGGTATTGCCGCATTTGCATCCCGAATGAGAAAGAAAGAAATTCCTCCGGCAACCCCTAAGAACACGGCAAGACTGCAAATGAGATAGATTTTTTTCATTACTATCCCTCCTATCATTAAGATAAAGAAGTTTTTTAAAAAAAGATATGGATATTATGTGAACAAACATAATGCGTCTGATTTATCCTTCCTTTATACTTATTATTATTATTATTGGTTGTAATTTTGGGAAGACAGGTGTTTAACATGATTAGAAAGATAGGGAAATTTTCGATACAAATGGTAATTCTTATTGGTATTTATCAAATTGGCAATCTAACGGTACGGATTTTCCATTTGCCGATTCCTGGTAACGTCAGCGGAATTATTATTCTTTTCTTATTGCTTTGGCTACGTGTCATTCAGATTGACCATATAGAAATGGCAGCTGGCTGGCTGCTTAAGCATCTAGGCTTCTTTTTTATTCCGATTTCTGTAGGATTAATGACATTAGGGCCAGCTTTAATAAATAAAGGCCTATCATTACTTTTTGTTCTTATCGTCAGTGCTTTTATTGGAATTTTATCAGCAGGAAAAGCAACACAAGCTGTCATTATGAAAAAAGAAAAGGAAAAAGTGAATTATCATGATCACGCTTTATAGCATTCTCTTAACCGTATCTGTCTATCATCTTGCTCGTTTTTTAGCAGCGAAATATTCCTCTCCGTTAACAAGTCCGGTATTTATAAGCACGATCATCATCATTTTTATATTAGTTGCTTCAAATGTCTCTTTTGATGAATACATTCCTGCAAAAAACATCATGACCTATTTGCTTGGACCCGCAACGGTCGCACTAGCGGTTCCCATTTACAAAAATCGGCTTTTGTTTGCCAAATACTTTGGCGCAGCCATTATCGGAATATCAATCGGGATTGTGACCACGATAACATCGGCCATTCTAATAGCAAAATGCTTTCAATTTTCGAAACCATTTACGCTTGCTTTAACCGTAAAATCGGTTACCGTTCCGGTCGCAACAGAAATAGGGAAGATTATCCATGGCAATATTTCGTTAATTGCTGCCTACGTAATTATTACTGGAATGATTGGCGCGATGTTTGGGGCAAAGCTCCTGAACCTGATCAAGGTGGATCACCCATTTGCCAGGGGGCTGTCCATTGGTACGATTGCCCATGGCATTGGAACCGCTGAGGCTGTAAAAGAAGGGGAGGTACAAGGGGCAGTTGCGGGTGCGGCGATGGGAATTTCCGCTGTGATCACCTCGTTTATCATCCCGTATCTTATTCCTTTATTTTTTTAAACGAGGTTTACCTTTTAATATTGACAAATGGTTCCAAATATCATATTCTTTAGAAGAATTTAATTTTTCATGTAAGGGAGCATGTTTTATGTTAGGTGTCGTTCTTAACTAATCCAATCAATTGGATAGGTTCATTCCAGTTAACCTCGTTTTTTTTAATCTTTGTACGGGGGCTTATTTAGTCATGGAATGAAGTTAAGAACAATGGGCAAGCATAAGCATACATCTTTTTACCAATGTAGCTGTGTACACTCGTGTAGACAGTTTTTATTTTGGTTAAATTTGAGTATGAAAAATGAGTGAAACCACTCAGTATCCTTTAGCCGCAATGACATTGTTCATTGCGGCTATTTTTAATTTCAGGAGGAAAATAAAATGAACCAGCACACCATTAACACATTAGAATTCAATCAAATAAAAGAACAAATCGCACAATTTGCCTTAACAAAAGAAGGGAAAACAAAAATCGGGTGCCTGACACCTTCTACCAATAAAAGGCAAATAGAGGCTTGGCTTGATGAGGTTTCAGAGGCGGTTGAGATATTGAAAAAGAGTGCGAGTGTTCCTGTACATGGACTGGACGGGATGGGACAGCTGATAGGGAATATGAATAAAGGAGCTGTGCTTAGACCAGACCAGTTGACAAAGTTTTATGATTTTTTGGATTGCTGCGGCAAGATGCGCCGCTTTATGAAGGATAAAGTTTACTATGCTCCAAGAGTGTCTTCCTATATAGATGCAATTGATGAATTACCTGAGTTAGCAAATGAAATCATCCGCTGTATTCGAAATGGCAGAGTAGATGATTATGCGAGCAAGGAGCTATCAAAAATAAGAAAGCAAATAGCGATACTTGAGGAACGGCTGAAAGAAAAAACACTGCAACTGATTCGCTCGAATAAATATAAATCCTATCTGCAGGAAAATATAGTCAGCCAAAGAAATGGACGTTATGTTATTCCGATTAAGAAGGAATTTCGCAATAAACTAAAAGGAACGGTGTTAGATACTTCGGCTTCCGGTTCCACTCTGTTTATTGAGCCTGAAGAAATCGCCATTTACCAGGAACAGTTAACATGGTCCGTTGCCGATGAAGAAATCGAAGAGCAAAAGGTGTTGAGTTACTTAACCGGCTTAGTGGAGGAAAAGGAACAGCAGATCCACCTAGCAATGGAAACAATGATCCACTATGACTTCCTATTTGCAAAAGCAAAGTATTGTCGTTTTATTAATGGCTCTAAAGTGAGTATTAATGATACAGATGAAATTAACTTGATTCAAGCGAGGCATCCGCTTTTAGGAGAAAAAGCGGTGCCGTTGTCACTCCAGTTAGGTAGGGAGCTACAGGCATTAGTCATTACCGGTCCGAATACGGGCGGAAAAACGGTAACAATTAAAACTGTTGGTCTATTAACATTAATGGTTCAGTGCGGTCTTCATGTTCCTGCATCCGAAGAAAGTACCCTTTGTATCTTTGAGAAGATACTGGTGGATATCGGGGACGGACAGAGTATAGCTGAAAATTTAAGTACATTCAGTTCAAGGATTGTTAATATCATTGAAATCTTGCAGGACACTACTAACCGGACATTGGTTTTATTAGATGAACTAGGGTCTGGAACGGATCCCGGGGAAGGAATGGGACTGGCGACAGCGATACTGGAAACCCTTTATGAAAAAGGAGCGGCCATCCTGGCAACAACACATTATAGTGAGATTAAAGAGTTCGCCGAAATACATCACGGATTTATAAATGGTTCGATGGAATTTGATTTAAATACTCTTAGTCCAACCTATCGTTTGAATATAGGACGAGGTGGGGATAGTCAGGCGTTTGCTATCGCTCTAAAGCTTGGGATTCACCCGAAAATCATTGAGAGAGCCCATCAGATTACTTATAAGGAAGAGATGCAGTATACAACGGGAGTAACAGAAACTTGGCAATTGAAGGAATTAGATAAACAAGTGATGGTTAATAAATACAAGAACCGTAAAAGGGACACAAACAAAACCGAGATGAAAATGTCAATTTTTCAACAGGGTGATAATGTAAAAATCCCGTCAACAAATGAGTTTGGAATTGTTTATTCCGGTCCAGATACCGAAGGGAGTTATCTCGTCCAGATTAAAGGAGAGAAAGTTTCAATCAACCATAAAAGGATTACGCTATATATCGCGGCCAATGAGCTGTACCCTGACGATTATGATTTTGATATTATTTTCCAAACGAAAGAAAACCGCAAGAAAAGCAAACTTCTTTCCAAAGGACATGAGGAAAATATAACGATAGATTATAATGAATAAAAAAATGAAGGCTGGAACTTTTGTGAAGAAGTTCCAGCGCTTTATTATTTCTGTTTCATATAATTTTTAGCAATTAACGCTTTTACTTCATTATAGCTTAAACCAGACTGGCTGTTTAACCGTTTGACCTCTTCAATATCAGTTCCTACTACGGTATATCTTGTTTTAGCCGATAGGAAAGTATTAACTTTCCTATCAGGCATAAGTGCAACTACGCCTCTGTCTTCGCCTAACGGCTCGCCTAACGGCTCGCCTAACGGCGAGTTTTCTTTAATTTTCATTTTTAAATTCCTCCAAAGTTATAATCGTTTCCGGAAATGAAAAGGGACTTTTTGGACATACTATGAAAAAGGAGGCGGTTCTCATTTTTTATGGTAAACGTAAAGAAGAAGAAATTGAAGTAATACTGGTGGATACTGAAATCTATTCATGTATGGATCATTCGTGTATCGGTTGGATGAGAAAGGATTTTGTTGCGGACGACTTACTTTGCCCCATGTGCGGCAATGAAATGATGCAAGAAATAAGAGAGCTTCCGAAAATTTAACTACGGGATAATACAGAAGACTGTCACTGGAAAATGGACAGTCTCTTTTTTACCCCAAAAACCAAACTGCTATAGATTTTCGTTCTGCTGTCCAATTTCATCGCCTGCAATTATCGTGTTCGCTTCTTCAAGGAATTTATGTTCATCCACCGAATCCCCAGCAATATTTTTTAAATTAGGAAAAATAGCACCATTATTTATCGTCACTTGGGGTTCTCTTGGAGCAGTTGTTAAATACTCTTCCTTTTTCGCCATTCCCATCATCTCCTTTATTAAAGGTTTTGTTTCCAAAGCAAGGATTATCCCTGGCTAATCCTATCCAAAAAGGAAATAACGTGAAAAAACTCTCCATTACCTGGAGAGTTTTTTTCAAATATTACTCTTCTCTTTTCGATAAACAGCGATCGCATTCCATTAAATAACTTTCCGCTTGTTCCTCCATAATGTGCTGACCACATTCTGGACATTCTTTCTTTGGCAAATTTCTAAAAAATTCAACTGGACTCATTAACATAAAAAGCTCCCCCTTTATTAATACAGTTTATTTGAAGTGTCGTTGTTATAGTACAGTATAAACAAAAAACACAAAATTGTGTAGCCTTTTTTTGAAAAAACCGAAGAATTTTAAAAAATAAGACTTTTATCACAAAAACCAATAAAGGGTAATTTAAATGAATATTATTTTTAGGGCAAAATAAATTTGCCTTTCCTATTGATTTTATACTTCCATAACTTTCTTATTTACATTACAATCATAGTAGAAACAGATAAGGGAACGGGGGATGCTGGTTAATGAATGCATTGTTAGGAGCTTTTCATCCTTATTTTATTTTTATTGCTATTGGGTTAACCATCATGGCATCATATACAGCATTAGATATGTTTACCTTAATTAGAACATCCGACCAAAATAAACGGCTATTGTTCCTTGGTGGTACATTCTCAATGGGCATTGGAATATGGGTAATGAATTTTATGGGACTGATCTCCGCCGATACAGACCGATTTGCCAGCTATCACATACCACTAACGATTCTTTCCATTTTTATTGGGGTAGCTTTTACAGGAATGGCCTTTCTTTTGCTTTATGCTAAAACGATTCGATTTTACCATTTACTCGTCGGTAGTTTATTTCTAACGTTTGCCGTTATTGCGATTCAAGTAATTGGACTTTATGCGATGAACCTAAATGTAAAGTACAATCTACCTTTATTTACTTTTTCGGGGTTGTTAATCGCAGGGTCATTTTTATTTTCTTTATGGATTCTTTTTTCTTCAAAAAGCTACAATCAAAGTCATCAGGCTTGGTTAAAACCAATTAGTGCCATTATCATGTCGACCGCTATTGTCGAAGGACATTTCTTGTTAAAGCGGGCTACTGTAACAACAAGTGAAGTCCTAAATGGGTCAAACACAGAAAGTCCCTTTTTTATTTATTTAGTCCTAATTGTTTCAGTGTTAATTATTGGCGGACTCATTGTATCGAGTACTTTAATTAGTAAGCAGTTAGCGGCGACAGATACAAATTTAAAGGATATTAAGGCAGCGCTTGATGCGTCAACAATTGTTGCGATTACAGACCCTAGTGGAACAATCATCTATGTGAATGATAAATTTGAAGAGATTTCAAAGTATAAACAAGAAGAAATTATCGGTATGAATCATCGGATATTAAATTCAGGACATCATTCAAAGGAGTTCTTTAAGGATCTATGGAAAACGATCCAATCCGGAAAGATTTGGCGCGGAGAAATCCGTAATAAAGCAAAGGACGGCACATTCTATTGGGTTGATACCACGATTGTTCCTTTTTTGAATAAAAAAGGAAAACCAATCCAATATATTGCGATTCGGTCGGATATCTCTGACAGAAAAAGGGCAGAGGGGCATCTAAAGGAAACAATTAAAGAGAATAATGATATTAAATTTGCCCTTGATCAATCCTCGATCGTAGCCTTTACGGATGCAAGAGGGAAGATTACCAGTGTTAACGACAAGTTCTGTGAAATTTCCAAGTATAGCCGTGAAGAAATACTTGGAAAAGACCATAATATACTCAATTCAAGATACCACTCAAAAGACTTTTTCAAAAACCTTTGGAAGACGATTGGTGAGGGAAATGTATGGAAAGGTGAAATTAGAAATAAGGCAAAGGATGGGACGTATTATTGGGTGGACACAACAATTGTTCCCTTTTTAAATGAACAAGGAAGACCGTACCAATATTTAGCCATCCGTAATGATATTACAGAGCGGAAAAAAACAGAGGAGGTCCTGCACCGCCAGGATAAGCTTGCCGCCGTAGGGCAATTGGCAGCAGGTGTCGCCCATGAAATCCGCAATCCGCTTACCTCAATGAAAGGATATACAGAATTCTTACAGCTAGATGAAAAAGATCCGGAGCGGCAGGAGTTTTTGAATATCATTCTTGATGAAATTGAGCGGGTTAATACGATTGTTGAGGACTTTATGGTATTAGCAAAACCAAAGGCAGTCGAATTAGAAGAAAAGAATGTCATTCCTGTGATTCAAAATGTTGTTTCGCTGATTGAATTTGAAGCGCGCAAGAAGAATGTTCGCTTGTCATTTGACTGTGATCATGAAATTATCCAGATTGAATGTGATGAAAACCGCTTAAAGCAGGTTTTTCTAAATTTCATTAAAAACGGGATCGAAGCGATGCCAAATGGCGGGGATCTGCAGGTTAAAACATTTATTCACGATAATAATGTACAAATCTCGATTCAGGATTCAGGGGTTGGGATATCGAAGGAAAAATTGCAGAAGCTCGGGGAACCGTTTTTCACTACCAAGAAGAACGGGAACGGTTTAGGATTAATGGTTAGCTTCAAAATTATTGAAAGTCACAATGGTAAAGTATTTGTTGAAAGCGAGCCAAATAAAGGCACAACCTTTAATATTTTACTGCCGGCAAAAATTGCTTAAACGGAAATACCGTTTCACGGCACCACCTACTATTGAAATATAAATCATCCAAAGAACCTGACTAACTTAATAAAGGCGGTGTGAGCAGAGCTAAGCTTCACCTATTCAAAGAAAAAAATGTATATTTTCACATAGTTGGAATATGCAGATTCGTTTCTGCGGCGCTCCGCCCCTTTTCCTTAAAAAAACGAGAGATCTACTCTCGTTTTTTTTATATCCAAATTAATCCTTTTAAAAAAAGACAAAATATTTTCAAAAAAGGAATCTACAAAAGGAATAAATAGATTAATATGGTTATATAGGTATAAAAGTATTTTATGGGAGGGAACAAAGTGGCTGAAGCAAATTTTGTGAAAACAATCTGCGGATACTGTGGTACTGGGTGCGGCTTAGTCCTTGAAGTCCAGGATAATAAAATAATGAAAATCCGCGGGGATAAAGAAGCACCGGTGAACAAGGGACAAACATGTGTAAAGGGTGCATTTGCCTATGAATATGTCCATGCGAAAAATCGATTAACATCTCCACTTATTAGGACATCTGGTCAGCTAGTTGAAACAACATGGGAAGAAGCCTATCAATTCATTGCCAATAAATTATCCGCAGTTAAAACAACATGGGGTTCCAACGCGATAAGTATGTTTGCTTGTGCAAGAAGTACAAATGAATCCAACTTTATTACGCAAAAATTTATGAGAACGGTCATCCACAGCAATAATATTGATGGCTGTAACCGAACGTGACATGCTCCTAGCGTTGCCGGTCTGGCAACTGTTTTTGGAAGCGGTTTCCCTACTAATACTCTTGAAGATTTTGATAAGGCAGAAGTATTACTTCTAATGGGTTCAAATACGACAGAGGCACACCCAATTATCGCCAATCGTATGAAAAAGGCCGTAAAATCGGGTCTCAAAATCATTGTCATTGATCCAAGAAAAATTGATATGGTGAAAGTGGCCCATCGCCATTTACAAATCAATGTAGGCTCAGATATTGCGCTAATTAATGCATTCATTCACGTTATCATGAAGGAAGGCCTATACAATCAGGAATTTATCGAGCAATTTACAATCGACTTCGATAAATTAGCCAAACAAGTTGAGCCGTATACACCGGAAGCTGCAGCGGCAATAACCGGCTTAAAGGCGGAAGATATTATTGCAACAGCAAGGGAATATGCGAGTTCGAGCAGTTCAATGATCGCCTATACACTGGGTATTACCGAGCACCATTGTGGTGTGAACAATGTTTTTGATATTGCTAATTTAGCCTTATTAACTGGGAACATCGGGAAAGAAGGAACGGGGATTATGCCGCTTCGGGGACAAAATAATGTCCAAGGTGCAGGTGATATGGGCTGTTTACCAAACCAATTGGCAGGAGCAATGAGCCTAGCAAATGATGAATTCCGAGCTCGATATGAAAATGAATGGAAGGTAGAGCTGAATCCACAAGCTGGTGACACGCAAACCCGTACTTTTGATCGCTTAGAAATGGGCGAGTTAAAAGCTCTTTATATAATTGGCGAAAATCCGCTGCTTGCCGATGTTAATATGAATCATACGAAAAAGCTATTTGAAAAGCTCGATTTATTAATCGTCCAGGATATTTTTATGACGGAAACCGCGAAGATGGCCGATGTTGTTCTGCCTGCTCGTTCATGGGGAGAGGTGGAAGGAACGTATACCAACACGGATCGCAGAATCCAACGTGTTCGTAAAGCAATCGATGCACATCCTAATACAAAAGAAGACTGGGAAATCCTTTGTGATCTTTCTACAATGATGGGCTATCCAATGCACTATCATAATAGTGAGGAAATCTGGGATGAGGTTAGAAAGCTTGCCTGGGAGATGTATGGCGGCATTTCCTACGAGCGGCTTGAGAAAGAGTATAGCATCCATTACCCTTGCCCTGATGAAAGCCACCCAGGAACATTTATTATGCACGAAAGGTTCCATAACAAGCAGCCAATTGTGAAGAAGTCCCCATTTGTCCCTGTGGACTATACGGAACCATTAGAATTGCCAGATGCAGAGTATCCGTTTACATTAACAACTGGACGCCGCTATGAATCCTATAATACTCATACACAGACCCGCCACTATGCAGCAGGGGTCAAAGTGAAACAAACGGAGGAAACCGTCGATATCCATCCAGAAGATGCTGCTGTACTAGGTATTGCGAACGGAGATGTGGTACAGGTTCGTTCGCGAAGAGGGGAGCTTGAGGTGAAGGCAAAGGTTACAGAACAAGTGGTGCCTGGTCTTGTCTTTATGAGTTTCCATTGGAGTGAAACGCCTACGAATGTGTTAACCTTAAATGAATATGATCCTATTTCAGGGACTGCCGAGTATAAAGCCTGTGCAGTTGCGATTTCGAGGATATAAAAAATCTAAAGAATAGTGCAGGAAGGAAATTCCTGCACTATTCTTTTGTTCAAAGTATTTTGTTGCTTAGAAATATTATTGTAATATAATTGCCATTCTTGTAAATGAATTAACATCCATCTGTTCTTTGTTTCAGAAAAATCCATGTTATCATTGCTACAGTTAGCGTGAAATCATGGGAGGTAAGGAAATGATAAAAAAAATAAAAGCATTCATTGCTGTAGCTGCACTCTCAGGAACAGTAGGTGCTAATGTACAAGCTGCAGAGGTAACGGTGGAAAAAGGGGATACCCTCTGGGATCTTTCTCAAGAACATCATACTTCAGTGGAAAATATTCAAAAATGGAATCATCTTTCTTCAGCCCTTATTCATCCGGGAGATGTTTTAACAATTGCGACTGAAAAACAATATACTGTCGAGCAGGATGATACCTTGTCGGATGTGGCTGTGAAATATGAGGTTTCGGTTAATCAAATAAAAGAATGGAACAAATTAAATACAGACCTGATTCATCCAGGATTAAAGCTTGTCATCTATGATGAAATAGCTAATAATGCTAAAAACGCGGAGTCAGCACCAGTATCGAAAAAGAGCAATGCCAATCAAAGTGAAACTGGCCGTGATGAATCTTCTTCGCAACCAGCTGCCGCGACAAGTGAGAGCAAAAAACCCGCAGTAAAAGCGGCTGACAACGTTAGGGAATCTGCCGCAAGTGATAATAACAACTCAAAGGAAATTACTGTCAAAGCAACAGCTTATACAGCTTCCTGTGAAGGATGTTCCGGCACAACAGCAACGGGTGTTGATTTAAATGCTAACCCCGATGCAAAAGTCATTGCTGTGGACCCATCTGTCATCCCGTTAGGAAGTAAAGTATATGTCGAAGGTTACGGTACCGCTATCGCCGCCGATACAGGCGGAGCAATTAAAGGCAATCGAATTGATGTTTTTCTCCCTGAAAAACAAGACGCTTTAAATTGGGGTAATAAACACGTGACTGTAAAAATATTAAATAACTAATCAAAAAACCTGCCTAAACATTTAGGCAGGTTTTTTTGGTTAACCTTTTACGCTTGTTTTGCTAATGTTCTTGCAGCTGTTGCTTTTCGTTGGTAGAAGAACCAGTTAAGTCCAAAAGCAATTACATAGAACCCGATAAAGAAGTAAAATGCAGTAACTGGTGTACCAGTTGTTTTAACAGACCATCCGAAAAGCTTTGGAATGAAGAAGGAGCCGTATGCCGCGAATGCAGCTGAAAATCCGATTACAGGTGCTGCTTCTTTCGGAATAAAGATGTTTGGAATCATTTGGAATGTTGATCCAGAACCGATACCAGATGCAAGGAAAAGGACTAAGAAAGAAATTAAGAATCCGGCGAATTGTTTACCATTTAAGAAATAGATAACCCCTGCTGCTCCAATTCCCATGATCACTAAAACATATGCTGTTACCCTTGCGCCGCCTAGTTTGTCAGCCATCCAACCGCCGACTGGTCTTGCAGCAGCTGCCAATAAGGCGCCAAGAAACGCAAGTGAGATGTATTCAGGAAATTGAGATTTTAATAACAACGGGAATGCTGCAGAATAGCCAATGAATGATCCAAAGGTTGCCACATAAAGGGCAGTCATAATCCAAGTGTGTTTTCGTTTCACAATTACGAATTGATCTGCTACCGTTTGTTTTGCTCCTGGTACATTATCCATCTTAAACATAGCAAGGACCGTCATAATGATAATCGGAATGACCCAAATAAATGCTGCGTTTTGTAAATATACGGCCTGACCGTTTGCTAATACTTGTTTGCCGCCAACTAGTGCGAAAGTGCCTGAAGTAATAATTAATGGTGTGACGAATTGGACAACAGATACACCCATATTTCCTAACCCGCCGTTAATTCCTAAGGCTGTTCCTTTTTCTTTCTTAGGAAAGAAAAAGCTAATATTGGCTGAAGATGATGAAAAGTTACCGCCGCCAAGACCACAAAGTGCTGCCAGCAAAAGCATAATAGAGAATGGCGTATCTGGATTTTGAACGGCAAAACCGATTCCGATTGCTGGAATTGCTAAAACCGCTGTCGAGATTACTGTCCAGTTCTTACCGCCCATAGATCCGGCAGCAAAGGTATACACAAAGCGAAGTGTTGCCCCAACAAGACCTGGTACTGCTGCTAGGGTGAATAATTGTTCATCGGTAAAATGAAAACCGATATCGTTAAGTCTGATTGCCACCACTGACCAAATTTGCCAAACGATAAATGCGAGCATTAAAGATGGTACAGAGATCCATAGATTTCTTCTTGCGTGTTTTTTTCCTTCTGCGTTCCAGAACTTTTCATCTTCTGGATTCCAATAATTAATTCGGGCCATGATTGTTTCCCCCTATATGGTTTCTAATTTTAAATTAACAAGTTGCTGTTGTTTATGTTGTTACTATAATCCACATGGTAACATGATTTTTGTGACGTACGTCACAAAAATAGTGAAGGATTTGTGAATTCAAGTTAAATGACAAAAAGTTGTAATAATTATCTATTAATCAATAAAAAAGAGACCTTCTATGGGAGAAGATCTCTGGATTGATATTAATTTTTCTTTGAGTTTTCGGTCTCTTCGTTGAACATTCCAACATAATTTTTTGTTTCACCGGCGTCATCTTTGATGGCTGTAATCGTTAACCATTCTTTATATATTTCATTATTTTTGCGTTTATTCCAAATGTAGCCTTCCCACAATCCTGTTGACTTTAAACGATCCCACATTTTTTTATAAAAATCATTGTCATGTTCCCCAGATTGAAGAACACTTGGTGTTTTTCCGACTACTTCCTCCTGGCTAAACCCGGTTATTTTTGTGAATGCCGGGTTGACGCTTTGAATAATTCCATTGACGTCAGTAACGCAAATGCCGTCAACAGCATGGTTCACTATCTGAGCGGAAATATCGAGCTTATCTTGATAGTAAAGCCAAACAACGATAACAAGGCTTGCAAGTGAGAATTCAGATAGCGACATAAAACCAATCGCATAATGTCCAGTCCAATTAAAGAGTATCGTAAGTATGAGTGGCGGGAAAAAACCGCCAAGACCACCCATTGCGGCAACGATTCCATTGACAATCCCAGCTTGTTTTGAAAAATATAATGGAACTAGCTTAAAGATGGCCCCATTTCCAATCCCTGCGAAGAAGGCAACTAACAAACAACCGAAGGAATAAATCGGCAGCGATGGTGTGAACGAGAGCAGGAACCCTGCAAAGGTTAGGCTGAAAAATACTGCCATAAGAATAAGAAAAGGATTAATTTTATCACCAAGCCATCCGCCTACTGGCCTAAAAAAAGTAGCCAGGGCAATGAAACCTGCTGTTCTTAAGCCGGCGTCGACCTTATCTAATTCAAAATGATTAACTAAAAATGACGGCAGATAAATAGTGAACGCAACGAAAGAGCCAAATGTAATGAAATAAAATAAACTTAAAAACCAAAGTTTAGGATTTTTATAAACCTGTTTAAAGCTTGCCGAAAAGGAATTTTTTACTTTATGTTCTTTTTTGTCCCCAAATAGGAAATTTATAATCACAAAAATTAATACAACAATTAGATATATCTGTATCGTCGTTCTCCATCCAAAGGAATTAGCGAGTACTGGGGCAGAAAAGGATGTAATGGCTGTCCCGATATTACCTGCACCATAAATTCCATTAATAAAGCCGTGACGAGCTTTCGGATAATATTTCGGTAACGACGTGACCCCGATTGAAAAGACTGCCCCACCAATTCCTAGCAAGAATCCTCCTAGTATCAGCATGAAAATCGAATTTGCATAGCTAATAATGGCGATTGGCAGAAGCAAAATAATAAAACTAATCGTAAATAATATTCTGGCACCATAACGATTGGCCCAAAATCCAATTGGAATCCTGAGCAGTGAGCCAAGGATAACAGGCACTGCCGTCGCCCAGGCAATTTGCGTCGAAGAAAGGTTAATATCCTCTTTAATAAATGGCATTAGTGAAGAAATTAGTACCCAGACCATAAAGCCAGCTACAAGGCTTCCTGTTTGAATAAAAAGCTGTTTTGTTCCTTGATTCATTTTTATCCTCCTCAATTCCCATTCCCTCTAATTTCCTAACAAATCGTTATATAGATAGATATTGAATCATTATTAATTTACCCTTTTTTCTAGACTTGTGTCATAGCTCTTCGAAAAAAATCAGTAAATTGATCGATAACACATATGAAAAATTTTCCACGTAATATCATGATAATAATTTTTATTTATAGCTAGTTGAGTGGTATATTTTTCCTGTATTGACATTTCCCGTTATAGTATATCGAATTTTAACAAAAAGAGAAATAGAATGAAAGGAAAAAAGGGCCAGTCGAAAAAAAACCTAAATATTTAGGGTTTCTTTGGGAAAAGTAGAATAGACAAACCCTTTATTTAAGCATAAAATTATAGCCAAAATAATATGGGTTAGGAAGGAAATTATGCAGCGAAAAAAGTATTATCTAGATCCTCCTAAGATTCTAGTATTGGGATTTGCCGCGATTATTTTATTGGGCTGTTTATTATTAACTCTGCCAGTTTCAACTGTCAATGGACACGGGCTCTCATTCCTAAACGCCTTATTTACAGCCACATCGGCCACATGTGTTACAGGCCTTGTTGTCGTGGATACGGGTACTGCTTTTACGTTATTCGGCCAATTAGTTATCCTGTTTATGATTCAAATTGGCGGCCTTGGATTTATGACGTTCGCCACACTTTTTGCCTTTTTATTAGGAAAGAGAATTTCCTTAAAGGAAAGAATTTTGCTGCAGGAATCATTAAATAACCTATCAATGGAAGGAATTGTCCGGTTAGCTAGAAGGATATTAATTTTTACTGCTGTAATTGAATTTGTCGGGGCAGTCATTTTGGCTATTCGTTTTTCATATGAGATGCCTCTGGGGAAAGCAATTTATTTCGGAATTTTCCATTCAGTTTCAAATTTTAATAATGCGGGATTTGATCTGATAGGTCATTTTCAAAGCTTAACTACCTATGTCGATGACCCAACAGTTGTCTTAACAATTTGTGCCTTAATTACCCTCGGAGGAATTGGATTTATCGTCATGAATGAACTTTATGACTACCGACATTCTAAACGGTTATCCTTGCATACAAAAATTGTCTTGGTAACAAGTGGATTTTTGTTAATAGGCGGTACGATTGGAATCTTTTTATTAGAATTTTCTAATGAAAAAACATTAAAACCTTTAACTTTTTCAGGGAAAATACTCGGGGCGCTATTTCAATCCGTTGCAGCCAGAACTGATGGAGCCAATACGCTGAATCTAACCGATATGACCCAATCATCTTTATTGTTAATTGTGTTTTTAATGTTTGTCGGCGCTTCTCCTGGTTCGACTGGCGGCGGTATTAAAACAACTACCTTTACTACATTAATTGGAGCAGTTTGGTCGCAAATACGTGGAAAGGAAGATGTTATTTTTTATCGGCAGAGAATCGTTTATGAAACGATTTACAAAGCATTGACCGTAACTTTTAGTGCCTTGTTTCTTGTTATGACGATTACGCTGTTATTAACAATTACGGAGCGGGGGACCGATTTCTTAAGGCTTGTCTTTGAAGCAACGTCCGCATTTGGTACTGTTGGTTTATCAATGGACTTATCCCGCGAATTATCTCCTTTAGGAAAGGCACTTATAACGTTTACGATGTTCGCCGGCAGGGTGGGACCATTAACAATTGCCTATGCCGTCACCATTCGTAGAAATCCGGATTCATTCCGATACCCTAAGGGTAAAATAATGATTGGGTAGTTTTAACATCAAGGGGGCTCGATGAAAAAATGGCTAACCAATACGCAGTAATTGGTTTAGGTAGATTTGGGCTAAGTATTGCCAATAAGTTATTTGAATCTGGCCAGGAAGTACTTGGGGTGGATGTAAATGAGGAGCGGGTGGAAGAGTCGCATCCGTATGCAACCCATTCGATTATTGCAGATTCGACAGATGCTGAGGCATTAAAATCGATTGGGATCCGAAATTTTGATACTGTCATTGTGGCAATAGGAAATGATATCCAAGCGAGCATCCTTAGTGTTTTGCTTTTAAAGGAGCTAGGGGTTAAAAAGGTGATTGCCAAGGCACTAAACAAGCTTCATGGCCAAGTGTTAAAAAAAGTGGGGGCGGATTGGGTAGTTTTTCCGGAACGGGATATGGGCATTCGAGTTGCCCATCAGCTTTTATCACCCAATGTTTTGAATTTTATTGAGATATCAAAGAATTATAGTGTGGAGGAAGTGAAAATACCGGATCGGATGTTGAACAAAACCTTAAGGGAGATTGACTTGAGGGCTAAGTATAATTTGAGCGTTATTGCCATTCGCCATGGAGATGAAATTAATATTTCGCCGTCACCGGATAAAAAAATAGACCATGGGGACGTCCTGGTCGTGATAGGGGAGAATCGTGATCTCGAACGATTTGCAAATCTTAAATAAACTGAGAAAACCCTTTCTTCAAATAATGGCAGGGAAAGCTCCCTGCCTTCTACATATCTTCGTTTTCTTTTTCGATATCACTTGGCTGCGGCTGTTCCTTTGAAACAATACTCCCAAGCACCTCTCTGTTATAACTACTTGCATCTTTTCCCGCTCCCGGCGCTATATTGGCCATTGGAAGCTGTTCTAATTCTTTCCCTCTGGGCATTTTCCTCACTCCTTTTGCTTAACTTATCCAAACGAAGAATTAAAATTCATTTGGAAGTGCCAAAATGAAAGTGGTGTAACCGCCTTCTTCTATTATATATTCTTTTCATTTTAACGGTTGTAGGGATAATCAATTTCCACACCATTCATGGATCCGGGATCAGCTAGGACTTCAAGGCTGTTTAGATAATTTTCCAACTCCATTTGCAGTTCTTTTGGAGCCCCTGCCTTTAAATGCCAATTTCCAGGCTCATCAACAAAATATGGGCTCTTTGTAAATTCGGGTCTAATTCTCGGCATACTTTTAATCCCCTTTCAGGACATTTTTCTTCATTGCGGTTATCCAACCATCTTTCTTCCTATTATTAGTTTGTTCCATTTTTCTGTAAAAATAAGGCTAAATTCATATTGCATAGAAAAAGGTTCAGGTTTATGATAATTAGCAAATGAATAGTAGGTGAAACTTTTTCTTACTTTCGTCGTCTTATATTAATGATGATTGAAACTGGCTTGTCCACACATGACCCACACAAAAAATATGGCAGACTTGCCATCAAGAATTTTCATTTCTGTCGAATTAACTTGAATATTGACATAAATTATTGCTGTACATAAGACAGAAAATGGCATGATTTATGTTTTTATTTTCTATGAAAATGTGATATAGTAATTGAGGTTCGTTTACCGAAGCTTAATTGGTAAGTGAGAGGAGAATATAGAAATGAATAAACTAAAATTGCCTAAAAAATTAAACAATAGTCATATTACGTTTTTTGCAATTGCCGTAGTTTTATTTTGGATCAAGACCTATACGGCATATCAACTTGAATTTAAACTAGGAATTGATAATAGCCTGCAGAAATTTCTGCTTTTAATTAACCCATTGAGCTCTGCCCTATTCTTTTTTGGAATCGCCCTGCTGTTTAAGAAGCGTACAAAACTGGTCATGATTATCATAAATTTCTTTTTATCGTTCTTATTGTACGCAAATATAGCCTATTATCGTTTCTTTAATGATTTCATTACAGTACCAGTTTTAATGCAAACAAAGACTAATGCTGGTCAACTCGGAGATAGTGCCCTATCTTTAATGTCTCCGTTTGATATTTTATATTTTACCGATTTCCTTATTTTAATAGCATTAGCATTAACCGTTTTTAAGAAGGTTACGGTAACGAATAGAAAATCATTTAAAATTGTGCTTTTGTTTGCCATTACCACATTTTTATTTAATCTAGGTTTAGCAGAGAAGGATCGTCCACAGTTACTTTCGCGTTCCTTTGACCGAAATTACTTAGTTAAATATCTTGGTGCCTATAACTTTACGATTTATGATGCTATTCAAAACATAAAATCTTCAAGTCAGCGTGCTTTGGCTGACAGCAGTGATATTACCGATGTTGAGAACTATCGGAAAGCTAATTATGCTGCACCAAATTCAGAATACTTTGGTAAAGCAAAAGGGATGAATGTGATTTATGTATCAATGGAATCCTTCCAAACCTTTATGATTGACTATAAATTGCCTGACGGCCAGGAAGCAACACCGTTTTTAAATTCCTTGGCCCATGATAATAACACCTTTTATTTTGAAAACTTTTACCATCAAACAGGACAAGGGAAAACATCAGATGCTGAATTCTTAATGGAAAACTCTTTATATCCTATGGGTCAAGGTGCGGTATTCGTTAATAAGGCTCTGAACACCTTCCAAGCTGCACCGGCTATTTTAAAAGGCCATGGCTATAATTCTGCTGTATTCCATGGTAATATCAAAACGTTCTGGAACCGCAACGTGATGTATAAAGCTTTAGGCTATGATCAATTTTTTGATTCTGAATACTATAGCATGTCAGATGAAAATACAAAGAACTATGGAATGAAGGACAAACCATTCTTTAAAGAATCAATGCCGATGCTTGAAGGTTTGAAACAGCCTTTCTATACAAAGTTCATTTCATTATCGAACCACTTCCCATTTGCGATGGATCCGGGCGACACAGATTTTCCGGCCGGTGATTTCGGGGATACGGTGGTAAACCAATATTTCCAATCGGCCAATTACATGGATCAAGCATTTGAACAGTTTTTTAACGATTTAAAAGCTGATGGTTTATATGATAATACTGTGATTGTGATGTACGGTGATCATTACGGCATATCCGAGAACCATAATGAAGCAATGGCAAAAGTGCTTGGTGTTGACGAAATTACACCGGAAATCAATACGAAATTACAGCGCGTACCATTATTTATCCATGTTCCTGGTGTTAAAGGTGGCGTTCAAAAGCAAGTCGGCGGTGAAGTGGATGTCCGTCCAACGGTTCTTCATTTATTAGGTATTGATACCAAGGATTATATGGAGTTTGGTTCAGACCTTTTATCTAAGGATCACCGAAATTGGACTTTATTCCGAAATGGTGATTTTGTGTCTTCAGATGTCATTCAGATTAAAGATAAGTGCTACTCATCTGAGACAGGCGAATTACTGGAAAATGCTGAATCATGTAAGGATATTTCTGAAAAAGTGAATACTGAGCTTCAGATGTCCGATGAAATCGTCTATAAAGATTTGCTCCGTTTCTACAAACCAGAAGGGTATACACCTATTAATCCAGATAATTATAATTATTTAGGCCCTAAAGGAAGCAAAGGGGTAAAATCATCCGGAAATAATTAAAAACAGAGAGAAGATTTATTCTTCTCTCTTATTTTTTGATACATTAGGGGACTAGTACAGATAAAGAGGCGGAAGACGGCGGCTATCGAAAATCAAAGAGATGAAAAAAAGGCAGTGCTGAAATTTCAAGCACTGCCCCTTTTTTCGACTATTTTCTACTAAAGCCCTCTTCCTGCAAAAACGCTTCTGCTTCCCCGTATGTATCAAAGCTGGCATCGAGGTTTAATCCATAATAGATATTCCAGCTTTCATTTTCATTTATTAGTATTAGCTGATTGTTTTCACCGTCAATCCAGCGTTCTTCCGATGAATCTCCAATGATTGCTTCCTCAGATGCTGTTTTTTCAATTAGTGATAACCCTTCAATCGCAGATTGTAGTAATTTTCTTAGTTGGTCGGCGGAAAAATCACGGATATTTACCAAACCCTTTTCGTCCGTTTCATAGTCCCCTGACTTTCCAGCATAGACAAAGCCATTTCCATTCGGATGTAAATGATAAACAATATTTTTTTTATCCGAAATACTATTAGGGAATTGAAAATTTAAGCGGCCGAGGGAAACATTCTTTCTTTCTAATTCCGGGAACGATTCGATAATGGCTAATTTCTCATTAAATGTAAGCATAACTTCCTCCATCTTTAAATATCAACATTCTTATATCATACAGATTTTACCCTCAAACATACAACTTTATTTTTTTACAATGATTTTTTTAGAGAAAATCTTGAAAATATTTGACGTTAGTGTAAAATTACACTATAGAGGGAAAAACAGACAGTTGCTTAATAAATGCAAGGATCTGTTAACAATTAAAGGGTTGAATGTGGGGGGATATAATGGAGCCGAATAAAAGGGAAGCGAATAGACGGATTTTTAGGCAAGAGCTGTTTACCTTAAGAGAAGAAGGGTACCTATCTGAGGGTATTGTAGACACAGTCGCCAAGGCGCATCACCAGTACCATTTGGATTTAGTAGAAATAGAAGCGATTCCACTGCCAGCTGAAGCGAATGTACAAATCAAAATGGCGATACCTCCAGAACCGCCAAAAGTGAAAAAAACACTTACCCCGGAAGAGGTTCGTGAAAGGAACATTACGTGGTCGTTAAACATCGGAGTTATTTTTTTATTAATAGGCGGGTTATTCGTAGCTACAAGTAACTGGGAATCCATGACAAGCTACATGAAAAGCGGGTCGATTGCATTTGTAGCTCTATTATTTTACGGAATTTCAATGTTAACAAAGAAAGTATTGCATATCGATAAAACAGCCTTTGCCTTTATCGTCCTAGGAAGTTTATTTTTGCCGATTTTTATTCTTTCACTTGGATGGTTTGGCCTTTTAGGTTCGTATTTAGCGATAAACGGAGAAGGGCGTTACCTACTGGGGATGCTTGGCAGCTTTCTTCCAATGATTGTTTATTTTCTGTTTGCTAAAAACTTAAACTCGAGACTATTTGTCTGGTTTACCTTTGTTTCGCTATCTGCGGGGATGGCCTTTTTATTGGCAGGGCTGCACCTAAAGGTTGATTTCTTTTATCTGGGAATGACGGTATTTAATGCGGCGCTTATTTTTGGCTATCTTCAAGTAAGACAGAGGGAATCACTCAAATTATTTACAAAAGAATTTGTTCCGTATGTACAAATCAATTTGGTCCTTAGTACAATTTTCATGCTTTTTTTATACAACAACGAGGTGCTATACAGCTTTAACCTTTTATTGACTGCGGTTATATATTTATCGATGATGTATGTCAGCGGGCGAAAGGAATACCATTTTATTTTTAGTGTTATGCTTGTTTACGGAGCCTATCAGCTTATCGAGCATAGCTTCCTTAATTACTTTGGCGAGGTTGTCTACGCTTTAATCGGATTTGGAGTAGTATTTGTTCCAAGGTCGATGAATGGAAGATTTTCTCTCGATAAGGTTTTTCAATATACGAGTGCAGTGATCTCCGGATTCGCTTTTATTTATATTACCCTTGAAGGAATTCTGCTTCGAGCAGGCAATCCGTCGATTACCTTAATGCTGGCTTACTTTATCATTGCTGTAAACTTTATTTATCTATCCCATAACAGTCCAAACCGTCTGTTTACCTATTTGAGTTCGGTTTTTGCCGCTTCAGGCATCTATGAGGCTATTCTCTTACTGGTCAAACCAATTAATAGTATAAACTTTTCACTTACATTATTTTTGACTGGCTTTATCTTGTTTAGCGTGTTTGGGGTTGTACCATTAGCCAAATATTTAAGAATCGTTCAGAATAGTTCTAAGGACGTAGGAATCGCGATTATGGCCCTCGGACTTTTGGGTGCGGTTTCACACTTTCAATGGTGGGAAGCAGGGGTTATGCTTCTGCTCGTTACGATTATTGCCTTTTTGGTCATTAAAAGGGAAACAAGGAGCTATTATAAGGAAGCTGCCTTATGGGTCTTACCAAGTGCCCTAGGACTTTCCACTGCCGCTTTTGCTGAAGAAATGAATGTCAATTTCATTTACTACCGTGAAGAATTTGGTTATGCGATTAATTTTGCATCAGGGGCAATCCTCGTTCTAGTGACGAGCTTTGTCTGGAAAAAAGCAGGAGAAAGGGAATTGGAAAGGATTTCATTTTTTATATCCCAGGCATTATATACTTTGGCAATTTTCCATGCGCTAGTAAGCCCAATCAATCGATTGTGGGTTCAACCAATCGTATTGGCAGCCGGAATTGGGATGTATTACTATTTATATAAAAAGATTGGCACGAAATGGGTTCCATATCTTGTCAGTATCACAACCATGCTAGCCTATTTTTCATTGATTGATGCAATTAGGATGAAAATGCCATTTGGCGGCACAGTGGATTCATTAATTGCCACAACTAGTGCGATCGTGCTTCTGTTAACGGCGTTCTTTTGCCGGAAAAAAGATTCGGTTTTGGCCGATGCTTTTGCCTGGACAGGTCACAGTATATATCCAGCTGCCCTTGTGTTTACCTTGTTTGTTTATCATACTGACTCGATTTATAGTTTTATATTGGCATTGTTTGCTTATGGAATTAGTACAAAATTAGCCAATAAGGAATGGAAAATCAAAGTTTTCCTTTATGGAGGTTTTACAACTTTATTTTTTGCTGTTTCAACAGGAATCGATTATTTAAACATTCACTTTTCTGGACCGTATGAATTTCCAATCACAAGTGGTCTTATTCTGATGTTTGCACTTTTAGCCAAGAAGGAATTTAACAAACGGACAGCCTATTATATCGTACCATTTTCGATTATTGGAATTGGATCGATGCTATTGATTTATCCGTTTACATGGGTGCCGTACATGGTCATCTGTGGATATACTTTTGCTGTCCTGTTCTATTTGCATAAAATTAAATGGGATTTAGTAGGGCTTATTCCCTTATTCCTTACCTTTATGGCAACAGTTGTATTCTCGTACCAAAGTGAAATGGAAGCACTCCAAAAACTGCTTTTAGCTGGCGGGTTAGGAATACTGTTGGCCTTAATCGGACAGAGTGTTTATAAAAAACTGTTTCAAAGTGGAACAAAGCTTGCGGACATTAAAATAGATGGATATACTGGGGTCTCCTTCTTGTATTTTTGGCTGATGTACTTTTTTGAGCATCCGTCTATATGGAGTAAGGCGCTCCCAGGCGTTTTGATTGCTGTTTCTTTTTGGATGCAGAGAAAGCGAGTTCCCGTTAATCTTTCGGTCTTTATGTCTGTCCTTGGAGGCGCCTATTTATTACAGCCTTATTATTCAATTATTGCTAGGTTAAATATCCCGCCCTTGTGGGAAAGGGAAGTGCAAGTCCTTCCATTTGTTGGTTTGATTATTTTTATCAGAATCCTATTAAAAGGGCGGTATTCGAATATAACGAAAGCAATTCAATGGGGAGTCCTAGTTTGCGTTTCACTTGTCTTAATTCAAGATGGGTTAGCGAGCAATACTATTTATGATGCGGTTATCCTAGGGTCACTCTCCTTGTTATCGATGCTGGCGGGGATGTTCCTGCAAATAAAATCATACTTCTTCGTAGGGACCGGTGTGTTATTATTAAATGTTTTTCTGCAAACGAGACCCTATTGGGGACACATGCCATGGTGGTTCTATTTATTAGTTGCAGGTCTAATCTTAATTACCGTTGCCAGCTTCAATGAATGGAATAAGCAAAAGACATTGAAGGGAGAATCAACCTTTATCACTAAAATAAAGGAAAAGGTAATCGGCAAAATAAAACAGTGGGATTAATCTGCTTGAAATGGATGATAAACTATGGTATTAAAGTGTTAACTTAATGTTCGTCAAATGGAGGAGCCTGTCACCAAGGGGGAATTATGCCCTTTTGGTTTGACAGGCCTTTTTCTATTGTTTTGGGAAGAGTCTGTCAATGTTGTGACAGGCTCTTTTTAATTTTCTAAAAAGGGAATGGTGATTAGATGGAATTAATCTTTGAGTTAGCGATTATTTTATTTGCTTCTAAAATAGCAGGGGATATTAGTGTAAAGTTTGGCCAGCCCTCTGTTTTAGGGAAGCTCCTTGTAGGAATTATTTTTGGCCCAGCGGTTTTGGGGCTCGTTTCCGAAACGAAAACATTGGAAGAGCTAAGTCAAATTGGCGTTATACTGTTAATGTTTATTGCCGGTATGGAGACCGATTTAGATGAATTTAAACGCTCTGGGAAAGCATCGACACTCGTGGGCGTTAGTGGAATAGTCGTCCCGCTTTTTGTTGGATACTTAGCGGGAACCATGTTGAAAATGACGACAATTGAAGCGATATTTTTAGGACTGCTGCTGTCAGCTACTAGCGTAAGTATTTCCGTACAGGCGCTTAAAGAGCTTAATAAAATGCAGTCAAAAGAAGGGACGACCATTTTAGGAGCTGCGGTCATTGATGATGTGCTCGTCATTATTGCCTTAGCGTTTTTAATGAGCATGGCAGGCGGAGATGTAAATTTAAGTATGGTCATTATTGAAAAAGTACTCTTCTTTGGAGGTGCTATTTTAGTAGCTTGGAAGGTTGTGCCATGGGTCTTAAAGAAGTTTGCCCCGTTAAAGGTGACGGAATCGCTCCTATCATCTGCATTAATCATCTGTTTCCTTTTTGCCTATGTGGCTGAATTAACAGGTGTTGCTGCCATCATTGGTGCTTATATTGCCGGGGTAGCGATTAGTGTAACCAATTTTAAGCATGAAATAGTTGAAAAAGTAGAAACAATTGGTTATTCGATTTTCGTGCCGGTTTTCTTTACCTCTATCGGTGTGAAAGCAAGCTTCGCAGGTCTTTCGCAGCATTTAGGTCTTATTATTGGTCTTAGTATTCTAGCAATCTTAACCAAATTAATTGGTGCAGCAGCTGGGGCGAAAATGGCTCGCTTTTCGTGGAGAAACTCACTCGGAATTGGGGCGGCCATGGTTTCACGCGGAGAGGTTGCTTTAATTATTGCCACGATTGGATTAGAGACGAAGTTAATCAGTCCAGAACTATTTTCGATATTAGTCATCGTCGTTCTTGTAACCACGCTTGTTACTCCGCCGATGATGAAATACTTTTTTAAGCAGTCGAAAGTTCGAAAAGAAATGAAAAACACTGCTTAAAGATAGAAAAATCCAGCTGAGGTGGCTGGATTTTTCTTCTTATTAAGAAACCGATTTTTTTGGTTATTTTCTTAAAAACTACTTGTATTTATTGATTCTTTACTATTGATTTCCTTAAATACCCCCGTATTTACCATGAATAGTTCGAAATGTTTATTAAAGTGATATTCAACTAAAAAACTTAGGAGGTTAGAGAAGAGATGGGCATCGTTTTAATCGATATCGACAAATTACTTGAGGCGACAACAAATCTAACATCTGAGAAAAGCATTCATAATGTGAAAAAAGTTGAGATAGATCAATTACTCGAAAACACCCGTGATTGGTAAGATTCATATTTTTGTTCCTCCATTCATAATTTAATATACATGTATCAATGCCTTCTACTTGCTAGAAGGCATTTTTTTGGAAGAAGGGAGGTAATATGTTTCTTTTTAGGAGATTATGTCGCTTTAAAGCGGAAAAATATTTTTGCTATTTCTATTGCTTTTAAACCCAAAAAACACTAGAATAATTTTTAATATATTTAATTTTTAGAAAATTACTGCATTTGAAAAAATGAATAATAGTAGGGAGATGTTGGTTAATGAAGAAAAAAGTTCAAGCACTTTCAATTGCCTTGGCGGGGATGCTCTTGCTTGCCGGCTGCGGCAGTAAAGAATCAGTAGGGGGTTCAGAAAAGGGAGGAACTGATAAGGAGTTCAAGGTTGGAATAAGCCAGTATGCACCGCATCCGTCCTTAGATGCTGCGACAGAGGGCTTTAAGAAGGCTTTAAAAGACAAAGGAATTAAGGTAACATTTGATGATCAAAATGCACAAGGGGATCCGAACAACCCGCAAGTAATTGCCAAGAATTTTGTCGGCGACAAAGTAGACTTGATTTTTGCTAATGCAACCCCAAGTGCAACGGCTGCCTTAAATGCGACCAAGAAAATTCCGATTATCTTTACATCGGTGACAGACCCTGTTGGTGCTGGATTAGTAAAGGCTTTTGATAAACCAGGGGAAAATATTACCGGTACAACTGACAACCATCCTGAAGCTACCAAAAAGACGATTCATTTTATTACTGATGAAGTAAAAGCCAAAAAAATTGGTGTGATTTATAATTCCGGGGAACAAAATTCGGAAGTCCAAGTGAAAGAAGTGAAAAAATTAGCGGAAGAAAAAGGCGCTACTCTAGTCGAAGTTTCTGTTGCGAATACGTCAGAGGTTAAGCAGGCAGCCGAGTCACTAGTCGGTCGAGTCGATGCCATCTATATTCCAACCGATAATACTGTTGTTACCGCCCTTGATTCGGTCATTGCTGTAGCAAACAGCAAAAAAATTCCGCTTTTCGTCGGCGAGCTTGATTCGATGAAAAAAGGTGCCGTTGCGGCAAGTGGATTCAGCTATTTTGACCTCGGCTATCAATCCGGATTAATGGCCGCCGAGATTTTAACGGGGAAAAAGAAAGCTTCAGAAATTCCTGTGGAACTTCCAAGCAGCTTAAAGCTAGTCATCAATAAGGCAGCGGCTGAAGCACAAGGATTAAAAGTGAATGAGGAATGGGGCAAACTTGGCGAGTTTTATGATGGGAAATAATTAATAACTATTTCAAGGAGGGGCCAACTAAATGGTACACTCCTTGATTCTTACATAGGAATGAAATTTTGAAAGGATGATCTCAATGTTTACAGCCATATTTTCATCATTTGAAACAGGAATCATCTATGCGATTATGGCAATGGGCGTCTATCTTTCCTTTCGTATTCTGGATTTCCCAGATTTGACGGTGGATGGGAGTTTTGTAACAGGGGCTGCCATTTCAGCGATTATGATCGCGAGTGGGGTTAACCCTTTTATCGCAACAATCGTGGCCTTATTTGCTGGTTTTGCTGCAGGCTGTATAACAGGGCTTCTCCATACATTTGGAAGAATAAATAACTTGCTCTCCGGAATCTTAATGATGATTGCTCTCTACTCAATTAATTTAAGAATCATGAATCGCCCCAATATCTCGCTATTAAATACCGATACAGCATTTACTAAAATTAGCGGTTTTTTTGAGCGTACTGGAATGGATTCATTTTTCAATCGTTTTCTTTCAATGGTTGGTCTTGGTGATAGTCTTCCGGATACATGGGGCATTCTTATTTTTATGATTTTCGTCACCCTCGTTATCAAGTTCCTAACCGATCTGTTCTTACAAACGGAAATTGGTTTAGCAATCAGAGCGACCGGAGACAATAGGCGAATGATTCGCAGCCTTTCGGCTAATACAAACCTTCTTGTCATTCTTGGACTGGGGCTTTCCAACGCATTGGTTGCTTTCTCAGGCTCCCTTATTGCCCAGCAAGGCGGCTCCGCCGATGTCGGCATGGGAATCGGGATGATTATTATCGGCTTAGCATCAGTAATTATCGGTGAGGCCCTTTTCGGGACAAAAACCATTGCAAGAACCACGCTTGCTGTCATTGGCGGTTCGATTATTTACCGAATTGTCGTATCCATGGCCCTCCGGATTGATTTCTTGAAGCCGGGTGATATGAGGCTGATTACGGCAGTAATTGTCATTGTTGCTTTAACAACACCGAAAATGATTGAGCGATCGAAAGAGAAAAAGCGAAAAGCGCGGAGAAGGGCAGAACATCTATCTGCTATTCGTGCTTCTGCTACTGCTAAGGGGGACAAACATGCTGCACTTAAATCAGATTCATAAGATTTTTAATGAAGGGACACCTGATGAAAAAATCGCAATAGATCATGTTAACCTAACCCTTAAGCCCGGAGATTTTGTTACAATTATTGGCAGTAATGGCGCGGGAAAATCGACGTTAATGAATGTTATTTCCGGTGTTTTATTCCCTGATATTGGAGAGGTTCATATTGGTGAAAACAATGTTACCAATATGTCTGAGTTTAATCGCTCGAAAATGATAGGACGAGTCTTTCAAGACCCAATGGCCGGAACGGCTCCAAGTATGACGATTGAAGAAAATCTGGCGATGGCTTATTCCAGGAATAAATCTAGGACATTTCGAAAAGCAGTCACGAAAAAAAGACGCGATTTTTTCCGGGGCGTGCTTGAATCCTTGCATCTTGGTTTGGAAAACCGCCTTGGTGCAAAGGTCGGTTTATTATCGGGGGGAGAACGCCAGGCACTATCGTTATTGATGGCCACCTTCACGGAACCATCCATCCTTTTACTAGATGAACATACGGCAGCACTAGATCCATCAAGAGCAGAGTTGATAACCAATCTAACCAAAGAAATTGTTGATAAATACAAACTTACTACCTTAATGGTTACCCACAATATGCAGCAAGCTATCGACCTTGGGAATCGTTTAATTATGATGGATAAAGGTCAAGTTATTTTGGAGGTTGATGAGGATCATAAGCGGCAGCTGACGATTGAACGATTATTAGAAGAATTTAAACGAATTCGTGGTGTCCAAATGGTAAGCGACCGAGCGATTCTTTCGTAAAAATTTTTATCGGCTATAAATAGAAGGAATATTTTAGTGGAAAACATAATCCTTCCACCTATCGTAGAAACAACCTAGTCCTAGGTATGTTTCTTTTTTTATTTTCAGAAATAATTATTATGATGATAGAGTATTTCTTTACTGCCTAAAAGCGTTATTGCTTTACTTCCTGCTCTTGAGAGATTAAGAGCCTTCATTTAAGATTAATTCAGAATATTAATATTATTACAAATGGAGGTTTCTAGATGAAAGAACAAAGAGTAAGGGCAGATCAGCTTGTCGATGACTTTTTTCCAGTACGGGATGTGGATTATATTGAGATTTACACGGGGAATGCTAAGCAATCTTGTCATTATTTTTGCACCGCCTTTGGGTTTACGCCAGTTGCCTATTCAGGACTAGAAACAGGAAATCGTGAAACGGTCTCATATGTTCTTAAGCAGCGGAATATTCGTCTCGTGATTACAGGCTCCTATAACGAAGAAAGCCGGGTAGCTCAGTTTGTCAAGAAGCACGGGGACGGCGTAAAGGATGTAGCCCTGTTGGTCGAAGATGTAGACAAAGCATTCGAAGAGGCTGTAAATAGAGGAGCCATTGCCCATGTAGCCCCATTTGAAATGAGTGATGAAAAGGGAGTCGTTAAAAAAGCTGTTCTCGGTACATATGGCGACACAATCCATACGTTAATTGAACGCAAAAGTTATCAAGGGGCATTTCTACCAGGGTTTGAGCCATACTCAATCTATTTGCCAAATGAGGATGCCGGGTTAATCGGGATTGATCATGTGGTTGGTAATGTGGAGCGGATGGAAGAGTGGGTTGAATATTATTCGAAGGTAATGGGCTTTAAAGAAATGAAGCATTTCTCGGACAAGGATATTACTACAGAATACTCGGCCTTGATGTCAAAGGTCATGCATAACGGCGGACGCATCAAGTTCCCTATCAATGAACCGGCTGAGGGAAAACGGAAATCACAAATTCAGGAATTTTTGGAATTCTACAATGGTCCGGGCGTACAGCATCTGGCCATTTTAACCGAAGATATTGTCTCAACGGTTGCTGCTTTGAAGAAGAACGGTGTTGAATTTCTTAAAACCCCTAGTACCTATTACGAATCATTAGGTGAGCGGATAGGCGAAATAGACGAAGAAATTGAACAGCTTCGCGAATTAAATATTTTAGTTGACCGTGATGATGAAGGCTATTTATTGCAAATCTTTACCAAGCCGATTGTTGATCGTCCGACCGTTTTCATTGAAATCATTCAACGAAAAGGGGCTCGCGGTTTCGGAGAAGGAAACTTTAAGGCCTTATTCGAATCGATTGAGCGGGAGCAGGAAAAACGCGGAAACCTATAAGCGATCGAAAAGATAGAAAAGGTATAGTTAAAGGGGATAACTACCAAACAATAGCGGAAAAAGGGAGAAAAATTTCTCCCTTTTTTAAAAGGAAAAAAGGTGAACCAATGAAATTTGTTACATTTGAAAAAAATGATGGGACCATTAGGGCCGGGTTTCTGCTGGACCAAGCGCATGCAGTCGATATGTATGAAATGTCAGGTGGTGAGTTACCTGATAATTTAGTAGCCTTTCTTGATAACTGTGAAGTGAATTTAAAAAAAGCGGCATTAATGTCTCCAGCAAACAAGCAGCAAGGGGTTTACCCTTTGGATGAAATCCGTTTACTGGCTCCACTCCCTTTCCCCAGAAGCTTTCGTGATTTTTATGCCTTTGAGGAGCATGTGAAGACGGCAAGGGAAAACCGCGGTCTTGAGATGATACCTGAATGGTATGAAATTCCAGTCTTTTATTTCTCCAATCACCTTGCGATAAAGGGTCCTGGAGAAGAAATCATTAAGCCATTGGGATGTGACTGGCTTGATTATGAACTCGAAATCGCCTGCATCATTGGAAAGCAGGGAAGAAATATCCGGGCGGAAGATGTTGATGAGTATATTTTTGGCTATTGTATTTTGAACGACTGGAGTGCGAGAGACCTGCAGCGGAAGGAAATGAAGGTCGGGCTTGGCCCAGCAAAAGGAAAAGATTTTTCCACCTCGATTGGTCCATGGATTGTCACGAAAGATGAGCTGGAACCATTGAAGATGGGAAAGGGCTTTGATCTTTCCATGAAAGCGCGGGTTAACGGACAATTGCTTTCAACAGGAAATATGAGGGAGCTTTTTTATTCCTTTGGGGAGATGATTGAGCGGGCATCTGCAGGCGTTACCCTTTATCCTGGAGAGATGATAGGTTCTGGAACAGTCGGGACAGGATGCATCCTAGAGCTTGGCCAAGAAGTGCACCGCTGGCTTATGCCCGGGGATATCGTAGAGTTAGAAATAGATTGCCTTGGTGTATTACAGAATTCGATTACTGAAGGAACAGAGGTGAAATAATGTATTACCGGCAAATGGGAAAAGTCCCGCATAAACGTCATACGATGTTTAAAAAAGAGGATGGCGGTCTTTACCGAGAGCAGGTTATGGGAACACGAGGTTTTTCAGGCACCCAATCGATATTATATCACCATTTTATGCCTACAGAAGTGGTCAAATCGGAATTGGTTGGTCAATACTTGCCGGAATATGAAGAACAAAGGGAGCTTAATCACCGTCATTTTTTTACAAATAAGACAACCAAAAAAGGTGATGCCTTAAAAGCTAGGGAATATATAGTAGGAAATCAAGACTTGCTGATTGGAACTGCAAATGTCACTGAGCCAATGGAAAGTTTTTATCGCAACGGTGATGGCGATGAAATGTTTTATATCCACTACGGATCGGGAAAACTTGAAACGATGTTTGGGACGATTTCCTATTCTCCGGGTGACTATCTTATCATACCGATTGGAACGATTTATCGAATAATCCCTGATGCAAATGAAATAACGAAAATACTTATTGTTGAAGCATATAGTCAAATTACGACACCAAGACGCTACCGTAATGAATATGGTCAGTTATTAGAGCACAGCCCGTTTTGTGAACGAGATATCCGCGGTCCGGAAACATTGATGACTTTTGCTGAGAAAGGCGAATATGAGGTAATGACGAAATCGCGGGGGATAATTTCCTCCCATATGCTCGGACATCACCCCTTTGATGTAGTCGGCTGGGATGGGTACCTATATCCTTGGGCCTTTAATATTGAAAATTTTGAACCGATTACAGGAAGGGTTCACCAGCCGCCGCCTGTCCATCAAACCTTTGAAGGGAATAATTTTGTTGTGTGTTCCTTTGTGCCTAGATTGTATGATTACCATCCTGAGGCGATTCCTGCACCATACTATCACAGTAACGTTAATAGTGATGAGCTCCTTTATTATGTGAAAGGTAATTTTATGAGCCGTAAAGGGGTCCAAGAGGGGTCAATCACGCTCCATCCAGGGGGAATTCCCCATGGACCCCATCCAGGGAAAACTGAAGCAAGTATTGGGAAAAAGCAAACACTGGAATTGGCTGTGATGATTGATACCTTTCATCCTCTAAAAATTGTAAAGACAGCTCAGCTCCTCGAAGATCCTGCTTATATGTATTCTTGGTATGAAAAAAAGGAATAAGAATTTTTTCAGGGACAATCCAACTTAGTTGAAGTTGGATTGTTTTTTTTCAATAACAGGATAAAAATGTTATTGTAGATAGTATAGAAACTTGAAAATGAATAGAGGTGAAATCATGGAGCTGGAATCAGTTGTCGCAAAATTAAAAAGACATGCCCCTGTGATATTAGGGAGCGAGAAGTTCGCAAAATATGCTGTAATGCTGCCTCTTATCGAAAAAGAGGATGGGATTCATGTGCTATTTGAAGTTCGTTCGCTGGAGCTTAGAAGGCAGCCAGGTGAAATTTGTTTTCCTGGAGGAAAAGTGGATCCGGAAGACAAGGATGAAAAAGAAGCGGCTATTCGTGAAACAATCGAGGAATTAGGGATTAACAGGGAAAATATCACGGAAGTTTATCCGCTTGATTTTATGGTTTCTCCTTTTGGTATGTTGGTTTATCCGTATACAGGATTTATTAGTCATTCAGAATGTATTCAACCGAATCCTGCAGAGGTGGGAGAAATTTTTACGGTTCCTTTATCTTTTTTTATCAATAAAGACCCAGAAATCTATCATATAGAATTTAAGGCAGAGCCTGAGGAAAATTTCCCCTTTGATTTAATTGTCGGCGGTGAAAACTATAATTGGCGGACAAGAGGGATAGAAGAGTATTTTTATGTATATGAGGGGAAAACAATTTGGGGGATGACCGCAAGAATCCTTGCTCATTTTATAGAAATAATCCGTTAATTACTCCAAATGTTAGTGAAAAAAATGTCAGGAATAAATGCAGTGAGATACTGATAAAATCTCACTGTTTTTTTGTATTTGCAAATCGGTTGTCTTCCTGAGGAAAACAAATGTGCATGTACGGTGGAAAATCACTTGAATTTTTTTCTGAATTTAGATAAAATTTAGATTATATTTTTGGGATTAGGAGATGTTTGCATGAAGGTAGTAAAGTTTGGAGGATCCTCTTTAGCTTCCGGAAACCAAATTGAGAAGGTTTTCCAGATTGTTATTTCTGATCCCGACCGTAAAGTAGTTGTCGTATCAGCTCCAGGGAAACGGTTTCCCGAAGATCAAAAGGTCACAGATTTATTAATTGAATGTGCAGAGCGATGCCTGAGCAATCAGAATTCACAGGAAATAGCGGCATCCGTCATCAAAAGGTATTCGACGATTGCTGAGGAACTACAGCTTCCTTCTAAAATTATTAGTGAAATACAAGCTGATTTAGAAGCAAGACTAAATGGGGATAGAAGTAATCCTGAACGGTTTATCGATAGAATTAAGGCAAGTGGTGAGGATAATCATGCAAAATTAGTGGCTGCCTTCTTCGAAGAGCAGGGGGTAGAGGCCTCGTATGTTAACCCTGGGGAGGCTGGCCTTCTCGTTAGTGCTGAGCCGGGAAACGCTCAAGTTTTACCGGAATCGTATGAGCGGTTGCATTCCTTGCGCGAAAGAAGCGGTTTATTAATCTTTCCCGGATTTTTTGGGTTTAGCAAAGAAGGGGAAGTTTTCACTTTTTCACGGAGCGGCTCAGATATTACTGGCTCTATCCTTGCAAATGGCTTGAAAGCTGATTTATATGAAAATTTTACTGATGTGGATGCCGTTTATTCGGTCAATCCCTATATTGTCAAGAGGCCAAAGGAAATCAAGGAATTAACGTATCGGGAAATGCGTGAGCTTTCATATGCCGGGTTTACCGTTCTGCATGATGAAGCCCTTGTGCCGGCCTTTCGGGCAGGAATTCCCGTTCAAATCAAGAACACGAACAATCCGGCAGCACCGGGAACGAGAATTGTTTATGAGCGTGACAATACAAATGGTCCTGTCATTGGGATTGCCAGCGATCAAGGATTTTGCAGTATTTATGTGAGTAAATACTTAATGAACAGAGAGATTGGTTTTGGCCGTAAACTGTTAAGCATTTTAGAAGAGTTTGGCTTATCCTATGAACACACCCCTTCGGGTATTGATGATATCTCAATCATTTTAAGGGAAAATCAGTTTGAGGCCGAAATGGAGCAAGAAATAACCGGGCGGATTGTCGCAGAATTGCATGCGGATGAAGTGAAATTCGAGCACAGCCTTGCCCTTATCATGGTGGTTGGTGAAGGCATGCGCCATAATGTCGGGACAATGGCAAGGGCGTCCAAAGCCTTGGCAAGGGCGAGTGTAAATATTGAAATGATTAATCAAGGCTCGTCTGAAGTCAGCATGATGTTTGGCGTAAAGGAAGTCGATGAAAAAAGAGCCGTTCAAGCACTGTATGAAGAGTTCTTTGCAGCTGTTACGGTGTAATTGTGAATGAAAAAAGGCAGTTCTAAACTTGCGTTTAGAACTGCTTTTTCATAAATGATAACGAGCTTACCTAATTACCCCTAACTAAACCTTGTGTTTTCGAACGAGAGCATACAATGCGACAATGAGACCGCCGACTAAACCAAAGATCAGGTCATACATTGTATCCTTATTGCCGCCTCTTTGCATCGTGTGGGCAATGGTTAAATCGCCGACAAATTCATAAATCTCCCAGATTACACTAGCCAAAACGGAAAGTGATAGGACGAAAAGAAACAGTATCCAATGGGAGACATCATTGCGGACATTTTCTGGAATCCATCGTTTATATAATGATATTCCAATGCAGCCAATAAATATCCCCTTAAAAAAATGAAGGGTGGAATCCCACCAATTGAGATGAAGATAAAAGCTTTTAATCGAGCCTAAAAACAATGAACAAAATAAAAAAATAAAATAACTGACGATAATTGGAATGTTAAAGGGGTTATTTTTCAACCGTAATAGTAGAAGTGGGAGTGCGCCAGCAAAAATACCGCCGAGGGCAACCTGCCACCTTGAAGAATCCCCTTTCACTAGGTAATAAATACATAATGCAGCCATAAAGATGATGAATCCCACACTTAAAAAGATGATTAATTTCCGTTTCATACCCACACCTCGATAAAAAAAGACTCCTTACAATTATGTCCAATGTTCGTAAAAAAAAAGACAAAAGGTGTCAGTGGGAGCTTAATATTTTTTTCCTCGCAAACCTTTACGTAAAACGGTATAGTGAAAAGGTAATGCTATTGATTAAATGGTGGTGATGGTCTGCTATGCAAAGGGCACAAATCCCAACTTATGAACGAATTGCGATTGATTTGGCCAATCGCATTTATGACGGGAAATTTAAAGTAGGGGAAAAGATTCACGGCAGGTCTACGTTGGCGAGTGAATATAAGGTATCTCCAGAGACAGTAAGGAGAGCAATTAAGATTTTAGAGGACGTGGAAATTGTTCATTCTACAAAAGGGAGCGGCATCGTGATCTCTTCCCGGGAGAATGCTTTTAAATATATATCTCGTTTTTCTAACCTGGCCAGCATCAAAGATCTTGAAAAGCAAATGAATTCTCTAATGGTAGAAAGAGAAAGACTGGATGAAAAGGTTTTCGAAACATTGCGGAAAATCATGGATTATTCTGGGAAACTTCGGCACACGAATCCATTGGCGCCAATTGAAGTTGAGGTATATCCAGGAAGTATTCATATCGGCAAGACTATTTCCGAAGTGAAATTTTGGCAGAATACCGGAGGCACCGTAATTGGGATGAAGCGAAAGGAAGAAATGATCATTTCCCCAGGTCCGTATGCTCTAATCCTTGAAGGGGATGTCCTCCTTGTCATTGGTGATGAAAAAGCGTATGACAGAGTCGTTCATTTTTTAGAAGAATAAAAAAAGCCGGTAAATTGAACCGGCTTTTTCTAGTAGTAGCTATTTAGTTAATAATCCTTCTTTTTCTAAAAATTCTTTTGCCACTTTTTCAGGAGACTGTTTGAGGCTGTCGACCTTATAGTTAAGTTCCCGCATTTTTTCATCGTTAAGCTTACCGGATAAGGTGTTAATTGCCTTTTTTAATTCCGGATGTTCTTTTAATGTTTCTTGTTTAATTATTGGCACGGCATAATACGGTGGGAAAAAGTTTTTATCATCTTTTAACACCTTCAATTGAAATGCCTCGAGTAATCCATCGGTAGAAAAGGCATCGATAACATCACTTTTATGATTCTTAAGTGCAGTATAGCGCAATCCGCCATCTATGGCTTTGACATCTTTGAATTCGATATGATATGTTTTTGCAAGTCCAGGTAATCCATCTACCCGGTTGGGAAATTCAATGGTTGGACCAAAGACTAATTGATTGCTTACTTTGGCCAGATCAGATATCGTCTTTAAATTATACTCGTCAACAGTGTCTTGGCGTACAGCTAAGGCATAGGTGTTATTAAACCCAAGCGGGTTTAATAAGTCAATTCCATATTTTTGCTTGAATTCTTGTTGAACAAAATCATAGACTTTGTCCGGGTTACTTTCTGGAGGCTGATTTAAAATATTTACCAAACCTGTCCCCGTATATTCAACATATAAATCAATATCCCCATTTTTAATCGCACTAAAAGCAACCTGCGTACCACCAAGATTTAACTTTCTTTCTACTTGAATATCCGTCTTGTTTTCGATTAGATCAGCAAGCATATTCCCTAAAATTAATGACTCACTGAAATTCTTTGAACCAATGACTATTTTGTCTTCAGCATTGGCGATTGAATAAACTTTAAGTGAACCTGCAGCAATTAACAAAATAGAGGCCACACCAACTATCCATTTTTTTGCCTTTTTGCTTGACTTTGTTGCGGATTTTTTCTTGTTCGTATAAGAAAGGGAGGATTCAAGTTTCCCAACGACAAAGTCAATCAAGAGTGCTAATATACAGGCAGGAATCGCTCCGGCCAAAATCATATGATTATCGACGGTCTGCACACCCGAGAATACGAGGTACCCCAGTCCGCCTGCTCCAACGAAGGCAGCAATGGTCATCAAACCAACAGCTGTAACCGCTGAAATTCTGATACCCGCCATAATCATCGGGAAGGCGAGCGGAAGCTGAACCTTTCTCATTGTTTGACTCTTAGTCAGACCGATGCCTTTGGCGGCTTCCAGAATGTCTCCGTCAATGTTTGTTAAGCCCGTATACGTATTCTTTACGATTGGAAGGAGGGAATAAAGGACAACCATCACAATCGCGGGCGTACTGCCAATTCCAACAAAGGGAATCAGGAATCCGAGTAAGGCCAAGCTCGGGACGGCCTGAATAACGTTTGTCGTTCCGATAATCGGTTTTGAAAGCTTCTTTTCATTTGAAATTAAGATCCCAAGTGGAACACCAATGATAATGGCAATGACTACTGATACAATACTTAAATAAAGATGCTCTCCAAGTAAACTGAGTATTTGCTGGTAGTTACCAGTTAGATAATTCCAAAAATCACTCATTAAAACGCCACCTCCAAGTCAATTAATTGACTGCTTAATGCTGATAAAATGCTGCTTCTTGTTATCAATCCTATTAATTGTTTCGCACTGTTAACAACAGGAAGATAACCAATTTTATGCTCATTCATTGTTGCTAAAACGGAAATTAAATTAGCATCCTGTGAAACGGAAAGCACATTTTGCTCCATGATCATTTCAATTGAGGTAGTTCGATTGAGCAATTGAATAGCTTTTAAGGTTACAAGACCCTTAAGGACATTATTTTTATCTGTCACCATTAAGCTGTCTACCTTATTGTCCTTCATAATCTCAATTGCCTGCAATACGGTCCGCATCGGGGTAATTTTTACAGGCTGATGAATCATGATATCCTCTGCCATCAATAATTCAGGGTTGTTCCAAACCCTTCTTTTTCCAATGAAATCTTCAACAAAATCATTAGCAGGGTTTTTAAGAATATTTTCAGGAGTGTCATACTGGAGAATATCTCCGTCTTTTAAAATACAAATCTTGTCTGCTATTTTAATAGCCTCATCCATATCATGGGTGACAAAGATGATGGTCTTGTTTAATTCCTTTTGCATTTGGAACAACTCATCTTGAAGTGAACTTCTCGTAACAGGGTCTAGTGCACTGAAGGGTTCATCCATTAGGATAATATCGGAGTTTGTGGAGAAAGCTCTTGCTACACCAATTCTTTGCTGCTGACCGCCGCTCAGTTCTTTTGGAAAACGATGTAAGAATTCCTTTGGGTCTAAACCAACAATTTCAAGCAATTCTTTTGTCTTTTTCTCAATTGAAGCTGGCTCTTCACCTTTAAGCTTTGGTATCAACTCTAAATTTTCTTTAATCGACATATGTGGAAATAGTCCTGTGTTTTGAATCACATATCCGATATTCCTCCGTAGTTCAATCGGATTCATTGTCGAGATATCCGTCCCATTCACAAAAATTTTTCCTGAAGAAGGTTGGATTAGTTTATTGATCATTTTGAGTAAGGTGGTTTTCCCGCAGCCACTTGGTCCAATAAAAACAACCAACTGTCCAGCATCAATTTCCAATGAAAAAGGATTAATGATGGTTTTGCTTCGATACTTCTTTACAATATTCTTAAACTCTATCAAATTACATTCCTCCTAAATAAAAATGTACGTTCGCTAATGCAACAACCCGATAATAACATATAAGTTGTTGGTTTGTCGAATCCATTCCGGAAGTAATAAACGGATAGTATAAAGAAAATAAAATAAGAATTTTCTAAATCTCCGAGTTTAAATTTGCGATAGTTTCACTAAAAAATGTTAAAATGAGGTTAGAAATTTATAAAAGAGGAGAATCTATTTTGAGCTTTGTTCGCGAAAAATTAAGTACGAAGTTTTTCCTTTTCCTCGTGTTAGCTTTTTTGTTGATTCACGTACCGCTTCTCGGAAATTATGCAAAGGTCATTAATACGCTTATTCATGAATCAGGTCATGCTTTTATTGCCCTGCTTGGAGGCAATGTGGAAAGGATTTCTTTATTTATGAATTCAGAAGGGGCAACATATAGTAATCAGTCTACCTGGATTGGCAGCTTCTTTACGAGTCTTGCCGGCTATACCTTTTCCTCGTTTATGTCGTTTCTCTCATTCTTACTGATAGGAAGGAAGAGGCAAACCATTTTGATTGATATTTTGTTAGCTTTTATTTTCCTTAACCTTATCTTTTGGGTGCGGAACCCATATGGAATCTTTTGGCTATGTTCATTTGCTGTTGCTTTTCTCTTATTACTTATCAAGGGGAGCCAAACTGTACGGGATCATTTGTTACTTCTAATTGCCTCCATTCTATTAGTTGATTCGGTTCAAAGTGCCTATGAAATCCTTTATATAAGTGTTATTCAGCCGGATGGAGCAGGGGATGCTGCTAACCTTGCCCGGTTAACAGTTATTTTTCCAGCGCCAATCTGGGGCATGTTTTTCTTTCTCCAAGCCCTATGGTTTTGTTATTTCGCGCTAAAAAGAGGTTATTATAAACTAGGAAGTTAAAAGACTCCTGCGGCCGACCAAGGCGCTGGAGTCTTTTCTTATTAAGAGAGATTTTAATTAAACCTAGAGACTTTCTTTTATTGCTTCATCATATTCTGCAGTGAGGTTATCAATAATTTTTTGGACAGGGAGAATTTCTTTGATTTCATCCACTCTTGCACCCGCAAAAACGAGCCCGTTTTCCACATCACCGCCAACAGATGTTAGAAGCGAATCAAGCGTACAAAAGCGATAGGAACAATTCTTTAGGCAATCATGGCATTTAGCTATTTTTAACTTATCAGGTCCGCTGATTAATTTTGTGAAATTATTTTTGATGGCTCTTCCCTGCAGGCCGACAGTTGTTTTAACCAAAACCGTGTCATCTTTACCGGCATCGACATATTTCTGCTTAAACGAAAGAGGGGCATCACATTCCTCGCTGGCAACAAAACGGGTGCCCATTTGAACTCCAGATGCTCCCATGGCGAGTGCTTTGGCGATATCACTGCCCGTCATAATGCCGCCAGCTGCAATAACGGGGATTGAAACGGTTTCAACAATTTCGGGTAGTATTTCAAACATGGAACGCTCGGTTCCAAGATGACCGCCAGCCTCAAAGCCTTCAACGACAACGGCTGCCGCGCCTAACCGTTCGGAAATCCTTGCTAATTTAGCAGATGAGACAATGGAAATGACCGGGATTCCCGCTTGTTTCCCCCATGTATACATATCCCTGGAGATGCCGGCACCGGAAATAATAAAATCAACTTTTTCTTCAAGGGCTGCTTTCATTTTTTCGGCAAAGTCATTCATGGCAAATAATACATTTACACCTATGTAACCGGCACCTGCGACTAGTTCCTTTGCTCGTCTAATATGTGAACGCATTTCATGAACAGTAATTCCTGTACCGGAAATAATCCCAACCCCACCGGCGTTTGCGACTGCTGAAGCCAACTTGCTCAGAGAAATACCTACACCCATTCCGCCTTGCATAATGGGAACTGCAGGTTTCATATGTCCTATTTTTAGTTGTGGAAAATTCAATTCATAACCTCGTTTCGATTAATATACCTTCAAATGTATGGTATCACCTTCCCTTTCGTTTGTATGTGATTTCTATCACCTGGTCATAAAGGCAGGTTGTAATATTTCTGATACGCAAACATTTACTGACCAGTTGTTGCGACTTTTCTGTCTAGATATGGTAATATTATACTAAGATTTTCCTTTGTTAAAAGGGTAGGAAAGCTTTTCATTTTCGTATAGTGGTACTACGGCTCTGCCCTAAAATTAGGGTAGACCAAAGGATTTTCTATACAAATGGAAGGTTCATTTTTTTATTTGGGAGGAATTTGTAATGAAAATCTTTATGAAGTTCTGCAGGAAATTTGACACTAGCTTGGAGGCAATATACTATGAACCGTAGTTATCCATCCAAAGACTTTTTCAGTCAGCAGATAGTGTATATTGACGAGAATATTCAGGAATTAACCACTCTTTATTTTTCTTCAACCCCTGTCCAAGAGAGAATGAAGCATTTTTTTAGTTTGTACCTCTTAGAGGTTGATGATTTACTACAGCAAAATCGTAAAAGCACCTTCATTTCATCGATTCCTAAAGCTTTTATCGGAACAAAAGTAACTGTCCTTTACGACGATGACAATGAGACGGAAGATTATACAATCTGTTTTCCAGAACAGTCAGAACCCGATCAAGGCCTTATTTCCTTTTTATCACCAGTAGGCAGACAGCTGCTACTAAAAAATCTTGGTGAGCAGCTATCACTGAAGATTCCAACAGGCGAACTTCAGGTTACCATCAAGGAAATTTCGTATGTCGGCGATTTGTTTGACGTGCAAGAGAGATATAAAGAAGCCTGACAGCGACAGCGTGAAAAACAAAAAAGTGTAAAAAAAACATGGCTAAACGGGAAAAATCTGTTCGGTCATGTTTTTTATGCGTTGGTGGTTTTGTTTAAAAACCAAATAGAGAACTGACGATATTTTTCTTTTTACTTCTTACCTTGCCACCATCCAAAACCAGTGGTTTGTCGATTTGTGGGGGTGTGTTCATTTCCTTCATTTGAAATTGAAGCCGTTCAAGCTCTAGTGCTAATTGGGTTACCTGATTTTGTAAATCATCTATTTCCCGGCGATGCTGGAGGAGCTGATAGGATGCAACTGAATCGGCCTTGGTATTTAGATTCATTTCTAATTCGCTGACCTTCGTAACCAACCTTTCGATGGCTGTTTCCTTTTCCCCGCCTCTTTTAACTGAACCTTTTCGAATTCCCCTTTTTTCCACCACAGGGGCGATATCTTGGAGCAATATTCCATTTTGAAGCTGTTCATGAATTTTTTTTAAGAGCTCAATATCTTCGCTAGTAAAATGATAATGTCCTCGATCATTTTTTTCCATTGGCAGCTCCATCAGTTTAACCCAGCGCTGAACAGTGCTCGCAGACACCCCTAATAATTTCGCCACTTCACTTGTATTCATGTGAATTCCCCCTTAAAGACCAAAATTTCCACCTTTTCTTCTCTTTGGCCGCGGCAACATCTCTAAAGCTTACTAGCATTTGTTGGAAAGCTCGTTCCCTTTGGGTAATTTCTAGCCGATATTGATTACGCTCTTCAACAAAGAATTCCCGGTCGGTTGAAATAGCCTCAGTAAGACTTGAAATTTCATTATTTGTGATATCGGCATATTGAGATAACTCTTCAGAGGTTTCAGACAGCTTCCTTGAGAGGGTATGAATCTCTTCGGAAGTCTCAAGTGAAACATTTGCAATGCTGTTACTAAGGTACAGTAATGAGTCAGCAGTCAACTCCGAAGATTTTTCAAGTGTTTCGGATAACTCTTCGATATCAGCTTTTGTATTGGCTGTCGATTTGTAAATAGAATCTGAAAGTGATTTCACCGTATAAAAGGTGCCTTTTGATATTTCTTTTTTCAACTCATCTACTACCTCTTTACGAACAACATTTCGAATTTCCTCCTTGACCTCATTTAAGAAATTTTTTTTATACGTTTCCATTGCCTCAAAAAATAGGTCAGCATTATTTGGTGCGTTTTCATCAACAGCGATTGGAGGAACCGGTTCAGCCATGATTTCTAGTGACACTTCGGCATTTTTTGTAGTACGATCTTCACCCCCAGCTTTTTGTTCTTTTTTCATTGCTTGCCGTATCTGATCCTTACTTAACTTCTTGGCGGTCATTTGTTTTATTTCTACCAGTTGGTCAATCAACAAATCTGAATAGATTCTTGCACCTTGTTTGGAACGGGGAATTCCTAGTGTCTCTTCAAAATCTTTTTCCCATTGGCGTAACGTCCCCGGTGCAATATTTATTTTTCTAGATACTTCTTTCAAGGTATAGGTCTTCATTAATTTTCATTCCTCTCTATTGAATCTAGGAAATAATCATCTTTGTGATAGTTATTCACCAACTGGTATCCCATTTTCCTGCCTACTGACAAAAGCTATCAAAACAAGACTGAAATCACGAAATAACAACATATTTTTGCAAAATGAGCAATTTCAATTTCAGGAAAAAAAAGTTAAAAAATCAATTGACAAACCGACCGTCGGTTTGTATTATTAATTTAGAACATTTTGAAGGTGAAAAGGGGAGGAAACAAAGGTGAATGTTAATTCAAAAAAGAAATTGATTCAAACGATTGTGTTAAGTCTTGTGATTAATGGTGCCATTCCTGTTGTTGTTTATAATCTGCTTTTAAACTATTATTCAAGTTTTGTCTCGCTGCTAATTGCAACCTTGATTCCGTTGGGGGATAACCTGTTTCATATTGTGAAATATAAAAAGGCAGATGCGTTTGGCTTATTTATGCTAACGGGGTTTGTATTAAGCTTACTGGCATTTGTGCTCGGTGGAAACGAAAGGCTCATTTTATTAAGGGAATCAATGGTTACTGGATTATTAGGCCTAATCTTTATCGCCTCCTTGTTCTTTGCAAAGCCGCTGATTTACCACTTCGCAATCAGATTTAGTGCGCAGGATCAGTCAGAAAAGAAGGGGCAATTTGCAAAGAATTGGGAGCTGCCATATTTTCGTTTTGTCTTGCGGTTCATGACCGCTATTTGGGGCATTGCGCTTTTGGGTGAGGCTATAGTAAAAATCATTCTTGTCTATGAACTTTCTATATCAGCCTTTTTAGCTGTTTCACAATTGATTTTTTATGGTGTCATTGGTGTGGCCATTTTAATTACAATGGTGTATCGTAGGTATGCAAAGTCACGTTTAGACTTATTAACGAATGGTCGTTAACACAACTCGATGAACAAATAAGGAAGGTAGAAAAATGACTAGTTCAATCTCTAATAATCCAAGCTTTCAACATATTCTGTCTACAACTGAAGAAATCATATTAGAAAAAGGCTGCCGAAGTACAACTCTGAAGGATATCATTGAAAGGTCGGGGCTGTCTAAGGGAGCCATCTACCATTACGTTGACAGTAAAGATGAATTGTTTGGGCTGATTCTAAAATCAAAAATTGAAGAAATGAATGAAAAGTTTCATAGTACCATCACTCACTCTATTAAGGAAGAAAGCCCTGATCAAGGACGATTCGGCGTTGTCGGCCAGTTTTTTCATTCGCGGCAAAATAGCAATGATATCGGCAATTTAATTTTTATTTATTTGTTAAGTCAGGATAATGAAAAGGTCAAAAAAATTCTCCATGATATTTTCAGATACAGTAAAGAAACAGGTACACAATGGATTAAAATGGGGCAAGCGAATGGGGTGATTCCGAAAAATATTGATGCTGTAAAAATGGCAACACTGATGATGACCTTTTCATATGGACTACGGGTCACACAAATACTAACAACGGTAGAAGAGGATACAGTGGAAGCAAGTGATGTATTTAAAGTGATTATCAAGACATTGACGTAACGAATATTGCCCCTTTAAGATGGGGTTTTAGGACTTTAAACATACCGACAGTCGGTTTATAAAATGAGGTGAAAGGGATGGAGATTCACTCGATTGGACTAAAGGAATTAAAAGAGGTAAATCAATTTTATGCTGAGATTACTGCTGATTTAAGGAAAAAGGGGGTTAATCAGTGGGATCGGTTTTACCCCAATCGATTTGTCATAAAAACAGATTTAAAAAAAGGGAATCTTTTTGGGATACAAGCTGACAAACAAGTAGTTGGCGCGGTGGCTCTTGATACGAATGAAAGCAAAAAGTACCGGGCACTTTTATGGGAGGATGTAAATGGGACACCATTAATTATTCATCGCTTAGCGGTCCACCCCCAGTACCAGGGGAAAGGTTTTGGGAAAAAGCTGCTCCAATTTGCCGAAGATTATGCTATGACAAATGGGCATACAAGCATTCGACTTGATGTGTTTAGCGATAATCCCGGGGCTTTAACCATGTATGAACGGGCAGGATTTCAAGAAAGAGGAATAATTCGATTTCCATTTCGTAAAGTACCATATAAATGTTTTGAAAAAATTTTAGGATAGGGAGAAATGAACATGCAGGCTGAGAAGAAAAGAAAACTGACAATCGGGGGATTATATTTTACGATTGCCTTATTCGCAATCTATATCTTTATTATGTTTCTACTGAACGGAGTAGAATGGGCACCAATGGTTAAAGGGAAGATGAAAAATCCAGACTTTTCATTGGCAACGTGGAAGTTGTTTTTTTACCCGCATATTTTTTTGGGTACAATTGCACTTGCCATTGGACCCTTTCAATTGACGAAGATCAGCCGAAGGAAACCTAAGCTTCATAAAATGTTAGGGAAAATTTATGCAGTGGCGATTTTTATAAATATCCTGGTCGTACCCTATATTTCTCTTTCTGCAACAGGTGGGAGGGGAACAATGATTGCCTTTCTTGTCCTAAATGCGCTTTGGCTGTGGACGACTGCCATGGGTGTAATCAAAGCAACGCAGCGCAAAATCAGCGCACATAAAGAGTGGATTCTCCGCAGTTACGCGATTACCTGGGTGTTTGTCACGTTCAGAATTGTCGTCATTCCCTTTTCACTATTTTTGGACAGTTCAGTGGCCTTTCCAATCGCTGTATACCTTGGCATTGCCTTGAACCTTTTATTTGTTGAATGGCGGAAGCAGAAAAATAAAAAAACGACGTCGGGGCGTAAAATCAATAGTACCAATCCAGTCGTATAAACCACTTCTATTTGATTTATGGATTTCTTGCAAGTCATTGCGGAATAATAATTGGGAAATCTCATTTCAATGACAAAAAGCGAGGAATTCTATGAACAGGTTTTTAATGCTATTCCTATTTCTTCTCCTAGTAGGACATTCAGAAAAAGCATTAGCTATGCAAAAAGTTCCCATCTTAATTTATCACTCTATTGCCGATTATAGTGGTCATGGCTCTAAAGAGTTATATGTTACTCCGGAAAATTTTGAGAAACAAATGATCTATTTACGAGATCAAGGGTATACTTTATTAACCTTTGAGCGGTGGCAAGATATAAACAAGGTAAACAATCCAATATTTATTACGTTTGATGATGGCTATAAAAATAATCTAAACGCCTTCGCCATCTTTCAAAAACTTAAAACTGATCGGTTTAAGCCTACAGGCACTATTTTTGTTATTTCTGATTTTATCGGAAAATCCAATCGATTAACGGATACTGATTTAAAAATGATGGCAGACTCAAGGCTAATTTCCATTCAATCACATACTGCTACACATCCAGATTTGACGAAGGTGGAAAATTTAACATTTGAGTTAAAAGTATCGAAAGAAAAAATAGAAAAAATAACAGGGAAACCCGTTATTGCTCTTTCTTATCCATACGGAAACACCGATGAACAGGTGGTCGCGGAAACAAAAAAGTACTATTTGTTTGGACTTACCACCACGCCAGGTCCTTATTCGCAAACTGGAATTAAAAATGAGCTGTATTTGCTGCCCCGAACTTATATTAAATATTCAACCACCATCGAAGAGTTTGCAAAAGCAACGCAGGTTGAATAATGAATTACGGTTACCTTTAAAAAGGTAATCGTTTTTTTGTACATTTGTAATCTGAACGAAACCTTTATGTAAACAAACACCTTTATAATAGTAAAAACATTACTATTTACTCGATAAGGGCGGCGATATAAATGGAAGAAACTATGGTAAAATCCTATTTGCAGAAATCACTGGATGAGTGGAAGGATGATATTTCCTTAGTCCTTACTGAAATTGCTAAGGAATATGATGAAGTTGCACAGGAATTAAAGGTGTATTCCTATAAATATGGGATTACCAAGCAAGTGATTCAATCGACGGTAAATGAGGAAATCATTGAAAAAATTCGTGAGATGTACCATAAACCTTTTGAAGAAAGTTACAACCAGTTGAAAGAATACATAAAAGACCTAGAGGAAAAACGCCGAGTGTTTCAAATGTTTATCCAAAAAATTGATGAAGTAAGCAGGAAAGAATCTGCGAAAATCACCACTTATTAGGAATTATTTATCTTAAGACTTTTATAATAATTGAAAGGAAGTGAGGCAATTCTTTTTGAAGAATGCCTCCTTTTTGTGTTTATATTGGAAAGGGCGAACCACCGGAAAAGTGTCCTGCATATATTGATTAGCAGGACTGATTTGTGAGGTGTGAAACAAATGATCACCGCAACTATAGGAAGCAAAACCTATCGAGTTCCGAATAACCTCGAGAAATATTTTCAAACCTTCCGTTCACAGGTGATTGGGATGGATCAAGAATTTGAGTCCCCTTTTGGAAAAAAGAAAATTATTTATGCGGACTGGGTGGCAAGCGGGCGTCTTTACCGGCCAATCGAGCAGAAGATTTCTGAGGTATTCGGCCCTTTTATGGCCAATACACACACGGAATCAAATATAACCAGCTTAATGATGACAGGGATATATAAGCAATCGAAGAGCATTATTAAGGAACATGTAAATGCGGGTAAGTATGATGCTGTTATCCTCGATGGCTTTGGGATGACCTCTGTGATTAATAAATTTCAGCGGATATTAGGACTCAGGGTACATGAAAAGTGGAAAAAACGGTTGCTGCTTCAGCTTTCTGATAGCGAAAGACCCGTTATTTTCATAACGCATATGGAACATCATTCGAACCATACCATTTGGCTGGAAACGCTTGGAGATGTGGTGGTAGTAGGACCTGATGTGAATGGAGAAGTGGATGTCAATCAACTGGAGCAGCTCCTTCATCGCTATAAGGATCGCCGGTTGAAAGTTGGCTCCTTTACTGCCTGTTCGAATGTAACAGGGATTAAAACCCCTTATCATCAATTAGCAAAAATTATGCATCAGCATGGTGGAATTTGTTTTGTTGATTTTGCAGCATCAGCACCATATGCTGCTATTGACATGCATCCGAAGGATCCTTTGGAAAAACTGGATGCGGTATTCTTCTCACCACACAAGTTTTTGGGGGGGCCGGGATCAAGCGGTGTCTTAGTTTTTGATAAAAGGCTTTATACCAATAAGATTCCTGACCATCCCGGCGGGGGAACAGTTACCTGGACAAATCCATGGGGTGAACACCAATATTACACTGATATTGAGCTGCGTGAGGATGGAGGGACACCCGGGATCCTGCAAGCGATTCGTACTGCACTTTGCTTGAATTTGAAAGACCGAATGGGCGTTGAAAATATTTTAAATAGAGAGAAGGAACAGTTAAATTTATTATTGCCTCATTTAGAAGGAATTCCAGGATTTCACTTATTGGACGGTCATTTAAGGGACCGCTTAGGTATTATTTCGTTTTCAATTAAAGACATTCATTATAATTTAATCGTTCGCTTGCTAAATGATCGGTTTGGCTTTCAAGTAAGAGGCGGTTGTTCTTGTGCAGGTACTTACGGGCATCATTTATTTCATCTTAATAAAGAAGCTTCTAAGCAGATTACCGAAAAAATTAATCTTGGTGATTTGTCAGATAAACCAGGGTGGGTTCGATTCTCCCTGCATCCAATTATGACAAATGAGGAGATCCTGTTGTTTGTAAAGGCTATCAAAGAAATTATTATAAACATTGACGATTGGAAAAAGGATTATGTTTATGATAAAGCAAGTAATGATTATTTCTATACAAACCATATAAGGGAAGATATGTCACCATTATTTCGTTTCGAATGATAGTTTAAATGGGTGTAAGTATTCGCCTTTAAAAGACCGAAATACAATGAAAAAGGCTGATTTAAATCAGCCTTTTTTCGTTTTATTTAATTAATAAATTTTCCCCCTGTTTAAAAAGAACACAATATGGAGATTTTTATTGAAGGATGGGTAAATAATTGGACTAAATTTCCAAAGGAGGCTTTTCAATGCAATTGGTACCCCGCGAGATTGACAAGCTCATGATTGTTGTCGCAGCCGATGTTGCTAAAAGAAGAAGAGAAAGAGGCTTGAAATTAAATTATCCCGAAGCAGTGGCACTTATCACCAATGAAGTGTTAGAGGGAGCAAGGGATGGAAGAACTGTGGCGGAATTAATGGAATTTGGTGCCACTATTCTGAGGCGTGAAGATGTTATCGAAGGTATTGCAGATATCATTGATGACATTCAAGTAGAGGCTACTTTTCCGGATGGAACGAAATTAGTGACCGTTCATGATCCGATTCGATAATGGAGCGGGAGGTATAAATAATGGAAAATGAAATGGAACCAGGGCAATTGTTTTTAAAAGAGGAACCGATTATTTGTAATGAGGGAAGAGATAAATCTAGGCTAAAAGTAACTAATACGGGAGACCGGCCAGTCCAAATAGGTTCTCATTTTCATTTTTTTGAAGTGAATGAAGCCTTGCGATTCAATCGGGATGAAGCCTTCGGTAAAAGATTGAATGTCCCCGCTGGTGCTGCCGTTCGTTTCGAACCTGGTGATGAAAAAGAAATAGAATTGGTCTGTTTCGCCGGCGAAAGGAAAGTTTACGGATTTAATAATAAAACCGATGGTTCTGTAGAAAGCGGGTGTGGAAAATGAGCTTTAAAATGACAAGAAAACAATATGCCCAAATGTACGGACCAACTACAGGTGATTCCATTCGGCTTGCAGATACGAATTTATTTATTCAAATTGAGAAGGATCATACTACCTACGGTGACGAGGTCGTTTTTGGCGGCGGTAAAGTGATTCGTGATGGGATGGGGCAGCATCCGCTTGTAACTCGGGGGGATGGAATACCTGATGTGGTCATTACAAATGCTGTTATTTTAGATTACACAGGAATCTATAAAGCAGATATCGCGATTCGTGGCGGGAAAATTGCAGGAATCGGTAAAAGCGGAAACCCACTGGTGATGGATGGAGTCGATATCATTATCGGTGCCTCAACAGATATTATTGCCGGTGAGGGTATGATTGTGACTGCAGGCGGAATTGACACACATGTGCATTTTATTAATCCAGCACAAGTGGATGTTGCACTCACGGCGGGGATGACAACTTTAATAGGCGGTGGTACAGGAGCAACGGCAGGCTCAAGGGCCACTACAGTCACTCCTGGAGAATGGAATATACACCGAATGCTTGAAGCAGTAGAGGGGCTACCAATTAACGTTGGATTAACGGGTAAAGGACAAGCTGCAACCGAAGAACCTTTGGCAGAACAAATACAAGCAGGTGCAATCGGACTAAAAGTTCATGAAGACTGGGGCGCAACACCTTCAGCCATTGACCATTCATTGAAGGTGGCAGACAAATATGATGTGCAAGTGGCCCTTCATGCAGACACCTTGAATGAGGCAGGGTTTGTTGAAAACACGATGGCTGCGATTAAGGACCGGGTTATTCACTTGTATCATACGGAAGGTGCAGGCGGCGGACATGCTCCGGACTTAATCAAGGCAGCCAGCTATATGAATGTTCTGCCGTCATCAACAAATCCAACAATGCCCTATACCGTTAACACCGTCGATGAACATTTAGATATGCTAATGGTTTGCCATCACTTAAATCCATCGGTACCTGAAGATATAGCCTTTGCCGATTCACGGATTAGAAAAGAAACAATTGCTGCTGAAGACATCCTTCAGGACATGGGGATTTTCAGCATGACCAGTTCAGATGCACAGGCAATGGGGCGTATTGGCGAGGTGGTTATTCGGACCTGGCAAGTGGCAGATAAAATGAAAAAACAGAGAGGCTCGATGCAAGGGGATAGCAAGCTATCTGATAATCATCGAGCAAAGCGTTATATCGCGAAATATACGATAAATCCTGCGATTACCCATGGAATCGCTGATCATGTCGGATCTATAGAAGTAGGAAAAATCGCGGATCTTGTGGTGTGGTCACCGGCGTTTTTTGGTGTGAAACCAGAACTCGTTCTAAAGAGTGGATTCATTGTATATGGGATGATGGGTGATGCAAACGCTTCAATTCCAACCCCGCAACCGATAATATGCCGTCCAATGTATGCTGCCTATGGAAAAGCATTACAAAAAGGTTCCATAACGTTCATTTCCCAAGCCGCATTTGAAGGGAAAGTACATGAAAAACTTGGCTTAGAAAAAATCATCCTGCCCGTTCACGGAATTAGAAAATTAACCAAAAAAGACATGAAGCTTAACTCTGAAACACCTGAACTATCTGTGGATCCACAAACGTACGAGGTACGGGTCAACGGGGAACTAATCACATGTGATCCGGTGGATCAAGTACCAATGGCACAACGATATTTCCTATTCTGAGGTGAAGATATTGATTATTGAAAGAATCGAAACAAATATTGAAAGTTTGGAAAAAAAAGAGCTAATCAATCGTCATATTGAAAAGGTTTACCTTGAAAGTGCTCATCTAGTGAAACGGATTCAACGGGTTAAAACAGACCATGGCCGGGAAATTGGTATTCGATTAAAAGATCCACGGGACCTGGTTGCAGGCGATATATTGTATATGGATGAACACAATATGATTGTGATTGATGTGGTCGCCGATGACTTAATAGTGATTAGTCCGCGCAGTTTAACAGAAATGGGCACGATTGCCCATCAATTAGGAAATCGACACCTGCCTGCCCAATTTGCAGATAACGAGATGATGGTTCAATACGATTACCTTGTAGAAGAGCTTTTAAAGGAATTGCAAATTCCTTTTAAGCGGGAAGAACGAAAAGTGAAGCAGGCGTTCCGTCATATTGGACATAGTCATGGAGCATAAACTTTCGTTATTTCAGCTTTGTGATTCCAACTTTCCAACCGGGGCTTTTAGTCATTCCTACGGTCTCGAGAGTTATATTCAAGAGAATAAGGTACATAATCAAGAAACATTCTCCGAGTGGCTTCGGGTGTATTTGAATGAGCAGCTCATCTATTCAGATGGGCTGGCATGTCACCTTGTTTATCAAGCGTTGGAGGAGGAGGATCTTCAAAAAGTGTGGAAGTTGGACCGTTTATTGACAGTACAAAATTTACCCCGTGAAACCAGGGAAGGCACGCAAAGAATGGGCGAGCGGATGTTAAATCTGGTCGAGTCATTATATGATGACCCCATACTTTCAATTTACAGAAAAAGGATTGGTGCCAAGCAATCTTTTGGCCATCCAGCAATTGTTTTTACGATGATTGCACATTACCTTAAGGTTTCAAAAGCCGAGACCACTTTGTTTTACCTGTATTCTGTTGTTTCCAGTCTTGTTCAAAATGCTGTCCGGGCAATCCCATTAGGGCAGACAGCCGGACAAAAAATTATTCACCAGATTCAAGGTGATTTAGCCAAGGCCGCTACAACAATCGGGCAGCTAGATGAAGAAGATTTTGGTCTTGTCTCACCTGGTTTAGAGTTGTCACAAATGATGCATGAGCGAATTAATATTCGTATTTTTATGTCATAAATGAGGAAGGGAAGTGTGTTTTTATGGAACCAATTAAAATTGGCGTTGGAGGCCCTGTTGGCGCAGGAAAAACCATGCTAGTGGAAAAGTTAACTCGTCATTTTAATGATCAAATAAGTATGGCTGTGGTTACAAACGATATTTATACAAAAGAAGATGCAAAATTTTTAATCCAAAATGGTGTACTCCCCGCGGATCGTATTATAGGTGTAGAAACAGGGGGATGTCCGCATACTGCCATTCGCGAAGATGCTTCGATGAATTTTTCAGCAATAGATGAATTAAAAGAAAAACATCCGGATTTAGAACTTATTTTTGTAGAAAGCGGCGGAGATAATCTAGCGGCAACATTCAGCCCGGAATTAGTCGATTTTTCTATCTACATTATTGATGTTGCCCAGGGAGAAAAAATTCCGCGAAAAGGCGGACAGGGAATGATTAAATCCGATTTATTTGTCATTAATAAAACGGATTTAGCACCGCATGTGGGAGCAAGTCTTGAGGTCATGGAATCAGATACAAAAACTTTCCGCGGGGATAAACCATTTGCTTTTACCAATTTAAAAGACAACACAGGTCTTGATAATGTTATCGATTGGTTAAAGCAAAATGCACTATTAAAAGGATTGGCCTAAGATGGGGGATTGGACGGGTGCATTAAACTTAGAAGTGGAAGACAGAAAAGGAAAAACGGTCGCAAAGAAAGTATATTTTCAGGGCGCATTTAAAGTTATGCGCCCTATTTACCATGATGAATCCGGCCAAGCTTGTTATTATTTATTAAACCCGGGCGGCGGGTATTTAGATGGGGACCGTTATCAAATGAAAATCTCACTTGCGGAAAAGGCTAAGCTAACGCTAACAACACAGTCTGCTACAAAAGTGTATAAAACACCCAATAATTTTGCCTATCAAGAAGCAGAGATTTCCCTTCAACCGGGAAGTTATCTTGAGTATCTCCCTGATCCGCTGATTGCCTACCAAAATGCAAAATACAAACAAAAAAATGTGATTCGAATGGATAAGACAGCCACTTTCCTTTATTCTGACATTGTTACTCCAGGCTGGTCACCAGACGGAGAACGATTTAGTTATCAAACGGTCCAGTTATTAAATGAGATCTACGTGGATAATGAATTAGTGGTTTATGATCATATTAGATTAAATCCTGCTACGCAAAATATGAAGGGACTTGGATTCATGGAGGGATTTTCGCATTTAGGTTCCATGATTGTAGTAGGGAAACAAACGAACAGTTCCCTGCTCGATCAGTTATACTCCGCGATTGATATGAATTCAGATGATTATAAACTTGGACTATCCTTACTTGCGGTTCCAGGATTGATAATCCGTGTGTTAGCTCATTCGACACAAGTAATTGAAAAACTTTTTTCTGAATTACACCGTATGGTTAGTCAGGAATGGTTTAATACAGAACCAAGCTTTCTTAGAAAATATTAATAGTTACGACCCAGTGGATTAAATTTAGGATATCGGGGTTTTTGTGTAGATAATGGTCTATTTAGCCATGCGAATATCATATTAAGTAAATGGAAAAACTTAATAGTAAATATATATATAGGGGGTGCTTTATGTTTGAAAAATTTAAAGTAAACCATCTATTCAAAGGGCAAGTACATGAACGCCCTCACTTTTCTTTAAGGATACAAGGTCATGATTATAAGGGTATGGTCCATGGTGATAAAATACATTGGTATCATCCCCATCCTAAGCAAAAGCATGATGAAGGTTTTCTCGATGCTGTAGAGTCCAAGGTTTTTAATATGATGAAAGGTCATCTAGTAAAATGAAACAAAGCTCCCGAACTTTGGTCCGGGATGCTTTGTTTTTTCTTCAAATAGACCGGAGGGTTTTCATTGCACCGAGGAGAAGCCATGTACAGAAAACAAAAGGCATTGTCAGTGCTGGAAGTCCATATGGTAAAAGCCAGGTAACAACACTGGCAGTAAGGGGAACAGTTAAACAAGCTGCCAAAATGCCATATAAAAGTGCATATCGATGACCCTCTTTAAAAACAATAGCTACGGCGATCATGGTTAAGATCGCGTTATATCCATAAAACCCCATAAATATCAAATTGTGTTCTCCCCCGAGTGCATACGAGGTCAGTAATGCTACACCATTTCCTATAATTGCATAAAGCCCGAATCTCCACCCTGCCCAAAATATGGCAATATAAAGCAAAATTCCAGACCAGTTATTATCAAGAAAGAAAATTTGCCCCATTCCATTAACGGCTCCGTCAAGCCAATTTGTCTCGCCTTTTATTATTAGTGTCCAATTAGCTAATGATTGTGGTGCAAGCTTAGGATCAATTTTAAATGAAACTAAGCGGTAAGCAGTCAGCAATAAAAACCATGTTAAGATAATAAAAGGAAAAGTGAGAACTGGGAGCCCAAATTGCCTCATGATATGAATCATTGCTGCTGTAAATATGGCTGCGAGTGCGGCACCAGCTAAGGCAATAATCCAGCGGTTATCGCCTCTTAGAAACAAGGATAGGGCCATTCCGGTCAGCACTGAGTTATACCCATAAATTCCTTGGTTAACAGTCCTTCCATCTGCTCCCCCTAATTTTCCAATTAGCGTTCCAGTGATGGATGATAAAAGGGAAATAATTCCCATAGGCACGGAAGACACCATGATCGCAATTAATATTATGAATCCAGTGACTGCATTTTCAATCAAAATAACTTGAGAAATTCCTTTTAGAGAGGAAGATATCAACCAATTAAGCGTTTCTCTGCTAATTATTTTACCTATCCGGTAATGAATTTATTATCACTCCTTTGTGATGCTAATAGTAATTAATTTCCCTAAAATAAACAGAAATATGACCCGAACAATATTGTGGAACATCTTCACAAATCGCCAAAATCATTTTAGAATAAAAGGTACAATTGATTTAGGAAATAAGCCAGGCTGGTAATCAAGGTCCTGGCTGGAGAAGAAACAGTGCATGTGGGAGCACGAGGGGAGAATTTCATTTGAAAAAAGTATATATCATCCACGAAAATAGTGAATGGACCATTCATTTAACAAAGTGCCTCGATGAACTAGGTGTTCCATATGAAGAGTGGCATTTAGACAGTGGCCGTCTGGATTTATCAAAAGAACCACCGGAAGGGGTTTTTTATTATCGTATGAGTGCATCCTCACATACTAGGGGACACCGCTTTGCACCAGAGTTTACTGCGCAGGTCCTTGCTTGGCTTGAGACACATGGCCGAAAGGTAGTGAATGGTACGCGGGCTCTTCAGCTTGAGGTCAGTAAGGTGCTCCAATACTTAGAACTAAATAAATTTGGCATTCAAACACCACGAACAATTGCTGCAGTGGGGAAGGGGCAAATCCTGGAGGCGGCAGCTGAATTTTTGGATACACCGTTTATTACCAAACATAACCGTGCAGGAAAAGGGCTTGGAGTCCAGTTGTTTCAAACCATCGATGGGTTGAAAAACTATGTAGAAGGTCCTGCATTCGAAGAACCAGTGGATGGAATTACCTTGATCCAAGAGTATATTCAAGCACCGGAGAGTGTTATTACACGTTGTGAATTTGTCGGCGGGAAGTTCGTCTATGCAGTGGAAGTGGATACTTCTGAGGGCTTTCAGCTATGCCCGGCGGATGCCTGTCAAATTGGAGACTTATACTGTCCTGTAGGTGAAGAAAAAGAAGGAAAACCAAAATTCGAAATTATCGAAGGTTTTTCAGATCCCATCCTAAAAAAATATGAGCAGGCACTTGCTGCTAATCACATTCAAGTTGCCGGGATTGAATTTATCCGTAATTCAGCGGGAGAAATTTATACTTATGATATCAATACGAATACGAACTATAATTCAGATGCAGAAGCAAAGGCAGGAAAATTCGGCATGCTCGAGCTCGCAAGTTTTTTGAAATCCGAACTAAATAACTAAGAAAAAAAGCTCTCCTGAAAAGGAGAGCTTTTGCTATTATTCAGCTTTTGCTGCTTGAAGTTGCAGGCTGATTTTTACTTTTTCCGCAACAAGTACACCGCCAGTTTCAAGAGCTGCGTTCCATACTAGGCCATAATCAGAACGGTTAATGGTTCCTACTGCGCTAAAGCCCACTTTTTCATTACCCCATGGATCTTTTCCTTGACCTTCGAAAGTTACTGCAAAAGTTTCTGGTTTTGTGGTACCACGAAGTGTTAAATCGCCAGTCACGTTGTATTCATCATCATCTGTTTTTTCAATGTTCGTTGCTTTGAAGGTCATTGTTGGGTGATTTTCAACATCAAAGAAATCTGCAGAAACCAAGTGACCATCACGATCTTTACTGCGAGTGTCAACACTTGCTGTATCAACTGAAAATTCGATGTTTGCAGTCGTTAAATCAGTTGGATCTGCTTCAATCGTTGCATTGAAGCTATTAAAAGTTCCTTTCACGTTGGCAATCATCATGTGACGAACAGAAAAATCAACACTGCTGTGTGAAGCATCAAGAGCCCATTTTGTTTTTGTCATTATAAATCTCTCCCTTTTTGGTTTGAAATTATTTATCTCGAAATTAAAATAACCTAATTCAAGATAAATTATATGATGTTAGTCACTATATTGTCAATTGTTTTTTAAAAAAATATATTAGGGAATAGATAAAGCGGGTGTGTGTAAGAGAAAAAGAAGGGAAGAGTGTATTCGGAAATTTTTCAAAAAAAAAAAACGCCTATATGGCGTTTTTTTACTCGGATATTATTGAAAATAAAATAGGAGCATGATAAAATAAAATTTGGCACAAAATGTTATTATGTTCATTTGCATAATTGCTCTATAATAACATTAACACATCTATTTGTGGTTGTCAACCTATTGGATCAAAATTTTAGCTGGAGAGTGGTTTCATGAGCGATGTTCAAAGCAGAGACTGGCAATTGGAACAGCAACGAGTCAATTTAGTTGTTAATGAAATTGATAAAAAGGTAAGTAAATTAACACAAAATGCCGGCAAAGTCAGCTCAGACGTTCTCGAGATTCGGAAAACCTTTTGGGAAGATGTTACCGTCAATATGGATGACCCAGATGACGCAATAGAGACGGCGGCAAGTATTAAGCAACAAGCTGAATTCCTTTCAGAGCGTGAACGGACGCATAAACAATTAGATCACCATCTCAAAACCCTTGCTAGGCTAAAATATTCCCCCTACTTCGGCCGTATTGATTTTTGGGAAGAGGGGGAAAAGTCGGCAGACCAAGTTTATTTAGGGATTGCTTCGTTCATGGATGAACAGGATGAGAACTTCTTAATCTATGACTGGCGAGCCCCGATTTCGAGCCTGTATTATGACTATTCTCCGGGTCCCGCCAAGTATAAAACCTTAGACGGAAATATCGAAGGTGAAATGGAATTAAAACGGCAATTTATTATAAGGGGTTCGGAAATTAAGGGGATGTTTGATACAGGGGTAACGATTGGTGATGAAATGCTTCAAGAAGTACTTGGAAATAACGCCAGTACCCAAATGAAAAGTATCGTTGCCACGATTCAACGTGAGCAAAACCAAATTATCCGGAATGAGCGGAGTAAATTGCTCATTGTTCAAGGTGTGGCCGGAAGCGGTAAGACCTCAGCTGCATTGCAGCGAGTTGCCTATTTGCTTTATCGCTATCGCGATACGCTAAAGTCGGAAAATATTATGCTATTTTCTCCAAACCCAATGTTTAATAGCTATGTTGCGACAGTGCTGCCCGAGCTTGGAGAAGAGAATATGCAGCAAGCCACGTTCATGGAGTATTTAAATCATCGATTAGATCGTGATTTTGTTGCCCAGGATTCATTCAGCCAAATGGAGTACCTACTTAATGGGAAAGAAGACGAATTATATACAACTAGGGTTGCAGGAATTCGCTATAAGGCAAGTCTTGATTTTAAAAAGTTGATTGATCAATATGCCTCGTCTCTGTCAAAACATGGATTATTGTTTAAGGATTTATCGTTTAGAGGGGATGTTTTATTCTCGAAAAATGAAATCCATGATTATTTTTATTCTTTAGATGAAAGCTTTTCTATTTCTAATCGGATGGAGCTGGTTAAGGAGTGGCTTTTAAAGGAATTGAAGCGAGTTGTAAGAAGGGAACGGTCGCAAAGCTGGGTGGAGGAAGAAATTCAGTTTCTTGAAAAAGAGGATTATCTTGAAGCATTCAAGAAAATGCAGGAAAAAAACCGCTTTTCAGATAATACATTTGATGATTTTGAGCAAGAACAAAAGCTCCTAGCCCAAATGGTGTTGAAAGAAAAATTCAGGCCATTATTTAACAGGGTAAAGAGGTTGAAGTTTATCGACAAGTCAGGTATTTATAGTCATTTATTTGAGCAAGATTGGCGAAGCGTTGAAGGACTGCCACCGGAATGGGGTAATATTTGCAATGAAACAGTGAAGCGATTAAACAAGCTGGAAATTCCTTATGAAGATGCAACTCCTTACGTATACCTTCAAGATTTAATTGAAGGCCGGAAATCGAACACTGCCATCCGCCATATATTTATTGATGAAGCCCAGGATTATTCTCCGTTCCAGTTTGCCTTTATTCAATTGCTTTTTCCTTATAGCAAAATGACGATGCTCGGTGATTTTAATCAAGCGATTTTTTCAGGTGCGACGGGATCTGCGACCGTTTTAACGGATTTGGATTTGAGAGGTGAGGAAGTTGAAACGTTTGTTTTGACAAAGACCTACCGTTCAACAAGGGAAATAGTTGAGTTCACAAGCGGTTTGATTGATGGAGGGGGAAAGATCGAACCATTTAACCGAAAAGGAAGGAAGCCTGTTATTGAACGAACAACAAGGACAAGGATCAACCATTTGATTTTAGAAAAAATGAAGGAATATCTAAATGAGGGCCATCGCACTATTGCTGTTATTTGTAGGACTGCTGCAGAAAGTAAACTAGTTTTTGAAGCACTTAAAAGTGAAGTTCCCGTTTATTTAATTGAAAAAGGAACGGTTTCTTATGAAAAAGGAATTCTGGTTATCCCATCCTATCTGGCAAAAGGGATTGAATTTGATGCGGTCATTCTTTACGATTGTTCGGAGTATAAGCGTGAAAGTGAACGGAAGTTATTTTATACTGTCTGTACTCGTGCCATGCATGAATTGTATATGTACGCAACAGGTGAAATTAGTCCGTTATTAAATCTCGTATCGATGGATGCGTATGAGTTAAAATAAATACTTACAGAATAAACAGAAAACAGCGGCATATGCCGCTGTTTTATTTAACCAATGGTAAACTGTTATTTTTTCCATTGTTTTTGAACTTGTTCATATGCAAGACGAAGGATTTCTTCATCTGATGTGTCCTGATTCGTAATGACATTTGTTAAATAGTTTCTTCCTTCAAACGTTATTGTAACTTCTACTTGTACCATATTAAATCACCTTTCTTAACAAATTAAATATTATTTGTTTGTCAAAAATTTCATAACAATCTATTGTATTAATCAAACTTATAAAATATGCTGATTGAAAAAAAACCTCCATAAAGGAAGCTTTAAACCTCGATGACCATAAATTCCTCGGCAAACAATTGCACCTTGTTTTTGTCTATTTTGTTCTTTTTTAGTAAGGATTCTGCAACGACCAGATGGGCTTGAATCGAAACATTTCTTTTTAATTCACGAATGGATACATCGCCATTCAATAATTGAATGGCTTTATCTTGGATGTCTTGATTCTTAGAAGACTTGTAAAGGAGATACGCAATACAGGTAACTTTGTCCACGACAAACACTCCCTATTAATCAAGAATCGAACTTCTAATTACAAATTCGCCACAATAGTTGATATTCCTGCCAATTTTCTGAAAAAAATTGAAAAAATCTGACAATAGCTATACCTGAAAATTTGTTGAATATTGCTTATTTGTTGTGCATTTTATATAATATTGTAGGGATAAAAGAAAAACGATGAGAGATCCATGGAAATTTACCTTTCGTCCCAATGGGGTGGGAGGTATTTTACTTTTTTACATATGATTTAGGAGGATAACTAATGAAACAGGCCTTAATTAAGGATTTGTACAGAAATACCGACAGCTTTATTGAACAAAAAGTACAGTTAACTGGATGGATTCGTACCATTCGCGATTCCAAAACCTTTGGATTCATTGAATTAAATGATGGCAGCTTTTTTAAAGGTGTCCAGATTGTGTTTGATGAGCAATTGGAGAACTTTAAGGATATTGCCAAGCTTCCTATTAGTTCATCGATAATGGTTGAGGGAGAGTTTATTTATACTCCTCAAGCAAAGCAGCCTTTTGAAATCAAAGCAACTAATATTGTCGTTGAAGGAACTTCAAATGTTGATTATCCTTTACAAAAGAAAAAGCATTCATTTGAATATTTACGAACAATTGCGCATTTAAGACCGAGAACGAATACTTTCTCAGCCGTATTCCGCGTGAGATCACTTGCATCGTATGCGATTCATAAATTTTTCCAAGATAAAGGTTATGTTTATGTGCATTCACCAATCATTACAGGCAGTGATACAGAAGGTGCGGGGGAAATGTTCCGTGTAACCACTCTTGATTTGGATAATCCCCCAAAGAGTGATGAAGGTAAAACGGATATAACAAAGGACTTCTTTAATAAAGAAACCAATCTGACCGTTAGCGGGCAGCTTTCTGCAGAATCCTTTGCGTTAGCTTTCCGGAATGTCTATACATTTGGACCCACTTTTAGGGCAGAGAATTCAAATACAGCGCGACATGCAGCAGAGTTTTGGATGATTGAGCCAGAGCTAGCCTTTGCTGAGCTTCCTGATACCATGGATTTAGCTGAAGAAATGGTGAAATACGTAATTGGCTATGTTCTAGAACAAGCTCCTGAGGAAATGAATTTCTTTAACAGCTTTATTGAAAAGGGGTTATTAGACCGTCTTAATAATGCCTATACGGCAAACTTTGGCCGTGTGACATATACGGAGGCCATCAAGTTGTTAGTCGAATCAGGAGAAACGTTTGCCTACCCTGTGGAATGGGGAGTGGATCTGCAAACAGAGCATGAACGTTATTTATGCGAACATGTCTTTAAACGCCCAGTATTTGTCACCGATTATCCAAAAGAAATTAAAGCCTTCTATATGAGGTTAAACGAAGATAACAAAACAGTGGCTGCTATGGATTTACTTGTGCCTGGAATCGGAGAATTAATTGGCGGCAGCCAGCGTGAAGAACGTGAAGAAATTTTAGCTGGAAAAATTAAAGACCTTGGCATGAACGAGGAAGATTATTGGTGGTACCTTGAACTCCGAAAATACGGCGGTACAAAACATTCGGGCTATGGGATTGGTTTTGAGCGCTTAATTATGTATTTAACAGGTATGTCAAACATCAGAGACGTTATCCCATTCCCAAGAACACCTGGAAATGCAGAATTTTAAATCAAACAGGAAGAAGACCAATTCAGCGAATTGGTCTTCTTTCTGGTGCTGCTGCAAACTTCATATTAAAGATCTTGTAATTCTTCCTCGAAATAAAAGGTTTCCGGGTGCTCTTTAACGGTATAAGAATATCTCTTCATATTTTTTACATATTGCCATTTCAGAATTGTGACAGCCTCTCCCGTTTCAATAATATTAACAGTCTGGCCGGATTTGTATCGATTATTTGCGTTTTTCAAATTTAACACCCCTTTTATATTCCCTTCTTAGTATAACACAAATGAATGAACTACTATGTATTCATCTGATACTAGAAAAATGGTAAGGATAAAGGCATTCATTTTGAATTATTACCTAACTATGGTATGCTTTATTAAAGTGAGGTGTCGTTTTGACAAATTTTAAAGCAAAAAAGAGTAACCTCAAAGAATTATTAGCAAAAAGAGGAATGGACCTGGATAGTTTGGAATTAAATACAAATATACCCAGGGATCAGCTCAATGACTACTTGTCAAAGAGAGTTATGAATTTAAATAATGCGATGACAATCTCCAAAGAATTAAATTGCCGAATTGAAGATTTATATGTTTGGACGGCAGAAGAAGCATAAACTTGAAAAAGCAGACTCGAATCATGAGTCTGCTTTTTTTTAGCGAAAAAATATCGGAATCACTAAAATTAATTGCATGATAAATAAAATTAAGTTTTTGTATTAATTTTATAATATATTTTAATGTTTATATTTAAATATTTGGGTAAATGATGTATTATATGGTTAAAGAAGGAAAGGAGAAATAAATGTCATATCCGGTTATTACAAATTGCCCTGTGTGCAGTAAGCAATTAAAAATTATGAAGCTACAATGTACCCATTGCCAAACGACAGTGGAAAATGAATTTCAGTTTTCAAAATTAGCAGCACTAAGTCAGGAGCAACTCCATTTTATCGAGATTTTCCTAAAATGCCGTGGAAATATTAAAGAAGTTGAAAAAGAATTAGGTATTTCGTATCCAACTGTTCGAGGGAAATTGGATGATATTATTTCTTCTCTTGGTGTTGCATTAAGTAAGAAGACGGAAGTCGATAAGCGGAAAGTTGTTTCTATGCTAGAAAAAGGTGAAATTACTGCTGAAGAGGCCATTCATTTATTAAAAGAGGGGGAAGCGTAAATGAAGGAAGAAATTTCAAGGGTGTTAACAATGGTGGAAGAAGGGAAGCTGGATAAGGAAAAAGCAACTGAGCTGATTAATGTTTTGCAGGGGAAGGATCAGCCCGTCAAACTACAAAAAGAAATCCCCTACGGTAACAAAATATTAAAAATCCGAGTCGCCTCAGAGAAAGGTGACAATGTAAACGTAAATCTGCCAATTAATTTGGTCAAGGCAGTACTTAAAGTGGGAACGAATATCGCTGAAAAAATTCCCGAAGCAGCAAAATACGTAAAGGATATTAACGTAGATCTCTTAATTGAAGCCATCGAAAATGAATTAGACGGACAAATTGTCGATATCACCTCGGCAAATGGTGATAAAGTGTTCGTAGTGATTGAGTAACTGATGCTTATGGTGCGAGTGAAGGTAAAAGATAAAAGGTTTACTGTACCTGTTCCCTACCCAGTTCTAAATTTAGTAAGTACTGTTATCACTTCAAAAAGATTTAATCGTTTTGTAAATCAGGCAATAGAAAAAGAGGGGAGGAAGTTCAAAGTCCCCCAAATAGAAAGGAATGACCTAAATCTGCTGCTTAAGGCATTCGTGGAGCATAAAGGGTTAACGTTAGTTGAAACAAAATTAAACGATGGTACAGAAGTGACGGTCAAGTTGTGAAGCATTATCCGAAATTTAGGGATAGTGCCTTTTTTTTCTTAATTTTATAAAAAAAACACGCAATTTCGCGTGCTTTTTCAAAAATAGTTAATTTGTTAAATCACAATTCTCTAATGGAATAACCTTGGTCTTTTTCGTGAACTTATAACCTAGCCATAATATTACGAATAGAGGCAGGCCAATATAGGATACCAGCACACCGTTCCAGTCGATATGGCCGCCAATGAAGGCTGAATAGTTTTGCCCTAAAACCACAAATCCACAGACAGAAAAGGCGAATATCGGACCAAAAGGGAAGAACTTGGATTTATATGGTAACAAACTAAGATCCTTACCCTGTGCGGCAAACGCTTTTCGGAAACGATAATGACAAACCGCGATTCCAAGCCACGCAATAAAGCCGGACATACCTGAAGCGTTTAACAGCCAATTGTATACTTTCCCATCTCCGAAAAGGGAAGCAAGGAAGGCTAGGGTACCCACTAAAGATGTAGCGATTAGAGCATTAACCGGAACACCATTCTTGTTTAATTTACCCAGGAATCTTGGAGCTTTACCTTGTCGGGCCAAATCCCATAGCATCCTTGTCGAGGCATACATCCCGGAATTGCCTGCAGATAATACCGCAGTTAAGATAATGGCATTCATGACAGAAGCGGCGAAGGCGATTCCAGCTTTTTGAAAAACAAGTGTAAACGGGCTGACCCTGACACTCTCAACGGCCAAATTACCATTTGTATAAGGAATGATAAGCCCAATAACTAGAATGGCCAATATATAGAATAAAAGGATCCGCCAAAAAACTTGTTTGACGGCACGTGGAATAGCTTTTGCCGGATTGTCAGTTTCACCCGCTGCAATACCAAGAAGCTCTGTTCCTTGAAAGGAGAAGCCTGCGGCCATGAAGATTCCAAGCATGGCCATAAAGCCCCCGTGGAATGGGGCATCGCCGATTGTGAAATTTTTAAGGCCGATAACGTGATCGCCCATAATACCAAAAATCATCAACGTACCAATAATAATAAAGATAACAACCGTAACGACTTTAATCAGAGAGAACCAATATTCAGCTTCCCCAAACCCTTTCACAGAAAGATAATTTAAAAGAAACATAATAGCTAAGAACACGGCGCTCCATACAATTGAGGGCGTATGGGGAAACCAGAATTTCATAATCATCGTCACTGCGGCTAATTCAGCGGCAATCGTAATCGCCCAGTTAAACCAGTAATTCCACCCGAGAGCAAAACCAAGAGAAGGATCAACAAACTTAGAGGCATATGTGCTAAAGCTTCCGGCTACAGGCATATAGGCACCCATTTCTGCTAAACTTGTCATTAAGAAGTAAACCATGATACCAATGATAAAGTACGATAGCAGGGCACCGCCCGGACCAGCTTGATGGATAGCACCGCCACTTGCAAGGAAAAGGCCTGTACCGATTGTTCCGCCCAGTGAAATCATTGTAAGGTGGCGCGATTTTAAACTGCGTTTTAATTCAGATGGTTCCTTTTTTGCTGATATTTCACTAGTATATTCATTATCTTTTAATACTCGTGCTGATTGCATTGTCATGACTCCTTTTATACTTATTTTGTGGACGAGAAGGAGTTTGGAATAAAAAATGCCATCGAAGTAGAATCGATGGCATTGTTAATACCCCGCATCATACCTTCCGAAAGATAGCTCAACACGCTGGGCTGGTAAAGCCTCACGTGACAGTTCTGTTCCTATTTGGAGACAGCCCCAGCATGCTTTTCTAGAGATGAAAAACACACTTCGGCAGCTTTTCCTTTCAAACGGAGTCAGAGATGTCTCTTCCATCTCGTCCGCTTTACTGATAAAAACCGCGACCTCTACCTCATCGGTTTGATGAGGATTTTTTTTATGAAGTTTATTATATTACTAAAGTATAATTAATCTTTTATTATTGTCAATATCAACAGACAATTAATTACTATTGTGAAAAAACTATCAATTTACATTGGATGAGAGAATCGGTATGATTTTAAACTATATTAGTTCAGGTATGGGAGGAAACATAAAAATGCGGTTTCTGGGAATAATTACAGGTTCTCTTATTATTGTGATCGCCTTTAACCTATTCTTAATTCCTCACGAGGTGTTAAGCAGCGGCTTGAGCGGAATATCAATGGTTTTGGGGATGATTTCCCCTCTAAATACAGGCTTGGCCAATTTGATATTGAACCTTCCTTTATTGATTATCGGTTATAAAATGCTTGGAAAAAAATTCATCATGAATTCTATCTTCTCGGTAGCAATCATTTCCTTGGGACTTTATTTAGTACCAGTATTTCCAATCGCGAAAGACTCGATTCTTTCCTCGATATTTGGCGGCGCTTTAACAGGTCTGGGGGTAGGAATTGTCTTCCGTTCTTCGGGGTCAACAGGAGGATTCGATGTTATTGGTATGATTGTTGCGAGGAAAAAGGACTTTCCCATCGGTGTGCTGTTATCAGGGATGAATGCAGTTGTCATTGTTATAAGTGGATTTTTGTTTGATTGGGATTCCGCGCTAAATACGTTAGTATCCATCTTTGTCACCGGAAAAGTAGTGGATGCCATTTATACGGATCATGCAAAATTAACGATAATGATCATTACAGAAAAAGGTCAAGAAATGAGAGCCCATTTACTGACCAATTTGTATCGGGGCTTGACGATTCTAGACGGAGTCGGCGGCTATTCAAATGATAAACGAAATGTTTTGGTTACAGTCATTTCGAGGTATGAATTGAATGAGGTAAAAAACCTAATTACGGAAGTAGATCCAGCCGCATTCGTCAACATTACTGAAACCATTGAAGTGATGGGACTGTTTCACAGACCGAGCCCGCAATAAAAAAAGCTTGCACATCTAATTTATGTGCAAGTTTTTTATTGCAAATTAAGATTATTGTTTCCCGATTTATCCGAAGATTTGCTATAATAGAGAGAGAATTAGGCGTTATGAACGGGAGGCAATCCGATGTAAAATCCTTTACTTTTATCCATATCAATTGAATAAAAAGTGAGGGTGTTTTATGTCAAATATTGTCGGAAAACAGACTTCTTTCCGGTTTCTTTGGTTTGGGCAAATGTTTGCCAACTTGGGAGATATCTTATTTATAGTCTGTTTAATTAAGTTGATTTTTGATGCGACCGGTTCTGTTACCTATATGTCACTTGTTCCGTTTTTTAATACGATTTCCGCTTTGATAAGCGGTTTATTGGCACCATTGGTGATTAATAAATACAGACTCAAGTCAATCCTGTTTTATTCACAAAGTGGTAAGACCATTTTGCTGCTTTTATTGACTATAAGTGCTGCCACGATTAAAACGGGAGGCTTATTTTGGGTCTATTTGTTCATATGTCTTATTTCTTTTTTAGATGGCTGGGCTTCACCTGCCCGAAATGCACTTGTACCAAGTCTGGTGGAAGAGGGTAAACTCGTGAAAACGAATAGTTTACTGTCAATATCCGATCAGATTGTCCAACTGATTGCCTGGCCAATCGGCAGTATTCTGTTAGTATCCATGGGAGCAGGTAATATTCTTTGGTTAACCTTTAGCTTATATTTCATTTCAACGGCTTTAATGGGGGGAATTGAACAAACTGTACACATCCAAGCTCAAGAAAACCAAACGCGTTTGGAAGCCTTGAAAGAGGGCTGGGGAATCATTTGGAAATCTAAACAGCTTCGGACTGTCAGCTATATGAATATTCTTGAAACCTTTGCAAACGGGGTATGGATTGCAGCCATTTTGTTTGTTTATGTTTCCGAAGCATTAAATAAAGGGGAGGACTGGTGGGGGTTTATTAATGGCTCTTTTTTTGCCGGAATGCTTTTTGCCGGGCTGCTAATTTATCGTTTTTCCCACTTAATAGAAAGGAATTTAGGAAAAACAATTCTTTGGTCCACCTTTAGTTTAATTGCCATCACCTTTATGTTTGGCATGACATCGATTCCTTGGTTTGCTCTTTTCGTCTCCTTTTTGTTTGGTCTGCCGCAAATGGCCCGTGATGTTGCCGAGACAACAATTATTCAAAAAAGCGCCAGGGAACAGCTGCTTGCCAAAGTCTATTCTGCCCGGGGAACTCTTGTTTTTGCTGCATTTGGGATTTCTTCGCTCGTGATGGGCTGGATTACTGATGAATTTGGAGTACGAACGACATTTAAGGTTGCAGCTGCCCTGTTCATTTGCTCCTTTTTTATTGCTCTAAGGGGCAGTAGGTATCTTTTTGGTGAGTCCAATATGGAAAGAAATTAATTTTTAGCGGGAAACTACTTGATGGTTTCCCTTTTTTCATAGAAAATAACACTATATTCATAGTAAGAAGGGGATTGTTTAATGCGGCCGATAATATTAGGCATCTTTGCTGCTTTCTTTTTTGCCTTTACGTTTATTTTAAACAGATCGATGGATTTAGCAGGCGGCAGCTGGATATGGAGCGCATCTCTACGCTATTTCTTTATGGTACCCTTTCTGCTTATTATCGTAATCGCAAGAAAAAACTTTACACCATTGCTTAAAGAAATGAAAAGCCGTCCTTTTACATGGCTGTTATGGAGTTCGATTGGCTTTGGCTTGTTCTATGCACCGATTTGTTTTTCTGCGTCCTATGCACCTGGGTGGTTAATCGCGGCTACATGGCAAATTACGATTATCTCTGGATCATTGCTTGCGCCGCTCTTTTACGAACAGGTTATGACTGAAAAGGGTCCGATTCAAATGAAAGGAAAAATTCCTTTTAAAGGAATGGCGATGTCATCCATCATTTTGCTGGGGATCATCTTAATGCAGCTGCAGCAGGCCAATCATTTATCCATTGCGGCAATTTCTTTGGGTGTGCTTCCTGTTATCCTAGCCTCCTTTGCTTACCCGCTTGGAAATCGTAAAATGATGGATGTGTGCGGGGGGCGCCTTGATGTTTTCCAACGTGTATTAGGAATGACGCTGGCGAGCATGCCTTTTTGGCTGGTTCTATCCGTGTATGGTTTACGAACTGCTGGACCACCCAGCATCGGACAAACGATACAATCCAGCTTGGTTGCCATTTCGTCTGGTGTCATCGCAACGATTCTATTCTTTCATGCCACAGATCTTGTGAGAGGGGATATGCAAAAATTAGCTGCCGTTGAAGCTACTCAATCGATGGAGGTTTTATTCGCAGTTATCGGCGAATTGTTACTTTTGAATTCCTTATTCCCAAATGGGTTATCATGGAGCGGGATGGTATTAGTTATGCTTGGTATGGTGCTGCACAGCTATTTATCAAACAAAAGCAGTACTGCTTCTATTTCATTAACCACAACCGATAATACAATAAACTCTTAAAAAACGTAAATCCTTATCAGCCTAAGTTGATAAGGATTTTTACATCATCCATTAAGAAAAGGGGCCAGTTTTTCAATTGTCTCCTCAAAAATCGCTGCATTTTTTTTATACATTGCTTTTGATTGGTCACAATCCGTTGAAAGGGAAAATATTTCTAGATCGGCTTGTGTTTTTTTAAGTGTCGCAAGTAAGAGGGGACGCTGTGCTGCCTGTGGCACTTTGATTTTATCATCATAAAGGTCAACGGTTAATTCACCGTATGAATCCACTTGGCCAAAAAAGACATTATCTAGCGTTACTCCCTGTTTTTCTAATTCTGTATAAAGCCAGCCTCTGCCTTTTCCAGAACATCTTAATGGTTCATCCATAATATTTCCGTCCATAATGACGGTTTGCGGTTCCTTTTCTTTCGCCATTTTCATTTGTAAATCTTTTGGTGTAAGTGGACGGTTTTCTTTTTTTAATAACGCGCTTAAATTTCCTCTTGGTTCCAAAACGGCAAATTCAACGTCTGCGACTCGAAAAATATCCTTTGCCCGAAGGAGGGCAGAGAGTTCATCAATGGTATACTTTTCTTTTTTTAGATTATTCTCTAATATTTTTCCGTCCTTAATAACAACAGTCCCTTTACCTTCAACGAGATCACTGAACTTTTTGCTTTTTATTGATAAAAAATTTACCAAGAAAGTAATAAAGCCAAATACACAAATAGCTAAAGCGCCATGATACATGTTAGACTCAAGGCCGGTAACTACTTCACCGGCGATACTTCCAATTGTAATTCCTGCTACGTACTCAAAGAAAGAAAGCTCTGAGATTTGTTTCTTTCCAAGTATTTTTGTTGTAATAAATAAGAGCAGCAAAAAAATCAACGACCGAGTTATTATAAAGAACCAACCTGGCATTATTTTTCACCTCAGAATTATTATGAACCTTGGTACTGCGGTTCTTGGCGTTCAAGTTCCAAAACACGGTATTGAAGGTCTTTTTTAACATCAGCCATTGTTAAGGCTGTTTCATGGAAAACGGCCTTTGCTTCCTCATCAAGAGAATTTAGTGCGAGGGAGGATAGCTGTGCTTCGATCCCTTTTATGGTCGAAAGGCATTGTTTTACATTTGAAGAAACGGTCACATCGGGGAACTCCTTTCTTATGTGCTGCTTAAGATTTGTTGGAAAATGAAAAATGGGTTGGCAGAATCGCCAACCCATTCTTAGCCATTATTGATTGTATTGTGGTTCTTCAGCCATTATTTCTTGAATACGCGGTTCTAGGCTGTCAAGAACAGATTGAGTTTGCTGTGCTGCCTGTTGATATAGTTGTTTAGCATTTTGGTTATCTGTTGCCAGTGCAAAGCCTTCAAAGCTTGCTTGTGCGCTTTTTAAGCCTGCTAATGCTTGTTTTACTTGAGTTCCTACTGTCATTATAAATTCCTTCTTTCTTTAAAAAATTTCAATACAAAAGTAGTATGCCAAGATAATGAATGGATATGTATTTATGAACCGGTTCTTTTCCTACCAGTTTTTCCAATCTGTAAAACTCCACAAAAATTAGTATTTTTATTATGTAGCATTTTGTCAAAATTCTCGTAAAATAATTTAAATATTGGAAATTATAAGGTAAAATAAAAAGAGTGGGAACTAAAACATAAGGGGAGATTTTTTTTGATAGTATTAAAAAGAAGAGAAGTATCAGAGGATCATCATGTAAAATTAGTAGCCTATACGATTATTTTATACATAAGCAGTTTGTTTGTTCCGTTTGTGGTGGTGGCATCGTTTCAAAGTCTGGTTTACTATTCACGGTCTCATTGGTTTTTTTCGACGCCGTTTTCTGCCTATATAACCTTTATGTGTGGAATGTTATTTATCGCGGTTATTTTTACCGTTTATTTACTATTTAGGGAGCGCTTTGAAGGACGTACTTTTAAATGGCTAATAGCTGTTTTACTGATTGCCACGATACCGGCTTTTGTCCTAAGCCTTACCAATTATTATTACTTGGATGAAGCTGGAATTCATTATAATTCCTTAACAAGCATCAAGGAAAAAGAGTATAAATGGGAAGAAATAATCAAAGTAGATGTTGTCTATCGAAACCACCAAGGGACCACTAGTTTATATCAGTATAAATTTGAGGATAGGGATGGCAGTAAAGTAACCCTTCAGTTCGATGACTACCTGTCGGATCACAAATGGCAAATTGAGGAGAAAATAAAAGAGAACAATATTCCCGTTAAGGACAATTTCAAAAATCCGATTGTGGACTAAATAATAGCCGCCAGCGAATTTGGCCCCTAAGCTGTTAATATTACTAAGAAGTTACTTCAATAAAGAGGTAGCTTCTTTTTATTATTGAAAAAAATTACTCGGTATATTACCCAAAGTTTTTGGGAAAATATTCTCGGAAAGGAGTGTTTAAAATTGCCTAAAAGGAAAGACAGCCAAAATGATCGGCCATCACTTGCTCCGGGTATCGATGACCAGGAAGAATTAGAGCAAAGTGCCTCAGAGAAAGAGATTGACAACGGAGAATATACGAGAGTTATCACACTATCATACGACGAGGTTGACCCAAGTTAATGAAGCAAACCTGCTGCCTGAATTCAGGCAGTTTCTTTTCTTATCGAATATAAAGCATATTATTATAAATCAAAGGCAAAATTCGCTATACTGTAGTTAGAATACCATTCGAAAGGGGCAAGATAATGACAGGAACACAAGAATTAACTTTACTCGAAAAGCAGGAAGCAATTATCGCAAAAATCCAGCATCGAAGATTGACGAAACGAAAGCTTTTTCTACGGATACTTTTAATAACGATTGGTGCCACGCTGATGTCAGTAGGACTCGAAATATTCCTCGTTCCCAATAATGTTATTGATGGCGGGATTACCGGGATTTCTATCATGCTTTCCTATATTACAGGCTGGAAACTAGGAATTTTCCTATTTATTCTTAATATCCCTTTCTTCTTTATTGGTTACAAACAAATCGGAAAAACCTTCGCCTTATCAACCCTATATGGCATTATAGTCCTTTCAATAGGTACTACCCTACTTCACCCGGTTCCAGCCTTTACCCAAGATATCCTGCTTGCAACTGTTTTCGGTGGAATCGTACTCGGGATTGGCGTGGGTATGGTTATTCGCTACGGCGGCTCTTTAGATGGTACTGAGATCCTTGCCATTCTTTTTAATAATAAACTCCCTTTTTCCGTCGGGGAAATCATCATGTTTTTTAATCTCTTTATTCTAGGCTGCGCCGGTTTTGTTTTCACATGGGACAGGGCGATGTATTCGTTGATTGCTTATTTTGTAGCTTACAAAACGATTGATGTTACCATTACAGGACTGGATGAATCCAAATCGGTATGGATCATAAGTGACAACGCCAGACAAATTGGCGATGCGATTATGAATCGACTTGGGCGCGGTGTTACTTACATCAATGGAGAGGGTGCCTATTCTGGTGACGATAAAAAAGTAATTTTTTGTGTCATCAATCGTCTTGAAGAAGCAAAATTGAAGGAAATCGTTACTGAAAATGACGATAGTGCCTTTTTAGCCGTTGCGGATATTGCCGAGGTTCGCGGCGGAAGATTTAAGAAAAAAGATATTCATTAGCAGCTCAATGGGAAGCGGCTTGTCGCATTTAGGCTAAATTAGCAAATAAACAAGATTGGTTCTTGTAATTTCAAGGCATTTTGTGTCACTTAATAGGGAAATGAGCACAGTATATCCATCTTCATTTGTCGTACTGTGCGCTTACCTCGGAAATATTTTTCGCAAAAAATGAAATATGGCTGATAAAGATGGCAGAAATTCTGCCATCTTTCTTAACTTAAAATAACAGTTCATACACCTCATTTAGCTGATAAGCTCTTTTTTCGTCCTGTTCCTCTTTCGCATAGCTAATTTCAGTTGGGAGAATTTTATTTAAAAAATGACTTTCTTTTTGGTTTAAATCACGGACAAAAGCTCCTTCAGAGGCATAATGGCCTTCCAGTAATTTCCGGTATAGTTGTCTGCCTTCTATATGTTCATCGGTATAATTTGATAAAATTTCCCTAAGATAGCCTAATGTTTTATCCATTGTCTTCACCCATCCTTTCAGCATTATTTTCCGACGGAATGTCAATAATATTCACTTAAATAAACAAGTCCATCCTATTAACTGTCGGGAAGGGGAGAGCCGAAGCTTTAAAACAAAAAAAAAGCAAGTATAAAGCTATACTTGCTTACCAAAAGAAGAAAGGAAAACCAATAAATGGGACAAAGAACGGTCTGAAAAACGGTCTACGACCCCAAAAGCCGTAACCGTATCCATCATTCGAGCTTGTGGAATTAACTTCTTCGAGCTCAAGGCCATCTTTTCTTACCTTGACCACCCGTCCCATTACCCATTTTCCTTCATGATTTTGAACCTTGATGACTTTTCCCTCTAAACCACGTGCTTGCTCATAATTTAGATTCATTCCAAATTCCTCCTTTAACGGTACTTGCTATAAAATATGAAAGGAGGTTGTTGGTTGCACAGGCAAATGAACTAGATCTTGTCCTTTTCTTGAAAAGGGGCGGGATGTATTAATTGATAAAGTAAAAAAGCCCCATCAAAAAAATATGGGGCTTTGATCCATTACAATTTTGTACAGAAAATAGTACGATAGCTTAAAATATCATGATACTTGATGACAATATTTCCATGCTGATTAAGAATATCAAAAAGCTCCGGTTCAAAGTTCTTTGAAAAATTAAATTCCTGGGCCGGGTTACCTTGACTCATGGTTTGTGGCTGGCTTTGTAATTCAATATTTTGAAACCCGGTGGTTTCTAAAATTCGCTTCCAATCTTCCTCCAGTAATAAAGAATCTAAGCCATAAAATTTCTTAATTTCTGCTTCTTCAAGCGGACTTAATTTTGTATTTATGGTCATTTCGTTGGCAATTAAGCGGCCGCCACTTTTTAATACTCGGTAAAATTCCCTTAATGCTGTCGGTTTATTAACAAAAGCTAAAACAGACTCAGACAAGATAATGTCGAAAGTCTGATCTTCAAACGGAATATCTTCAATTGAACCTTGGAATAATTGAATTGGAAGCTGTAAGGTTTCAAATCGGGTCTTCGCCTTTTCAAGCATAATTGGATTGAGCTCCAATCCGTATACGTTTGCGTTATACTGCTGGGATAAATAAGCAGTAGTTTGTCCCGTACCGCAGCCTGCATCCAAAATAGCAGTGTTCTTAGTAATATTTTCTCCGGTAAGCATATTTTTGGTTAAAGGAATTCCACCAGGATGGGCTCCGCCAACACCAAACTTGGCTAAGAAATCAATATACGTTAATCCTCCCATAGACTCCACCTACTTATCTTTTTTTTGCATAGTATGATAAGAAGCGGAGAGAGGTTCTTTTTATTACGTTTTAATTTTTATTTACTATAATGATATTATGTAAACTAATCTTCCCATCAACTACCACTATAAAGTATCAGCACATCCTACTATACTCAGTAGTGGGAGGGGATATCTTTGATTTTTCTAATTAGCATCATCATTCTATTCGTTATTTTCTATCGGGCTTATAAAAATACAAAGAAAGTAGCCATTAATACAATTCGAATTTCTCACTCAAAATTAGCGCATCCGGACTTGAATATTCTTCATCTTTCTGATATTCATCTTGAAAATATATCGATTTCACCGGAGGAATTGTATCAATCCGTTTCGAAGGAATCGATTGATTTGATTGCCTTAACGGGTGATTTTCTTGACAGAAAAAAAAGTATTCCGAAATTAATTCCATATTTAAACGTGTTAGGCAGAATAAATCCGAAACTTGGGATTTACGCTGTCTTCGGTAATCATGATTATTACCTTAAAGGTGAAAATTTCGATTGCTTAAAACAAACCTTAGAGGAAAATGGCTGTATCACACTTCAAAATCAGCATGTATCATTAAACATTAATGACGATACACTTAATATTATCGGAATTGATGATAATCATTCAGGCCGAAGCAATATTGAAGAATCTTATCGAAATTTACCAAATGGTTACAATCTTGTTTTGACACATGATCCAAACGTGGTTCTGCAAATGAAGGACTACGCTTTTGATTACCTCTTATCTGGCCATTTTCATGGCGGACAAATCCATTGGCCAAAACCATTTCACTTAATGAAGATGGGGAAACTTGTTCAGATGAACATTATTAAAGGACTGCACTATCACAACGGTAAGCCATTTTATATAAGTGAAGGCCTTGGTCAGACAGGTGTTAATATCCGTATTGGCAGTCGTCCTGAAATTACCTTTCACCAAATTTCTTAAAGCCGGGCTAATTACCGGCTTTTTTTCATGTCCGATACATATCCTTAGATTACCAAACTAAAAACGAAACATCTTTATCATCCTATGGATGTAGACCGTTAAGGGAGTGAGTCTAAGATGATTTTACGGCTAACAATATTATGGATCTGGAAGCTTATAGACCCGCTATTTTATTTATGTTCCCGTTTGCATTATATTAATGATGACCAAAATAACCAATCGGTATTTCGGGTTCGAATTACCAAATACAAAGGAGGGAATTTCACTCTTGCCGATGGTACAAAGATAAACAGAAACGATTGTTTATTAAAAATTCATTTGCATAATATTAGGCTATTACATGAATTTAAAAAAATAAAAAATGATTTAATGAGGGCAAGGCTGATGTATAAGCTAGTTCTAAGTTCTATGCCTTTGCTTGCAAGTTATCTGAAAGACCACCCTGAGGAGTCTAATATTAAAGGGATTATTGGAATTACTACAATAAATAAGGGGATTAGGTCATTAGGCTTTGAAAGTTATCCTCCGAGTAACAGCTGGTATAAATATTTTAAAAAGCTGGGCCAGCTGCCTATTTCCTTAATCTCTAGTTCCTCCATCAAAAACTTTCGTACCAATAGTCTCAATTATTTATTTTTATCCAAAGAAAAACTTTACCACCTATATGGTCAAAATCCTTCCAGTAAGTAACAAAGCAAAAACAGTTTTTAAATCATATTTTCAGCTGTAAATGCACAAATTAAGCAAATGGAAAGGGGTAAAATCCAATTTCCATATTTGTGGAAGGAGTGCTGTTGATGAGGGACATTAGGAGGCAGCCGTTTATTAAATTATTTGCACCGAAACGAAAAGGCAGGGGCGCCATGTGGGCATCTCTCGTAGGGATCGGCCTAGGCGCGGCCGTTTTTGGCGCAGCTAGAGGAAGAGGAAGGCGTAAAGACTTAGCACTTCCTTTACAAAATGCAGTAAAAAACTTTTCCTCAAAGATTAATTTTAATAAGATGGATGATACAGCCTTAACCGAATTTTCAGAAGAGCTTTTAACAAGCGCCTTAAATAAAAATAATCAATAATTAAAAAAGTCCGCATTCTTAGCGGACTTTTGTCAATTTATGGCGGCGGGTACTTTCCGCGGTATGTACTCGATGTTTTCTGCAGAATAGAGCTTAATGATTAATAAATGTCCAAGTGTCCTTGCTTGGATTAACACTGGCTGATTATAACTATTTTTAAATCCAAAGTCTGGTCCATACCAGCTGACAGTGGCATCACGCCCGGGTGGAATATAGGGAACCGACCGACTGTGAGAAAAACGTTCGACAATCTTAAGCCCGGCATTATCAACAGCATTAAAGAGTGTTGAGGAAACTTGGCAAATACCCCCGCCAATGTCCTCAGCATACTCACCTCTGACAATCACTTTAGCCCGCAGGTAGCCCCGTGCACCTGTCCTTTTACCTACTACTTTGTTAAAAGAAAACACCTCTCCAGGAAAGACGACATGATTATTAATCGCTTTTGCTGCTAATTCAATATTGGTAGAGCGGTTTTTATTATGCGAATTAAAAGAAGTAACATAACGGCCAATACGCAAACTGCGGATATTACTGAGTAATTCACTATCTACTTTTGGATAAACGGTAAGCATAGGAATTTCCATCTGGGATTGTTTATGTGAAAAAAAGTAAATATAGAATTGTTCCGTGAACGCCTGGCGATGAATTCGAAGGCCTGTTTGTTCTGCTAAAATATTTCCATTGTTATCTAAGCGGGCATTTTCAGGTTCAACCGCAAATTGTTTATCTAATTTGTCTAAAAATTGATTGTATTTGTTGGAATCAATAATTGGCAAATCAGTATATGGCAAGGAAAAATCTAACCGATTGATGTTTGTCACATTGTTGCCGTCTTTGGTAATGGTTAAACTATCTGGTACATGGATTTGTTGGCCAGCGAGCACTACTGCAAATATCCAAGGTAAAATCATTCCAGCATACACCTCCCTCGTTATAATATTGCTAGAAGTTTGCCATTTCATGTAACCAGGAAGGGAAGAATTTAAATGAGGGCCCTTTTTTTATTTTAATGAAAAATTTGTAGAATTATAGTATATTAACAATTAATAACAATGAAATAGTTAACTGCTAGCAACTAGCTAACAGTAGAATAGGGGTGTCTATCATGAAGGAAACCGAGAGAATTCAATTAAATGTGAGGATCACGAAGGAAACCTCAGCAAAACTTGATGAAATTGTCGTGTACTACCAACAGGGGTTGAAGCTTGGGAGAATCTACAAAGGCGATGTCTTAACGGATATTATCGAAAAATCGCATGAAGTGATGAATAAGCAAAAGAAGTCATTTAAGAGATATCCGTAAGATTTTTTAGAATATTTAGAAATGAATTTGAATATTTACATTTTGGGATGTATAATTGTTGCAATGAGATACCAACCGGTTAGTATAAATATGGATTGTGAGGACATAAAGGTGAAAGAAAAAATAACGGAACAAAGCATCCGCTTATTTGAAAAAAAGGGATTTAGTGAGACATCAATCCAGGATATTGTCGATTCTCTTGGCGTGACAAAGGGGACATTTTACTATTACTTCTCGAGTAAAGAAGAATTATTAATGGATATTCATCTAGGCTACATCAATGAATTGCTTGTTCAGCAGGAACGGATATTTAAAGATGAAAAGAATTCCTGCAAACAAAAATTATTTGAGATTGTTTATATGCTGCTTTCCGACATTAAACCCCGGGGCTCTGCAGCAAAAATATTTTTTAGAGAATTAAAAAATTTGAGCCCTGAGCGCCTCGCCTTAATTGATCTTAAGCGTGACCGTTTTCGGCTGAACGTAGAGGAGTTAATCGAAGCCGGAATGAAGAATGGTGAATTGCGCCCTGATTTAAATGCCGCGATTATTACATTTGGAATTTTGGGGATAACAAATTGGAGTTACCAGTGGTTTAATCCAAACGGAAGCTGTACTGACAGGGAAGTAGCAGAGATCTTCGTCGAAATGATTTTAAGGGGAATTCAAATGGATTGAAAAAAATGTGAGAGCGGGTTTTTCAGTCGAAATACCCTTCTCTTTTTTTAAAATAAAATACCAACCGGTTAGTATAAGAGGAGGGGGCCAATGAATAATCAAATGAGTAAAGATACCATTCCTGTTCGAAAAGGAGAAGAATTGAATCTAACGGTATTAGAAACATTTTTGCGAGAGAATATCGATTCACTTCCTGCGGGATCGCTGGAAATCCTGCAATTTGCCGCCGGTCATTCAAATTTAACCTATCAATTAAAACTGGGGGATTGGGAGGCGGTGCTACGGCGTCCGCCGCTTGGACCTGTTGCACCAAGGGCCCATGATATGGAGCGCGAATATAAAATCCTTTCCGAACTGAACCCTATCTTTCCTTCCGCTCCAAAACCTTACCTTTTTTCGACCAAACACGACATTGTTGGGAGCCCGTTCTTCCTGATGGAAAGAAAAAACGGTCTAGTGTTGGATACATCCTTTCCAGACGGAATCGCAGTAACGAAAGACCTATGCCGGGGCCTTTCAGAGATAATGGTTGATAAGCTGGTGGAATTACATGCCATCGATTACAAGCAGACGGGACTGGCAGAAATCAGCAAGCCAGATGGTTTTATGGAACGGCAGGTACATGGCTGGATTGGCCGCTATGAACGGGCGCAGACTGATGAAATTGCTGACGCTGATTCTTTGAAAACATGGCTGCTTGACCATATCCCTAAAAAACACGAAGCAACTATTATTCATTACGACTTTAAGTTTAATAATGCGATGTTTAACGAAGATTTAACGGAAATCGTCGGTTTATTTGATTGGGAAATGACGACCGTCGGCGACCCGCTTGCAGACCTGGGCGCGGCGATGAGTTATTGGAACCAGCCAGATGATCCGGATCTTTTAATTAAGGGCCTAGGCAAGGCACCTGTTACCGCGGTTCACGAAGGATTTTTAACGAGAAAACAATTTGTCGAGCTATACGCGAAAAAAAGCGGCCGCGATATTGCCAACTTCACCTTTTATTTGACGTTTGCCTATTTTAAGCTGGCGGTGATTGGCCAACAAATTTATTATCGCTATAAAAAAGGGCAAACAACTGATACCCGGTTTGCTAACTTTAATTATTTTGTCAAAAACTTAATTCTGCATGCAGCAGCAACTGCTGAGATAAGCATCACCAGCAGGCTGACTTAAAGGTGGCTGCCGCAAAAGGGATTACCTCGATTGTGTCGATATTAAAAGCTGGAAAAGTTGTGATTGAAACAACCACTGAAGGAAAGGAAGATGAAAATGACGCAAGAGCATTTATTAATTGAAAAATTAGGATCAGTGTTGTCATTAACATTAAATCGCCCAGAAAGCCTAAATGCCTTTAGCCCTGAGATGATTACGGGTTTGATGGAATCTCTTCAAAACGCATAACATGATGAAGATATCCAGGTCATTGTTTTGTCAGGTGCCGGTCGTTCATTTAGTGCAGGCGGCGACGTTAAAACGATGGGGCAGGCAGGGCCGGTCCAAGTGTATGAGCATATTGGCAAGCTAAATGAATTGATTTTATCGATGAAAGCAACAGAAAAACCAATTATAGCGGCGGTCCATGGCTTTGCGGCCGGTGCCGGATTTAACTTAGCCCTTGCCTGCGATTTGATTGTAGCGGCGGAGGACGGTAAATTTGCCCTTAGCTTTTCCCAGGTGGGATTAATTTCGGATGGCGGCGGTTCCTATCTGCTGCCGCGATTAATCGGTCCGCACTTGGCAAAACAATTCTTCTATACTGCTGAGCCTATTCCGGCTGAGCGTCTCTATCAATTGGGTGTCATCAATTACCTTGTTCCATTAGAAAAGCTCCAAGAAGAAACGACAAAGCTGGCGTTGAAATTAGCTCATGGGCCAGGAAAAGCATTTGGAAAACAAAAGAAACTCATTGATCAATCGTTTACAGCCACACTTGAGGATATCCTTGAGCAGGAACGTCTTGTCCAAACGTTAATGGTGCAAACGGCTGACCATCAAGAAGGAATTGCCGCATTCAAAGAAAAACGAAAACCATTATTTACAGGGAAGTAGGAGATGACCGTTATGAAAGCTGTACAGCTGAAAGAATTCGGGGGGCCAGAGGTTTTAAAGTTGGTAGAGATGGAAAAACCGGTTCCCACTGGACATGAGGTATTAATTGAAATCAAGGCAATTGGTGTCAATTATGCGGATACAGCACGAAGGGAAGGCCGGTATGTTGTAAAAACACCACTTCCGTTCATTCCCGGTGCTGAGATTGCCGGCGTTATCGCTGAGGTGGGTGATTATGTAACAACGGTGAGACCGGGTATGAGGGTGGTCACTTTAATTGAATCAGGCGGATATGCGGAATATGCCGTTGCTGATGACCGTTCATTGATTCCTGTACCGGAAACATTAGACTTTCACCATGCGGCTGCACTGCCGCTTCAAGGCTTAAGTGCCTACCATATTTTAAAAACGATGGGTCGTTTGGAAAAGGGTGAAACGGTCCTTATTTCTGCGGCAGCTGGCGGAGTAGGAACCATTGCAGTCCAGCTGGCTAAGCTATTTGGTGCGTCAAAGGTAATTGCTACTGCAAGTTCTGCAGAAAAATTGGAATTTGCCCGTGAAATGGGAGCTGACATTCTCGTAAACTATACCGAACCTGACTGGGAGCAGCAGGTTCTGAAAGAAACAGGCGGCAGAGGGGTAGATGTTGCGCTTGAAATGGCAGGCGGGAGTATTTTTCATCAAACACTAACATGCCTTGCTACTTTTGGGCGACTGGTTATCTTTGGAGCAGCAAGCGGAGAGCAGGCTCGTTTTTATCCGTCCACACTGATGGCTAGAAATCAATCGGTCATTGGTTTCTTCTTACCGCAAATCATGAGAAAGCCAAAACTGCTTCAGCCTAGTTTAGTAGAATTACTTACCTACTTGGAAGAAGGAAAACTGAAGCTGACGAATGGCGGTGTGTTTCCATTAGAGGAGGCGGCAAAGGTTCATACGTTAATGCAATCACGGAAGACAAAAGGGAAGCTGATTTTAGAACCGTAAATCGTCAGGAAAAAGGTCTTGAGGTCATTCAAGGCCTTTTTTCATGTAAATTATTAATAAACCATGAATAAAGTGTTAAATTGCAGAGAAGTTTTAGGCAGATGGTTTGATATAGCTGAAAATTCGATTACACTAAAGATGTGAGTTTTTATGCTGGGAGTTGAAGAATGTTGAAAATACTAGTGATTGAAGATAATAAAAGTGTCTGCTCAATGATTGAAATGTTTTTTGCCAAAGAAGGGATTGAAGGCGAATTTGTTAATGATGGTGTCCAAGGCTATAACCGCTTTAAAAGCGGGACATGGGATGCCCTTATTGTTGACTGGATGCTTCCAGGAATGGATGGAGTGACGATTTGCCGGAAAATACGAGAAGAAAAGTTTGCCGTTCCAATAATTATGTTAACAGCGAAGGATAGTGAATCTGATCAGGTGCTTGGACTTGAGATGGGGGCGGATGATTACGTGACGAAACCGTTTAGTCCGCTTACGCTGATGGCAAGAATTAAGGCGGTTACCCGCCGTTTCCAAAACCAGGCGCCGAAGGAGATGGAGGGTTTACTGCAAACTGAACATTTTAACGTTAATAGAATCACACGAGAAGTGTTTGTTGACGGAACGCCGGTTACCAACTTAACGCCAAAAGAGTTCGATTTACTTTATTATTTGGTCGAGCATCCAAAGCAGGTATTCTCTAGAGAGCAGTTACTTGAAAGAGTGTGGGGATATCAGTTTTACGGTGATGAACGGACCGTTGATGTGCACATCAAGCGGCTCAGAAAAAAAGTTGAAACGGCGTCGCAGCCATTCTTCCATACTGTTTGGGGAGTAGGGTATAAGTTCGATGAATCAAGCAAAGCAGATGAAATTTAAGTATTTTTATCAGCAGTTTTTCAGTCATATTAGCATCATTGTGGTTGCGTTTTTAATCTTAAGCCTGTTGTTTGCCCATTATCTTGAAAATTTAGTTTATGAGAACAAAGCAGAAGAGCTAATCACTTATGGAAAGGCAATCTTGTCAGATATTGAAGAGAGCCGTATTGATTATCAGCCGGAAATTTTTAAACAATATAGTAATGTATTAGCTGCAAGAAAAATGAGTTTTAGTGTGTTTGATCAGGATGCAGTTCTTTATAGCGTTGGAAGACCATCTAAGACGATAAGCGGGTTATCCTCTTCTGATTGGGATAAAATATCCAAGGGCCAAACGCTAGTGGTAAATAGTGATTTTAAAAGGTTTGGCCAAGAAGGTGTGACCTTTGTTGTCTTACCCTATGTAGACCTAGACCAAGGGACATTTATGGGCGGCATTTTATTAACTTCCCCGATAAGCGGGTCAAGTGCGATGATCCACCGTATCAATCAATTTTTGCTTTATACCATCTTAATCGCCCTTGGTGTATCGTTCTTGTTTAGTTGGTATTTATCAAGAATTCATGTGAACCGGATTAAACGTCTGCGTGAGGCAACCTCGCTTGTCTCGGCGGGGAATTACCATGTCCATGTACATTCTTCCAATTTTGATGAAATCGGTGAATTGGCCAATGATTTTAATCATATGGTCGATAAAATAAACGCCTCGATGGAGGAAATTGAGAGTCTTGAAAATCGCCGACGGCAGTTTATGGCCGACGTGTCTCATGAGATGCGGACACCGTTAACGACGATTAGCGGTGTCATTGAAGGATTGAAGAATAATATGATTCCCGAAGAAGACAAAGAGCGGGGAATTAACCTAGTTAGTCACGAAGCAAAAAGATTGATTCGCCTCGTCAATGAAAATTTAGACTATGAAAAAATCCGCTCGAATCAAATCCAGCTTTTTAAAGAAGAGATTCAGCTTTTGGAAGTGCTGGAAATCATTCAGGAGCAATTGATGCTTCAGGCGGAAGAGAAGAATAATCAAATTGTTGTTGATGCCGCACCAGATGTAATGGTGAACGCCGATTATGATCGCCTTGTGCAAATATTAATTAATATCACCAAAAATAGTATTCAATTTACAGAAGACGGGACCATCTGGCTGCGGGGACGAACCGAGCAGAACGAAACGATTATCGAGGTGGAAGACACGGGAATTGGCATCAATTCAACCGAAATTGAAAATATTTGGCGTCGATTCTATAAAGCAGATATTTCCAGAACCAGTAATCCCTATGGTGAATTTGGGCTGGGTTTGTCGATTGTAAGACAATTAGTTCTCCTTCATAACGGCGACATTGAAGTGTCTAGTGAAGAGGGAAAAGGAACGAAATTTGTCATCCGAATTAAGAAAAAATAATTACCTGAAAGCCGTGGGTTAGAGCCCGCGGCTTTTTACTGTGCTAATTCAAGATAATTTCTTATTAAATTCCTAAAGTCGTTATAGTTTGTTAATAGTTTGTTAAGATTTGTCGGTTAAAGTAAGGATTATAGAATAACAAATAGCAATCATAAGGAGATTGATGAAGATGGATTATAAAAATGAAAATGAATTCGAACAAGATCAAACAAATTCATCTGAGATAACGGATAGTACCCATACAGAAGCATTTTCTAATGATACAAGCGATTTCGAGAACAGGGAGGGAAATAGGAATGCAGTCGATGTTGAGTTCACAGTCGAGCCAGTGGATTCCGTCAATGCAGACAAGAGTGCAGACTCAAAAGCAGCGGATGGATTAGAGGAAGCAGCGGTTCCGCCAGTTTTCGAACAAACCAAAATAACGAACCAGGTTGAGGAGAAGAAACCTAAAAAACGGAATCTAAAAGGATTTGCCTCTACACTTGCAGCCGGAGTAATTGGCTCTGTATTGACGTTAACAATTCTTCCACATACAGATTACATAAAAAGCTTTTATCCGAATGCGGAGAATCAAGTGACGAGTAATTCTGTGTCCTCACTTAAGCAAGTCACAGCGCAGCCAACAATGGCATCCACTGGTTCGATTGCTGATACCGTAGAAAAAGTATCCAAGGCAATTGTTGGCGTTGTTAATTTCCAGCAGCAGCAAAATAACGATTTTTGGGGAAATTCTAGTTCAGGGCAAAGTGTCCAGGCAGGTTCCGGCTCAGGGGTTATTTTTCAAAAAAGTAATGATATTGCCTATATTGTTACAAATAATCATGTAGTCGAGGGCGCTTCAAAGCTGGAGATTTCTTTATATGATGGTCAAAAAACAACGGCGGAAGTGGTTGGAACCGACGCCTTAACTGATCTTGCTGTTTTAAAAATCGATGCGAAATACGTTACCGGTACGGCTGATTTTGGTGATTCGTCTACACTTCGCCCTGGTGACCAGGTTTATGCGATTGGGAATCCGCTCGGACTTAACTTATCAAGAACGGTCACACAAGGGATTGTAAGTGCCATCGACCGCAGCATTGCGATTTCGACATCGGCAGGAAACTGGGAGACAAATGTTATTCAAACGGATGCAGCAATTAACCCTGGAAACAGCGGCGGTGCATTAATCAATCCACAGGGACAGGTAATCGGCATTAATAGTTTAAAAATTTCCGAGAGTGGTGTCGAAGGATTAGGTTTTGCGATCCCTAGTAATGATCTGATCCCAATCGTGAATCAATTAATTAAAAGCGGCAAAGTTGACAGACCGTATCTTGGTGTCGGCTTAGCCGATTTAGACCAAGTTCCGCAAGTTTATTGGCAAAACCTTCCCGAAAACGTAAAGCAGGGTGTGCTGGTGATGAATATTGATCCTAATTCGACCGCCGCCAAGGCCGGATTCCAGCCGAAGGATGTAATTATTTCGATGAATGGAACGAAAATAGCCAACTCATCGGAATTACGAAAATATTTATACTCAAAAGTGAAGACCGGTGATGAAATCAAATTTGAAGTGTACCGTGACGGAAAATTGATTACTTTGAAGGCAAAATTAGCTGCTAATAAAGGGGCTTGATTCCTCTAAAAATTCAATAATACCATTACACGAAAGGGCGAACAGTTATGTTCGCTCTTTTCGCTATTTAATTTGAAGTTTTAGATTATTCCGCTTAAGGGGTCTTGCAATCTATCACGGAAAAATTTACAATGAAACTAACTTATTTGGAAACGGAGGTGGATAAGAGATGAAAAGTTCTATTTTTGCACGGTTACAGTGGCTTGAGGCTCTTACTATTTATCGTGCAATTTTTCATGATGTAGTTTTCAAAGGGGGAAGTCTGCCCTTTTTTCGAAACTTTATTGTGAATATGGAACGATAACACATCTCTTTACCCACTATAATTAGGTATGTAAAGAGTGCGTCCGATGCACTCTTTTTTCATGCTCAAATTTAAAAGCCGCGGGTGATTAAAGATACCTGCGGTTTTTTTATGTTGGAGAGATGTTCATCTTAATTTTTATTCGTGAGGAGAATGAACATGATTATTTGTAGTGTAAATCATATAGCGAAATCATTTGGCGGTACTATCATTTTTAAAGATTTATCATTTGAAGTGCTAGAAGGAAGCCGGATTGGCCTTGTCGGTCGTAACGGCGGCGGAAAAACGACATTATTAAAACTGTTAGCCAATCAGGAAACTGTAGATGAAGGGGTTATTCATTGGAAAAAGGGACTGAAAATCGGCTATTTAGCGCAGATTCCTGACTTTCATGATTTAACTGCTAAGGAAGTTTTAAAAACTGCCTTTGAACAGTTGACAGAAACGGAAACGAGGCTGCGACAATTAGAAAGGGAAATGGGGCATGAATTGAACCCTGATTTGCTCCAAAGATTAATGGAGCAATATGGAAAGCTCCAGGATGATTTTATCCTTAATGGCGGCTATGAAATGGACGCGCAATTAGAGCGGATTGCTAACGGTTTGAATATTACCAGCCTTCTGGATAAAACTTTCGCCACCTTAAGTGGTGGCGAAAAAACGAAGGTCGGGCTTGGGTTAAGTTTATTAAAAAATCCAGAATTACTATTACTGGATGAGCCGACTAATCACCTCGACCTCATGGCGATTGAATGGTTGGGTTCTTTCCTTAAGGACTACAAAGGAACAATAATTTTGATTTCCCATGATCGTTACTTTTTAGACGAGGTCGTGACAAAAGTGCTAGAGATGGAGGATGGGGAAATTGAGTTGTACCATACGAATTTCAGCGGCTATGTAACGGAGAAAGAGGAGAAACTTTTACGCGAATTTCAGGAGTATCAAGAACAACAGCGCAAAATTAAAAAGATGAAAGAAGCAATAAAGCGGCTGCGAGACTGGGCTAACAGAGCGAATCCGCCAAGTGCAGCCCTTCATAAACGGGCAACTAATATGCAGCGGGCGCTTGATCGTATTGAAAAACTTGATCGCCCTAAAATCGATGTTAAAAAAATGGCGATTGATTTTGAAGCGAATAATCGGAGCGGTAAAGATGTTATCGTTCTTGAAGATGTTTCGAAGCGGTTTGGGAGTCGAACCCTATTTGACCATGTGAATATGCTCATCCAATATAAGGATCGAACGGCGATTGTCGGTGAAAACGGTACAGGAAAATCCACTCTTTTAAAAATGATTCTTAAAGAATGCGAAGCAGATGATGGAGTCGTAAGGGTTGGAAGCAATGTAAAGGCTGGCTATTTATCACAGCATGTGTTCGAGGATATTGGCGATGAACAACTCATTGACGTATTTCGCTCTGAAGTTGTCGTAAATGAAGGAGAGGCCCGTCATATTTTAGCACGATTTTTATTCTACGGCACAGCAGTGTTTCGTAAGGTAAACCAGCTTAGTGGCGGCGAAAGGATGCGGCTGCGACTAGCGCAATTAATGTACCAGGATTTGAATCTGCTAATTTTGGATGAACCAACGAACCACTTAGATATTGATTCCTGTGAAGTGCTCGAGGAAGCACTTGAACAATTTAATGGCACAATATTAGCTGTTTCCCATGATCGTTATTTTCTGAATAAATTGTTTCAGAAAATTTATTGGCTTCAGGATGGGACCGTCCATTTTTTCAATGGAAACTATGATTGGGCAAAAGCAAAGCTGAATGAGCTTGAGGTAAAGCCGATTGAACAGGCTGTACAAACTAAAATCAAGCCGCAAAAAGTGAAGAAAGTGGAAGAAGATATAAGTTTAAATAAGATTGAAGACAAGATAGAGCAAATCGAAGCAGAAATTTATAAACTAAAACAACAGCTTGAAGTCGAAAATGAATGGGAATTGCTGCAAAAAATTTATCATGAAATAGAGCTTAGGGAAAGTGAATGTGAAGATCTTTACCTTCAATTAGATGAATTTTAACCTTTTTAATTTATATGGAGCCGCCAAATGCGGCTCTATTTTTCTTAAATCACCCCGACATCGAATGAACTAGCTATTTATTACATATAAGTGGTAATAAAGAACGTGGACAAGGGATGATAATATGTTGAAGAGACTGGCAATAATCGGATTTGGAAGTACACTGATTGGTGTAGGAATAAATGGTTTCATTCTCCCTTTTCATTTGATTAATGGGGGTTTTTTTGGCATCAGCCTTTTGCTGAACTATTTATGGGGTTTGAAAGCTGGCGTAATGTTTATTCTTCTAAATATACCTGTGTACTTATTTGCTTATAAGGCAGATCCCTTTTATTTCGTTAATGGATTGATTGGAGCCATCATTTCCGGTATGATGTTTGAAATTTTGATGCCATTAAACGGGACCATCCAGCTGCCGATTATCAGCAGTGTGATTATTGGTGCTGTTATCATTGGAATTGGGGTGGGGGTCATGTTACGATTCCATATCAGTCCGGGCGGCATGGATCTGCTCGCGCTACTAATCGCAAAATGGTCAAAAGTGAATGTAGGTGTGATTATCTTTGCCACTGACACGGTGATCATCCTAACCGGGCTGCTTCTCCTCCAGAATGCACGATTTTTTTATTCGTTGATCATTGTTGCGATTGTTGGCTTGCTGGCCACTATTATTACTTCCTTTTGAAATGGGATTACTCCAACAACTTGAATAGGGTAAAATAAAAAGAAATCCTTTCTGGAGGAAAAGAGGGAGAAATCATGAACCCGGTCAGTGATCATCTAAAAGAAGGTTTGCAGATTTTATTTGTTGGATTTAACCCGAGTATTCGTTCCAGTGAACTTGGGCATCATTATGCCAATCCTAATAATCGGTTTTGGAAAATTATTCACTTATCGGGCTTGACGGACCGCAAGTATGAGCCTCATGAGGATGCAACGCTATTAGGCTTGGGATTTGGCTTTTCTAATATCGTTCAAAGACCAACCAAAGCGGCCGATGAAATTACCAAGGAAGAATACATAGCGGGAAGAGAGATTTTAAAGGAGAAGATCCACCGATTTATGCCCAAAGTCGTTTGTTTTGTCGGAAAAGGGGTTTATCAACAATATAGCGGCCGGAAAACAGTTCCATGGGGATTCCAGGCAGAAGTGGTTGTGCCGGGAACGGTTGACTTTGTTGCCCCGTCTTCAAGCGGGTTAGTTAGGATGCGGCTGGAGGAAATGGTCGAAATCTATAAGCAGCTCACAGCCTTTATATCAAAATAAACACATCGACGGACATCAAGCCGTCGATGTGTTTTCTTATCGTTCAAATTTCTTCTGATAGTCTGAGAGGGTAAGCAGCGGAAAAATATAGCGGTAGCCGTGATAGTGAATATAAAAGGCGCCGCCCATGCCTTGCCCTTTTGGATAGGCAGTGGTCCAATCCTCTTTATCGAGAGAATCTACTAAATATTGAATTCCCTTGCGAATTTCAGCTGTTGGTTTGTCTGACACGGTAATCAAGGCATCCAGCGCCCATGAAGTATGGGTTAAAGTGCTCGTACGTAACGGTATATACCTTTTCTCACTATCACTATGACACGATTCACCCCAGCCGCCATCCTCGTTTTGGATGCTCCGTAACCAGCTGGCCGCCTTTTGAATGCTCGTATTACTGTTCGGTACCCCAACAGCTGATAGTCCTGTTAAAGCGCCCCATGTTCCATAAAGATAGCAAATCCCCCACCGTCCATACCAAGAACCATCCCGCTTCTGATCCTTCATCAGCCATTTGACACCTTTTTTAATCGCAGTGTGGTCTCTTGGGAGATTGGTATAATTCCCGAAAAACTCTAATGTTCTCCCAGTAAGATCGGCACATGAGGGATCCATCATTAAGAATTCAGCCTTTTCAAGAGGTAAAAATTCAATCAGCTTTGAATCCGCATTTCTTTCAAATGCCGGCCAGCCGCCGTCATCGTTCTGCATCGAAAACGTCCAATTAATACCCCGTTCCCAGGCAGCAAGTTCAGTCGGAACGATTCTCGAAATCGATCTTAGAGTGGCGGTGGTATCATCAACGTCAGGCAGAATGGTATTTACGTTGGAAAATCCCCAGCCGCCCGGTAAACTATTGGGATTATGAATCACCCAATCGCCGAATTTATGGTGCTGACGGTCGAGGAGGTAACGATTGGCCTTCACTATCATCGGGTCTGTTGTCGGTATTCCCGTTGCTTGCAGGGCAAAGCCTATCAATGAAGTGTTCCAGACGTTGGCTGTTGTATATTGCATATGGGGCAAACCGTTGATCTCAGATTTCATCGACTTTATACCCTCAATTGCCTTTATGATAACAGGATCGGTTTTCTTATACCCTAATGATAGCAAGGCGAAGATCATTAAAAAGGTGCAGCTGTAATAACTGTAAAAGGTCCCATCTGCTTCAATGTGATCGAGCATATACTTTTTTGCCCGCTCAATCGCTAACCGACGAAGTTCTTTAGGAATGCCAATTAAACTTTTCGCACCATCGTCAAGAAAAGATAACAACGAGCGCATTTCGGTGGAGCGAACCCATGAGTCCTCTTCATCCCGGTGTAAATGTAATTCTGAGAGGTCCGGACTGTAAGCCGTCCTGATCGATAATTTTTTATCTGCAAGAATCATGATTGGTGTTAAGTTTGCTCTCCCAAATGCAGAGAAGGAATAGAAATTGAGCGGGAATACCTCTGGTAAAAGAATGACCTCAATTGGAAACGGGGAAAATGTCGGCCATTTTTGTTGTCCGGTTAAGGCAAGCATGATTTTTGTATACGTGCTGGCCTCTTTTATCCCTCCATTAGCTAAAATAAATTTTTTCGCTGCCCGAAGCCGTTTGTCACTTTTGGGGTAATACCCTGAATAAAGGAGTGCGTAATAGGCCTCCAATGTTGCCGTAAGATTTCCGTCGCCTTCATCAAAAAATAACTTCCAAGCCCCATTTTTTTCCTGTCTTGTTAAAATTCTCTTTGTAAGCCCTTGAATTAATTCCTCATCATTTATCTCCAATGTCCGTAATAAAATGATCATATAAGCATCAGTAGAAATCCCTGTATCAAATGGATAGTCCCACGAGCCGTCGGGAGATTGGTCTTTCCTAAGCACGTTAATGATCCAATCCATGCCTTTCCTTGTATCGAACATCTCAGGTAATCATTCCTCTCCCAAATAATATTCTCAATTAATACATATTCCCGTTAGGCAAGGAGAATTCATAAGGGGGGGAAACTGTCATTTTTTTTGCGAGAAGTCACGGAAAAACACCACTTGATGGCATAAGGGATGAATTAAAGAAGAAAAACAGCAACAACTTTGTTACCTCTCATCATTTAACTTTGAGTGATCGGAGGTTATTAGAAAAAATAAGAGGTGTGACGGCGGAACACAATCTAAACAACGTCACGAGAACGAAGGCCTATCTGGACTTTTATCTGCACCATTCGGAAATTCAATGGGCGTTTTTAGGGCATATGGTTTCCCGGAACGGCGGCTGGAATATGACTGATTTAAAGGGGGAGTTTCTTACTCGGTTGCTGTCTAAAAAGGAGCAGAATTCGTTTTATAAATTTTTAGAGCGCGGCAACTGGCTGATTTTTCAAGACGTCTATCCACAATTCCTGTTATATAAGGAAAGCTTAAAACAAAATAAACCCTTGTTTTACTTATTATCTTATTTAAACATCTCGACGTTCATGGAGACAATTTGGTACCATTTTTGGAAAAATCAAGATACCTATATTCTTTGTATCGCGCTCGTCATCAATGAACAAAGCTACTTGGAAAAAAGAGTTGTTCAGAATCCGGTTTATCAAAAGGAAGTGTTAAATAAATTTGAATTCATGCTCCAGGATTGGCTGTCATTTAATCACATTCTTTTTCCGTATGATGACGGGGAGCTGGCGGGGCAGACACTTCATCATTTTGAATCAGTAAACGAGCGAATATTACTTGGAAAAAGGTTATATTCTGTCCTCTTTAAAAATAATGATTTTCTAAAGGGGGCTGTGGAGTGGGCCAAAAGCCATCCGCATACTGGTTCAAGGAAAGATTACTGGCCGCATCTCTTTAATAATATCAAGGAAGGACTTCCAGGCTTCACCTATCCGATTCGGTTAAAAGCATGCCAGCTTAGAAAAGGAGCGAAAAGGTTTTATAGCCCAAAACTTGAAAATGCCTGGAAAAATGTCAGCCAGCGGGAAGCGGAAAAGGGGGATTGGTTTGATGACTGGCGGATTGTGGATTATTTAGTGGATGGTGACGAACCGATAGATGGGGAGATAAGAAATGAATACTGTAAAACACTTGAACGGCTCGAGGTTGCAGCCCTTGCAAAAAAAACGATTAACTTTTTGGAATAAGAATTATTTTGCTTGTATGGTCCTCGGCACTTTGTTTGGTACCTATTTAGACCTTTATTTTGTTGGGAAGCAGATGTATCAGTTTCCGCTAAGACCACTCCCTGAGATTTTTTCCGTCAATATTGCATTTACGCTAATTGGACTGCCTATTTTCGTGCTTGTTTTTGTTTATTGCACCTCTCAGGTAAATAAATGGGGAAGGGCAGGTCTGATCTTATTTGCCAGTTTATTAATGCCCATTTTTGAAAAATTTGCGGAAGAGCTTGGCTTCTTTGTTCATTCCAATCAGTGGGAGCATTTGTACACGTTTTTCGGGTACTTCCTGTTTCTGTCAATTATTTCTGGGTTTTATCAATGGTTAGAAAAATAAAACAAAAAGCCGGGAAGAGTCCCGGCTTTTTGTTGGGGCTCCCTTCCGTCCGTACAGTGGTTAAGTGTCCCGCAACAAGCGAATGTTCGGAAGGGAGCCTTATTTATATTTTATCACAACCACAGTGAAAATATAACAATCAAAAGTGCCATTACTTTCTTTTCTTTTTCGAAAAGTGTATGATTAAAATGAATTTTTTACATAAGGAGTGTTGGAAATGGCGAAAAAAGGATACATATTAATGGAAAACGGAGATAAGATTGAATTTGATTTATTTCCAAATGAAGCACCTGGAACAGTAGAGAACTTTGAAACATTAGTAAACAAAGGTTTCTACGATGGATTAACCTTCCACCGTGTTATTCCTGGTTTTGTAAGCCAAGGCGGATGTCCAGAAGGCCGTGGAACAGGCGGTCCAGGCTACACAATTAAATGTGAGACAGAAGGAAATCCGCACAAACATATTCCTGGATCACTATCTATGGCTCACGCAGGAAAAGACACAGGGGGAAGCCAATTCTTTATCGTCCATGAATCACAGCCGCATCTAAACGGTGTTCATACCGTGTTTGGTCAAGTGACATCTGGTTTAGAATCTGCAAAGGCAATGAGAAATGGCGACAAAATGGTCGAAGTTAAGGTTTTTGATGCTGAATAAGTAAGGATAAGGGAGCTGAAATAGCTCTCTTTTTTTTAGATACATCCTTAGAATGTATGCAGCATATTGTGGGCAAATTAACTTGAAAAGATTACTATTGGAGGTATTTATGAAAAGGCTTTCGTTCATGTTTATTCCAATGCTTTTGATAACATTTCAAGTAAATGCTGCCGAAAAAAGTGAAACCAAAGAATTGAGAGCTGCCATTATCATTGATGACTTTGGCGGCGGTACCGGTGGCGTACGCGACTTTTTAGAAGGCGATATTCCAATTACTGCTGCGGTTATGCCATTCACCGAAAACTCAAGGAAACATGCCGATTGGGCCCATAAAAATGGTTTTGAAGTCATGATTCACTTGCCAATGGAGCCAAAAAGAGGGAAACGATCATGGCTTGGACCAAAGCCGATAACAGTGGACCTTTCTCCAACAGAAGTTAAACAGCGCGTTAAAGAGGCAATCAAGACTGTGCCACATGCGGTCGGGCTTAACAATCATATGGGGTCTCTTGCTGTTGAAAACAAAGAAATTGTCCGTGCAATTGTCGAAGTGGCAAAGGAAAAAAATCTTTATATTATCGATAGCGGCACAAGTCCTAAATCAAAGTTCCCCGAAATGGCGAAAGAACTTGGAGTACCTTTATTAAAAAGAGATATATTCCTTGATGATATCTCGTCGTCTTCTTATGTATTTAGACAAATGATTCGCTTGGCAAAGGTAACTGAAATGAAGGGGACAGGAATTGCGATTGGGCATGTAGGGGTGACTGGAAAAGTTTGCTCCCTTGGAATTTTTAAGTCAAAAGATGAGCTTGATAAGCGGAATATCAAAATTGTGCCAGTCTCAGAGCTATTTTCATACAGATTAACGGAAAAGTTATTATCTCCACAGTAAAAAGCGGCCGCGAGTCGCTTTTTTTGCTGAAATTTATTATTTAAATTAAAATGAATTTAATTAATGACAAAGTCAGCAAGGGAGAAGGAACGGAAAAAATGAAATTAGTTTCATGGAATGTTAATGGCCTCAGGGCATGTGTGAAAAAAGGATTTTTGGATTATTTTCATGAGGTTGATGCGGATATTTTCTGTATACAGGAAACAAAATTACAGGAAGGACAAATCAGCTTGGAATTAGAAGGGTACCATCAATTTTGGAATTATGCCCTCAAAAAAGGCTATTCCGGAACGGCTGTTTTCACCAAGATTGAACCACTTTCTGTCAAATATGGTGTAGGCACAGATGAAAGTGAGGCAGAAGGAAGAATCCTAACGCTAGAGTTTGCTGAGTTTTTCCTTGTCAATGTTTATACACCGAATTCACAGCGAGATTTGGCCAGAATTGGCTATCGTCTGGAGTGGGAAGAACGCATTCTCGAGTACTTGCAAGAATTAAATGCGGTAAAACCCGTTATCCTTTGCGGGGACTTGAATGTTGCCCATCAAGAAATCGACTTGCGAAATTCAAAGTCCAATATCGGTAATTCAGGGTTTACTGATGAAGAACGAGGAAAAATGACCGCCTTGCTTTCTGAAGGATTTGTGGATAGCTATCGCCATTTTTATCCAAATCAAGAAGGGGCCTATACGTGGTGGTCGTACATGAATAAGGTACGCGAGCGGAATATTGGCTGGCGGATTGATTATTTTATTGTATCCGAATCAATGAAAAATAGACTAAAAAATGCTGATATTCATTGCGAGATATTGGGAAGTGATCATTGTCCGGTTGTTCTGGAAATCCAATAATGTTCGTCGATAACTTTTTCTTATGTTAAATTATAAAAAACCTGTAATTTTCTTTAAGTAATTTCTATTTTATAGTTACATTACAAAGGAAATTTTAGGGAGTGATTAAACATGGATATCAAAAATGACGTCCAGCAACAATTTGGAAAAAGTGCGGCTTATTATGTCAGCAGCAAGGTTCATAAGGATGGGAAGGACTTACAAACGTTAGTTCAGATGACGACAATTAATGGAGAGGAAGAGCTGCTTGATATTGCGACAGGCGGCGGTCATACAGCAAACGCCTTTGCTCCATTAGTAAAAAAAGTGACCGCGGTGGATTTGACGTCTGAAATGCTGCAAGCGGCAGAAACATTTATTAATGAAAATGGACATCAAAATGTTGAATTCAAACAAGCTGATGCGGAACAGCTCCCATTTGCAAATGAAGCCTTTGCGATTGTGACCTGCCGGATTGCCCCGCATCATTTTCCGAATGTAAATAAATTTGTCGAAGAGGTCTATCGCGTTCTAAAATCCAATAGTCAATTTTTGCTTGATGACAATGTTGTTCCCGAAAATGATGAGTATGATCTATTTTATAACACAATAGAAAAATGGCGGGATTACAGTCACTTTCGGGCCTGGAAAAAAACCGAATGGCTTCGAATGCTTGAAATAACTGGTTTTGAAATAAGCGAGTGGCACCGTTTTGAAAAAACCTTCCTTTTTGAACCATGGTGTAAGCGGATGAATTTATCTCAAAGTGAAATGGACAAATTATCCGAATACATCCTTGGTGCTTCCCAAAAAGTAAAAGATAAATTTAGGATTGTGATTAAAAATAATCATGTGATTTCCTTTCAAGGGGAAGCCATCGTGTTAAAGGCGATAAAAAGATAAAAAAAACCTTTGCAAGAAGTGAGCAAATACTTTTGCAAAGGATTTTTTTCAACCTAGATATCGTTAAGGGCGGTACCGATTACATCGAATTCAGGTGATTTCTCCTTTTGTCCCGAATTCTCTACTTCGTCTTGGCCGGCAGAATTGACAGACCAAATGTCATCCTCATTTCCTGGCTGAATTAAAGTCACAGTAGCGGCATCTCCTTTTAGTTTGATATACGATAGTATTTTTTCCATAAAAAAAGGAAATAAACCTTTTTTAATCCCTGCGGAATCTCCCCATCACTTCAATCGCTTTTGTAATATGAACGAATGCGCAGGGATCACTTTTTTTTATCGTTTCTTTCGTCTCGGCTAATTCATATTTTGTGATAACGGTAGTTAAAACTTTTTTTGGATGATGAGAGTATACACCCTCGGCATCGGTCATCGTAATCCCCCGTGGATGCAATTTGAGTAACGCTTCGCTCAATTCTTTCCATTTATCTGTGACAATCGTGACCGTTAGTTTTGTATGATTGGTGTGCACGGCATCAACCGCCCTGCCAGACGCAAAGATGGCAAAAAGCGTATAAAGTGTTTTATCTACACCAAATACGAGTGCCGAAACGAATACAATGGCAAAATTCAAACAAGTTATGATAAAGCCAACTGACATATCCTTCTTTTTTGCCAAAATTAAACTAATAATATCGACTCCGCCAGCTGAAGCACCGACACGAATATTTGCTCCAACACTTAAACCGAATAACACACCTCCAAATACGCTGGAAAGTAAGATGTCTTCGCTAAAAGCATGGATGGGAATCAGCTTCATCGAAACTGACAATAGAACGACGGAATAAACAGTTAAGAACATAAACTTTTTTCCTAAATGAATATAGCCAATAATAAATAAAGGAAGATTAATAGCAAGTATTATCCAGCCCGTGTTAATAGAAAGATAATTATTAATTATGATTGCTACTCCGGCAATTCCACCAGTTAAGACTTTATGGGGAATTAGGAAGTTATTCAAAGCATAGGCCATAATTAATGTAAAAAAGGTAACAGAAATGGTTTGAACAACAGTTTGTTTCACTTTATAACGCACCTCTTTGAATTCATTTTGTTTTTGAACTGGTATACTATCTATTTTGTAGTTTATAAGCTTTAGTAGGTATTGACTAGAGAATAAATTGTGACATAGGATTTGTGAAATGAGATATTCTTTATAGGAAGAAGAAAGTGTTTAGGGAAGGACCTTAAAAGCATCAAAATTAATGGTTGACGAAAGAGATTTATGATAGTATGATAGTAAATGTCGCTGTTACGAAATGATAAATTATTGATGAATTAAAAAAGCAATCAATTTTTTTAACTAGCTTGACATGATAGAAATATTATAGTAAGATAATAAACGTCGCTGATTGATAGATTAGCAGGCGGGATAGTAGAAGTTTTGTT
>NZ_BCVP01000010.1 GCF_001591805.1 Neobacillus novalis NBRC 102450 | reverse complement strand
TTTAATTGATAAATTAAAGAACGTAAAAAATATGCCATTAAAGGGTAATTTGTTCCCAAGTTTGTCCGCAATACTTTTTTAAACTATTTCATTCTATAAATTTAAAAACTTGAAAAACGTTGATTTATGGCGAATCTTTTCGTTGGATTTCAATGTATTTAATATCCAAATGAATGGGCGGCATGATGTAATCATTTGCCCTATATAAAAAAGAAGCTTCTCATTAGTCATTAGACTTTTGAGAGGCTTCTTTTTTGCGTTCAATCAAGCGTTTGATTGAAAATTGAAATGTTCTTTGTTCAATTCAAATTGTGGAACATTATTGTGAAACAAGAAAAATCGAGGAGTGCCAGTGTTAATTAAGGAGTTGTTTAATTGTTGTACAGCTTCTTTTTGAATATTCAGTGCAGCAAAGAGGCATGGGGGTCTGCCCTGAATCGTTACGCCTTTATGTTAAATTTATTAGCTATGAATTGCTTAATTGTAAATAATTCATCATTGGACAAGAGTCCTCCAGTATGAATCTGATCCATTATTTTCATTATATCTTCATATTGGCGGAATTTAGGCTGTGGGTCCATAAGGTCTTTAATATTAAATTTTTTTGACCTTACATTTCTATATATATCTACCCCGCTTTGTCTTAATAGACACTGAAAATATTTTTTAAGGAAAATAGGGTCTATTTCAAGTTCATATGCATAGTTAGAAATGTATTCCATGCCATGAAGCAAGTCTTGGCCAAGTTTGGATACAGCTTTCCAAGTTACGATATAATCAAAATTACCATCCTCTGGGTTGTTGTATAGATGGAGAAATTTCCCTTTGGCTCCACCATCAATTATTACATATCTAATTTTAACACGTCTATTCTCAGTTCTTGTTTTAACAAAGTTTTGCGGCATATCAAACTCATCAAAAGAACAACTTGTATCAAATTCTATTGTACCTTCAGTACTATATAGGCGTATATCATTGATCGCCCATTCAACATTTACAAAGGGATAAGTGAAATGTATTTCATCTTTAAAAGACGACTTATATAAAGACCATTTAATAATGGTGCCTTGGTCCATACATGGGATTTCAGGCTGATTTACAATAAATTCACTTGAATCAAATTTTACTCGGTCAAGCCGCGATGTGCTATGAATGATATCATTCCCTACCCGCTGCAATCTGCTTGTCACTTGCCCAATCAAATAGTAACTAGCAGTCACTTTTCCATCCTCTGTAGAAATTAAAGGAGTCAGTAATAACGAACCTGATTCCCCATTAATTTGTTGCTCATTAAAAACAAAACGGACATCAGCAATTTGATCATCTGGGTCTATGGCAGTTGGAATGATATCAAAAATACCTGAAGCCTCAATGATATATTTTCTTGTGAACTCTGATGCTGCATTTTTTATACTATCTGCAAATTTAATAAACATTTGAATAAAGCCCTCTTTAGCTAAGGCTAACAAGTCACCACTTAGTTCAGGCCTTAACTCGCTAACTTCCAATCTGGCAGTATTAACCTGTTCTTCGGTAATATTATTGATAAACTCATTAAATCTAGACTCTAAAAAATGCTGTAAAGCAGTGTGACCTGCTTCGATGGCTGAATCTGAAATAGCATCCTCTTCCATCAGTATAACTAAGGAAACTAAAATCCCTGGAATATTAACTTTAAAGCCTAAGATTTCGACTGGAATAGACCGTAGTGTACATTCATGCCTCCCAACACTTGGTGGTATCCGGTATACGCCTGGACTAACTTCACGGCCTATGTTGCGATGACTTCCACTTCCGGTTGCTACCTTTACGTTGCCGGTAAACCGATAGGCATTTGGTGTAGTTTGCTTAATGGTTGATCCATCAAGTTGAAAGAAAAATGTCCATAAATATGGTTCGTCACCTCCACTTTCTTGACGTTTCTGACATGTCAAAGTCGTGTATTCGATTGCAGCATGAACTTGCATATTTCATCTTCCTCTCGAACAATTTAGGAAAAGCCATGTACAAATAACTTGTGCGTGGCTTTTCAGTTTAGCATGCAATCAACAAGAAGCCTTAGCAAAGTTTGAATCCCCACTACTATCACCTGTAGCTAAAACTCTATAATTATTAGACATTCCTGATACGCAATATACCCCTATTTCGAATTTGATCTGCCCTAGGCCATTTGCTTGAGTGGACCCATCAGAATATGGCAGATATTCAGTATAATCACCATTATGGTTAGCATCAACAACATCTTGTTTTTCAATGACAATATAAACATTCTCATTTGCTTTAAACATAGAACCCGTCACTGTTAAAACAGTATCTAGATTTTGTCCAGAATACCCTATGCTAGCTTGAATGATCGGAGATGGCGGCGGCGGTGGTGGCGATGGCGCTTTAATTTCGTATTGCTTTGAATTACTCACTTGTCCATCAGGATTTATAACTGTTATGGTCCCAATCTGTGGCTGATTTCTTATATTAGCAGGAATTGAGGCCTCCAATACTTGTGACGAATTGAATGTAGTAGATAGATTACTACCACTCCAACGTGCTGTTGCACCGACGAGGAAATTTTTGCCGAAAATTACAAGAGAAAATGGTCCATTTACTCCATCTGCTCTTAATGAACGTGGTTCAAAATCTTCCACTATAGGCGGCCGATACTTTACTGAAACAGGCCTGCTTTGTCTATATTGACCGCAGTGCCAAATTTTCGTAAAAATAGTCTGACCAGATCGTAAGGGGGCTAAATTAGAAAATTCCATTTTAACCCTGCCACTATTATCATGACTAAAAGGAGCATAACCGGCTGCTAAACGAACTTTTTGATCCCATAATTCAACAAATGCACTAGCCGTTATATCGCCAAGTATAACCGATGTATCGCCATCGTAAAGGGGTTCGTGTATATGTCCAAAAAACACATCACCAAGTGGTTGAACCTGTTTTATTTCAGATGTTGTTTTGAACCCACAAAGTGAATATTCAACAAAGATACCATCATCTGATAATAGACTTGGGGAGACAGGAATCAACATGTCGGCATTTCCAGTATTTTGGACATTGGCTATTTCACCCAAAAATTTGGACATAACACGAACTGTACCGCCAGCAGGAAAAATATTGTTCACCGAAATTGTATTTTGGCATTGAAATAATTCGGATGATATTTCAGGTGTGTGCGGAGGCTCAGCCAGAACATTGGCGGTTACGGCATTTGACCATTCGCTCCAGCTATTACATTCGCCTTGGCGAACACGAACAGCAGCACCAACAGGCATTGGCGGCGCAGGTATAGGTATGTTTTGATTGTCTGTACCATTTTCGATCGTAGCAACAGTCGTATAAATTTGTGTTTGCCCTTGGTACACGACTTCAAATTCCACATTAACTTCGGGTTTAAGGCCGCTAACAAGGACTTCAGGGACTGTATGGCAATCAATTTGCCCAAGTTCAGGTTTCGCGAGTGCCTCTTGTGCTCCGACAATTTGATACTGATGGTCCGACTTCATTTCACAGCCTAATTCCTGACGTACTTTAACTTTTCTTCCCTCAACAAGCCCAACAGGCAGGTGCATCCAAACCACTGTTTGATCAGATGCACCTTTCCATGACCACCAACCACCATCTCCATCTTCAACAAAAATTTCAGCACCAGGGATTATACCTGAGACCTCCACAGCACGTGAACAAGCCGCAAGACCTTTTGTAATGGTTGGATATGGTACAAGAGTGCCCGAAGGGATCGAAACTGGAAGTGGTTCTACAGGGGGTAAGGGATGGTCAATAATCCATTCCAGAGCCCCTCCTGGAGGAGGCGGTTTTGGGCAAACACGTTGTCTTACAGTGAGCGTTGTGCCAACATTAGCCGTAATTCCAACTGGTCCAAAGTTAACATATGCATGACCATCGGTTGCTTCACCTGTCCCAATCACACTTCCAGCCCTAAGTATTTCAACTTTAGTCCCTGGTTTCATTGCTCCCAGTATCAATCCGCGAGCACATTTATACACATGCGTGAGTACCTGAGCTGGATTGAACATGCCTGCACTATTTTGTACTTCAATTAGAGTAGAATAAGAGTCACTTTTTTCTAAGTCCGTTGCTTGAAAAATACCTACCAAATCACCAGCGATGAATTCCTCCCCTAAAAGTGGAATAGCACCGCTACTTTGGGTCGCTTGCTGCTTTCCGACTTCTGTCGTTACTCCATTACGAGTACGAAGTAAATATACATATGCACCAGGTTGGGCATTTTCAAAAACAACTGAACTACTACATTCAGAAAGCGGACCAATTACTTTAGGTGGAAGAATTGGCACAGTAAAACCTCCCTTTTTGGTAAATATCGATCACACGCTTGTGATTTCGTTTTATTCCTTTAAAAGACCTAGTTCATTTATATATTTAAAAATTATGCCCTTTATAAGACTATTCTTAATAATCAAGAGAAATGAACAACTGAAACAATTTTTAAGCTCCTTTTTTATAACAAAAACTGTTAAAAAAAGAGAATGTTAGGAACAGTTACTCAACTGAACATAGAAAGTATTTTCCTAGGTGGAAAATCATAAGTCTTTATAAAAAGGTAGGATCAAAAAAATGGTGAAACAAAAATTGTTCATTATAGGTGAGAAATTGAAAGAGACCCTTTTTTCATACAGTTTCAGGGGGGGCTTACAGAGCTATAAAGCAGTTTAATTCAGTGACTCCACGTCAACTAATCATTTAAAAGAAATTATTTTAATTTACAAAATTTCTAATTGAGCACTGGGAGTCTTCAAAACTGACGGAGACCACCGTGAACTGGTTATACTGGGCTATCCTGTAATGCTGATAGCCCTTCTTTATAAATAAAAGATTGTAATATTACAATTTTAAAATTCGGTCCGCTGAACGCCAAGGCTTGTTAGTATATTTGATATTAATTACTGGCTTAAACAAATCCACAAGCAACTTTTTGTTATTTTCCATTATTACTGGGTCATAATCCGTTACTTCATAGATAGCGAATTGCGTAAACAGTCTGAAGATGTTGTCTTTATATGTAGGTTGTGCATTTCCGTTTATATGTTGAGAAATAGTTGAATATAAATCCTTGCTTCTACCTAAATAAAGCAATTTGTTACTATTAGAGAAGAAATAGAGACCGGCTTTCATTTTTTAAAACCTGTCTGGCAAGGCTTTATCCAGATCTTGAATGGGGTAAAATTCTAAATATAATTCCATAAAATCACCTTTGAATTTGATAATTTTTAGCCCGGAATTTTGAGCTGTTTAAGTTGTAATTGACTCATTAGGGTAATTAAATGGAGAACTTTTTTGACCACATTTTGACCACGAAACATATAGAACGGTATATATTTTCGTTTTCATTTTAATTACGAAATCGCGGCTAAACATTGATATAACAAGGATTGTTTTATTTCATATTTCTTCATATTACATGCACACATGAAAGAACGTAAAAAATACGATAATAAAAGGTCATGATTTTTTAATATGCTCTAATACCTTATTTACAAAATCATTATTTTCTATTTTTATTCCAAGAGTACGGAAGGAAAGCCATCTAGTTCCTTTGGGATTTCGTAATTGAAATGATCCTTTTTTACTTTGTGTACTGATTTCCTTAATAACATTTCTCCTCTTTATTGGACAGTATACATTTATCCATTCTGGATTAGCGGGATGCGGGTTTACTGAATAACCTGTAACATTAAGAATTTCAATTAATTTTTGAATTTGCTGATTGACCGTAATCGTTAATATTCCTGAAATATCTGCTCTCATAATGGAAAACATCCTTTCTTTGATTATTCAATAGAATTATATTAATGAAACTTAATTTATAAACACAAATGTTAAGAAAAATTAAGGTGAACAAGCTACATCTTTTGTTTTAACTTATATCTACAATCAGCACACCAGTCACGTTGAGTGCGTCTCTCAGATAGTTTTAAAAGAAGCAGCAGACCCCAAATAGGGGATTCCTGCTGCTTTTAGTGCGCCCGGCATGCGCACAATCTATAACGAAGTTACTCCTTACTGTCAGAGGAGATACAGAGTAAATGAAGTGGGTACATGGCGTGGGGGAGTATGCGCTTACCGTGGGAGAGTCTGCGAAAGCCGTTAAGATCGGTAACCTATCTTGCTAAGACGCAGATGTCAGCAGCATCGGCAAGCTGGGGCTATTTCTTAGCTAGTCAAAGAACACGATTGGTAATTATAATACTAAAAATGCTAAATATACAAATATGGGTACTGAACCCAATGTCCGGGAGCACATTAGCTATCTTGTCAACAGATTATAAAGAAATTTATACTCCTTATGTCAGAAAATTCCTTCAGTAATCATTCAAAGGCGTGTTTCAGATATTTAGAAAAAGCACAGAATTTGATAGAAAAAAGAAGAGCACAAATTGAAGTGTTAAACAAATGGGCGGCATATATAATTAGAAAATGAAACGATTGCGGAAGCAATTTAGACCGAAAATCCATGATTCCTATCAAATTCTGCTTGAGGAGAGGTGTCTATGCGTGAACGTCATGGATCAGGCAACAGGTAAGTATGATATGACTATTATGATGAGAAGGCACCTGAGGGAATCCAAGATTACTATTACTTGGTAGGCTACAGACACTTGTGCCCGTTCCCTCAAGAACTAAAGAAAAAGCAATGGATGTCTATGGTTAGGAACCTTTTCCTGATAGCCGGACATAGCAAGATATGTATGAAGGTTTTAAGAAAATTAATCACCGAATGCTTCAATAACAAGTCTTAACTGATTACAAAAAAGTCCTACAAGATTAATAAACTCATAATCTGTAGGGCTTTTTTCGTCCACTGGTACATCACTGGCGGTGCATGGTAAATTCCTTGACGACACTGGTAAAAAACATGGCAAGGGTGGTGAAATCTAGTGGCTATAATCATAAGAAATCACTAATGTACAATGTCGGTCATCCCTTTGCTACAATAACCTCAGTAGTTTTGATCGAGCAATACCCCTCATTTTACATGAGAAATCTCACCAATTTTTGTATATTGACTTCCTCCAATAATCGAAACTCTAGATTTTAGGTGATAGGGGCTTCAGAAAGGGTGGATATTTGATAATTTCACGCACTGCTGCCTTGGAACATATATACTTGTTGATATATCCATATTTAGGTATAGTAGGAAAGACTGGTATAAAAATGGGGATGTGATAGTGAATGGGTCTTTCGGAGGCTGGAATGAGTATATTAACAGGTCTTATAGCAAATGGAATTGGTGATGCTTTTAAATCTGTATTAGGCAGTACAAATGATAAAGTGATTACAATTTTGGAAAAAGCACAAAAGGATTATTTAAAACGCTATCCAAAGGAGGGAATATCCAAGTTTGACAGCTTCTTGTTTTATGAAGAAAATGAGACGGTTCTTTTGACATGGATTATGAATGCAAATATTCATCGCCCTTTTCCCGAACTTAAAATTTTAGATTCTGAGGAAGTAACTCTAGAAGGCATTGAATTTTTCTTTGAAAAGGTCAGGGAATATATCAAGGAAGACCCCGAGATTAGGTCACGTGCTTCCTATGAATTGCTTACGGACCTTCATAAGGCCATTTTTGATGAAAATAGTTCATTCGCTAATAACTTTGTTAAACAATTAGAAGTAATAGAAACGCTTTTTCACGAAGTTTTCCGTTTCACTTTATGGTCAAGCATAGTTAGATTACAAGAGAAAAACTTTTTATTTGATAGACAAACGAATTCTACTGCAAATTGTTTTAATAATATCCAAACGTTATTATCTCGGTTGAATCGGAATGAATTCAATAAGTTTACAAATATTGGTCAAATTGAGGGGTTAGAAAGTTTAATTGAACTACTAAAAATGAAGTTTACAGGAAAATCTCACAAAATTAATAAACTATATAAACAAAAATTAAAACAGATTAAAACAATTACCGGCAGTATCACTGTGCAAGATAAAGAATATTACCATGCTTTAGGTAAACTCGATATTGACCACATTGATGACGAAGAACAAGTTTATGTAAAAGTAATGGAGCAACTAATCAAAATTAATAACCAATTTATCAAGTTATTAGAGCAGGAATTATCAGAAAAAAGTTATGTGGATAGTGAAAATAAAACAACACAGCGATTGTCAGACCACCTGATTTCCAGAAGCTTTGTAATATTAAGTGAATATCCAGAAACAATAAATTATCTTAAGACGATATTCGAACACAAAAGCATAACTGATGTGGAATTGGCCAAAATCTTTGAAAAGGATGTAATAGAATTACGCAAAGAACTGTACCCTGTATTGGATTTACTTCAATATAACTTTAATACAAACGAATCTACTAAATTAAGTATCCTCCATTATTATAGGAATATCGCTCATATATGGTTTGAAGAAGATATGGAGGTGAATAGGCTTGAAAATGAAAATGATTAAGGTACGATCCGGTGAAGGCTTCAGTCTAATTAGGTATATCATTCTACAAGTTGAAGAGACGGATACAATCTTTCATGGGAGCTATTATAAACCAGGATATAAAATAATTATTGAATGTGCGGGAACGGGACTAGCAGCATCAGGCGGATATGAATTTAACCCCTTTTTTGGAACTAGTGTGACAAACAGGAGCATGAAAATTACTTCAAATGAGGCAAACGTTTTAGGGTTTCATATCCAAAATGTGATTGATATTGAAGAACTACCAGATGAAATGGATGTTGATAAGTTTTGGAATTTGGTCTACTCTTCGGCAGCTAGACCCCGTTCTGATGTTAAAGAATGGATAGAACAAGCAATTGAGGACGGAACTTTAATTGAAGGTAGAACTTATTTGAAAGTGCTATTTCAACAAGATTCAAAGGTTGACATGGATGATGAAATTAATAAATTACTCAATTCCGACCTTACAATTGCCCCTCATATATCCAATTCTTTAAAAACGATGAAAAGTTTCTTCTCAAAACAGGAGGATAGAGATCCTATATATCAGTTTGGCATTATAGATTCGGAAACAAAGGAGATCTTAATGCAAAAGTCAACAACCGGTAAGAGTATAATAGCGGATTATCTCTGGTGCGTATTCGATCCAATTCCGCCAGAGCATTGGGATATTATTAAAGAAAAAAACGGGCTTATATACTGGGTTCAAACCGTTCTGGACTAAATTATTTTTAAAAAAACCTTTTAGAAAAGATGGAGAAGTGTTTATGCTTCTCTTTTCTCATATAAAAAAGTGCGTCAGTGAATGAGGTGGATGATAAATGATGTTTCCAGGGCGTGCATTGCACTGTTTTGTGAGTCGAACAAGGAAGTTAACACAGCCAAACAGGTGCATTCCTTCAACAATTGGTGTTGATTTTCTTTTTTACAAAAGGTGTAGGATATTTGAATTTAGAAATAATAACTTTTAAAAATGAACCCTTTCCTTCTATGAGATATGATACATATTATTAATAAAATACAGTGTGTACTTGAAGGGGCCTGTGACCAAGGAATAATTATGTCCTTGGTCACAGGCTTATTATTTATATTTCGGGCTTACGTTTTAGCTGCTGCTTCTATAGAATTAGCACTAGAATTAGGTAAGTCATAAAGGTACACCACTACATCAATATATCTGCGACCACTATTCAAGCCATGTTGAATGCGGAAACACTTGGTGGTGAATTGGTGGCAGACCGGTGGCAAAATCAATCATAATGCCACCAATTTAATCCGTTCGAATCGTATATTGGGATAATAAAACCTTATTATATCAACGGTTACAAACTATATCTGTTATAATCCGATGTACTTTACAACCTTGACAGAGTTGAGCTCAAATAAAGCCCGGATATTAACCTGGGCTTTTCAATTTATTTTGAATACGGTAGATGTTATTTGGATTTTAAAGTAGCTGAACACGTCTGTCCACTGAATTAATTTTGTTGGAAAATCCCCCCAAAACAGCCCCCAAATAGTTAGGGAGGGGAGAATACATGATTATACAAAGCAGAAATAAAAGAAAAAACCTTAGAAGTGTTGATATAACGCAGTTTCTAGGGTTTTTGTGAATGCTCTTTACAGAGCATTTCAATTAACGTGAGTAATCCTCATCTAAAGTGAATTATCTGGTAAAATAAGTATTTATTTAGAGGAAAAAAGTCACGTCCAATTTTTAGGTGCAGGTGCCATGCTTGGTGCCCAAATTTTTCATATTACAAATCACAAGAAAACACTAGTAGGTAAGAAACCTTGATTTATCAATACTTCAGGGTACATCAAGATACTAGAAAAACAGGTGACAGCAAACTTCAAAACTGCTTGAGACCTGCGTGCCAGGTATGGTGGGTTCGATTCCCACGCAGTCCCGCCAACCCTAATATATATGGGTTTCTGACCACTTCATTCATACATAGACCTGAGGGCACTCGGTCTTTTTTTATTTTCAAGTGTCCTAAAAGTGCCATTTGCGAATTTGTGCCCTTTATTCGAGCATATCATCTAAATAATCAACGGCAGTTCCTTCAATGGAATCCGTCAGGTGAGAATAGGTATCCAATGTTACTTGAATTTTGGAATGTCCCTTCCTTTCGCTTACTACTTTGGAGGGGACGTTTTCCCTCCAGCAACATTTTCGCATGGGGAATGCCGCTAATCATGAAATCGGCTATCTGGAAGGTTAGCAGCTTTTAAAGATCTTTTAAATGCTCTGGTTAATTCAGATGGTACCATGATATTTCCTTTGTAGTTGCAAAAAACCAAATTATGATGGTTAGATGTTTCTCCAAGGATTTTTCTTCGGTGATCATGTTTAACTTGAGCGCCTGAATTAACTTTTTCAGTTCCTTTGTTAATCTTACCCCTCTTGGTTTTCCGTTTTTGGGGATTTGATTGAAAAAATAAATTTTCCATTTGCATCCGTAATCGTTTGGCGGATATAAAACTTTTCAGCTTTAAGATCAACGTGCTCCCAGGTTAAACCTATTAATTCGCTTTTCCGCATTCCAGTGTGGGCGGCTGCATAAAAAAATAGAAGTATATACCGGCGCTCTTTCCTTAGCAATTTTTAAAAGCAAATTGAGTTGTTCTGTTAGAAGTGGCTCAAAAAGCGTGTCATAGATGGCACAGAAAGATGGCATGCATGGTCTTTTAAAATGTCTTTATTCAATATAAAGTTGACGTTCTTTTGGTTAGACAAGTTTTGTTCGAATAAAAATGTAACAATTAAAATTTGTGAATTTGGTCCTCAAAAATTAATGAGCCCAGCTATACAAGGGAATAAATATCAGCAAGGACAAACATGGTCATCACAAAATTCGATACTTTATATTTGTGGAAAATTCTTACACTTGCCACAAGTATGCAAGAAAAAGAATAAAACTCTGAATACCCGTGATATGGCTTAATTTGACTTAGCCGAAGTTAACCGCTGTGTTTCAAAATATAGAACCTGAATAAACTTTTTTGCATTAATTCGGATTTGTGAAGATGGTTGTGATTTCCCTTTCTTAATTTCACGCACCCTTTCTTGCACTATAGCGAAGTCAAAAAACTTAGGGGCATAATTTTCGAATATTGGATTTGTAAAATTGTTTAATCCAAGTGATGCCAAGCGGTTCAATGATTGAAAAATTGCCCTTCTAGTACGTTGTTTAGAAGCCTTTAATTCTCGGTTTAATACTTCTGGCTGAAGCGATGGCCCATGTTTTCCTTGCGCTACTTTTAAAAATTTCCTTAAGTTGGGGGAAACCATCTTTAAATATTTTTTCTCTTTCATACTGATAAAGGTAATCTAAAACATCTAATAGATCCTGATATCCGCCTTCACCGACTATTCCTAATTCAGATAAAAGGTGTTGGGCAAATGAAGTAAAATCTTGTGCTGGAAAATTATCTTTTTTTAGTTCAGTATTATCCGGAAGTATATTACTCGCTAATTGATGAATATTGTGTAAGGATTCTTCTAAATTAATGCGTTCGATAACCTTTTTAATCACCGATAACACTTCTATTTTATTGATTGGTTTAGTTATATAGTATTCAACACCGTATGAATAAGCCTGTGCAATCAATTCTTTTGACTCTATTTGGGGAATAATAACAATTTCCCCCTCAAATATGGGTTTGATATCATAAATGGTTTCAATGCCATCCTTAAAAGGCATTAAGAAATCAATCAATAAAATATGTACCTTTTTTAAGGTGAAAAGGTGTTCACCTATCATGGTGCCATCCCTCGCTTCACCCACCACTCCAAGATCCTCGTCCTCTATAATTTCAGCCAACATAGCGCGTGTCGCATCATCATCATCAACTATATAAAATAGCATGGTATCAACCTTTCAAAGTTAATTTACTAATTGGTAATCGTATTTTATAGTCGGACCCACTTAGTTTCCCCACTTCACTTTGCAAGGTAATTTCACCCTCAAGCCTTTCAACCAATTCCTTTACATTAGTGAGTCCAATTCCTGTGGATGATCTGCCGCTGCTATCATATTTAGTGGCAAACCCGGGTTTAAAAACTACATGTATTAGATTTTGTGCAATACCGGGACCATTATCCCTGATTTGAAATTCTACAATATCATGAAGAACCTTTTATATATGATAATCAGGGTGCTTTCCTTGAATATCCAATAAAATTTCAATATCTTTTCCTAAAAAATTTGCATACTTCATATTAGATTTCATAGCTATATTCAGTAATTCATTTACTTCCATATACTCTGAAAAACCTTTATCGGCTATAAGTCTTGAAAGAGCCGAAAGTATCCTTTGATTATCTTTTTTAAAATCATGGGTTTGGCCGGCGATTTTAAGTGCTGTTTGGGATAAACCTTCTTTTGCTTCCTTTTTGTTCTCAATATTCTTCAATGAGCGATACAAGTTATAGGCATCTCTTGTGATCTTTTCACTATTTATTAAAGTTTTGCGTAAATTAATTGACTCTTCGTATAAATTTGTGATGACCGTAATTAGGTGTTCATTTTGTTTTTGCATTTCTTCTATCCTCAGCCGAGTTTCATAAAGTACATATAAAATAAAAATACCTATAGTAAAAAAGCTGCGGAAAATAGCAATAACACTAATCTTGCGTATATCCTCCCGCGTTACAACAGAATCCAACGCAAAATATTGAGATGTTAACTCTGCTGAACTTGCCAAAATATCAAATATAATCCCTAGAAAACCTATTAAAATTGATTGATGAATACTACGGTTGGCTTTTGTAAAGTAAAAAAGACAACCAAAGGTAAAGTAGTAAAAAAATGTTGGGCAACGATGTTGAAAAGAGTATGAGAAATCATGAAGAGGCAGGTCTAACAATATACGAAACGCTACAACAGATATTCCTATTACTGTGCGCGATAGAATAGCAGGGTATTTTCCTAATAATAATAGGAAAAAGAAAAATGTTGGCATACCAAAGCTTATACGAAAGGAGTCGTTAAAAGGGTAAAAGTTTAATTCACCTGCCAGTGGGACTGCAATTATCATAAATAGAAAAATGTGTAAATTATTTTTAGCAGGGGGACTCAATGTTGTTTAATACCGCCCTCTATAAATGTAAGCCAATTTTGGGGTGTGAAAAGAATTTTTTAACTATTTTCTGTTTCTTTTTGTTTGTTATTGTAGTTTTAACTTTTTGACATAAATAAATATTTGAAATTACGAACAAGTTTTGAATATTAAGACTTTCGTAGGTGGTTTTATTCAAAATAATTGGGATTAATTTACCATTTTGTAGTGAAGGTGGGATGAATTAGCTCGCTGTTGCATAAACAACCATAGTAGCAGCCATTGGCGCAGCTGTTGTTGTAGAAGGTTCAGAAAATGAACTTAAAAAGAAAATTACTAAATGAATTCAGAAAGTGACCTTGAAAATTATGACATTGTTTGAAACCTATTTCAAATAGGTGGAATATTTGAAATAAAATAAGGAGGTGTCCACCAAAATGCATTACAAGGACTCATCGTAAAGCAGAAATAGCATTTGAATACATTACTAACAAGAATCATATAAATGTAAATTACTATTTTCGGAGGATATTATCATCGCAGAAGACAAAAATGCTGAAGATTTTTCTCTCTAAAAACTTAGGGACAGCAGTGTAATTCTACTAACTTAAAAAACTAAATCACGGATCGAGGCTTAAGTTATAAGAATCATTTTAGGAAAAATATCAAGGGCGTCTAAATATTTAATGGGAGTGAAATGAATGAAAAGAACACTGGTAACCTTATTATCAATGATTCTGCTTTTTTCTATCGTGACTCACGCCGCTTTGGCTGACAACTATAAAGATGAACCTAAACCCGCTGAAGCCCCTGAACTGGAGGTTGGGGAATTAGTCAGAATTTTAGTGCCTGGCAGCGATGTCCTGGATACCCTGCAGAACAAGGGCTATGACCTTGCCGGTGGTGTCAAGCGCGTCCCCGACGGCATCGAGGTGGATGCTTTACTGACAAAAGAACAGCTTAAGACGCTGCCTGGATATGGCGTCATGTTAGCCGATGATCCAAAGCGGGAAGCCCCCCAAATTGTACAGCGTTTATTGGCGGCGAACCCCGCCAAAGATAAAGTTACGATTGGTAGGGTTGACTGGTTTACCACTAAAGGACAGGGATTCTTGTCAGTTGAAGCAAAAACGACAGCCGAGGACGGAGCCGTTCTGACGCTGCATTGGGGTGACAAGTCCCAAAGGATGGAACTTTATAGAGACTCCGGTGTTTATATGTACCATCGGGTGCTTGCCAAAGTGGACGGGCCTAGGCCGGACACAATAAAGATTACAAGTTCGCTCGGCACCGAAAGCAGGGCAGAGGTTAATGACTGGCTCTATCCTATTGAAGCTGATATTAACCGACCCGGATACAAGAGCGGCTTTGCCGATGGATACCAAAATCCTACACAGCTGTATAAACGGATTGAACAGTTAGCGGCGGAACATCCGGAAATTACTGAAATTATTGAGCTGCCAAACAAGACAAATGGTTACCGCCGTCACGCACAGGCGCAATTTGGCAATGGAACAAGCGGGGCGAGCGGAGATCTCAATAGTACTTTCTATGTATCTTCGAAAAAATACGGCCATGAAGGCGGTAATGACATTACCGTAGCGCTGAAGCTCCAATCCAATGCTGATAAAACTTCTGTGTCAGTCAACGGGAACAATATAACTGTACATCTGGCTGCAAACAAAAACGACCCAAGCAAAATTGCAGCGACGGCAAAAGAAGTTGTAGCTGCGATTAATGAAGACTCGGTAGCGAGCTCATTAGTAACCGCAAATTTGTATAGGAACGGTAACGGCAGTGGTATTGCGAAAGAGTTTGCGGCAACTAAGCTGACCGACTTCTTGAAAGCCTCGGAGGAAATTTCCCGTGAGCCTTATACAATCAAAGCCCTTCGCATAGGCAAGCAAAGAGATGGATCAAAGCCAGGTGTTCTGATTCAGGCTCAAGATCATGCGCGGGAATGGGTAACCCCTCTGGTAGCACTAGAATCAGCCGAAAGGCTTCTGGCAAACTATAAAACTGACGAAAAGACAAAAGAGATTGTCGACAACGTAGACATTTTTATCATTCCATCCAATAACCCGGACGGTGCCCACTATACCTTCTTTGACTCGAACATGCAGCGACGGAATATGACGAACCACTGCGGACCTGAAAATGCAGACCCGGGACGCCGGAATAGTTGGGGAGTAGACCTCAACCGTAATTATTCAGTCGGTTCTGTTTACGATGGGTATGACGGCGGTTCAACTGTATGTACATCCGATACGTACGCTGGACCTGATAAATTATCTGAGCCGGAAGCCAAGAATGTTGTCTGGCTTGCTGATAATTTCTCAAACATTAAATTTTTTATGACTATTCACAGCTACGGAGGCCAATTGTTCTGGCAGCCTGGCTCTTACAAAGCGAATGGACGAATTACAACGCCGCGCCCTCCACTTCGTGATGAACAGTACTACTGGCAAATGGCTGAGAAAATCCTGTCCAATGTTAAAGGCTTGCGTGACTCTGTTGTTCAGCCGAGTAACATTGGAGGCTCTGCGGATGTCCTTTATTCCTCCGCGGGCAATGTTCGCGAAGAATTGTACAACAATTATGGCATCTATGCGTTCGGATGGGAGGTAGGCGGCGAACAATGGGATCCAAATGCTCAAAGATGGCTAGCTCCAGGCGGATTCCAGCCGACATGGGCGGAAGGAAATCTTCAATACCAGGAGTATGCCAGCGGTGTCATCACAATGTTTGAACTTGCGATGGAGTACGGTCGTGATAACAAGCCGGCCACTACAGAAATAATACAGGACAAACAGCCTAATGGTTCAGTAAATATTACATTCTCGCAAAGCAAACCGGCCAGCATTCACTATACGACAGACGGAAGCACTCCAACAGTCGATTCTCCGACCTATAAAGCTGCAAATATCCGTGAACCTGGTGAAACGATCAAAGTTTATGAGAACACGACGTTCCGCTGGATTTCCGTCGACGTTAAAGACAACGTCGAGAGGGAACAAAATGTCAATGTAAAGGTTGAAATAAATGCGGCAAATATGAAGAAGCTTGTAGAAAACTTCCAGGATGATGGGGACATTACAAATAATGACGCTGCCAGATCCTTGTCAATCCATCTGACCGCCTTAAGCCTTTACGAAGAAAATGGATTAAGGGAAAAAGTCCATAAACATTTGAATGGTTTCAAGGCACTGCTTGACAACCATTATTCAAACAACTTTATTTCCGAAAAAGCTTTTAATGTATTACAAGCACATGCTGATTATTTAATCAATCAGTGGAAATAGTGTCCGAAAATAAGAAATTCCCTCCATTATGCAATTGAAGTGCTCCCCACTAAGTAGACAGGTAAAAAATTAAAGCCTTGACACTTAAAGTTACGGGTTCAGTTACGGGGGAGAATAATACAAATAACGATAGAAATAACACACTAATTTAGCATACACATCACCAACGAATTTACAGTGTAAATATCAAGCAATGAGGTAGGGAAGCCTCGAGAGAGGTTTCCCTACTTTATTCTGAAGCCCGAAATATAAAAAACAAGCGCACCCTCCGGTACGGAGCACAAATAGCCGTAAATTCTGATTTTTTTAATCGAATTTCGGCTCTTTCATTTATTTGCTACATTCTGCTTGAATCATTTTTGACCAGGGCATGTATTGATCTAAAATTTCAGGGTTTTGATGAATTCCGAGATTCGGTAACTCGGGGCCAATGGGGGCCAGTGGGTTTGGCATCAAGCAGCCTTCTTTAAATTTATTATTGCCTTTTTAAAATAAACCTTCAAGGAGGACCGTATGACTGTTCTCCTTGGAAATAAGCATGCTTATCGGGAATGTAGGAAATTAAAAACGGCATTCCCGCCCAAATTAACCGCTCTAAAGCATCTTTTAAACTAAACGCTTTCACGTCCATTTCATTAATAAACGAGGCAAAATTGCCCCTATAAAAACGTGAGTAATCCTCATCTAAAGTGAATTATCTGGTAAAAGAAGTATTTATTTAGAGGAAAAAGTCACGTCCAATTTTTAGGTGCAGGTGCCATGCTTGGTGCCCAATTTTTTAAAATTACCAATCACAAGAAAACACTAGAAGTCAAGAAACCTTGATTTATCAATAATTGAGGGCACTTAAAGGTACTAGAAAAACATATGCTAGCAAACTTCAAAACTGCTTGAGACCTGCGTGCCAGGTCTGGTGGGTTCGATTCCCACGGAGTCTCGCCAACCTTATTAAATTAGGATTTAAGAGGGTTTTTGAGAAGTTAACTTAAAGGTAATGTTGTTGGCCAACAACATAATATTTTATCTTTGGTCACATTTTGGTCAAATTGAGTTTTTAATGATTTACATAGGTTATTTAATTAGCTGCTCGAATTGAAGGGCAGCTTCTTTTTGCATATTTGGTAACACATGAGTATATGTGTCCATCGTGATTCCAATTGTCGAGTGTCCTAAACGTTCGGAAACAACTTTTGGATGTACCCCTTGTTGTAACAATAAAGTAGCGTGTGTATGCTTTAAATCATGAAACCGTATATAAGGTAATCCACTTATTTCTACCATCTTACGATAATTTCTTGCCATTTCGGTAGGTTGAATTGGTTTACCATTTTTTTGAGCAAAAACTAAATCTAAGTCCTGATATTCCTGACCTAGTAAAAGCTTATCTGTCAATTGCTGCTTGTATAATTTTTTTAATTCCATGACAAGGGTTGGGGTTATTGTAATTGATCTACTTTTTCAAGATTTCGGTTCTTTAAATGTTAATCCAACCTTTTTTACTTCTTGCAAAGATTGTCTTACATATAATATATTATTTGCAAATTCAACATCTTGCACCTTAGCCCTAATACCTCACCACGACGCATTCCTGTATAAAAAGCTGTTAGATAGATAGAATAATATACAGAGGATTTGGCTACATCTAAAAAGGTCTTCACCTGTTCATTATCCCAAGTTTGCATTTCTACTTTCAAAAATGGAACTTAAAATTGAGTATTATGTTCTTGCTTTGCTTGTAATTTCGTTTGGATTTTTCTGTATTGTTGTTTCATTATTGGAGGGTACAAATGAGGCATATAGAGACTTTTTACTGACTATCTAATCTGGATATTTTAAATATAGGCAAGTGCTACTCCGGGATATTAATTAAATCTGTTTACACTATCAACTCCTCATGTGGAGTGTGTCGCGCTGCTTATTTTAAATGTGTAACCCAGTAATAAACTTTTTTTATTAAAAATAAACATTTCCGATTTTCGTTTCTGGATCAATATAATCCCGGTTTTTCCTCAATAGGAACCCGGGATTTTTCCAGTCTTTTTATATTGCCCAATAGGAAGGTTATATCATCAAAGAAGGCAATCGTTTCTATTTTATCGATAATTATTAATTTTGACTTTTCAGAATTCTCTATATCCAGAAATCAATATAAATATAGTAGAAACTAGGCTAATTATATAGAGACCTACTCCAACAAATACCCACATAAAAAATCTACTCCTTTTTTCTATGTCTTAACTACACACATCTAAAAATTAACTTTTCCTATTGTTAATCAAACAATTCTGCCTGTTAGACAAGTAATACCAAAGCGTTGACGGAATCATATAAAGATTCGGTGATATAAAAGGGTTTCCTTCACACAAAGTAGAAATAAATCAAAGAACACAATAAGTAAATTTTGAGGGGGAACTATGAAAAAAAAGACAAGGATCATGTTTGCATTATTATCAATTGGAGGAGTCGCAACTTTATTAATGACTTCTTATTTTACCTTTCGGGTTGTTTCAGTTCATCCAAATATTTCTTACTATTCAAAACAAAACGAAAAGGATATTTATCGAATCATGTTTATATCAGCTGATTCCGGTAGTCCGTTTTGGAATCAGGTTAAAGAGGGTGTGCAAAAAGTGGCGAACGAGAATAAAGTAGCGATTGAGTTTCAGGAAACATTTCAATCTGACATTTTTGGATACTTAAAGAATATCGAAAAGGCAATTGCTTCTCGTGTAGACGGCATTATTGTTCAGGGTAAGGAAGATCCTGAATTTATCGATATTGTAAATAAAGCCTTGAAAAAAGGAATACCAGTCATTACTGTTTTTACTGATGCTCCTGATAGTTTACGGAAAACTTATGTTGGACCAAATCATTTTCAAGAAGGAAAGATTATCGGGGAACATATTGCGTCTCAATTAAAAGGCGAAGGGAAGATTGGTATTGTTTTTGGAAGACCACCTGTCAGCTATCTTTCATTGAGAAGGCAAGGCGTAGAATATGCTTTAGCACAATATCCTAATATAAAAATACTGGAAGTTTCGAGTAATCAGTATGTTAACAATGATAGTTTAAAAGAAACGACTGAACTGCTCAATGAATACCCGGATTGTAGAGCTTTACTCGGTTTGACCGAGGAGGCGACGAGTGGAATTGTTCAAGTAATCAAAGGAAGGAGCAGTCTTCAGAATCATTCGATTTATTCATTTGACCAAAACCCTGAGATTTCGGCATTCATTGAAAAGGGGGTAGTTTCAGCTACAATAGGACAATTTCCCGAAGAGATCGGATCCAAAAGTACAACACTTATGCTTCGATGGCTGGCCGGGATAGATTACCCGCTAGAGCAAAATTATTATACAAAAGTACGATTGATTAGTAAAAGGTGAATCATGAAAACAATCCGTAACAAAATCATATTCTTGTTCGCTGTCATTTGGATCATGATTTCACTTGTTTGGTGCTTAATGATTTATTCTAATCAGAAGACATTACAAAATTATAACGAAATTTTACAGCGATATATGCTTATAAAAGAGACCTCACAATTGTGCCAAGACTCTATTAATTCCTTAAATCTCTACATAATTAACTCGGATGAAGAACCCCAAAATGAGTATTTGCTCTTAAGTAAAAAGTTGGAGAAAATGCAAGAAAAACTAAACCGACTAAAAAATCAAAACAATTTCATAACTTTAATGAACTTTGATAACATGATTAAAAGTCAGTTGGAGTCGATGGAACTTGCGTATTTATTTTTTCAAAAGAATAACGATACGAAGGCATCTTTTCATTTTAATGAGGCAGTGAAGATTTCAACATTCATATCTGAAACGACGCTTTTACTAATTAATGGCGAATTAAAAACGGATGAACATTTTTATAGGGAAATTATCCAGCAAAGTAAGCATTCCGTAATGTTGGGCTTTTTTACATTGGCTTCAATTTCAATCACGATTTTTTTGAGTTTTTTCAAGTTTTCCAACGATATTACCCGTCCTATTGTAACGTTAACCCATGCTGCAAGGGAGATCTCCAGTGGCAATTTTGAACAAAGCATTGATATTCAAACGAAAGACGAAATTAATTTTCTTGCCAGCGCCTTCAACCAAATGAGGGTTAACATCAAAAATCTGATAGGGGAAATACAAATAAAGGCAAAGGTGGAACGTGAATTGCAAGAACATAAATTGCTTTTAAAAGAAAGTGAGTTAAAAAACTTGCAAAGTCAAATTAACCCTCACTTTTTATTTAACACCTTAAATATCTTAGCGAAGAAGGCCTATTTGGAAAATGCTAAGGAAACGAGCAACCTAATTATCTCTGTATCCGACTTGCTTCGATACAATATAAAAAGTATGGGTATTTCTACAACCATACAAAATGAGATTAAAGGTTTAGAACATTATCTTATAATTCAACAAGTGCGGTTTGAGGAGAGAGTCCAATTTACGATACAGGTCGATGGGGATTGTCACTTTTTTAAATTGCCAAGCCTCACGTTACAGCCCTTTGTCGAAAATGCAATAATCCATGCGATCGAACCTTTTGCGGAAGGAGGCAATATTGCAATTCGAATTCAAAAGCGGGGTCTACATATCTTCATAGAAATTGCGGACAACGGTCCAGGTATTCCGTTTGACACTGTACAATCAATCCTTAAAGGGTTTCCCGAAAATGAGTATAAAGGACAATCCACCGGCATCGGGATCTATAACGTCATCCGCCGTCTCCGGTTATTTTATGGTGAAAATGACATTATTGAAATTAAAAGTATTGCGAATCAAGGGACGTGTATTATTTTGCGATTGCCAATACAAAAGGGGGGATGAAAATGATAAACATTCTGATTGTGGATGATGAACGTGTAGAACGAGTAGCACTAAAACAGATTATAGAGGAAGGCATAGAAAATATAAAAATTGTGGGGGAAGCGGAAAATGGAAGGAGGGCTATTCAATTGGCTGAAAATCTTCAGCCTGATCTTATTTTTATGGATATTCAAATGCCAGAAACGGATGGATTAGCCGCTATCAGAGAAATTAGTAAAGTGTGTCCTGCTATCCAATATATAATTGTTTCAGCGTACGACACATTTGAATATGCAAGGGAGGCATTACGTTTGGGAGTAAAGGATTATTTGCTGAAACCCAGTCGAGTAGACACGATTATTGAAACGACTCAAAGTGTAATAAAACGAATTCGCTTGGAAAAAAACGAGAGGAATACCAAGAGTCGGGAGCAATTAAAGATACAAAAGCTACTGGACAGTTATCATGAAGGCAGCAGAGTGGCGCTAGAAACTGAAAAAAGTATTTTGGAACAATTACAACAAGGGAATGTGGGAGTAGTTCAAAAGCTTGTTATGTCGTTCGTTGAAAATTGCGATGCGCATGGAAAAAGCATTTCTGAGACGCAACAAAGACTGATCAGAATCGTGTTATTAATATCGCAAGTTTTAAATGAAATAGGTGTTGAAATTGAAACACCCTTTTATTCTCTTCAAGCAACCAATTATCAGCAATTGAAAAAGGAAACTCAATACGTATTAGATAAAATCCTATATGAACATACTACGATGAAAAATGAAATCTCTCCAAATATATTTCAAACACTGAAAAAGTTTATTATTGAAAACTCTCATAAGGAACTAAGTTTAGATAACGTAGCTGCACATGTTAATTTAAGCTCCTATTATGTAAGTAAACTTTTTAAAGAGCAAAGCGGCACAAATTTCATAGATTTTTTAACGGAATGCAGAATCAAAAATGCAAGGCGAATGATGGGAGATCCAGCTAAAAGTTTAAAAGAAATTGCTTTTGAGGTTGGATTCCATGATCCCAGCTATTTCAGCAGAGTATTTAAAAGAAGTCAAGGAATTTCTCCCACTGATTATAGGAGACAATTGTTGGCTTACCACCAAAAAGTCCTATAGATAACAATAAAGTCCAAGAGAAACAAATTTGTAAGCGCTTTATTTCTGATAAAATGTATTTAGAAAATTCGAAATAACAGGAGTAGACAAGTAGGGATGAGAGATAAATGGAGAAAAAAGATCATACCGTATTTGTTTTTGATTTCTATATTTGTCCTTACGGCGTGTACAGCGAATAGCACGACAATGAGAATGGTCGAAGAGCCGAAGGTGAAAACAGAGACCAATAGAAATAATGGAAAGAAAATTAAAATAGGATTTTCGATGGACACATTACGGGAAGAACGCTGGCTTAGAGACCGTGACTACTTGGTTGCAAAAGGGAAGGAACTGGGAGCAGAAGTGCTAGTTGAGGCGGCTGAAGGAGATGATGCATTACAAATAGCTCAAGCGGAAAAATTGATTAGTCAAGGTGTAGACGTTTTGATTGTTGTTCCCCATAATGCGGATGCTGCAGCTGCAATAGTGGAAAAAGCACATACAGTAGGAATCAAAGTGATAGCTTATGACCGTTTGATAACGAATTCCGATATTGATTTGTATATTTCATTTGACAGTATTCTAATCGGGGAACTACAAGCTAAAACAGTAGTGGAGCAGGCACCAAAAGGAAAATATATACTAATCGAAGGAGCTGAAACGGACTATACTGCTCAGCTATATAAACAAGGACAAATGAATGTATTACAACCATTAATTAATCGAGGAGATATTGAGATTGTTTATGATCAATGGACAGATAATTGGAGTCCCACCGTTGCTTTGGCTAATGTGGAAAAGGCTCTTAAAGTAAATAATAATCAGGTTGATGCTATTATTGCGGCGAACGATGCTACTGCCGGCGCGGCTATACAAGCATTAAAAGTACAGAATTTAGCGGGTAAAATTCCGGTGAGTGGATTAGATGCCGAACTGGCCGGGTGCCAAAGGATAGTGGAAGGAACGCAATTAATGACCATTTATACCTCCATCAAAGATATGGCAGATACAGCGGCAGAAGTAGCGGTAAAAATAGCTAAAGGAGAAGAGATTACCAAAAATTCTACAGAAAATAACGGAAAAATTAATGTCCCTACCATTTTGCTTGAACCCGTAGTGGTCACAAAAGACACAATCGATGAGACGGTAATTGCCAAAGGGTTTCATAGAAAAGAAGACGTGTATAAAAACGTAAAAGAATAATTTTAAAGGAGGTGATAAATGATTTCTTTAATGCTGAGCTTTTTATATAAAGCTAGTAGTTGTTAAAGTATTTAGGAGAAAAATTGAAAAATCAGAGGGAGGCAAGAAAATTGCGTGTAAGCAGGTCATTTAAAAAGATACTTAGCATTTCGATGGCTCTATTACTTTCAACCTCCGTTGTGGCTGCAACAGGTCCATCCATTGAAGCCAAATCGAACAATTCGAGCAGTTCCAATGTAAGTTCATCCGTTTCCAACGATGAGTATTCATTAAAGCAGGCGATTAAGTATAACAATGTATATCAATTGCATAAAAATTGGCAAATTCAATCTTCGGCCATTGATAAAGGAAATGGGGCCGATATATCTAAGCCTGGGTATCGGGCAGATGGATGGTTCAATACCACTGTCCCTAACACGGTAATGGGGGCTCTGATTGAAGCGGGGGATATTGAAGATCCGTTTATTCACGACCGTATATCCCGTACCGATGAATCCAGATACAATGCTCCTTGGTGGTACCGCACTGAGTTTACGTTACCCGCAACGGAGCAAGGCAAGAAAATATTAGTAAATTTCCAAGGAATCGGCTACCAAGGCGACATTTGGGTTAATGGAACAAAGATTGCCGATAAATCAGAAGTTATTGGGTCATTCAGAACCTACGAATTGGATATTTCCGATTATGTAACGGCTGATGGCAAAACAAAAAATACAATCGCAGTAGAAGTAACGAAATCTAACTTCGGTAAAGACTTCTCTGTGTACTGGGTGGATTGGGTTCCAAGACCGACTGATAACAATATGGGCTTATGGCGTGATGTATTTATTACTACCTCTGATGTTGTAACGACCCGCAACCCTTTTGTCGTTTCTAAAGTTGAACCTAACCTTACAACAGCAAGTCTCAATGCTTATGTAGATGTAACGAATTACTCTGATAGTCCGGTTTCAGGAACTGTGGAAGCAACAATTAAAGACCCTAAAGGTGCCGTTGTAACCACTCTTTCCCAGCCTGTAACCTTGAGCGCGGGTGCAAAGGATCAGGAGATTGCTTTTACAGCCGATAAATTTAATGGACTGAAAATAAACAACCCTCAATTATGGTGGCCAATCGGTATGGGTGAACCATCTCTACACACAATTGAATTCAAATTTACGGCAATTGATCAAAAGATTAAAGACAGCATAACCCAAAGATTTGGTATTCGAGAAGTAACAACGGAAATGAACGTGTCACCTTCCACTAAAACTAACCCACCGTTAAAGGATATGGTGCAGTTCTATGTGAATCACAAGCCTGTTCTAATAAAAGCAGGTGGATATTCTCCAACGGACCTATACTTACGCCGGGATATGGATACAAATATTGCGGTTGTCGAATACCTAAAAGATATGGGCTTGAATGCGATCAGGGATGAAGGTATTTTCTTTGATGATCGCTTGATCGACCTTCTAGATGAAAACGGTCTCATGTACATGGGTGGATGGACTTGCTGCAGCAGATGGCAGGAACCGGCTCAATACAATGATCGTGAACTAGAAATTGTTAATGAATCATTGACTTCACAGCTTCGCGAATTAAGGGTCCATCCAAGTATGATTGCCTGGTTAAATGGAAGCGATAACCCCGTATCTTACTCGAATTCTGCCCGCGGGAGAGAAGTAGAGCAAGCCTTTTTCGATATCGAAAATGATTTACACTGGGACGAGTATGGAGCTATTATCTCCAGCGGCTCTGCTAAGATAGCGACATTAACCGGAACAACCAGCGGTATGCACATGGATGCTTCCTATGATTATGCACCACCTGCCATGTGGTTTGAGGATATGGATCAAGGCGGGGCGTTCGGATTTACCTCGGAAGCTGGGCCAGGTCCAAGTATACCAGTTATTGAGACAATGAAGAAGATTCTCCCCGAACATGCATTATGGCCTTATAATGTCGGAGGCGATAATTATCAGCAGTGGAACTTCCACAATGCCAGGGGCAGCTTTAGGGATCTTTCGAAGTTTAACTTAGCGATGGATAACCACTATGGCGAATCTAATAGTCTTGAAGAATATAATATCAAGGCGCAGGTTCAGCAATATGATTCCCAGCGAGCCGTGTTTGAAGCGTTAAATGCCAACAAATATACCAAGTCTACAGGTTGGGTCCAGTGGATGCTTAATAATGCTTGGCCAGGTATGTTTTGGAACCTATTTGACTTCTATCTTAACCCGAACGGTTCCTATTTCGGAGCGAAAAAAGGAAATGAACCGCTCCATATAATGTATGATTACGCTTCTAAGGAAGTGAAGATTCTTAACAGCACGAATCAGGACTACTCCGGTTTGAAAGCGAAGGTTCAAGTTTACAATATTGATAGCAAGAAAGTGTATGACAAAGAGTTTAATAACCTTGCTTTGACCCCAGATGGCGCAAGCCCAGCTGTTGGCGGCCAACCTAAACAGGTTGGTTATCAAACAATCAATTTTGATGGCAAAATTGACAAGGCCGACGGGATAACAGTGGTTGACAAAATAGCAGAATCCAATCTTCAGGTATCGCCTACTTATTTTATTCGCTTAGAATTAAGAGACAGCAAGGATAATCTTGTAAGTATCAACTCCTATGCACAATCGACGAAAAAAGATTTGGTCAGATACCAAAATCATGGTTGGAACTATACACCGCAGGATCAATTTGCAGACCTTACCCAATTGCAGAAGCTTGGTCAGGTGGACTTGCAAATCGAAGGAAAACCGAAAACGGTGAACAACGGTCAAGAGCAAACTATTACTTATACGGTTAAAAACAAGGGCAATTCTATTGCTTACGCCGTATTCGCCAAAATCAAGAAAGGCGCTAATGGTGATCTGGTTGCCCCGGTAAAAATGGAAGATAACTACTTTATGTTGCTGCCTGGAGAGAAGAGAACCCTCTCAGCAACATACAATTTGTCTGATTTGGGTAATGTAACGCCTGTAGTTGAGGTCAACAGCTATAACAACCTAACATCGAAGAATAAGCCGATGCCGACTACTACAAATCTTGCTTTTGGAAAAACAGCAACAGCATCAACCACACAAGGATCAAATACTGCTAATAGAGCGTTAGAAAGCTCGATGTATACAAAGTGGCAGAGTTCAACAAGCTCCACTGGAGCCGACCCACAATGGTTCCAAGTTGATTTTGGTAAACCGACGAAATTTGATCGGACGATCATTAGATGGGATTATGCAAACTATGCACGGGACATGGTCCTTGAAGGGTCAGATGATGGCGTAAATTGGGTGCCAATCTACGATGGAAAAAATCTAAACGGTTCTTCTGTAAGCGACTTACAGTTTGATTCTGTAACTAAGCGTTATATTAAGCTGACGATGTCCGGAAAACGACCAGCTGGTCCGCAAATCGGTCCTGGAGGTACAGGGAATGGCGTAATTGGATTAGGAGCAACTGCAGCGTCTACCAGCTTCAATATTGCTTCGTTTGAGGTATATGATGAGCCGGTAAGTCTTTATACAATCCAGGAAAAATTGGAGAAATATATTGCGAAAAATGATGTACGTTCACCATTGACCAATCAGCTGGGTAATAGTCTTGAGCAGGCCATCCATCATGAGGAGAAAGGGCATCGTGATCAGGCGATAAAAAGTCTTAACGATTTTCTAAAGCATATGAACAACGAAGCCCATAGAGATAAATTATCGGTGCAGGCTAAAGAAAAGTTGACAGCGGATATAGAGGACTTATTAAAAGAGTGGAAATGATTTAACTAATTTCAAAAAAACTTCTCTTTAATAATTAACGATTAACGAGGCAAAGGGCAATCTTTTTATGATTGTCCTCTGCTTTCTATCCTGAATTTTAACTGTTGGATGCTGTCTTGCGGCTTGACACAGCGGTTGAGGCTAATTATGCGTTGGCAAAAGCCGGCGAGATCTTTGCAGAGGTATATAGGGAATATATCCAAAAAACTAATTAGGGTCCGCTGAATAATTGGAAAATTCAATATAAACAATGGTTTTTCTGCTTTAAGAAATATCGTAATCATAGGAGGTAAGTAGCTATGGAAACAAAGAAACAATCGAAACTCACGACCTTTATGGAAGAAAACTTTGTGCCCGTCGCGGCAAGAATTGGAGGTCAAAGGCATTTGCTGGCTCTGCGTGACGGCATTGTCATGATAATGCCGCTGTTGATTTTAGGCGCTTTCGCTATGATAGTCATAGACTTCCCTGTCCCTGCTTGGATAGCCCTTATGGAGTCTGCCGGTTGGAGCTGGGGCGGTAAAATCGACATCTTGATAGACGCAACGTTCGGCATCATGGCAGTAATCGCCGCGTTTGGCGTCGCAAGCTCATTGGCTGGCAGCTACAAAAAGAATGATGGCACCTCAGTAGACGGTATCCCCGCGGGTATTCTCGCCATAGCATCATTCTTTGTTGTTACCCAAAGCGACGGCACGGGTTCTGAAAATCTTTTTGTTGCAATGGCTTTCGCTTTACTTACTGGTGAGATCTATCGTCTGTTCGTCCAAAAAAACTGGATCATCAAGCTGCCAGACACAGTACCAACAGCAGTTTCAAGACAGTTCTCAGCACTGCTTCCGGGTCTGGCTATCCTTGGTATCTCGTGGCTTATCATTGCCGTACCGATGTCGTATACCAGTTATCATACTATATCTCATTGGCTGAATGAAGGTCTGTTCTCCTGGCTGACTAATTTCGGTCTTTCATATCCGTTCATGATGTTTGGATCCTTTATCGAGCACTTGTTGTGGACATTCGGTCTGCACGGATCCGCAATTGTAATATTCCCTTTCTTCGAGCCACTTTGGATCAGCGTTACCCATGCCGGAACGACTTCCATCATCACATGGCCATTCTATGAAAACAACGTGTGGCTCGGCGGTTCGGGAGCTACTTTGCCTGTGGTTATCTATATGTTGTTATTTGCTAAGTCAAGGCTACTCAAAGATGTCGGTAAGATTTCCATAGGACCTGGTATATTTAATATTAACGAGCCGGTCACGTTCGGTCTTCCTATCGTTTTGAACCCTATGCTTATGATACCGTTCATAATCTCTCCGCTCGTGATCGTCACCATCATGTATGGAGGCACATCAATCGGGCTGTTCCCTATAATGGATAAGATCGTGCCATGGACGACACCCATCTTTATTAGCGGTTTCCTTGCCGCCTCAGGTGATATAGGTAGCAGGTTAATGGCTGTGCTGGCACAAGTCATATGTTTTTCCGCATCGTTCATTATCTATCTGCCTTTCATCCGCGCATGGGATAAAATCAACCTGAAACGTGAGGCGGGAGAATCTTAATTTACTATAAAAGAAATGGAAGAATCCCCTGCACTTTAAGGGCAGGGGATTTTGAGGAGACAGTGCTATGAAAAAAAAGGATGATGGCAACAAGGCAGTAGAGTCTTTCAAACACAGCCGCCCCAAAAACTTCTATCGAAACAGATTTTTCGCGCTAGTAATTGATTTTATTGTCATTATGCTCTTGTGCCAAATTGTGTTTGCCATATTTGGCATACCCGATTGGAAACACTACTTACAGACTCAGGAGGCGGTCAGGGGGTTAACCGCTTCAGATACCCTAGTCGTGGAACGTATGAAGCTCTATCAAGAGTGTTTTCTAATCACATTAAGCATAGGGGTAGTCTACGAGGCTTTAATGCTGGTGTTTTTTGGGGTGACTATAGGTAAACTGGTATTCGGTATGCGCGTCGTCAGTGTCAAAACGGATAAGAATTTCTACCTAGGTAAGCTCATGCTAGCTATGCGCTCCGTGATTAAGGCGGCATCAATATACTTGCTTGCAGCTATACCGTTCTTGTTCATGTGTTTGACTACATTCGGCAATTCGGAAGGACGTTCTGGGTTTGATGGATTCGCTGGTACAAAAGTTATTAAAGTAAGGAGTAAATAACTATGAATATTGCGGTTAAGACCCCGTTGATGGCGGATAAGATAAAGGAACTATTGGACGGGAATACCTTTGACGGGGTAGACTTCACTTTTTTGGAAATGAAGGGCAGGGAAATAATATTCAGCGTTACCGGAGACAGTGAACAGATCGCTGTTGCCGCGACCAAGAATGCAATTAAGGCCACGGATTATGGAAGAGGACTCTACTTTTCCATTATCGTGAAATAATGGGAGCTACATTAAAAACTATGTTGTATAGGTTTTACCAAGACAGTTCTATCTTCCAGACAAAGAAGCAATAATACTTGGCTGTCTAATAGATGTTAAAGATGAACATTCCATAGGGTATATTGTACAAGAATTGAAGGATTGGTAAACAAAACGAATTATTAAGCGATTCATATTAAATAATCCGTTGGAGGGGAATAGCATGAAAACAATTATGTTAGTATGTGCAGCAGGAATGAGTACTAGTCTGTTAGTTTCAAGAATGCAAAAAGCAGCCGAAGCCAAAACAATTGAAGCGGATATTTTTGCAGTTTCTGCTTTAGAAGTTGATGGTATTTTGGAAAGAAGGACATCGATGTATTATTGCTTGGCCCGCAAGTCCGTTATATGAAAGCTCAAGTTGAAAAGAAACTTCAAGGAAAAAACATTCCGATTGACTCCATTAATATGCAAGATTATGGACTGATGAACGGTGAAAAAGTTTTAGAAGCAGCCTTAAAACTAATTGATACGAAATAATCATGCTTTGAAAATCCGTTTGTGAGGAGTATTAACTTAAGAGTTAATATTCCTTTTACAATTCTTATGTAAAAAATTCAGCAGTTACGCCGCTGCTGCCAGAGGGATGTGTAATGAAGATGGTTAATGAAAGTTTAGAAATGATCGCTTTTCAAATAATCAGCAATGTTGGAACAGCAAAAAGTTTAGTAATGGAAGCCCTTTATGCAGCAAAGGATGGGGATTTTGCCCTGGCAGAAGAAAAATTGGATGAGTCCAAACAATACTTTGTTGAAGGACATAAAGTACATGCTTCCTTAATTCAAAAAGAAGCAGCCGGAGACAAAACTGAATTTTCCTTGCTCTTTATGCATGCTGAAGACCAATTAATGAGCACCGAAACAATTACCGAATTGGTGAAAGAAATGATAGAAATGTATAAAAGATTCGGCAAATAATGGCAACTATTGAAATTATAATTTTAACTACACGCAGTAGGGATTTCAAGTAAAAAAGGGCCTCAAGATTGCAACAATTGGCGGCGGTTCCAGTTATACTCCGGAATTAATTAAAGGTTTTATTAAATGTTATGATGAATTACCTGTATCGGAAATTTGGCTGGCCGATATCGAAGAAGGACAAGAGAATTTAACTATTGTTGGTAATCTTGCAAAACGGATGATTTAAAAGGCAGGGGTGCCAGTAGTTGTTCATTTAACATTGGACCGTAGAGCGGCGAAAAAGATGCTGATTTTGTTACAACCCAATTACGCGTCGGCCTGCTGGATGCACGGCAAAAGATGAGCGGATTCCACTAAAATATGGTGTATTAGGCCAGGAAACGAATGGGCCTGGCGGGTTATTTAAAGGATTACGGACGATACCGGTTATTTTGGATATATGTAAAGATATGGAGGAGCTGGCCCGGATGCATGGCTGATTAACTTTACAAATCCCGCCGGTATGGTGACAGAGGCTGTATTAAGATACTCAAATATTGATAAAGTCGTTGGACTATGTATTGTTCCAATTGGTATGGATAGGGCCGTCGCGGATTTATTAGAGGTGGATCATTACAGAGTCCGAATTGATTTCGCCGGACTAAATCATATTTTGTTTTTTTAGGAAGAAACCTCCCTTTAACGGTTTAAGTGTTAGATCCGCTTTTCCACAAGCACCTAACATCATTACTGACGCAACCATAATTACTGCAGCTTTACCTAACAGCCATAAAGTACTAGGTCTTTATGGCTGGGGAACTAATTGGATATTTCTGGAATGAGCATTTAGTAGTATGGACGACTGTGAATTAGGGATATATGCTTAAGGTACAGGGAGTAAGCGCTACCATTTCCTTTGTACATAGTATTTCGCCTGCAATAAACCCCAAAGGAGGAATTTAAAGCGTAATACTTATCATGTTGTAGAAACCTGGTTCAATCTGCACGTTAAAGCGAATGAGTGTAAAGAGATTAAACGAGGAGGAGAAACAGTGAAAAAATTTTTCAAGAAGTTGATGATCCCATTTTTGGCAGTTGCTCTTTTGTTAACAGGAATCCCGCATTCCGGTGCATCGGCGAAGTCCGCAATTAAGGACTTGGTCATCGACCTGAATGTTCCCCAAGTAGAGCGTGAGGCTGTCGACAATAAAATTGATTTAAGGGCACTTCATGTATATGATGACGGACGCTTTATGCTGGCTTCGCAAAACTTGGTCTGGAGTTCCTCGAATAAAAACGTTGCCTCTGTCAAAGATGGCGCAGTTACGTTATCGGGACATAATGGAAAAACGTTTATCTCTGTCAGCGATGGCATTTTCACGGACCGGATTGCAATCCAATTCAAAGGCAATCAGGGACAGATCCTTGTTGAAAAAGAAAAGGGAAAACGCTATGATCTGATTGGCCATGCGATAAAAAACATGACCATGGAAGAAAAAGTCGGGCAATTGCTGATGCCGGATTTCCGTAATTTTAAAGGTCAAACTGTAACAGTAATGACCGATGAACTTGCCGAGCAGGTTAAAAAATACCATCTGGGCGGGGTCTTATTGTTCCAACCAAACACGGTGACAGCCACACAAACAACAAAGCTAGTCGCCGCTTATCAGGAGGCCGCGGGAAAGTATGGACTATTAATTTCCATTGATCAGGAGGGCGGAAATACTACTCGTCTGCAATCCGGAACGCATTTTCCAGGAAACATGGCGCTTGGTGCCGCAGGGTCTGAAGAGCTCTCAGAAAAGGTTGGAAAAGCGATTGGCGAGGAACTTCATGCTGCTGGAATTAATTTTAACTTTGGACCAGTACTTGATGTCAACAATAATCCTGACAACCCAGTGATTGGCGTGCGTTCGTTTGGCGAAGATCCAGAGCTTGTTGCTAAATTAGGCAAAGCCTATATTAGAGGACTTCAGGCAACGGGTACAGCCGCAACAGCAAAGCATTTTCCAGGGCATGGTGATACGGCAGTGGATTCTCACTTAGGACTTCCGGAAGTGGGGCATGAAAAAGAACGTTTGAAACAGGTAGAATTATATCCATTCCAGCAGGCGATGGATGCCGGGATGGACGCGGTTATGACAGCGCATGTCACTTTCCCGAAAATTGACGATACAAAAGCCATTTCGAAAAAGGATGGCACTGAAATCGCCATTCCTGCAACACTTTCCCATAAGGTGCTAACCGGTCTCATGCGAGAAGAGATGGGCTTTAAGGGCGTTATCGTAACGGATGCAATGAACATGCTAGCGATTGCCGATCATTTCGGCCCAGTCGATGCAGCCGTTCGTGCGGTAAAAGCAGGTGCGGATATTATCTTAATGCCTGTTGGTTTAGACGTTGTTGCAAATGGGCTTTATGAGGCAGTAAATTCTGGTGATCTTTCTATCGAAAGAATTGAGCAATCCGTTGAACGGATTTTAACACTGAAATTAAATCGCGGCATTGTCAAGCCAGAGGCAGCGCCGAATGTTGATGAAATGGCTGCCAACGCCGAGAAGGTTTGGAGATCTGCGGAACATTTACAGTTGGAAAAGGAAGCTGCAGAAAAATCGATTACCCTTGTAAAGAATAATGGTGTACTTCCATTGAAAGCAGCTGCGGGCGATCGGATTGTCGTCGTCGGTTCGAATGCGACTACACTTGGACCCGAAGTTCAAAAACATCATTCCAATGTAACGGTGATCAACAGTGCTACTTTACTGTCCGGTGCTAATTTAACTACTGCCAAATCGGCAAAATATATTATTGTCGGTACAAATACTTCTAACGTGGCTGGAAGACTGCCTTCTGCCAATCTCATGAGGCTGGTTAACCAAATGATTGATGAAACCGACGCAGAAGTGATTGGGGTAGGACTCCGCAATCCGTATGACATCATGGCCTATCCAAACGTCAATGCCTACTTGGCACAATATGGAACGAGAGAAGCAAGTTACGAAGCATCAGCCAACACCATATTCGGAGTCAACAAACCAACCGGCAAACTGCCGGTTGCCATCTATAACCAAGACGGCAGTGTCCTCTACGGATATGGCCATGGCTTAGGATATTAATAGAGTTTATTAGGTGATATTCACCAAATGAGACGGAGATCCTCCTTAATAGGAGGTCTCTTTTTTTGATAAATGGCTTCGGCGGATTATTTATTGAAATAGGCGAGATTTTAACGAAAGACCGGGGATATTGGACTCGAATATAACAGTGTCTAAAAACAAATAGAATCAGGGTGAGAACCAGCTCCAAGCATTGAAAATTTATATGGTTATGAGAATCATAGCTTGGCGATAATGGTGATAGATTCGTTATGGAGAGGGGGCAATGAGTGTGAAGAGCGGTAAACAATACGATAACATAGCGTTTTCTAAATAGACGTCCCAAAGAGGATTCGAACCTCCGACCTACAGTTTAGGAAACTGCAGGTCATTTCTTATATTAGGTGCAATTTGGTGCCATGCTAGGTGCCCAAATTTTTAAAATTATAAATCACAACAAGGTACTAGGAAGCAAGAAACCTTGAATTATCAGTACTTGAGGGTATATGAAGATACTAGAAAAACAGGTGCCAGGTCTGGTGGGTTCGATTCCCACGCAGTCCCGCCAACTCAATACTGTCAAGGGTTCTAGCGAATTCTTATCTTACATAGACCAGAGGGAACTCGGTCTTTTTTCTATTGAATGGTGCCCAAATGGTGCCATTCACATTTTGGTGCCCTTTATTTATTCAAGTAATCCATTTAAGTGATTTACAGCAATTCCTTCAATCGAATCCGTAACATGAGAATAGGTATCCAACGTTACCTGAATTTTAGAGTGTCCTAACCGCTCCCTTACTACTTTCGAAGGAACATTTTCTTTAAGCAGCATGGTCGCATGGGAATGCCGCAAATCATGAAACCGAATGTCCGGAAGGTTAGCTGCTTTTAACACTCTCTTAAAAGTTCTCGTTAATTCAGAAGGTATCATGATATTTCCTTTTGAGTTACAAAAAACAAGGTTATTATTGGAACATGTACGGTGCGACAAAATCTTTTCTGAAAAGTTTACTGGAACTAAGAGAGAGCGGCCGCAGTTTCAAGAATTGCTTTCTCTTTTAAAAGAAGGTGATACGCTTGTTGTAACGAAGCTTGATCGCTTTGTCAGTTCGGCCGTGGACGCTATCCAAATTATCAGGAATCTGTTTGAACAGAGTGTCAAAGTGCATGTTTTGAATATGGGATAGGTTGAGAATACTCCAACAGGAAAACTGATTTTAACCATCATGAGTGGGTTCGCAGAGTTTGAAAGAGATATGATCTTAGAGCGCACACAGGAAGGTAAGGCTATAGCGAATCAGCGCGGGGATTTTAGAGAGGGACGTCCCAAAAAATTCAAAAAGGCACAAATTGAACACGCTTTGAAACTGCTGGAAACAAACTCTTACAAACAAGTCGAAGATATTACTGGTATAAATAAAAGCACGCTCATTAGGGCTATGAAACAGCAAGAACAGCTAGGTTAAGTGGATTTGATAAAAGTCGACCGTTTAGGTCGGGAATTATATTTGATAATTACAATTCTCATATATAGAAGTATAGCTATGTTGGTCAGACTAACCTTTGCTTTAATTGTGAATGTAATAATGGCCGTTAGAGCGGTTATTTTTTGCTTCTTCGACTAAAGTGGAGTTGAACAATCGTCATTAGCTTTATTCAACAATCGGGCCAGATTGTTGAATAACACATTTAAACTAAATTGGTATGCGTAAAGATATTGTGAGGCTTTTCACTTTTAGGGATACATGAATGGCATTGCCATCACATAAACCATTATTACTTTTTGAAAGATGATAGTTATGAAAAGTTCCTAAAATGGTCAGTATCAGAATTATTATGTTCAAAATCAGTGTACAGAAGCTTATAAACTCCCACTTAAGCAAAAATATATACCTCGTTCCCCAAACAGATACCGGCACACTCAGTCTCGAACAATCTCCATCGAATAAAAGCAGTCACTAACCAACCTTTCATTGATTTCTGTGTTCTCGGGCACAATCTCATCCAACTTCATTCCAACCTTTTCTAATACCCTTCTTAACGCCAGATGCTCTTCAGAGCAGACAGCGATGAATCTCTCAAAGGCGAACGTATCCATCGCGAACTTGATTACACGTCTTACCGCTTCAGTCGTACTTTTAGGTATAAGATTCAATGAACAGTTATATTTATTTCCAAAAGGAAATAGATTAGATAGCGTAATAAAGGACTTTCAAGCATGAATTACAAAAGAGAATTTGCAGAACTAAAAGGGCTGATTAAAAAGGAAAGAGAGGGAAACCAAATGAAAAAGATTATAACGGTACAAAGCAACAACGGCTTCTCCGAAACTGGGCTGCGTAGAATGCGCGACGTGCTGGCACGGCATGTCGAGTCCGGGAAGATTCCTGGGCTTGTCGCCCTGGTCAGCCGGTACGGCGAGACGCACGTCGAAGCGATTGGGACGATGCGCCATGACGGTGGCGCGCCGATGTGCCGGGACACGATCTTCCGAATGGCCTCAACGTCCAAGCCGGTTACGATCGCGGCGGCGATGGTCCTGCTCGACGAGTGCAGGCTGCGGCTGGATGACCTGGTTGAGCAGTGGCTGCCGGAACTCGCCAACCGGCGGGTGCTGAAGCGGATTGACGGCCCGCTGGACGATACCGTGCCTGCGCGGCGGCCGATCACCGTACGGGATCTGCTGACCTCCACGTTCGGGCTCGGCATGGATATGACATCACTGGGCACTCCGATCATGAGCGCGATCTTTGAGCAGGGGCTCACGCCCAATCTGCCGGAGCTGGTGCCCGAGCCGGATGAGTGGATGCGCCGCCTTGGCGCGCTTCCATTGATGCACCATCCCGGGGAGCGCTGGCAGTACCACATCAGCAACGATCTACTCGGAGTGCTCGTTGCCAGGGTCACGGGCCAGTCGTTTGAGAGGTTCATGCGCGAACGCATCTTCGACCCTCTGGGCATGAAGGACACCAGTTTCCACGTGCCCGCCGACAAGATTGACCGGCTGCCGACCCTCTACGCCCCAGACCCGCAGACCGGAGAGTTCATCGTATGGGACGAGGCCAAGGGGGGACGCCACAGCCAGCCTCCGGCATTCCAGGGCGGCGGCGGCGGACTGGTCTCCACCGTCGACGACTACCACGCCTACTTCCGGATGCTGCTGAATCACGGGATGCACGGTACCGAACGGATCCTATCCCGGCCCGCCGTCCAGCTGATGACCACCAACCGCCTCACGCCCGAGCAACAAGCCGCCCGAAACGCCATGGCCAACAACAACGTCCATGTGTCATTCGGCCAAGGACAGCACGGCGGCTGGGGCTTTGGGATGGCGGTGCGCACCTACCGTGGTGACTACGCGTCCATCGGCCAGTTCGGCTGGGACGGCGGAAGTGGCACCGCGACGTACGCTGACCCGGACAAACAGCTCACTGGAATTCTGCTCACCCAGGTCGGGGCGTCCACTCCGGATTCAACGCGGCTTATCCACGACTTCTGGACCATGGTCTATCAGGCAATCGAAGACTGACACCGAGCCCGCGGTTCGTCGTTCGTTTAAAAAAGTTCGGTGAATATCATCTTCCTAATTAGGGCAGAACCATGACGTGATGTGGAGTTGGTTGGACGGAGTAGAAGCGGGCAGGGGCATGGCCGCGAGCCCTTGGAGGTCTATTCAAAACTTGCAATCACCCATGCCCAGCAGGGACATAACTAGGTCATCAATAAATAATTTCCCATTTAATTACATCTACATTGCGGGTGGTGTCAGCTTCGCTGGTACTCCCCCTTATTAAGTTGAACCAATCGGGCCTTTACGGGCTGTTGATCCCCACTTAGAAATTTTTGTTTTACTCAACTTCTTGAAGTGGGGGTCTTACAGCCCGTTAATCTGCGATAAATTGATAAAAATGCTCGACTTAAGGGTGCGTGATTCCAGTAAGGATTAACGCCTTTTTTGTTGAGGCTATCGAGGCAGGATATGAAGTCTGGTAATAAGCTTGATAATATAACATAGTAATAATAATTCATTTCAAAGGAAGTGATTTTTGAATATGAAAAAGACGGTCTTTTTAATAAGTGGTCCACCTGGGTCTGGAAAGAGTACATTGGCTGATAAGATATGTAAAAGTATAAACGGGTTATCTGTACATATAGAGGGGGATCTACTATACAATATGGTAAAGAAAGGATGGGTACATCCTTGTGATGATCACGATAATTTTTTACTGAATATTTTATGGGACAATATAGTTACTCTAGTTGAAAACTTTACAAAAAATAAAATGAATGTAGTTACTGATTATGTTTTTTCTAAAGAGCAGATATTTTCTGTTATAGATAGAATAAAGAATTTAGATATTAATATTAAAGTAATAGTAATTAAAAGTGAAATAGATACCCTAATTAATAGGGATAAACAACGAAGCGGAGTTGCGTATGTAGGGGAAGAAAGAATTAGACAAATTGTTAAAGATTTTTATTCAGATAAATTTCCAAAGAGATTAATACTTGATAATAATGATTCTTATTTAGAAGACCTTGTAAATATCGTTTTGAATGATGATAGGTTTACTGTGAATTAATTTGTAATGTTAGCTTAAGCATATCTTAATTTAAGGTAAATCAATTAACCAAACAAACTTTCTTAATCAACGGGGGCTTTACTGAAACAAGGAATAAACTAAAAAGAGCCTCAATATGCAAGTTTTTATACACTACTTGTATATTTAGGCTCTTATTATATTCATTAAACATACTGCCATTTTATTTGCCCAAAACAGTTTGACTTCGTTTTATAAGAGAATCATGTCGTTGAGGCTCCATGTCAAAGGACATTGGTTTTAATCTAATTTCCATTTAAGTGTGTCACTTAAATGAGCAAAAACTGTGTCATTTAACTAGACTGTCACAGCAGGCTATTACTCTTGTCAATTCGTTGCTAAAACTCCTGCTATGACTATTTTTAGAAGGAGATTTACAAAAATGTATACGTCTGTCCACTTGAATTATTTTGTTAAAACTTCCCCTAATTGCCCCCCAATTCTTTGGGGGAGAATACAAAATTCTACAAAGCAGAGGTAAAAAAAAAACCCTAGAAGCGTTGAAATAACGCGGTTTCTAGGGTTTTGTGATAGCTGGTTAATAAGCAAATCAATTAACGTGAGGAATACTCAACGGTCCCCAAAACACTAGTATTCATGTGGCGTGAAGGGGGATTTTTTAAAACCTCCCACAGAACCTTCCCCAATGTATTGGATTTAAAGTTTGGGCTGCCTCACCTGTTTGTGAGACAGCTTATTATGAGTCTGCGAGGTGATTTTACCTGGTTCTTAAGCTGAACCGGCTCACTCTTGGCGACTGTTTTGCCGTTCTATAATGTGCCGTTGACACTGCAAGCTCAATCATCATGGCAGGCTGATGTTGAAATTCACGGTCAAGGTATGGAAATCTTGAAACAAAGCTGCACTCAGCGGATTTCGAGGAGCCACCACCAATCATTATCATCCCGGTTGCCGAAGCCGGTTACCTCTTGTTGGCCGGCCGTCCAACGGGCATCGCTGAACCCTCGGTGGGAGTGAAGTGTATGGTTGGTGGGCAAGTGAACAAGTCGCACCCGTCGCTGTGCGGTCCACTGGCCGCCGCCGTCAATCTCGACCCGCCAGTTATCGTTGTCGTCTCCCTGGCCTCCGGCGCCAAAGCAGGTTACCTCCTGCTGACCGGTGACGGGTGAAGGGTGTCCGGTGTGGCTATGCAGATTGCGTTGTGTAGGCACATGCCCGAGCCGGATTACATCGCCGTGTTGGACTACTTCATTGATCCTGTGGTTCGCTTGTGTGCCGTTGGCCCCCTTGATCTTCCAAAGGTCATTGTCATCGGCTCCTTTGAAGCAGGTGACCTGCTGCTGACCTGAGCTGCCCTTGTGGCCGTAGTTCAGTGCGTGCGAATGGAGAGTCAGCCCTGTCAAAAGATGACTTACCTTGATTGTCTGACCGTACCGGACCGCAGCATTGGCAGCAGGAGGATTGGACGTAAACACGGGAGGGTCCTTCTTCTGGTAGTCAACTACGAAAAAGCCCCGCCAAGGGTGGGTATTCGTGGCGTCAAAGTGGGGGTTTCCCTGTTCGGAGGACAAAACCACCTCCTGACCTATCGTGTTGTTATCGTACACGAACACTTTCATAATTTCGGCCTTCGGGTGCCACTCATACCCATAGGCTAGCACCTGGTGATTCTTCGATCCGATTTCCTCAAGGCTGGTTGCGCTTATGAGGCCGAGGACGACCGGCTTACCGGCGTCGATAATCGCTCGCAGCTTTGGAAATTCATCCTCCTTTGTCCAGCGGGTGACTCCTTTTCCTCCAAGGACGGTAGAATGATCAGACGCTAAGATCCAACGAACATAATTGATGGAGGAAACCAAAAGGAAACTGTCCATAAGCCGGCTGTAAATGTAATCCGCAAGCCAGTGTCCATCCGGTGGAACCTTTGCGTTGAACAGATTCCCGGTGTATTTCGGAACCGGAATGCCCTTGTGAAAGTAGTCGAGTGCTGCAAAAGCCATTCCGCCGCACCGTCCATATGTTGTCACCTGCCCATAACCGGGAATTTTAGCCACAGCATTGACGAAACTGTTGCTAAACAAAAAACCGTGAACCGCTGAGTCGAAACCAAGCTTACGAACATGGCGCCACGTTCCCGAATCCCAGAGTGCTTTTTCCTGTTTGGTGTAGATCACCGCGTTTCCATCATCTTGAAGGATGAGATATGCTCCGGGGTTTCCAGCGGTGCCTGAGTCCCATACTGTCTGTCCATCAGCCTTGCAGACGACAAGGCTGCCATTATCCCGCATGATTGCTTTTACGCCGCCTCTGCCGTTAGTGCCGGACGCCCAGACAGGGATGTTTTTGCCTCGATGTACTTCATAGAGTACTAAGTTTCCATCGGCCTGCATAATCAGGAATGCCCTCCCATTGTTTGCGGTGATCTGCTTGTTAGCCAGGAGTTCCAGCCCTGGCTGAAGCTGGTTAGCCATTCTATTACCACTCCATTCCAAAGAGAATTGGTACCATTTCCCATGGTCCCTTTTGCTAGTGTATTCAACAAATAATGTATAAATAACTAGTTAATATCCTATCAATAATGAAATACGAATTTATGAATAAAAATACCAGATGAATTTTGCTAATGAATTAATATCTAAATAAACTTATTTCCCCAAAAATCGATGAGGGAGAATACATAAATCTACAAATCAGAGTAAAAATAAAAAACCCTATAACTATTGACTTAACAAGGTTTTTAGAGTTTTTGTGGTTGCTATTTAATAAGAAAGTCAATTAACGTGAGTAATGCTCCATATTTGTAAAATGAGTTCGCTTCAACATTTGTTAAATGATCCAAGTCATAAGGCTTCTTTTTAGGATTACTCAGGTTTTGATAAATGTACTTCCTAATTTCTTCGTTATTCACGTTTTGAACACAGTTAGAAAAGGAAAAAGAAAGTTAAGTCGAGAGGTAAAAAGTGCTCCAAGAGTTATGGAAAATTTTACTATGACTGAAATGTTCGAGAGATTTATGTGGTTTAAAAACTCAGAAGGACTTGCTCCAAGAACGATTGAAGAATATATGCTACACTTTCAATGGCTTTTAGATTACTTAGGAGGAGACCTAGCAAAAGAGGAAATGACATTGGAAGTATTCCTCGATTGGATTGTTTACATGAAAGAGGGTCAGGGGTTGAAACCCACAACAGTTAATATGAGAGTCCGAACAACGAGAGCATTTCTTCGTTGGTGTAATCTCGAGAAGTATATAGACTATCCTATCCACGAAAGAGTTAAGCCGATTAAAACAGAACAAGACACATTAGAGTCTTTTACTCCAAGTGAAGTAAAAGCTTTGTTAAATGCTTTTGACGAAACAACATTTGTTGGATTCCGAGATAGAGTAATGACCCTAGTTCTGTTGGATTCTATGGTTAGGATTAGCGAACTGATTAACATATTGAATTTGATTCAAATAAAATTTAGAAAATTTTGGAAGAGAGACGATAATTCTGGGATTAAGGATTTAGATTCAGCACCAATATTATCTTCCATAACAAAATTAGTACAACAGTAGGAGGGAAATATAATAAGGACTTTAACAGAGTCCTTTTTTCTTGTTGAATTTTTGCACTTAAACTAGCATAGAGCAAAAATTTGTTGAACAAAGACAAGAATATTTGTGACGGTAGAAAATAAAAGACGTTATCCAATTAAGGAAACGTCTTCTCTAGTATTTAACTAATATATTAAATTACTTTCTTGATTTTGCTATCTAATAAATTTATTAAATAACTATGCTTTGCATTTCCTTGGGTATCATTTACCCTTTGTTGATAAGCATGAAGAGGAGAGGTTTTAATAATTTCGTCTAAATCCTTAAACGAGACTTTCCATACTCCATACATTGGGTTAACTTGTATATCTGTATCAGGATAATTAGGATTTGTATTTTTCTTATAATATCTAACTGGTACCCAATCAACCCAAAAATAAATATCTATATCAGGGTAGTTTTCTCTATATCTATCAGCGTCTTTCTTGTTAAAAGTAACTGTAAATTGTGGGTCATATCCGTATTTATTAGCAGTGAAGAATGGGGTATTTTGGGTTTTTAAATCGGATAACATTTGTTCAAATTCTATTAGAGAAAGGTCGGGTGCATATATGTTTCTTTCTTTTTCTGGATTTATTTTCAATCCTAATTTCCAACCGTATTTATTAACAAAAACATTTTCTTTTCTTACACCATGTCCACACCATGCACCTTTATTTTGTAAATCATAATTTGTTACTTCATTTCCATGAATATCATACATTGACATAAAAACACCCTCTTTTTACATATTTTCTTCTAAAAAGTTATTCCACATTCTCTCACCTGAATTTCCATATTTGTACACAAATTGTTCCGTCAATTGTTCACGTTTCATTTCTATCAATTCTTTTAATGTAAGTCCTCCACGGTCTTCGAAATTATTGGCGATGAAAATGGTTAGAGACCAAAGTTTTCTGTAACATTCAGGGTCTTTCGAAATAAACTCCCAAAAGTCACGACCAGCTTCAAAATCAAAACTTAAATATTGTTGAGTGATTCCACTTACACGATCAGGTTTCCCGTATCCAATACCCAAAAGTCCAGCTGAACCAGGTGCTCGTCTTATTGCGGATTGCAATTCACTACTAATTTGGACACAAATATCTTTGTTCACCGTATTCGGGCCAGATTTCATTTGTATGTACCAACGAACAGGCACTCCAAACTCATTTTCTTTTACAATTGAAATGTCTGCACCGCCCACTCCAGTCATTTCACAAAAAGCTGTAGCAATTTTTTGCATAGTATTTCCAAACCCCGTGCTTGTTGAACGTTCAAGCCTTGCATTTATCATATATTCAACAATTGTACTGGCGGAATTTAATTCAGCAGCCGTTCCTACTAATTTCATTAAAAGGGGATTTGGGGTCAAGTCGTCAAGGTGTAGATTTCGTAAATTTTTAAAAACGTTGTTTAGGTACTTTATCATGATGTCATGAATTTCGGTTGTGATATCTGTACCGTCTATTTTTCGAATACTTTGGTCAACCATTCGTCGTCCTCCAATAAAAAATAGGATATGGGAAAAAATCCCCATATCCTATATTACCATATCTTTGACATTTACTTGTGAATTTTCAATTTTTATTAACATTTCGTAAATGGACTCACCTAATACTTGAGCCAAACGAGTTGGAACAGCATTTCCGATTTGGGTGTATTGTTTTGTAAGAGTTCCAGCAACATAATAGTCTTCTGGAAACTCCTGAATCGCTAAGTATTCCTCTATACTTAACGGTCTATCTTCAAACGGATGACCTATGTTTGTACTCTTTTGAGCAGGTGACGTGAGAAGAGTAGGAGCTGGTTTTTTAATATCTACACGTCTAAAAAATCCTACTTTACCTCCACCAGACTCATATGCTCCACCCATAGCTTCTCGAACAACTTCTTCACCATATTGCCGAAGGTCTCTCCAGTTTCCTCCACCTTTTGGAATCATTTTCATCCATTTAAGACGATCAGCAGAATATTTAACGTGGTGGTGTTTTGTAACTTCTAACTCTTTCAAAACATCCCCAATGGTTCTCCATGGATTTTTCCCCTTTGAGCCAGTTTTATCATGAGTCGCTTCAGGGAATTCAAACTTAGTATTTAAATCGTTGCGGACACCAACAATAAAAACACGTTCACGGGTCTGGGCAACTCCATAATCGGCAGCATTTAACAGTTTGACGCTCACTTCATAGTTTCCAAAGTGCTCTAATATGTGTCGAAATGCACTGCCTTGTTGTTCATCAGGTTCAAGCGGTCTTTTCCCCCGTTCAGTCAATGGAACGTGCTTTAAAGCTGATGAAAGAAGTCCTCTCACATTTTCAAGAAGAAATACTTTGGGTTGCATTTCCTGGACAAGATCAGCAAATTTTAACATTGCTTGTCCTCTAGGATCTTCAAATGCTTGTCTCTTTCCAGCTGTGGAGAATGATTGACACGGACTCCCACCAATAAATAAGTCGATTTCCTCGTCTTCAGAGAGGCCAGCTTCTTCATATATGCGTTCACGAGAATAGTCCATAACATTTCCTTGTTTTACTGTTAGGTAAGGGAAGTTGGTTTGGAGTGTTTCGCAATATGTTGGTTCAATCTCAACAGCAAGTTTCACTTCAAAACCTGCTCTTTTAATTCCAATATCAAGTCCACCTGCACCTGCAAATAAGGATATTGCTTTTTTTACCATTTAATCACACCTACTAGATAGTTGTACTATTTTTAATAAATGTATTATAACATTTATCTTTAAATCGGTCCAGCAATTTAATTTCCATATTTAAAACGTTAGTTTATTATAATACCACAATATAAGGAAGACCGTCATAAATTTGGTCTTTCTTTACTAAACTATCAAACGGAACGGAATAGTTAGGGTCACTGCTAAAACACGGGATGAAGCCACAGATAGACTGTTGGATGAGATTTTTAGCGGAGCATTGCGTCAAACTACATCAAAGCCAATAAAATCCACACATGTGCTAGACAAACCTAAATAAATCTTAATACCGCCTAAAAGATGAGCTAAAAAGTGTAGGGGATTTGTTAGTTTACAATCCGGATAAATGGGGATATAGCCACTTCAGTTTTCACAATCTAATTCCAGTATTTGAATCTGGTAATCCAATTACAATCTATGAGATTTTACATGTTTCTCAATAATAGGTACCATAGAGGGAATATTTCAACGATGATACGGCAGCTAGGATATGGAAGAACAACAACAGAATTTATTTTTTTCTTAAGAATGAAAGGTTAATTCCGTTACAAAAAGCAAACAAGAGAGCAGGGGTGCTCTCTTGTTTTTTTGTGGTTTATCTATTAAATCGAATGTATAAATCATGGAACAATTTCAAAAACAGTACCTTGGTTAACATCAGTCACTTTCATTGAGCCATAAACCCCTAAATATAGTCTGGTTTGATCCAGATTCGTTCCCAAACTAACATAATAAGCTGACTGCGACCCAAAATTATAATCGGTTTCAATCACACTAAAATCATTTAGTTTACCATCTGTTCTTACCCTGGTATATGCTAAAACCCCTCTTACCGGAGGCCCCGATTCTTCATTCCGGGCAATATCGGTAAACACTACACTTCCCGTTAAAGTGGGGATTTCATTCCCCATAAAGGCTTGCACTCCTGTAAGTGCAGTTCCTCCAAACTTATCGGGGCGAGGGTCTGAATGAAAATAACTAGTTAGCGGCTGAAGACGCTTCACTGAAGTTTTTACTGCTTCATTGTAATAAGCAATTGTTTTCTCATCCGAAGTCGAATTTTCAGAGCAGCCCTTTATAGTCGAAGTAGGAAAAGCACCTTCCCACCCTCGCCAGCCAAGGTTTATAAATCCTTTTTGTTTAGGTTCATTGTTTCTTAAAGAAGCTTGAACAAGCTGGGTAACCGGTATTGGTCTATAATGAACAAATGAAAAAATCGTCTCAGCTAAATCCTGTCCGACATTCCCCACATATTTGATATACTGATTATAAATCCTTTGATATGAAATGCCTGGTATATTGCGGACCCCTTTGGCAATTACCGTAAGTGTATCCTGAATAGGTACGGGAAGTTCATTAAAACGTGTGACTACGGGTGGATTACCGATAAATGTATTCTTAACTACGTCAATTTCTATTATTTTTCCGGCTATTTCCATATTATCTTGGCTTGAATTAAATGGATCATAGCCTGCTCCGCCATCTCCGGTTGTTAAAACAAGTTTTCCTGTTTCAGGTGAAAAGTTTAAGCTATTGACACCATTATGATTGAAAAATGGTCTTCTTAAGTTAAGTAATGTCCGTCGTTTTTGAGGCTGCCCATTCGATTGTAAAATCCATTCTTCAACTGTATCAATATGATTATATTTAGTTTCTCTATTTGTCCACCTTAAGTTTAAGGTTTTTGGATCACACGGGTCAGGCTTAAAATGTTTAGTCAGTGCACCAGGACCTTGTGTTCCCGCGACTGAATAATGAAGATAAAATAGACCGTTATAAGTAAATTGGGGATGAAACGCCAGCCCCAACAATCCCCGTTCATCATATCCACCACGAGAAACTCCTGGTTCAGAAGTACCTAGTTTTATGATTTGCGGGCGTATATCTAAAAAAGTCCGTATAACTCCATTATCTATGTAAAAAATCTCTCCTACCTGGGTTGCAATAAATAATCTTTCAATTGAATCACCCGGAAGGATAGTTGTTTTTAAAACAGTGGGCAAATTGATTTTACTAACAATGGGCCGTAAACGAACCTTAACTTTTATCACCTAACTTTCCACTCCTTCTAATGGTTTTCTTTTACAAGAATATGATTAGAACAGTTCTATTAGTACCAAATGAGGCCAGGGCTGATAAGGCATAATACATATTTAACCGCACGGTGAATTTTTCACCCGTGCGGTTTTTATGATTTAATGAGTTAATTTTGCGTTTTTCCTTGTGAAACTTTTATGTGGAATATGATTTTTCGGGTAGTGGCACTGCATTAAATCACTGCCTTTCGCAGCATGCGGTAGGAGCCAAGTAGGTAGAGCAACGTGAAAGGGACAAGCCAATAGGCGATTTGTACAGCTGTACGACTGGTAAACCAACTAAAGATACTACCCCAAACTTCGTATTGGGAAATCAAGAAGAAAAATATACTTCCAATCAGAAGTAAGGCCAACGAGAAGATAAACATTCCTTTGCCGCCAAAACGCCGTGCAAAACTCGATATTAAAAAGCCTAGGAAGAACAAATTGAGAAGTATAATCATGTAGAGAATAAATTGTTCCGAGAGCGTACCATCATTAACATAAGGTAGATGAAAAAAGTGGAGTCTAGTGCCCCAGCCATTTGTCTGTTTTTCCAAAAGCGCTAATAAGAAAATCAAGCTGGCTATGAGCGTGCTGCTGATTGTTCCAAATAATGAGGAGCCAATAAAATAATCGATTCTTCTGATTGACATTCCAATAGCAAAAGAAAATGATTTCGCTACTAAGAAAATCCCTGCTATAAAGGTGTAAAAGAAAATAGAAGAAACACCACCTGTGTATAAATCTTTTTGATTAGTCATCAAGAAACTAATGATCAGATTAATAGCGAAACTTGAAAACAGAATAATCGCTGGAATATAAATCCATCCCCATTTATCACGATAATGAAGTTTTAATACACCTGAAATTCTTTTCACTTTGCAATCGCTCCCTTTTGTTCAGATTTTCCATTTGTCAAATGGATGACAAGCTGCTGCAAGGATACAGGTGAAATCTCGAGTCCGATTGCGGCCGCTTGTTTTCGATCAGTGTCATTTTGGCTGCGAATGACAGTGGCAGATAGCAATCCCCCAAACGGTTCACGATGCACGATTTCTTTTCCAATGAGAAACGCTTCCACCTTAGATGTTTGCCCAGTGACTGTGAAAGCCCAATCCCGTAATTCTTCTGCATCTTGATCAATAATCAGTTTCCCGTTGTCCATGACTAAAATATGTTCAAGCAGGTTACTCACTTCATCAATCAAATGGGTAGACAGAATCACCGTTCGTGGATGTTCAGCATAATCTTCCATCAGTCGATCGTAAAATATCCCTCTTGAAACGGCATCGAGTCCCAGGTATGGTTCATCAAAAATGGTTAGAGGTGCTCGACTGGCAAGCCCTATCACGATTCCCACTGCAGAAAGCATTCCTCGAGAGAGCTTCTTGATTCTTCGATTCAAAGGCAAGTTGAAATCCTTAATAAGCGACATTGAAAAATTGACATCCCAATTTGGAAATATGGATTTAGAAACTTCTAACACATCAAGGATATTGTAAAGATCGGGGTATTTCTGGCTCTCTTTAATAAAGCAAATTTGGCTAAGGACTTTAGCATTTTCATAGGGATTTTCCCCAAATACCTTCATATCACCACTCGTCGGAAAGATTTGTGCTGTGATCAATTTCATCAAAGTCGTTTTACCTGCACCGTTTCTGCCTAGAAGACCATAGATCTTATCTGCTTGAACGGAGAAACTAGTGTTGTGAACAGCTTTAAATGTTCCATACGATTTATCCAGCTGTTTTACTTCAATCACGTTTTTCATCGTTTTTTATCCCCTCTCTGAATCATATCAGTCAACTGATCTGTTGTAATGCCAAGTCTTTCTGCTTCACGAATCATTGTGATCACATACTGTTCGAAAAATTGTTCTTTCCGTTTTTCGATTACCATTGAACGTGCCCCTTTGGCAACAAACATTCCAATCCCCCTTTTTTTGTATAAAATGCCTTCATCCACCAACAAATTTACACCTTTTGCAGCAGTCGCAGGATTAATTTTGTAAAATACGGCGAACTGATTCGTTGAGGGAACTTGTGTTTCTTCTGGAAGCCCACCTTCAATAATGTCATCTTCAATCCGTTCTGCGATTTGGACAAAAATAGGCCGGCCATCGTCTATTAAGTTTTTCACTACATCACCACCACATCGGTTAGTTACTTATGTAATTAACCATATAACGAATGAAGCAGTATGTCAATAACTAAATAGAGAAATGTTAAAAATAGGTGTTTTTCTGCTTCGATCGAATATATGGAAATAATGAAGGTCAATCTTAAGCTGTAAAGGAATTCTTTACACTGAAATTTTGGTCCATTCTTGTTGTATAATAATTATCAGAAAATGAAGGAGGAATTACTATGCCAAATTCAAATCAAAAAATCGTTCCGCATTTATGGTATGACAAGGAGGCGAAAGAAGCAGCCGAGTTTTACGCTTCCATTTTCCCAGACTCAAAAATTACAGATGTAACATCAATCCACAATACACCCTCAGGGGACTCTTGTTTAGTCACTTTTGAGCTATGGGGGCAGAAGTTTATGGCAATCAGCGCAGGTCCTTTTTTCAAAATCAATCCGTCGTTATCTTTCATTGTCAACTTTGACCGATCACGGGATAAAGATGCAAGAGAAAAAATAGATGAGGTTTGGAACAGATTGTCCGAAGGCGGCACAGCGTTAATGCCACTTGAACAGTATCCGTTCAGCGAGAGGTATGGCTGGATTCAGGACAAGTATGGTTTGTCCTGGCAGTTAATCCTAACCAAACCAGAAGGTGAAGAGCGCCCTGCAATAGTACCATCACTTTTGTTTGTCGGTGATCAATGTGGTCATGCGGAAGAGGCGATTAGTTTTTATTTATCCGTATTTAAGAACTCAACGCAGGGCCTTATCGTCCGATACACTAAAGGCATGGAACCTGACAAAGAAGGAACAATCATGTTCTCTGATTTTAGCTTAGAAAATCAGTGGTTTGTCGCAATGGATAGCGCGCACGAGCATAAATTCAGTTTTAACGAGGCAATCTCATTTATGGTGTACTGCGACACGCAAGAAGAGATTGATTACTACTGGGAAAAGCTCTCGGCGGTTCCTGAAGCCGAGCAATGTGGCTGGCTAAAAGATAAGTTTGGTATATCCTGGCAGATTGTGCCGAGTGAGATGGACGCGATGATGAGCAAGGGCACACCTGAGCAACTTGCGCGCGTAACGCAAGCATTTCTTAAAATGAAGAAATTTGATCTTGTGGAATTACAGAAAGCATACAAGGGTGAATAAAACATTAAACGTAAATTTAACTAAAAAGCGAACATCTATTTAAAGATGTTCGCTTCAATTCTTATCTTTAATATCCGCACCTATTCAACAATCATAATAATAGGGGGTTTTTCCAAATACCGAAAAAGATTTGGACCATCTTCTTCAGCCTTTTTAGCTTCTGGACTTGCAAATGCTTCAGTTAGCTTTTCCATATTTTCGAATTCTAAAGTGGTAACAAGATATAAGTTTAATTGAGTATTCTGGGCACTAACGACACGTTGCACAGAATCTTTTATAATATTGGGGATACTCCTGCCAAGTGGAACATGTACATCAAAATAATGCTGATCAAATCCTTCCTTATCTTTTGGTTCCTCATACATAATAATCATTTTCGCCACTGCCCCATCACTCCTTTTGAAATATCTAGTATAATATATTTCATTATAAATATAATATTCTTCAAATGTATATATGAATGAAAACGGCTTTCACAAAAATTAAAACGTATTGATTTTGTGTTTTTGCTAACTCGAAATTACCGAAAGTTGACGGTATTCTCTGTCCAAAACTTGACAAGTATAATGGCCTTATAATTGTCAAATTTGGTAAAAAGGAAAAGACGCCTCCCATAATGAATAACCGACTTTTAATCTTCTATGACGAGCGAGTTGGTTCATTTGCCGTCTATTATTATGTTAAAAAAATTTCATTTACCAACAATATCGTAACTAGTTTATAATATAAGGATGTCCAAAATGGATATTAGGAGTCTATTCATGACACTAAGAAGAGGTAAGTAGGTGAGCACAATCGATATCATTGAATCACGGGTGAGAGGTTTTATCGCAGATATTCAACACCCTAACCAGAAAAAGAAAATAAATAGTAACGAGTTAGAATTTCAGTTGCGCAAGCTATTAGATAATTATTTTGAAATGGACGGTTATTCATTGTTTTATCGTGCAATCGAAACATTGCAAGCTGAAGGACAACTGATCCCTATTCAAAATAATCAATACAATGGTAAAACACCAGCGCTTGCCTTATATTACTGGGTAAATATAAAAGTTCAGGCCGCCAAATGGGATCGTCTCGAGATGATGAAATTAACTGATCAGTTTGATTTTTCCTATTATGAACGGCATCCCCAATGGCAAACGAAAGACGAATGGAATCGAATCCAGAAAGTATATATGTTTCTAAAGTCCAGTCAGGAACGGGAAATTGTATCGGTAGAAGAAAGAAGCCTCGAGCTCTTTGGCCATGAAAAATTCTTGATTGATAGTGTTAGCTTTTCTGATGGAAAAGGCTTTTTAGCTCGAATTGGAATAGCAGAAGACCAGCTTAAAATGGTGAACTATGGGGAGCCTTTTGTCTTTTGGATCAAACAAGGGAAAGAAATGAAAGATATTCAGAGAGTACTAATCGTCGAAAATCTATCTTTCTTTCATACTTCGATTAAATTATTGGAAGCGAATCAACTCGATTATGAACCTGAATTAATCATTTATGGGGAAGGTACTAAAATTGAGCGGAGCTTTTCCTTTTTCTTTCGAATGTTTCCGCCAAATGCCTATCTTTTCTACTACGCAGGAGATCTTGATGCCGCAGGATACGGGATCCTCATTCGGCTTATCGAAAAATATTCGGATTGCTGTATTCAGCCTGCCATAAAAATTTATCGAAAAATGCTCGGATGTCTAGAACAAAGGAATGACCAGAAAATGGGCCAATCACAGAACCTCAAATACCGTGATTTATTTTTTCAATGGTTTACGGAAGAGGAGCAAGCGTTATTACAGCAATTATGGCAGGAAAATAAGCGAATCCCACAAGAAGTGTTAACAATTGAAACATGGAGGAGATGGCTGTGAACGAATCATGGGAAGGTTTCGCCCAGCGTATGCAACGATTAAATCCATTGTTTGAGCTTGGCAGGGGAATGGAAGTAGGAGAGCTGAAGCCTCATATCCAAACGATTCTGATGCAAGTGCTCCTGACCATCTTTTATCGAGAATTAAATGATGATGATCATCGCCGCAAATCAGATATCAAATATATGGTAGAAGATTCCATTAAGCAAATGAAGCTTCTAGCAGACGAGAAGCAAATGGAACGGATTACAAGCGGGCTCCTGTATCAGGGGAAAGAAGAGTATAGTAAACCGTTTGAATCCTTATATTACGATGAAATAAGTCAATCTTGGGAAACTCAGGTCTTCCGTTATGTCACGATGGATGAATTATATACGAATTTAGAAATCGGCGGATCGATTGTTTATAAACTCACGGATGTCTCTCAGGAAATGATTTTTATGAGCAGGGAAATGGCGGAGGAATTCTCGATAACGATCGAACAACTCTATAGTATGCAGCTAATTAAAAATGGTAATTTTAGAAAAGCTACTCGAAACCTCGATCACCTCATTTCACGAGTAAACCGCTTAATGTCAAAAGAATTCACTTTTCAAAAGGAAATGATTAACAATCCTAAAATCTTATTGATCGAAGAAGAATGGCAAAGGGCCGACAATCGTGTAGAAATTGAAAAGCAATTTGAAGAAGAAAAAAATCATTTCCGTACCATTACAAGCATGATTGAAAAAACGAAGCGAAGAAATGAAGAAGATGATTATATTCAGAAAGAATTGATTCTTCTCCAAGAAAAAATTGGTCATACAAGGCAATTGCATGACCGTTTTGCCAAGCTCGTCATTCAAAATATCTCCTATGAGATGAAATTAAAAGCGGAAAACCCTTCGTTGTTTTGGGAAACGAGCCTGGTTTCATTTCGAGAACATCTTTATGAGAATTGGTTCATGAAGAAAGGGGTTCAAAGTTTCGAGACAATAGAAAAAGTCCTTTCTCCGTTATTTTCACCGAAGAATGAATTTATTTTACCGCTGGATTGGATATGGGGTGAACAAGAATTTGATGAAAAACAACTTACAGATGTTGTCATCGAAGAAGAGGCAGAAGAAAGCATTACTCGTCTCCGAGTAACGAACTGGGATTCTGTTATAAAGGCATGGAGTTATGTTTTTCAACATTTACAAACATACGGAGAATTTTCATTAGCTGATTTATCCACGATGCCATTAGAAGTGCAGGATTTATGGTTTGAAGAGTCTGAAACAATTGATTTATGGATGATGTTTGATAAAAAGCCGCTGAAGGTTCAAGTGCTGCATCGGAAGGAAGAAACATTAAGTGACGAGAGGGAAATTCTTCTTTATAAACTAATGCAGGAATATCCACAATTTCAAACTTTTGAAGGCTTGAAACTTTTTACCATGTTTGATCATCGAGCGGAGCCTCATCATTGGTATCAAATGAAAATTACCCCTTTCAAAATATGTGTACAGGAGGAGCAACGATGAATGCAGAATCAATCAAAAAAGCATCAGCTATCTATTTTACTCTATTAAAAGATAGAGTAATCGATGAAAATAGCGAACACTTTCAGACCTATTTTGATCCGGAAGTGAGACAGACTGTTCTTTTATTAGCTGATGAATCAGGTACATATATCATTGAATCGCCGAAACGGATTCACTTAGTTGTCCAGCCGACCGGCTCTGTCTTTGCTACGAATTTTACACATATGAAAGAAAAGCATAAGCAAGTCGAAACGAAAAAACACTTTCATCTTATGAGCGTTGTCATGATGGCTTTTTTAGCAGCCATAGACCGGAACCAGGCTGCGAAAATCCGCACGAAGCGGGAAGGGATTAGCTATTACGCATTAGAACGTCTTGTCAACGACCTCATCATGAATTGGGAAAGCATTCTGAAAGTGAAACCTGCCTTCGGTGAAGAAGAACGAATCGATATGAAGGAAGTTGTGACATCTTGGAAGTACATGGAAGTGGACACGGATGATTATGGGTTGAAAAAAGCCAATAGACGAACCAGAATCGGTTTAATTGCTAGTAGCATGCGCTTATTAGAGACAGAGGGCTTAATCGTCATTCTAGATCGGGATGATATTCCAAAGGCAATTCCAAAACAAGAGCTTTTTGAGCGAATTGAATACCTGTATCACGATTATGATCGTTATGAATTATTTAAAAAATTAATGACTATAGAGGAGGATGAGCATGCCGAAAATCCATCGAATTAGAATTGTTGGCCTGAAGTATGATGGCATGCAGAAGCAATATAAAGATACCACTTTTAACTTCCATAATGAAGAGACATCCACAAATGGTCTTATTGCGATGATGAATGGGGGTGGTAAAGGTGTATTCCTGCAAACCATCTTCCAAATCCTTAAACCTGGAACCTCGTGGGGAAAACAAAACAATCGTTATTATCAGCAGTTCTTTTTTAATAATAAAGAGCAATTTATTCCCTACACCTTTCATGTTCTTATTCAATGGGAATTGGACGGTTCGGACCACAGGCATCTGGTAACGGGAGGAATGTTCTCGGCCGAACAGCGGATTTCGATGAGTGAAGAAAGTGGAAATGAAAGCAAAACGTTGGAACAGGAAGCGAAAATTCTCCCGAATATTACCTTTTATACAAGAGAATTTGAACGGAAAGAAGAGGTTTCGCTTGAGCATATTCCACTTTATGAAAATGATGAGGTTGCGGAAACCGAAAGCTTGAAGGACTATTTAAAATGGAATGGATATGACGTTTACCGCGATACGAAGAAGCACTATCGTATTCTGGATACATACGGAATTAACCGTAAAGACTGGGATATTATGAAGGAGATTAACAAGGATGAAGGCGGCGTTGGGAAATTCTTTGAGGGAGCTGAGGATGATCATTCCCTGTTCCAAAAACGAATCATTCCTACGGTTAGTCAAGTCTTGCATCGGACGGAACATCAAAAGAACGATCTTATCGAGATTTTCAAGAGTCAGGCCAGTATCGCCAAGGATCTGCCCGTTCTTTTGAAAAGAGAACAAGCACATAAGGAATTTTTAGAAGACATTGTCCCTTTTGAAGAGAACCTAGCTAAAGGGGTAGAGCATAAAGAAATTGTTCATGAAAGTGTTAAGGTAGGAAGACAACTTTTGGGTGCTTTAGAGCATTTGAAGCAAACGGAAGAGGAATCGCAGCTTACTATAGCGAAAGACATGGAAAAATTAACGATAAGGCAAGCAGATTTACGCTATCAAAAAGACAATTTAGAGTTTGCAAAAGCTCACAGAGAGGTACGAGATTGGGAGAAGAAATTAGTAGAAGAAAGGAATAAGCACACTTCCTTACAAGCGGTCGTTCAGGATAAACAGGAGCGTAAAGAACAGCTTGCCTTTCTACTATTATTGAAAGAGTGGAGTGAAAACGAGCAAACGATTCGCTCTCTTTCACAGCAGATAGCGACATTAGAACAAAATAACGGTTTAGAGCAAGTGAATCAAAGAATGGATGAAATCAAAAAAGAAGCAGCACAGCAATGGGAGAAATCTTATCTATCATTACAAGAAGCTGTTAAGCAGTATTTGGGATATCAAAAGTTTTTAACGAAAAAAGGAAATGATCTGTCGCAGCAGGATAAACAAAAGACAAAAGAGATTGCTCAGCTTAGTACGGAAATTGATTTTCTCTATACGCAAATCCATACATTTGAGTCGAAGGAAGAAGCACTCATCAAAGAATTTGGCGACCGCTTAACCTATGACTTAAGGGGTTATATCGAGTTTCTTTCTAAACAAATTGAAGACAAAAAGGCTAAGTTAGAAGAGCTGCAAGCAAAAGAGAAAGAATCTAGTGAAGTGCAAAACAAGTTAGCCACTTCACATGGTACGCTTGTCCAATCGATTCATTTTTCAGAAGAAAAATGTGAAGAGTTAATGGCGGCAAATGAAGAGCAAAAGCAAAAAGAAGCAAAACTAGTAGATCGGCTTCATGGGTTAGTAGCTGATGTAACTGCACCGTTTACCCACGCGCTTCTTTCGAAATATGCATTACAGATTGAAGATATACTAGCCAATAATCGAGAACAAGGTGAACAAATTAAAAAAGATCTTTGGGAAATACAGCTGGACCATTCCTTAAATGATGAGCACTTCTGGATTCCCAATAAAGATGTGAAAGAATTAAAGGAATGGATTGATGAAAAGACTGGCATTGATGTGTTTTATGGAACCCAATTTCTCCAATCTTTAAGTAAAGAAGATATCGCGAACTACATGTTGACCTATCCGCTCCTTCCCTATGGTTTAGTCGTAAGCGGGCAGCAATGGCAAAAAATTAATCAGCAGGTTCTTTCCGGTAGAATGTTTAAAAGTCCTGTTCCGATTTTCCTGCGTGAAGCAATGAACAATGAACAACAACAGCCATCCTTCGTGATCATTAACGGAACAGAAAAAGAGCTATTAACGGATAAAAATCAATTTACCAACTGGAAAATAAAGATTGCTAAACAAATAGAAGAAAAGAAAGATACACTTATTGAAATTAATAAAACAGAAACCTCCTTACGTCGCATGTTAAAAGAAATCGATCGATTTTTATCGAGTGAGCTGGCTGTTGATATCGAGAAAGCTTTCAATCAGGAACAGAACGCCCTTCTTTCTAAGAAAATGAAATTACAGGAAATCACAACACAAGAGCAAAAAGAAAAAGAATTACAGATTCAGCTAAAAAAACAATTGGAGACTACAAAAGAAAAAATAGACAAGCTTACAAAAAATGTAGAAACAATCGAAGAATTTGATCGTGAAAAGCTTCTATATCAAGAAAATAAACGTGTGAAATTAGAGAAAGAGAAACAAAAGGAAGCCTTATGTATAGGGCAGCAAGAAATAGGAAAAGAGCACCAAACTATCGTTGAACTGCAAAACAAGTGGAATCAAACGTATGTAGAATGGAAGGTTACAACCGAACAAACGATAAAGGAGATTGCCTTCTTTATTGAAGCAGCGGTTTTTCCTGCTGATGAAAAAGCGGAGCAATCTGAAGAGGTTCCACGTTTATCACCTCATTTATTAGAGGAGATTAATGGAAGCATCTTAGAGTTAAAACAGCTTCAAAAATCAAAAGAAGAACAGTCGCGAGAATTACTGGTTATTCAAGCAAAAAAAGAAACAGAACAAAAGCAGCAAAAGAAATTAGAGAAAAAACTCGATACTCATAACAAGGAGTGGAAGGAAGCTCCGGAACCAGATGAACCGATAAGTATACTAGAAAATATGCTGCAAACGGCACAGAAGGAAGCGAAGACTGCGGAAAAAGAAGAACGGGAACAAGGAACGGCTGTAACCGTCGCAGAAACTTCCTTGCAGCTTGCCGTTGTTCAGCGTGTTAAGTCAGGAAAAAAGATAGCAAAGCATGAAAAACAGCCTGAAGAATGGGAAGACCTTGACTTAGAAGTAAAGGCAGTAGAAATAAAAGACCAAACGAAACAAACGATAGAGGAACTAAAGCAGGCTGAAAAGCGCCAAAAAGAAACAGAAACGAACATTGCGGGTTTCGAAGGGGATTTATTAACGTTATCCGTTATCCTTAAGGAGGAAGCGGCAGCATTTACAGATACGGATGTAGAAAAAATTAAGAGTCAAGGTAAAGCATGTATCTTATCCTGGTGTGAAGCACATCAAGCAATTCAGGAAGAAGGTCAAGAAAAACATGCGAAAATCGAACAATCATTGCGTAACTTAAAGCTAACGATTGAAGGCAAAGATTGGGAGATTCGTTTCAAAAATGAAGTCTTAACAACATTAGATCATATGGATACGAGGCATTATTCACATATTCAAAGCGTTGTTAAAAATATGAAGCGTTTTTCACAAAGTGGATTGGAACAATTAGAACGCGACAAAGAAAGGGCAGAAAAGGCGCAAAACTTCTGGGCCAGCCGTGCCAGCATGAAGGTCATGAGCATTTCAGAGGCCATTCGTTCTATGATTGCAAAAATGAAGCTGAAAAATGAACGAGGATCCTTTCCACTCGTCCAGCTCAAAGAAGACATCTTACCTAAAAAGGCTGAAGATATCGAGCCGCTCTTGAAGCAGCATTTTGTAGCGGCGATTAACAAAATTACCAAACAATTTGATACGATTGATCATAATAATCAAGTCGTAGATCAAGAAATAAAACAACTGATTAGTGATGAGCAAATTTTATTTGTATCCCTACGAAATCGCTATCCTGAGCTCCTTGTCTATAATATGCGAACGGATAATGCCTTTATGTACGGGAAACCGCAAAGAGATCATTATTCAACCTGGCAGACCATTAATCAAGGTTCAAAGACGAAATCCGATGGCAGCGGCGGACAAAAGCTATCAGCCCGAATGGTGATGATGATGATGTTATTATCGGTTAAAAACGAATCAGATCAAAGCTGGGTTCCTTTAGTCTGTGATAATCCGTTCGGACAAGCGGCGTCAGCACATGTCCTCGACCCGATCTTCTCAGTTGCCGAAAAACTGAAGTTCCAATTCATCGTCGTCACTCCGCCCGAACTGGTGAAAACGGAAATCAGCCAACGATTTGATGCCTATTATAAATTGGACTTCATTCGCGAAAAAGGAAAAGAAATTGTATCGGACACCATTGTTCCAGCCTTTCGAATTTACCAAGGAGCTGAAGAAGCTCCGGTATGATGAAACAAACTGGAACTAGAAAAGGATAAAAGCCGTAAAACAACTAATAAGTCAAAAAACGAACATAGTAGCATCAAAGCAAACAATTAGAGGCATCTTTTTAGAATGCCTCTTTTCTATTCATCGCAAATATTGTATTCAACCTTACATTGGACGATTAATTCTGCAAATAATTCCCCAAGGAATTCTCGTTTAATAATTATCCCTTATTAACAGGAATTGCTTCCATCTAGAATTTGAAGCGGAAAAAATAACCACTCCCCCAGTTGCAAGAAGTCTAGTGAATTTTCAAAATAATAAAACAAATATATAGTCCTACTTCTTGGTTCTGCTAAATATATATGTAAGGGGCTTGTTTAAAAGAAAAATAGGGAGGGTCACCATGAAATTGAAAAAGTCTTTAACATTATTGTTAACAGGAAGCTTGGCGGCAGGGATGATTTTGGCTGGCTGTGGTAGTTCCGGTGGCGATACAAAAGATTCAAATGTTATTAAAATTGCTACTCAGACGCCGCTTTCAGGTGGGAGTGCAACAATTGGGGAAGCCATCAAGTTAGGAGCACAGCTTAAATTAGAAGAGGAAAAGGAAAAGTTTAAAGACTTAGGCTTTACCTTACAGCTTGTACCCTATGATGATCAGGGCGATCCAAAAAAAGGTGTAGCCAATGCTCAGTTAATTGGCGCAGATAAATCAATCATGGCCGTTGTTGGTCACTTTAACTCGGGTGTCGCTATTCCTTCTTCAGAAGTTTATGAAAAATACGAGATACCGATGGTTTCACCTGCCAATTCGGCAGTAGAAGTCACCTCAAGGGGATTAAAGACAGTCAATCGGATCGTGGCCCGTGATGATTTTCAGGGTCCAGCAGGTGCTGAATTTGCCGTTAACAACTTAAAGGCAAAGAAGATTTTTATCGTTCAAGATAAAACAGCATACGGTACCGGCCTTGCAGAAGCATTCAAGAAGGCTGCTGAAGAAAAAGGAGCCGAAATTCTTGGATTTGAAGGAATTACCGTCGGAGAAAAAGACTTTAATGGCGTTCTTAACCAAGTGGTGTCTAAGAAGCCTGATTTAGTCTACTTCGGTGGAATCTATGCTGAAGGCGGACTATTAATCAAGCAAGCACGTGAAAAAGGCATTAATGTCCCGTTTTTAGGCGGGGATGGAATGGATGCTTCTACACTAGTTGAAATTGCCGGAGATTCGATTAAAAATACCTACATTACTTCGCTTGCCGGTGATTCAACAAAAATAGAAGAAGGTAAAAAATTTATCGAAACCTATAAGGCCAAATATAAAAAGGATACAGAGTCTTATTCGGTTTATGGCTACGATACGATGGGTGTGGTCTTAAAGGGAATTGAGGATGCGATTAAAGCAAATAATAACAAAAAGCCAACCCGCGCACAGGTAAGAGATGCCGTTCGCGGAGTGAAAGACTACCAAGGAGTGTTGACAAAAGTCAGCTTTGACGATATCGGCGACAATGATTATGCCAAAGTATTTATTTATAGTTTTAAAGAAGCAAAATATCCAGCCGAATATGTGGACGAAGTGAATAAATAAAACTAGTGGGGTTGGAAAGGGGTATGGCTCATTTAATGGGTGAGAGTACCCTTTTTTAAAAGATTAGAAAGATAAATTTTGACTTTGAGAATTGTCCAGCTCCAGCGCCCTAGCGGCTAGTGTCCTTCGCTCTCCGCCCTACGATAAGTCAACATCGAATCGCTCCGCTCTTCGTGTTTCCTTTATCTCAGTTGGAGCGCTCCAGGCCATACACCGCTGACCAGGGCGCTTGCGCTTTTCTAAATTGTGGACAAGGAGGTAACTTATGCTGAACGAAATACTCCAAACAATCCCGCAGGTGGTGATAGATGGGCTAACCTTAGGTGCAGTGTATGCGGTTATTGCTTTAGGGTATACAATGGTTTACGGGATATTGGAATTAATTAACTTCGCTCATGGTGAAATCTTTATGTCAGGTGCTTTTATTGGCACTGCTATCTTAATTGTGCTGACGGGAATGGGATGGGTTTCAGCGGTGCCGGCGATTGTTATGCTGATAACTGTTCTCGTGTTAACCGCAGTCCTGACAGGCCTTTTAGGGATGGGGATTGAACGAGTAGCTTATCGGCCATTACGAAATGCACCAAGATTAATCCCGCTCATCACAGCAATCGGTATCTCATTTTTATTACAAGATATTGTGAGATTCATAGCGGAATTACAAAAAGGGAACTATATCGTAACAGGGCCTAATCTTTTTAAAGATCAAATTTCGATTAAGGCCTCATCAATAAGTGCCATTTTTAACGACGCATCGATTAAAACATCGTTTGTGATCGTGCTGGTTACGGCAGTCATTATGATGATTGGTCTAGATATATTTGTCAATCGAACAAAATGGGGCATGGCGATGCGAGCCGTTGCCCAAGATCGCGAGACCGCTTCCTTAATGACGGTAAATGTGAACAAGGTAATTTCCATCACCTTTTTTATCGGATCGGCGCTTGGCGGGGCAACGGGGGTACTATTTGCTGTCCAATATGGAACAATCGATCCTTATATTGGCTTTATCCTTGGATTAAAAGCCTTTACGGCAGCAGTATTAGGCGGTATTGGAAATATCCGCGGAGCCATGCTTGGCGGTTTACTGCTGGGTTTACTGGAAATGTTTGCTTCAGCCAATTTAACCCTTTTATCTGGCGGCGTATTTGGCGCCGAATACAAAGATGTCTTTGCCTTTGCCATCTTGATTATTGTGTTACTTTTTAAACCGGAGGGCTTATTAGGCAAACCGGTTACTGAGAAAGTGTAGGTGAGAAGAATGAAATCTCAATGGAAAAAATATAAACAAAACAAACTTGCGCAGGGAATTTTTCTCCTCATTTACATTGGAATCACATCACTTAGTTTATTTATGGCTCAAAGGTCCGTTACTGCATTCCTGCTCCTACTATCTTCATTGTTACTATTATATTTTACAAATTTCAAGAACCTCACAAAATGGTTAATTGCGGGAATCGTGCTTGTGTTTTTACTTCCCTTCACCGCAAGTAACGGTGATGCCTATCAATCCTATATGGAAGTGGCAACACTTGTTGGAATCTATATATCTATGGCTCTGGGATTAAATATTGTAGTTGGCATGACAGGTCTTCTTGATTTAGGATTTATCGCCTTCTTCGCAGTTGGTGCGTACACCTATGGGATTTTTGCTACAGCCCAAGCAGCCAATTTTATGCCTTTTGGATCGTTTCCTCTATCAGGTGAAAGCTTTTGGATCTTTATTTTAATTGGCTGCTTTGTCGCCGCTATATTTGGCCTTCTTCTTGGCATCCCAGTCCTCCGGGTTAAAGGTGATTATTTAGCGATCGTTACCTTAGGTTTTGGCGAGATTATTAGAATTATTTTTAATAATCTGGATCGCCCGCTAAATATTACGAATGGGGCAATGGGGATTGCTTCCGTAACGCCGCCCCGCTTATTTGGAATTGATTTTCTTTATCCAAGCCAATTTTATTACATTGTCCTTGTGATCTTATTATTTACAATTTTTACGGTTCGCCGTTTTGAGCATTCAAAAATCGGCCGTTCGTGGAAAGCAGTCAGGGAAAATGAAATAGCTGCCCAAGCGATGGGTGTCCCGTTAGTACGGACAAAACTAATGGCCTTTGCGATTGGTGCTTCCTTTTCAGGAATGATGGGTGTCGTTTTTGCTGCAAAACAGGCCTTTGTCGATCCGACCAGCTTCACTCTCTTAGAGTCGATTACGATTTTGGTCATGGTCATCTTGGGCGGAATGGGCAGTGTCCCAGGAGTCATTCTCGGCGCGGCCGTTATGACCATCCTTAATCTTCAGGTATTAACAGAAGTGACAAATTGGTTGAATCAACTAAATTCAACGGGGGTCTTTTCCATTCCGGATGCGCTATCTCCTTCTAAAATGCAAAGGCTTATATTCGGCTTACTTTTAATCCTGTTTGCTTTATATCGACCCAAAGGACTCTTGCCTGCAAAAAACCATGTCTATAATGAAAAGGAATTACAAGAGGGATGTACGAAGGATAATGGGGATAATCTGAAAAGTATACCTGAACATTCGCAAATTGAGAAAGCTCAGGAGGTTTAGCGTAATGTCTATTTTAGAAGTTCAAAATCTTACGAAGAAATTCGGCGGCATTACAGCCAATCAAGATGTTTCGATGACAGTGGAAAAAAACTCAATAACAGCCGTTATTGGACCGAACGGGGCTGGAAAAACAACCTTTTTTAATATGATTACAGGTGTGTATCAGCCAACAACAGGGATGATTTTGCTTGAAAATGAAAAATTGATCGGATTAAAACCCCATGAAGTTTCCAAAAAAGGCATTGCAAGAACGTTTCAAAATATCCGCTTGTTTAGTGAAATGTCCGTGCTTGAAAATGTGCTTGTTGGCATGCATACACATATAAAAGCGGGGCTTGTCGGTATTTTATTCAATCTTCCTGCCATTCGGAAGGAAGAGAAAGCTTCCGAAGTGAAAGCGTATCAATTATTGGAATATGTCGGACTTGCCCCGCTTTTAAATGAAAAGGCATGTAATTTAAGTTACGGGGCACAACGAAGGCTGGAAATCGCAAGAGCTCTTGCTGCAAAACCAAAAGTCTTATTATTAGACGAGCCGGCGGCTGGGATGAATCCAAAAGAAACGAACGAACTTACTCAGTTGATAAAGAGAATAAGACATGAATACAATCTTACCGTTATTTTAATTGAGCATGATATGAAGCTTGTGATGGAAATTTCTGAACATATCGTTGTATTGGATCACGGCGAAAAAATTGCCGAAGGAAAGCCTGAAGACATTCGAAACAATCCTAAGGTGATTGAAGCATACCTTGGAACGGGAGCTGTTCAGGCAGGATAGGGGGGCTGGTTGATGCTGCAATTAAAAAAAGTTGAATCTTTTTATGGGGGTATTCAGGCTTTAAAGTCTATCGATGTTGCCGTGGAAAAGGGAGAAATTGTCACGCTAATTGGCAGTAATGGCGCAGGGAAATCAACCACTTTAAAGTCGATTAGTGGCCTCGTGAAAGTAAAAACGGGGAATATTGTTTATAATGGACGAGAAATTTCAAACAAACCTGCTCATGAGGTGACGCTACTGGGCATTGCCCATGTTCCTGAAGGCAGAAGGATTTTCCCAAAGCTTACAGTTAAGGAAAACCTGCTGATTGGCGCATTTTCTGTGAAAAATAAACATGTGGTTCAAGAAAGAATCGAAAAGGTTTTTCAGTATTTTCCTAAACTAAAAAGCAGGCTCGACCAAAAGGGCGGAACGATGAGCGGCGGTGAGCAGCAAATGCTTGCGATCGGAAGAGCGCTAATGATGAAACCTGATTTATTAATGCTCGATGAGCCTTCAATGGGGCTCGCGCCCATCATTGTTGAACAAATTTTTGACATCATTAAGGAACTGAACCAAGAAGGAATAACCATCTTACTTGTTGAGCAAAATGCTTATCAAGCATTGCAAATTGCCGATAGGGGTTATGTCATTCAAACCGGAGAAATTCGCCTGCATGGATATGGCCATGATTTAATTAAGAATGAAGAAGTCCGCGAAGCCTACTTAGCATAATGAAATTTTAGCCATTTTTTCTTCCCGAAAATTTAACCGCACCCACACAAAGAGGATTCTTTTACATAAGATATTCAGAATCAACTAGGAGGTGGATTAAATGGATGGTGCAGCAGGCTTTGGCGGAGGATTTGCCTTAGTTGTAGTTTTATTCATTCTGCTTATAATCATCGGTGCAAGCTTTATCGGTGGTGGCTGTTTTTATTAGATGACAACATCGTTTATTTTAATTTAAGCCGAATAGGGATTGTATCTGGCAATCCCTGTTTTCTTTCACCTTAAGAAAATGCCTAATTTTCTGTCCTTCTCTTTTTATGGTATGCGAAAGTTGTCCAATGGTTATAGGCAAATTGACGAGGATCTAAAAAATTGAGCATTCAATCCAGAAAGCGGTATGGTCATACAAGATTTATTCGTATGTTTGTAAAATCCGAATCTTACCTGTTGAATGATACTTAAAATAGTTGAAGACCTCCAGCTGATAGCCCGTATCGCTAGGAATAGAAAAAGTGTGAACAAACTCACCTTCAGCATGGTCGCCATAGAAAATGATACTGTCAAAATATTGAATGGAAGTTCCTAGGTTACTCATTTTTACAATGGAATACTTAATGGGCCAGGAATGATTGTGTGTAATTTGCGAGCCGGTAATGGTAATCGATTTATTTTCGATTGCAAACTTTGAACTGAAGAAAAAAGGAGTATCAATCCCTAGGCCCCATTTTATATACCCCTGGTCTTTCCTTACTAGCTTTTTTAACCTCCAAAGCTGGAGCCTTTCGTTCATTCTTCGGAAATATTGGCTCGAGGAACCAAAAAAACCTTTTATCCCATTATTCTCTCTCCCTCTTTACATAATTGCCTTACTGTATTATTTGCAGAATGTCATGGAATGGTAACGGCATTACCCCAGCTTGTCAGCTTTTTTTGGACAAATTATCTATACAAGGTAATAACGATTAGAGAACAGCAAATTGTCTTTTAAAAAAAAGAATAAGTTTTCCACTCCTGCGCAAGCTAATAAAAAAATAAAGGAGTGTGAGGGTTTGAAGAAATTAATCATGTTACTCACTTTACTAATCCCAATTAGCTTTACTGCTTTTGGGCATGTTAACGCAAGTCATTTATTAGATGCCAAGGCAAATCGAATTACGGAAAAAGAAGCAGGAGAAATCGCTTTAAAAAAGGTAAAAGGTGAAATTATCCACGTAAAATTAGAAATGGACGATGGAAGAGAGCATTATGAAGTAAAAATTAAAAAAGCCGGGACTTTTTATGAAGTGGAAATTGACGCAAAGACTGGTCAGGTTTTAGAAGTTGAGAAAGAAGGTTCACATCGTGGTGACGATGACGGCCACGGTGACGATGACAGCCATGGTGATGATGACAGGCATGGTGATGATGACGGCCATGATGGGGATGACGACCATTTAGATGATTAACAGTATTGCCCTTAAAGTTGCATGTCAAATCTGACATGCAACTTTATAAATTGTATAGAAGGAGAAATTGGATGGTAAAAAAGTGTGCGTTTATCCTATTTTTTTTCATTAGCTATTTATCAGCCGTCTTACCTTCCTTTGCAGCGTTTGATAATAATGAAAATGAAGAACAGTCCAATATAGACACAACAAAGAAACTGCAAGAATGGAAGGACATAGATAAAGAAGGTGTTTTAGATCCGTTTAAAATGCACCAAGAACAAGAGAGTACTGATTCTACTGATTCGGATTTAGATTGCACAAAAAATATTCGCTATACGGTAGCGCAAAAAAAACGTCTTGATCAAATTTATCATCGGATTTACATGGATTATATTGACCTGATAGAAACCTATGCCTGGGCCGGGGCAATGACTCAGGATCAAAAACTGATTCGCTATAAAATGTTAAGAAACTACATTCTTACTTTCCAGAAAAGAAATTACAAATGGTGCAGTGAGTATGAAGAAGATGAATGGGAAGAAGAGTGGTTTAATAGTGATAATGATTAAAAATCATCCTTAACACATTTATTTTATACCATCTAAGCATTTCTTTGTTTTAAGAGAATATATTAGGATAAAAAGAAGTGATGAAAATGGTATATGTTGCTGTTGGCTTTGGAGGAGTGATTGGTGCAATTTCACGATTTCTTTTAGATTCCTTGATTTCTCATACAGTCCTTCCTCCTTCTTCAGGAATCCTCATTGTTAATCTTTTGGGGTGTTTTATCATTGGTTTTTTCTTAGCATTAAAACACACCCGTTTCTCTGCCATTTTCCGGATTGGATTTGTAACAGGATTTGTCGGTTCCTTCACTACCTTTTCCTCTTTTAGCCTGAAAGCATTAGAGTTATTTATGAAATGGGGAATCCGGACAAGCCTTCTTTACATAACTCTTACGATCATTGGCGGGTTTTGTTTTGTACATCTAGGACAATCCGTTGCCGCGAAAATAGAGGAAGGGTAACGATATGGTTAAAACACTTCTGGTTATCGGTGCAGGAGGATTTCTTGGGGCCATCTTTCGCTATTATCTTAGTAATATTTTTTCCAAATGGACGATTTTTTCGATTCCAACAGGTACATACATAATCAATGTTTCCGGTTCTCTGGCGATCGGATTCATTTACAGCGCAAATTATTTTTCAGATAATCAAATAAATTTCTTATCAATTGGTTTTCTCGGAGCGTTTACTACTTTCTCAACCTTTAATTATGAATTACTTCAATTATTAGAGGGGAAAAAGAATCTGCAATTTTTTGTTTACGCTGCTTTCATGTACGCCTCCAATTTACTGGCCTGTTTTTGGGGATATTGGTGGGGGAAATAAAAGGAAGGAAAGTCGGATGGCAAGAAAGGAAGGTTTCCTAGAAAGTCTAGGAAACCTTTTTAATTTATAAAAAAGTAACTGCATTTTATTTATTTTGCAGGAAACGCTTTCATGTTTGTCGAAATATAGGACCATAGAAGGGGAGGTTTTGATGATGAGTTTGCAGACGGTTCATTCGACAAATAGGATTGTTACTGATAAAAAATCTTGTATCCTTTGCAGTAAAGACTTTGAGTATGCTGCAATCGTTAGTGGAGCTGAAATAGAAGAACTGCGGTCAATACATGACGGGAAAGTAGTTACTGATCAAGTGGTTATTCTTAAAAAGAGTTTTGCCAATAATAATAAGCTACAAATTGTTGATGTTGAGATTACTGTTAGATGTCCTTATTGTCAATCTAACAATCGATTTACTAGTTATCTAACTTTAGGAATTCCTCTTAAGGAGTCGTAAACTGTTACAGGAGTACTTAAAAAAAGATTGCAAATTATACATTGCAATCTTTTTTTTGCTAATGCAAATTTCCGTCTACATATGAGTGGCCTGGTGTATGAATCCATTTGTATCCGGGTAAATGAGGAACGCTTCCGTCGTGAGGAAGTTGAATTACATGATGGCATCTACCAAAACAAAATCTTTCGTTTCAGGGTTCCCGACTAAACAAATATTGACAATCTGAATCGTATGGCAATATAAATCAACGAGGACATTCATCCCGACACCACACGCAATGGAAGTAGCAGGGATAAATTTATAATCACTTCCATAAGACATCTCTTTATCCATTGAAAAAAAACCCTTGTCATATTAATGTATGTCTATGATTAGTTTTTTCATAGTGTTTTCCATTTATACAATAAGGATCCTGCAGGGGGCTAAATGATGAAAGGGAAGTATAATTGGTTACGGATGTGGAGGATATTATCTTTTGCATTTTCTGTTTTTATTCGAGTATATTGGTATCGAATCTTTAAAAAATCACAGTCCGAACGGGAAAAGCTATGGGGGAATATCGGACAGGAATTTCGTCAGACTTTATTTGAGCTAGAGGGATTATTAATCAAGGTTGGACAATTTTTAAGTATTCGTGCCGATTTGCTTCCAACTAGTTTTATTAATCAAATTCAGGATTTAGTTGACCAAGTACCGGCCTCTCCTTGGGAAGAAATTAACCTCGTATTGGAAAGGGAATGGGGAGGACCAATTGAGGACATATTGGCTTCAATTGACTCAAAAGTAGTGGCTTCCGCATCGATTGGAGAAGTATACCGCGGCAAATTAAAGGACGGAACCAAAGTAGCGGTAAAGGTGCAGCGTCCAGAGATACGGTCAATTATCCGAACTGATTTTCGTTCATTGGCGATAATTATTTGGTTTGCAGATCACTTTGCCCCTGTTCCTAAAGGGTTTATCAATTTTAAACTGTTGTTCCAAGAGTTAAAAACGGTGATTGAAAGAGAAGTAGATTTTATCAAAGAAATGGAAACCATTATTCATTTCCGGCAGCGGTTCCAGGCCTTTCCCAAGCTTCATATCCCAAAGGTTTATCCTGAACTTTGTACATCAAAGGTGTTGGTATTGGAATGGGTTGATGCGGTTAGAATTACCGAGGTAGATTTTTTAGATCGCTTTTCGATTGACAAGGTGGAATTATCACAGCGGTTATTCCGGTTATTCATTCCCCAATGGTTAGAGGCAGGTATTTTTCATGCGGATCCACATGCAGGAAATGTCTTGATAAAGTCGGATGGTACCCTTGTCCTGCTTGATTTTGGGATGGTGGGTGAAATTTCTAAGAAGGATGCTATGAATTTTCAAGATTTAATCCAGGCAATATTTGCGAAGAATTATTCATTGGCAGTAAAAGTATTGATGGATTTGGGCTTTTTTCTTCCAGATGCAAATACAAAAACAATAGAACCGCTATTTAAGGAAGCCCTTTCCATTGATCTTAACCAGTTGAAAGAAATGGATCTTTTTCAAGTGAAAAGGGATCTTAACGAGATGATTAAATCGCTGCCAATCCAAGTGCCAACACGGTTTGTTTTTTTAGGACGCTCATTTGTTACCATTGAGGGGATGCTTCATACCATTAACCCAAATCAAGAATTTTTGGAGATTGCAAAACCTGCGTTTATCGATTGGTTAAAACAAGGTAATCAAAATAAATGGAAGCTACTATTGAAATGGATCCAAGCTCAACCCGTTTTTCAAATCTTCCATTCTATTACTGATTTACTAGAAACACCAAAACGACTCCTTGAGCAAAAGGAAAGGCAGCAGCAAAGGGAGTTTTATTTTTCAATTTTTGAAAATCAAAAAAAGCAGTCGTTTTTCTTGGGTGTACTAGGGGGAGTAGGCGGCTTATCCGGACTCTATATGAATAATACGCTAATTTCACAAATATCGGCAGTCATCGTTGGCATTTCAGTAATTTTCTATGTGGTATGCAGCGTGAGGCAAAAAAAATGGCTGAAGAATTATGAAAAGCACAATAGTAAACATTTTTGAGGGAAATTTTACCAAAATATTGAAAGTTAATCTTTTTTGTGCCCGAGAAGGCAGTTTTTTTTCCTTACACGGTCACAAATAATTTTTTTTGTACCCCTGAAAACCATTTACCCCTTATTTGGGCAAAAAATATACAGAAAAAAGGTGACACTATCAGTCACCTTTTACAAAAAATTAAGTTACTATCTAGGTTCCACCAAAGCGGCGAATTGATTGATGGTTGTCGAGTTGGATATCCGTACACGTCGCATTTGCAGGAATTCATCGGACTGGCCTTTTTCGATAAATTGTCCCGGCTTTGTTGTAGTTGCAAATTTGTAATACTTTTTCGTTTCCTCAACGACCTGGTCATTGAAATGACCGTATGGGTAAGCAATCGCAAAAACGGGCTTACCGGTGATTTGCTCGATTTTTTCCTTGGAAGCATTCAATTCTTGCTCGTAATTCGTGATTTCTGGGAGATCTGCATGTGACATCGTGTGAGATTGGATTGAGAAAATCCCCGAATTCATCATTTCTTTTATATCCTCCGTTGACAGCCGATAGGGACCGCTGTCAATCCAGCCTGCGATGACATATTCAGTTGCTGCAGGCTGAAACTGGTCATCTTTCAATTCCTGAAGAATTCGAAAGGCATTTAGGTTGTTTTTCATACCATCATCGAAAGTGACGAGTATCGGTTTATTTACCTTATTGACTTCATCCCAGCGTTCAAACGTGAGAAGAGTGTAACCCTTATCCTTTAAATAGCTCATTTGTGCTTCGAAATTTGCAGGAGTAACGAATAAATCCTTTAACCCCACACCATTATATTCATCTATCGCATGATACATCAGAATGGGCACATGCTGTTGAAATGTCAAACTTGATTTTGCAAGCAGTACTTGAGTCCCATCTTCATTTACCTCGTATGCCTCAACCTGATACTCACCCCGAGCTCCCGAAAATTCCTTGATATCAAATAAGAACGAAAAGTCATTTTCCTTTTGGGTAGATGTGAACATCTTTATACCTTCTTTACCATCAGCAATACGCCATATATGGTAATTGATTTCGGAAACATCGCTTTTTCTTTCTACTGTTGAAAGGACTGCCCTAGTTGAATCAAAAGTAATCGAGCTAATCGCAATCATTGCGTGGGGCTCAAATACGGGAATTTTTTTAATCATTGGCGATACCTTGCTCATTTTCATCGTCATTTTTGAATTTGCTGCAGGCATGTCTTCTTTATGGCTGTTTGCATTTGCTTCCTTCAAACTACAGCCGGATAATAGTAATGTAAAAATAAGAGCAAAATATAGTAGTTTCTGCATTTTATCCATCCTTGAATTATAGTAATCTCGGACAATATCATACCATTTGCCTATGCGGAAGAAAAGATAATTAATAGTGCCTGACACCATTTATTTATTAGTAATAGGTTGCATTTTTTCCTTAAAAGTATGAACTGTAATTTTTGTATCCTTGAGTAATAATTACCAAATGGAAAAACGGGACTTTCGGCTTATGTGGGCTGATTTTTTGTATTAATATTGAAATAATAGTGTAAATGGGAGACAGGAATTGAATAAGCTGTTATTATTTCTGAGGGAAGTAAAATCTTTTTCAATATTAGGGGTGGAAGTCAGATGTTTACGGACTCAACAAGAACTGAACAAGATTTTTTAGGGAGCAAGGAGATACCGGTCGAGGCCTATTATGGCATACAGACCTTGAGGGCAGTTGAAAATTTCCCGATAACAGGCTATCGCATTAATGATGAGTTAATCAGGGCACTGGCAATGGTTAAAAAAGCGGCTGCCATCGCAAATATGAATACGAAGCGGTTGTATAGCGGTCTGGGAAATGTTATGTGTCAAGCAGCCGATGAAATTATTGAAGGAAAGTGGCATGATCAATTCATTGTTGATCCCATCCAAGGCGGAGCAGGGACATCGATGAACATGAATGCAAATGAAGTGATTGCGAACCGTGGCCTTGAATTGCTCGGACATGAAAAAGGCACATATATGCATTTAAGTCCTAATAGCCATGTTAATATGTCGCAATCGACCAATGATGTGTTTCCTACAGCCATACATATTGCCACACTGAAGCTTCTTGAAAAATTGCTTAAGACGATGAATGACATGCATCAGGTTTTCAAAGGCAAGGCAAAGCAATTTGAAAACGTTATTAAAATGGGGCGCACCCATCTTCAAGATGCGGTTCCAATTCGACTTGGCCAAGAATTTGAGGCCTACAGCCGGGTGCTGGAACGGGATATTAAACGGATTCAACACTCACATGGCCATTTGTTCGAAGTTAATATGGGCGCCACAGCCGTCGGGACTGGATTAAATGCAGACCCTAAATATATCAAAGATGTCGTTGAACAACTTGCGGTAATAAGTGGATTACCATTGGTCAATGCTGAGCATCTCGTTGATGCTACTCAAAACACGGATGCATATACTGAAGTTTCTGCGGCATTAAAAGTTTGTATGATGAACATGTCGAAAATAGCTAACGACCTCCGGCTGATGGCTTCGGGTCCACGTGCAGGGCTAGCTGAGATTACTCTTCCGGCTCGCCAGCCTGGTTCATCTATTATGCCGGGTAAAGTGAACCCAGTCATGCCGGAACTTATTAATCAAATAGCCTTCCAAGTGATTGGAAACGATCATACTATCTGCCTGGCTTCTGAAGCAGGTCAGCTGGAATTAAACGTTATGGAGCCTGTTTTAGTCTTTAACTTGCTTCAATCGATTAGTATTATGAACAACGGATTCCGCTCATTTACTGACCATTGTCTCGCTGGTATTGAAGCAAATGAACTCCGGCTAAAAGAATATGTAGAAAAAAGCGTAGGCATCATCACGGCCGTAAATCCGCATTTAGGTTATGAAGTGGCGGCCCGGATAGCAAGAGAGGCAACTGTCACTGGAAAATCCGTGCGAGAATTATGCTTGAAGTATGATGTACTATCTGAAGAAGAGTTAGATCTTATTTTAAATATTTATGAAATGACCAAACCAGGAATAGCTGGTTCTGCTCTTTTGGATAGAGATTAATCAGAAAAAGGCAAAAAAACAATTTATAGGACATACCAATCCGAGGTATGTCCTATAAATCATGTTTAAGCTCTTTTAAATGTTCAATTCCCTCTTTAAATCTATCCTGCTTAATCACAAACGTCTGATAGACAAAAACAGACATTATTTGATACCCCCAAAAAATTAAACAAACATACCTATACTATGTACGTAATTAAACTATTTATTCAATATTTTGCATCGTTTAATTTCTAGTAAATTTATTAGGGAAAAAATAAAATAAAACAATAGTACTAATTTGAAATTTTTAGCAGGAAAATGGAAATAAAAATGGAATAGAATAGGTTATTCAATGAAACTAAAGTCCAAGCGAAGACGTCTAAAAGAATAAATGGAAAATACGGTTTACAATAAAAGGGGAATAGTTGGGGAAAATGGCAAAGTTTACTTGGGCAATTTCATTATTGGTGGTAAGTAGTTTATTAGGTTTAGCTGGCTGCTCTGAACAGACGACGATAGAAAACCAAGCAAAAGCATCAGAACTGCAACAAAAAAAGGAAGAAAAAAAGGAGGAAGCTAAGAAAATAGAAGAAAAGCCGGTTATCGTTAATATAATCGACCCAAATACGAAAGACATTATTAAAACTTTTACACCGAAGGATATTGGATTTGGCATCGATACTGAAAAGTATAAAACCGAAATCGGCAAATGGGCAAAGGAACTTGCTAGAGGGACAAAAGAAAGACCCGGATATGACAAGCGGATGATTCTTGATAAGCTCGATGTAAATGGTCAGGTTGTAAAAGGGACTCCCCAAACCATTCTTGATGAAGCCGAGTTAATCGAAAATGTACTTCAGACTTCTGAAAAGGGCGGAAATGTAGAAATTCCTCTCTATGTTACAGGAAGTGGCTATAACCTTGAGGAGGCAGCCAATTTGGGAGAGGTTGTTGTCGCATCCTTTACCACCTATTTTAATAATGGTGCAGCCGGAAGAACTAAAAATATTGCCTTATCAGCAGAGGCCATCAATAATGTGATTCTCGGTAACCAGGATTCTTTCTCGTTTAATACAACGGTAGGACCGAGTGATGCAGAACACGGATATCAACCAGCACCGGAAGCCGTTGAGGGAAAATTAGTAGATGGGATTGGAGGAGGAATTTGCCAGACCTCGTCTACCTTGTATAATGCGATTGATCAATTAGCTGTTGGTTATATTGAAAAACATAACCACTCGCTCCATGTTGGCTATGTTCCTACGGGAAGAGATGCGACGGTCTCCTATGGAGGTCCGGATTTTAGATTTAAAAACACAACGGGTGTACCGATTCTCTTAAAAGCGATTGTCAAAAAAGGATCACTTACTGTAGAGGTAAGAACATCAAAAGCATATCAGAGCGTTATTAAGAAGCGTGCTTGAATAGGATAGATTAAAAATGGACTAGTGTCATAGCTGACACTAGTCCTATTTATTTAATTATTGCATTTCCTCCCAATCCGTGTAGTGGCCGCTGCCTTGACAACTCGGGCATTCGAAGGAATTAAAGTAAGCAAATTCATTATAAGGGTACACGGTGTAGCCACGACCCTGACAATCAGGACATTTGCCTTGGTCTTTCATTGTGGAGACATGATTTTGGTACCTTGTTTCTTTCCATTGATTAAATGAGTTGAGTAGTCCCATTTTCTTCACCTCAACGTTTTTTTTCTTAGTATGATGATAAAATGGAATTATTATACTTGTCTGTTTCTATTTCATTTCGGAATATTAATGAAATAAACCATTCCACTTTTTCATTCAATTCCTATTTGATAATAATATATTTTATGAAAAAATCACTATGATTGTGAGGAGTATCAAGTATTTTTGCTAATGGATAATGTCTTAGAAAACCCCAAATACTAATATGAAAAGAGGTGATTTTGATGGGAAAATGGAATGGGCAAGCTGCGCCAAATAATAATTTAGCTCCGAAGACAATTAAGACAGGAAAACTTGTCAGTGATGAGGCAAAACATGAGTTTTCAGAGGAGTTATCTGACGGTGGTGAAAGGGATCAATACATTGAGCGTCAGAAGCGCAATCAAAAAATGAAATAGTATTTGATCAGCAGTGACGATGATTAAATCGTCACTATTTTTTTCAAAAGACTTTACAAATTATTCGTGACGGTGTAGAATTTCTATGTACCTAATATATCTAGGTAGGTGAGAAAATGTTTAATCGTGAATTGGTAAAAGGCAGTACATCACTAATCCTGCTGCAATTATTAAATGAGCGGGATATGTATGGTTATGAATTAGTCAAAGAATTAGAGAAGCGCAGTGACAATGGCTTAAGCGTGAAAGAGGGGACATTGTATCCTGCCCTGCACAAACTCGAAAAGCAAGAGTACATCGAATGTTATTGGCAGGAACAGGAGAAAGGTCCAGCGCGCAAATATTACCGGATTACCTTGGCAGGAAAAGAATTATTAGATGAAAAAACACGTGAATGGCGGGACTTTGTTCATGTAATGAACAAGGTGATAGGGAGAACGAAAAATGGACCGGCCGAAGAATAGGTTTCTTGAAGAACTGGCAAATGGGCTTGGGAGTCATCCGGATAAAGAGAGTATCCTTTTTGAGTATGAGTCGCATATCGATGAAATTATTATTGAATCCTTTGACTGTACGAATGAAGCGGAGATTACAGATAGAATTATTTCAAGACTGGGAAGCGCTGAGGAAATTACCGCTTTGTGGAAAGAAGAACTGACTGTTACCCCAAGCAACATGAAGTGGCTGTTTATTCTGCTTAATATCCTCTTTTTTGGCGGAGGCAGTTTATTAACACTGGCACATAATCTTTATCAATGGCAGTGGCTGTCGGCGATTTGGAACCAGTTAGCATCGATTCCTACCTTATTAGCCTTTTTGTATTTGTTCTTCTGGGCCTTGCTTGGATACGAAATCGGCAAAGGGTTCGGACACAGTGGGAGAAGGCTCTTAAGAAAGACATTTTTGCTTGCACTCATTCCAAATGTATTGTTAATGCTATTAGTCGTCTTTAAAATTATACCGCATTCATGGTTCGCTCCGTTATTAACCAAAACGTTTATCATTGCTTGTATCATTTTTACCGGTATCCTTTACCCAGTAAGCTGGATTGGCTACCGCTGGGGGCGGAAAGCTTCGATATAGGCAGTTTTTTTTGCAACTATACCTAGTAAAACTATATATATAGAAATTCTACATTAAAAGAGGGATGAATATGGAAATGAAAATTGGGAAATTAGATTGGCTCTTTTTAGTTTTGTGCCTGCTTCTGGGTATTTTAGCGGAGGAAGCATTTTTTCGTGATAAAATTGGAATCTCCTATTTCGTGTTTATTTTAGCTTTCTACTCTGTATTTATGTGGCGCTATCGCCGCTTTTCATTTTCCCATCAGCGTATCGGGTACTTGGTTATTTGCTGTATTTGGCTGCTCTCGGCAAGCTATTTCTTAAATGACAATCTGTTTTTTTACTCCCTTAATATTTTGGTGATTCCTTGCTTAGTTCTATTTCATCTTGTCTTAGTTACGAGTCCGAAAACCTTTAAATGGAACCAGTCCGCATTTGTCAGCTATTTTTTCACAAGGCTTTTAGATGCTATTAAATATAACGCAGCTTTTGCTGGACTATTTGGAAAAGGTTTGAAGCAAGGCGTGGCTGAAGATAAATTAATCATCTGGAAAAAAGTAATGATTGGTGTATTGATTTCCGTTCCCGTGTTGTTAATAGTCTTAAGATTGCTTATGTCGGCAGATACGCAGTTTGAACGATTGATTGGCAATATCCCAGATTGGTTCCATATTTTTGATACGGAAGGGATTATCCGATTTATTATTATCCTCTTCTGTACTGCAGCCTTCTTTGGATTCATGCAGGTGCTGATTAAAAAACAAATAAAGGTCATGAAGCAGCAAACAGATCATCAAGTGGTTCAACTCGATTCAATTATCACAATAACCGTGCTAATTCTAATCAATACGGTTTATGTATTATTTACACTTGTGCAGTTTAAGTATTTCTTCAGCGGTACCTTGCAGGGAGACTTTACTTTCGCAGAATATGCCCGCAAAGGATTCTTTGAGCTTTTATTTGTTACACTCATCAATTTGTCGATAACCGTGGCTGTTTTAACCTTTGTAAATCGTACAACGAGTTTCATGAAACGATTGACACAAGTTATGCTAACTGTACTCGTCCTGGCAAGTTCGGTGATGTTATGTTCTGCCTTTTTACGGTTAAGTTTGTATGAGGATGCATATGGATTTTCTTTCATCAGAGTGCTCGTCCATTCTTTTATGATTTTTCTCGCGGTCATCTTTACGTATACATTGGTAAAAATTTGGGTTGAGAAGCTGTCATTGTTGCACTTCTATTTCATTTCTTCATTAATATACTTTACAATGATAACGGTTATTGATTTGGACAAAATTGTTGTCAAAGAAAATCTGAATCGCTATGAGGTCAGCGGGAAAATTGATGTTCATTACCTAAACCAATTATCATCAACAGGTGTACTTGGATTAATCGAGCTTTATGAAAGGGATAAGCATATCCCCGAGTTACAAACGATTTTGCTGGAGCGCCAAGAGGAAGCCAAATCAGACAGCCATGCTTGGCAATCGTATAATCTAAAACGAGCGCAAGTAACGGAAAAATTACTGAATCTCCAACTAAATTAGGAAATAAACGGAATGCAGCTAAATTTAACTGGTTCTGTTGAAGAGGTGCTTTGTTATTAAAAGACACAAGAATTGACGTATGAATTGGCATACGTCTTTTTATTTATTTATCAAGGTTTCTACGAAATTCTATTAACTATGACATCATTATTTTGATGGACAATAAATATTGTACAATTAAAAAAGAGGGTCTAAACTTCTGTCATTTTCAGTACCGTTTTTTGATCTTTATAAGCTGGGCGATAAGAAGTTGCTGATTCTCGTACCTAGGATCAAGAGGGTCCACAATTATCGGTTGGGGAATCAGGATAAGCACCATAGCTGATAAATAGACGGAGAAATTCCGCTTAATGAGTAATTATTATTAAAAAAGGCTTAAATAGACGGAGAGATTCCGCCTATTGCCTCAAAAAATTCGAAAATGGGGGATTTTGCTTGGGATAATCGGAAAATCTCCCCTTATTTACCCCAAAACGAGCTCCATTCTGCATTTAACCGGAAAATCTCCTCTTATTTTACTTTTTCTGGGTACTCGATTAAGGACAAGACATCTTATTTAAAAGGGGGTGAGTTTTCACTCAGTAATCCAAGAGAACCTCATTTTGATGCATTACGGTGAACCGTATCCAATACCACTGTCATGTCGACACGTATTTTAAGAAAAAGCACCTCAAAACCGAACCCGTTAATCTAAATTGCATGATTTTCCCATTTCGTGAAACTTATTTACTTTGTTTCCGTCTAATGAATTTGAGAATATTACAAAAGGTCAGGTTTGGCCTTTTCGATTTTATGAGACTAAGTTTCGACTTTCCCTTCCAAAAATAAATTAGGAATATTGCAAAAATACTAATTAAATGGTAAAAAGAGAAAGGACTGATTTTTTTAAATATCTGAATTTATATAATTGAACTTTGAGAAATGTCTAGCTCCAGCACCCTAGCGGCTAGTGTCCTTCGCTCTCCGCCCTACGATAAGTCAACATCGGTTCGCTTGCGCTCACCGTGTTTCCTTTATCTCAGTTGGAGCGCTCCAGGCCATACGCCGCTGACCAGGGTGCTTGCGCTTTTCTTAAAATATGGGGGATGAGATGAAACGATTATTACGCTTGCTTATTAGAATAATTTTGATCCTTTTCGGTTTTCTATTTATTTTTACGTTACCATTTGTATTTGGGAGTGCGAACGATACAGTACTTGTCAATTTTAGGACCTTTTGGGACGGTCTTAAGTTAAATTTTCAATCGTTAACCCAAATGAATGATAGCAGCTACTTAGCGTTTTTTAAGGAATTAGACATAACCAATAGTTATCAGTACACGATGACGATTCTTGGTGGGAGCCTTATTGTTATCATTTTCCTAGCCATAGTCATCTCTATTTTGATTATGCTAACACCGGAAAAAGTAAGCAATCGCTTAAAAAACGGCATTAATTTTTTTGAGGCCGTGCCAGATTTACTAGTGATTCTTTTGATTATGTTTTCTGTTATCACCCTATATAAAACAACGGGATTAAAGTTTTTACAGCTTTATGGGGTATTTGGTAACAAACCCTATTTTGTTCCAATCATGACCGTTTCGTTTCTCCCGCTGTTCTTATTGTTACAGTTCCTAGTAAAAGTCATAAATGAAGAGCAAAATCAGCAATATGTTCTTTACGCGAAAGCAAAAGGAATTGGTCGTTTAAGAATATTACTTGTACATATTATGAGAAACATTTTTCCACTTTTAATATTGCAGCTGCGAACGATTGTCTGGGTTTTATTATCCAATATTTATCTTGTTGAATTCTTGTTTAACATTAATGGCTTTACGCAGCAATTTCTAAAGGTCCTGTTTATGGGCGGAGATTTCGCGTCACTCGTTGCTTGTTTATTGATGTTATCCATTCCGCTCCTGGTTATGGAAGCATTGGCATGGTTCATTTCTAAGTTTATCAAAGGGAAAGAGGCAGTGAGTATATGAGAAAATATAAAAAGACAATCATTGGTTCATCCTTACTCCTTCTCCTGCTAGTAATGAGTATTTTATATCCTTATTACGGACCAAAGGATTTTAATCATCAGGTTTTAGTGAAAGATGATCAAGGCGCAGTCATTGGCCGGGCACCGTTTCCTCCTTCGGAAAATCATTTACTGGGAACCAATCGAAATGGCGAGGATATACACTGGCTATTACTTTATGGAGCCAAATTTACGTTAATAACGGCTTTTGGAGTCGCTGTATTAAGAGTGCTTCTAGGCGGGCTTTTCGGAATCATTCTGTCCCTTTGGGCTCCCTTTTTAAAAAGTTATTTTAAGGACTTTTTTTTAACTTTTCGCTACATACCATCGATTCTGCTTGGGATTATTTTAATGCTCCCGATTGTCGGAGGTTTTTCTGATGCGCCCATCTCTACCATTGTCATCTATCAAATTATGATTCTCGTTTTTATTGGCTTTCCATCGGTTACCCTATTCGCATCAGATGTAACGGATGAATTAATAAAAACGTCATTTGTGCAAAGCTCATTCTTAATGGGGGCAGGCAAACTGCATATTGTTAGGAAACATTTGCGGCCCTATATTGGCTCTTATGGTATTTTATTTACTGTTCAGCAGATTATTAGTACTCTCCATATTACGATGCAGCTTGGTCTATTTGGCATGTTTCTGGGAGGACGGAACAGGGCAGGGGTTTTTGGCTATGATGCTCCAGAAAAGCCGGCATCCTTATCCAATGAATGGGCCGGTTTAATTGGTCAGAATTTTAGCGAAATTATCCGGGCTCCATGGGCCATCTTGAGTCCAGTCTTTGGGTACTTTGTTGTGATTGTTATTATCAATTTTATTAAGAAAGAATTAGAAGAAAACTTAAATGGCTTCCAGGTTGTCAAGAAGAAACAAAAGCAGAATAAGGGTGCACGGGCTGAAGCCCGCTCAACTGCTAGAAGAGGATTATTTGAATTTGTTCAAAAGCTTTAGGCCGAGCTGATTTTGATGCTCGGTTTTTCTTTTGCATTTATAAGATAAAACAGAACCAATAAAAAAAGACGTCTGTATAAACAGACGTCTTTTGCGTATTGAGGCGAAAAACCACACTCCACATAGTGCGCTCCAAAAAGGAATGTTTCTCGACTTACACAACTCAGCTCATCGCTTTGCTATTATAACACGAGACATGCGCAAAATACAAGTAAATTATTTTTGAAGAAAAAACTTGCTTATTATTTACTATTATCGTATATTCAAATAATCAGATATAGTAAATTAATAAGATAAGAAGGGTGAATATGTTTACTGACAAAAGGTTCCATCATTATTCCTTAAGTAGCCTGCCAAAGGATCTCCTTGCAGGGGTGATTGTTGGGGTCATTGCGATTCCTCTAGGTATGGCATTCGCGATTGCTTCAGGAGTGAAGCCGGAGTATGGAATCTATACGACCATTGTCGCCGGGATTCTCATCTCGTTATTTGGCGGATCGAAGTATCAAATCGGCGGGCCAACCGGGGCATTTATTCCGATTTTGTTTGGGATCGTGATGACCTACGGCTATGAAAATTTACTCATTGCCGGTTTTATGGCTGGAGTTATTCTCCTGTTAATGGGAATTTTCAAACTGGGTTCCTTGATAAAATATATTCCCAGACCGGTTACAATCGGGTTCACCACCGGAATAGCTGTCACCATTTTTTCAGGTCAATTAGCTAGTTTCCTAGGTTTAGAGGGACTTAAAAAGCATGAGGAATTTATTAGAAACATTCAAGAGATTTTTATCCATCTAAATACAACCAGTATTTATAGTGTGTTAACGGCAGTGATTTGTTTAGTAACCGTGATCCTAACACCAAAGATTGCGCCGAAGGTTCCGGGACCGCTTATTGGACTAATTGTTTCTACCCTGGTTGCGACATTGTTTTTCCCAACTCAGGTGGCTACAATTGGAACGGCTTATGGTGAAATCCCAAGTACATTACCCCAAATCCATATTCCGAACATAAATATGGAGATAATTATTAAACTAATCAAGCCTGCCTTCATTATTGCCATGCTTGGCGGTATTGAATCCCTGCTTTCGGCCGTTGTCGCAGATGGGATGACGAATAGTAAGCATAACAGCAACAAGGAATTAGTCGGTCAGGGGATTGCCAATATGATTACGCCATTATTTGGCGGAATTCCGGCGACCGGTGCGATTGCCCGGACCGCAACTAACATTAAGAACGGAGCTGTTTCTCCTTTTTCGGGAATCATCCATGGGGTAGTGGTATTACTCGTCTTATTGTTTTTTGCACCCTATGCTTCCTATATTCCATTAGCAAGTATGGCCCCCATCCTCATGGTAGTTGCCTGGAACATGAGTGAGCGAAAAGTATTTGGCCATATTTTAAAAACAAAATCAACCGATTCACTTGTGCTTGTCGTTACGTTTTTATTAACCGTTTTTGTCAATTTGACGATGGCTGTCGAAGTTGGTCTAATCATGTCAGCGATTCTGTTTGCCAAACGGATGAGTGATGTGATGGTTACAAAAAAGGCATTGCCCAACCCTGATACGAAACACGAAAAGGTTGAGACAGGCATGGTTACCGATACCCATGACTGTCCACAAATTAGTATCTTTAATGTCGAAGGGCCGTTATTTTTTGGAGCAGCGCTAACATTTGAGGAAACCATTATGAAGACGATCAATTATCGGCCAAAAGTTCTTTTGCTAAGAATGGGGAGAGTTCCGTTTATCGATACAACAGGGGAAGCGAATTTAGCACGGATTGTTCACCATTTTTCGAAAAATGGTATAGTATTGATATCGGGTTTAAATCCACAGCCGGAAAGTGTTTTGCGAAAAACAGGGCTATATGGAGCGATTGGTGAGGGCCATTTCTTTGAACACACCGGAGAGGCCATCCAATATGCACTATCGCAAATCAATAAAAATAAATGCCTCGGCTGTAAACATTTTGCGTTCAGAGAATGCCAAAAACTATCAGCTTTAGGTGCGGTGGAAGGAAGCAGGAAAAAACTCACAGCTACCTTCTAGATATAAGTAAGGGTGATGATGAATTGAATTTGGAAATGCAGCGGTTTAAAGCAGAGTTTTTTAAAGCATTAGCCCATCCATTACGGATTCGGATTTTAGAGCTGCTGGCAGAAGGGGATAAGAATGTAAATGAAATTCAAACCCTTGTTGGCAGTGAGGGGTCAGCTGTTTCACAGCAACTTACCATTCTAAGAGCGAAGAATATTGTTTCAGGTACAAAAGAAGGAAATAAAGTCATCTACACATTAAAAGACCCGATGATTATTGAATTGTTAGCCGTAGCAAGGCAAATATTTAACAATCATCTCGTTGATACCATCACGATATTAGATAAGTTTAAAGAGGATGATGACCTGATCACATCGCCGAAGAATTAAATTCTTCGGTTTTTTCTATATTAAAGGTGAAAAAGAGGGTATTGTTATATTTTGGTAATTGCCGTTATTTTGTAATATTTGAACCGCTTTTTACCCGAAAAATAGACTACTATTAAGGTAGTAGTACTAGATATAGAAAAATTAGGAAGGTGATTGAATATGTATGATTTGGTATTGCTTCATCCGCCTACGGTTTATGATTTCCGCAAAGAAATGCTGTTTACCGGTCCAATCAGCGACGTGGTTCCCTCTTCTCCCGTGTTTGAAATGTACCCAATCGGATTAACAAGCATCGGAGATTATCTTGAACGTTTTGGGTTAAAAGTGAAGATTATCAATATCGCTAATCGGATGCTGCTAAATCCCAATTTTGACGTCGAAAAGAAAATCAGAAAAATGAAGACAAAGGCGTTTGGCATTGATCTTCACTGGCTGCCGCATGCCCATGGGAGCGTGGAACTGGCAAAGATCATCAAGAAATATCACCCAGATACGCCAGTAATGTTCGGGGGGCTTTCCAGCACTTATTTTCATAAGGAATTAATTGACTATCCTTGTATCGATTTTGTTATCCGCGGCGATACAACCGAAAAGTTGATTCTGATGCTGCTGAATAAGCTTGAGAATAAATCAAATGACAGTTTCTTCGATATTCCAAATTTAACTTGGAAACGCGGGGATTCCTGCCATTATAACGAGATGACCTATGTGCCTGACAGTCTGGATGAGTTTAATTTACCGGGCTACCGTTATATCATTCGCTCCGTCTTCAAGTATTTTAATCTGTTAGACCCATTGCCCTACAAGGGGTGGCTCCAATACCCAAATACGGCCATCCTAACTTCAAAAGGGTGTACGTATAATTGTTTAATTTGCGGCGGCTCTAAAGATGCCTACGAGCTTAACTGTAATCGAAAAAAACTGGTGATGCGCTCGCCGAAGAAAATGCTGGAGGATATCGCGTTCATTCAACGCTTCACCAGGGCACCGATTTTCCTTTTAAATGATATCAGGCAGGGCGGCAAAGAGTACGTGGATGAATTCTTATCCGGTTTAGAAAAAATGGACTTGAAGAACGAAATTGTTTTCGAATTGTTTAATTATGCAGATGAAGAATTTTTCAAGCGCCTTAACAAGGCAATGCCTAAATATAGTATTGAGCTTACGCTTGAATCGGCCGATGAAGATATTCGTAAATATAATGGTAAGCTTCCATGTACAAATGCCAAGGTAATCGAAATGCTCCAATATGCCTTAAAACATGGCTGTGCCAAGATTGATTTATTCTTTATGACAGGGATACCTAACCAAGATTATGATAGTGCAATGAGGAATGTCGATTTTTGTGAAATTATTCACAAAGAGTGTAGTGAAGATCTGCGTATTTCGTATTTTGTTGCACCGCTTTCGCCATTTCTTGATCCTGGCAGTCCAGCCTTTGAGCACCCGGAAACATTTGGTTATAAAAAATTCTGCCATCAGCTTGAAGACTTCCGGGCGGCAATGAAGCAGCCATCCTGGAAAAACATGCTCAGCTATGAAACGAACAAAATGACCAGAGCGGACATCGTTAGAGCCACCTATGATTCCGCCTTAAAATTAAATGAATTTAAATACAAAAATAATATCGTAACGAAGGAGGTTCATGATGAGGTAGCCGTTAAAATTAAAAAATCAGTCGAATTCCTCAAGCGGCTGGATGAACTGGCACTACTACCGCAGGACGAACAAAAGGCGGCGATGGCAATAATTAAAGATGAAATAGATCAAATCAATCGGCACAGCATCTGTGGGAAGAATGAACTGAAATGGGAAGTAAAAAAGCTGTTTGCTGATTTCCCGTCGTTAACCTACATCGGCTTAGAATTATTAGTAAAGGACATTATTAAGGGAATAAAGTGCCGGCTAGGAAAAATTGACCGAAATATCACTGTAACCTCCATTTCCCAAAATGGAAAGATGAAAGAATAGTAACTTAAAAGGCAGTAATTATCGGCGAATTTCGAATTCATCGACAATTATTTTACTGAAAAATACGACATTGTGTCTTAATAGGCTGCTCATGAATCGTAATTAGAGGATAATTCCCTCTCGAAAGTAGGGGGAAATGTAGAATTCTGTAGGCTTTTGTCACTTATTCCTCCCTTGACATTTTGGCAAAAATTATGATAAATTTTAATCAGCCGTTGCACGAGATTAGATTTATATTTTACTAGCTTGTTCAAAGTTTTAACTGATTTTTGGATAAGGAAATGAAGGTAAAGCTATCACGTTGTAATTTGGTGAATTTACACATGGCTTACGTTTATAAGCCAATAGGAGGATTTTTTTACATGAAAAACGGTAAAGTTAAATGGTTTAACTCAGAAAAAGGTTTCGGATTCATCGAAGCTGAAGACGGTAACGACGTATTCGTTCATTATTCTGCCATCCAAACAGAAGGTTTCAAAACTTTAGAAGAAGGTCAAGAAGTATCTTTCGAAGTTGTTGAAGGAGCTCGTGGACCACAAGCTGCTAACGTAACTAAAAAGTAATTTTAAAAAAACTAATGACAACAGCCCGGACTTTTGCGCCGGGCTGTTTTTTGTTGTCTAAATTTCAAAATCCATAGAATTTCCAAATCTTTTCATAATGGTATTTTGTTATAATAATAGTATTGGAAAAAAACACAGAAAAATAACTGGGGTGAAGTAGATGAAATTTATCCATACCGCTGATTGGCATTTAGGTAAATTAGTTCATGGTGTTTATATGACCGAGAATCAACGGGAAGCACTTGAGCAGTTTGTGGCAATCGTCGCTGAAGAGAAGCCGGACGCTGTGGTCATTGCAGGTGATCTTTATGACCGTTCCGTGCCGCCAACGGATGCCGTTGAATTACTAGATGACATTCTTTTTAAAATTAATGTCGAGCTAAAAACGCCAGTTGTCGCAATCGCTGGAAATCATGACAGTGCAGAAAGACTCTCGTTTGGCAGCTCGTGGTATAAGCATAGTCAATTCTATTTATCAGGAAAATTAAGCAACAGCTTTAAGCCGGTGCAAATCAATGGAGTGAATTTCTATCTCGTTCCATACGCAGAGCCAGGCCTCGTCCGCCAGCTGCTTGAGGATGATTCGATTCACTCCCATCAGGATGCGATGAAAGCGCTGATCGGAAAAATGGAAGAAACGATTAATCCGAATGAGCCGAACGTTTTAGTTGGACATGCCTTTGTCTTAGGCGGCCAAACTTCTGATTCTGAACGAATATTATCCGTAGGTGGGTCGGGATGCGTGGGTGCCGAATTGTTTGAACCGTTTTCCTATACTGCACTTGGCCACCTGCACAGTCCCGATGCCATTAACCATGATAAAGTGAAATACTCTGGTTCTCTCTTAAAATATTCTTTTTCCGAAGCAAAACAAAGAAAGTCGATTTCAATTATTGAGATGAATGAAAAAGGGGATTTTACCCATCGTTACCGTTCGCTCACACCAAAACATGATATGCGAGAGCTAGAAGGGCATTTGGAGGAATTGCTAGATCCCCAATTTTATGAAAAAGAACGAATCGAGGATTATTTAAAAATCACCTTGTTGGATGAGGGGGCATTGATTGATCCGATTAATAAATTGCGGCAAATATACCCGCATGTCCTCCACCTGGAACGAAAAATTGATCTTACCGATTTGAAGAAGAAACAATCCTTCAACGCGATTCGTAATGAAAAGAAGTCGGAGATTGAGTTGTTCGAACAATTTTACGCAGAGATGACCACTTCTGAATTTACACTGGATAAAAAAGAAGCAATGGCTGCAGTAATCGAAAAAGTGCTAAGAGAGGAGGGGTTGAAATGAAACCGTTAAAACTGACGATGCAGGCATTTGGCCCATATGCAGGCAGTGAATCAATTGATTTTACCGCGCTCGGCAACCGGACGATGTTTGTGATTTCCGGAAAAACCGGTTCCGGGAAAACCACGATATTCGATGCGATTACTTATGCGATTTATGGAAAAGCGAGTGGGGAGGATCGTAATGGCCCTGAGCTCCGCAGCCAATTTGCCGCTGACAACCTGTTAACAGAGGTTTCTCTTGATTTTTCACTTCGGAACAAGGTGTATTCGATTACCAGGTCACCCCAGCAGCTGAAGAAGAAGGACAAGGGGGAAGGCTATACCCAGTTGGGAGCAAAAGCTGAATTATATAGCTGGAACGCTAATGGCGAGAGAAAACTAATTGCTTCGAAAATCAGCGATGTCGAGGAAAAAATTAAGGAAATCATGCTGATTGATGCCAACCAATTCCGGCAAATATTGATGATTCCGCAGGGGGAATTCCGTAAGCTGTTAACCTCTGACAGCAAGGACAAAGAAGTCATCCTTCAGCGGCTGTTCCATACACAGCTTTATAAAATGGTCGAAGAAAAGCTGAAGCTAGAAGCAACTGAGCTGAAACGGTCAGTTGAGGACCAGGTGCAGGCACGAAATGAAGCGATTCGCCGCATACAAGCAGTGACAAACCAAGAACTCCGTGATTACCTTGAAGCGGGAAGTGTGAATGACACCATCATCATACCGCTTTTACAAACCGAAATATCCGGTATGGGCGAATTGCTCGAACAACTGGACAGCCAATTAAAAGCCAAAGTTCAGGAGCAGGACCGGCTAAAGGGTCAGCTTTTTGAAGCAGAAGCGATTTTGAAGCAAATGCAAACAAAAGAGGTATTGAAGGAGAAAAAAGTCCAGCTAGAATCTCAAAAAGAATTATTTGCAGAAAAAGAAGAGCAGGTTCAACGAGCGCAAAAAGCGACTTTATTGGCTAAGCAGGAGGAGCTTTGCCATCGCTTAAAGCGTGATGCTGACCAGCTGGAGGCAAATGTAAAGTCGCTCCAAGTGAAAATCGAAAGCTTGAACGGGCTTGCTTCACAGCATGAAAAGCAGCTGCAAAAAGAGCTGGAACGAGAAGGCGAGCGGCAGGCAGCGCTAGAAGAGGCGAATCGTTTAGTCAATATGAAAGACGATGTCTATTCGTATGCCGCATTGGTCAAAGAGACGGCATTGAAGGGGGCTTTTTTAAAAACGGCCAAAGAAAAGCTGCAGACCTCAGAAAGAAATGTGGAACAAAATGAAGAAATGGTGAAATCTCTTCTTCAGCAAAAGGCCGAGATCGAAAAGGGGCAGCTAACCTATTTAGAAATTGAAAGGCAAGTGGAAAAACTACAAGCGGAGCTAGACCGCTGTGAAAAATTTGAAAAAGTCCTCGGACGCAAGCATTTGGCTGAGCAAAATCTTAAAGGAATCACAGACCGCTATGAAAATACGGCTGCGAAGTTTATCGATGCAAAGGCACTTGTAGAGGACATGGAGCGAAAATGGCTTCATGGTCAGGCCTCATTGTTAGCTTCAAGACTTCATGACGGGGAAGCATGCCCAGTATGCGGATCCGTGGACCATCCAACGCCTGCTTTACAGCATGATGGCAGCATGCCGAACGAAGAAGATTTGAAGGCAGCAAAGGATCAGCTTGGCAAATGGGAAAAAGAAAAGGCAGCAGATGAGGCAAAGCTTTATCAAGGTCAATCAGCCGTACGAACGCAAGAGGAAGCCGTTGCGGAAATGCTCGCGGAAATTCGTACGTACCGTTTGAATTTTACTGAAACGGATTTAACAGATGTGAAAGCAGAAGTTGTTACGGCGAAAAACTCTCTAATTCAAATGCAAACGAACCTGGCTAAGCAGATTACGCAGCTTGGGCAAGTAAAAATAGACCTAGAGAAACGGGAATCCGAAAAAGCCGCTTTACAAAACGCGATTCAACAATTATCGGCAGAAGTGACGGATTTAACGGTGCAATATACCGAAAGGAAAACAAATTTGACGAGAATGATGAGCGTCATTCCCGAGCATCTGCGGTCGGAAGCGGAATATGAAAAAGCGCTAACCACATCGAAAGAGCGCCATGAACAGCTTGTTAAACAGCTCGAAGCTGCCCAGCAGCACGTACAAGCAGTCAAAGAAAAACTTTCAAATGAGACAGCAAGATTAGTAGATGCAGAAAAGCACTATGCCAGTAAACTTCAGGAACTTGACAGAGAACGTGAAATCTTTATAAATAAGCTATCCGAGCAGGGCTTTGAAAAATATGGTCTCTATGCTGCTTCTAAACGGACAGAAGGAGAGATTCGCGGTCTTGAAGCGGAAATTCGCAGCTATCGCGAAGAGTTACGTTCGGTTTCGGACCGATTAGAAGAATTAACAGAACTATTGGCAGATGTGAAAACTCCCGATGTCGAGGGATTAAAGCTAGAGCTTGCAAAGCTGACTAACGAAATCGGGGGACTAACCCAGCATCACACAGATCTTTTCGTTAAAAAACGGGATAATGAAGAAATTTATACCCGGGTGGAAAGCTTGAATGAGCAGATGAAGGTTCTCGAAGAAAGGTACAAGTTAATTGGTCACCTTTACGAAATTACCAAGGGGCAAAATAACTTCCGAATTACCTTTGAACGTTATGTCCTTGCGGCTTTCTTAGATGATATTTTACGAGAAGCCAATGTGCGCTTACGAAAAATGACCTCAGGGCGGTTTCAATTGCTGCGAAAAACAGACCGGGCAAAAGGAAATGCCCAGAGCGGTTTGGAATTGCTGGTATTTGATCAATATACGGGGCAGGAACGACATGTCAAAACGTTATCGGGCGGGGAAAGTTTCAAAGCTTCATTATCTCTGGCTTTGGGACTGGCAGATGTGGTGCAAAATTATGCCGGCGGCGTATCTTTGGAAACGATGTTTATTGATGAGGGATTCGGCACGCTTGACCCTGAATCATTGGACCAGGCAATTGAAGCATTAATGGATATCCAAAGCAGCGGCCGTTTAGTAGGCATCATTTCACACGTACCGGAACTAAAGGAACGGATTGATGTGCGGCTCGAGGTTATTGCCGATCAGACCGGGAGCAGGACCGAATTTATGTTTACGAATTAGGATTTTGGCAAAATAAGAGTATCTCCCTGGGATTATGCCTTTGGGACATACTCTTTTATTATTTGAGAGAAATCGTGAAAAATTGTTATTTTATCTGCAAATTTAAGAAATGCGCGCCTTTATGTCTATTCAAACCAAGGAAAAGAACCGCTGTAATGCGACTTTTTCTTTTTATTTGCGAAAAAAGAAATAGTTGACACCCCCTGCTACTCGGTGTTACAATGTACCTGTAATAAGCAATACTTAATAGCGGGATTTCCCAAAAGCTATTAAGTAAAAATTTTTACCTCGGTACTATGTTATACTGAATATAAGTCAGACAGAATAGAGGTGGCTCTGAATATGAATAATTTAACTGAAATGCTGAGGGGTTCGCTGGAAGGCTGTGTGCTGGAAATCATCAGCCGCCATGAAACCTATGGCTACGAGATTACCCGCCGCCTGAACGAGCTTGGGTTTACCGAAGTCGTGGAAGGGACGGTCTACACCATCCTCGTGCGATTAGAAAAGAAAAAACTCGTGAGCATAGAAAAGAAACCGTCAGATATGGGACCGCCCCGCAAGTTTTACTCACTTAATGAGGCTGGCCGTCAGGAACTTGAATTGTTTTGGAAAAAGTGGGATTTTGTATCATCAAAAATCAACGTCTTGAAGACAATCTAGCTTCATAAGATATTACGTGCGATATTTTTGGAGTGTCTTGTTCAGCTTTATAAAAAAGGAGGAAAAATAACATGATGGAAATGTTCAAAAAATTGATTGGTGATAAAAAAGAATACAAGATGATGATGGCACGGGTTGAAGCCCTTCCAGAGGACTTCCAGTTTGTATTTAAGCAAATCCAAAACTATATGTGGAAGTTCGCAGCGGGCAATGGGATGGATATGCTGCACATGCAGTATGAATTAATCGAGTTGTTCGAATCCGGTGCGGCGGAAGGCAGACAAGTGCTGGAAATCACTGGGGACGACGTGGCGTCCTTTGCCGACGAACTAGTGGCAAACGCTAAAACCTATGTCGCCAAGTATCGTGAAGATTTGAATCAGAGTATCATGAAGCGATTGGGAAAAAAATAAATTCAATAGATAATACCGACTGAATAGCTGGTTACAAATGTGAATTGCCGCCTTCGTTATTCAGTTATTTTTTCAACTAGGTACTAAGTCATACAGATTATCAGTCAGACTAAATAGGAGAGTGTAGGCAATCTAGCACCAAAAGGCGCATTTTATAAGGAGGAAAAAAGTATGAACAATGCAGCGATTTCTGTAAAAGGGTTAAAAAAATCCTTTAAAAACAAGGAAGTCTTAAAGGGGGTGGATTTTGAGGTGCAGCGTGGCGAAATTTTCGCCCTGCTGGGCTCAAATGGAGCGGGCAAGACGACGACGGTCAACATCCTCTCGACGCTAATGAAGCCCGATGGCGGCGAAGTAGGTATTTGCGGCTTTGACGTCCAGCGTCAACCGGATCAGGTTCGCCAGAGCATCAGCCTGACAGGGCAGTTCGCAGCTTTAGACGGCATGCACACTGGGCTGGAAAACCTGATGATGATCGCCAAGTTGCGGGGAGTTTCCCATCCCGCTCAAGTCGCCGACAATCTGCTTGCAAGATTCAGCCTGCGTGACGCGGCCAACCGCCGAGCGGACAAATATTCCGGGGGGATGAAGCGCCGGCTTGACATCGCCATGAGCCTGATCGGGACGCCAGCAGTCATTTTTCTCGACGAACCGACGACAGGGCTTGACCCCGAAGCGCGAATTGAAGTCTGGGATACCGTCAAGGAACTTGCTGGCGGCGGCACGACGATCTTGCTGACGACCCAGTACCTCGAGGAAGCCGAACAACTGGCGGACCGTATCGCCATCCTGCATGGCGGAAAAATTATCACGACCGGTACCCTTACCGAACTCAAAGTGATGTTCCCGCCAGCTAAAGTGGAGTACATCGAGAAGCAGCCGACATTAGAGGAAATTTTCCTCGCGATCATCGGCAAAAAGGAGGAGATATAAATGAAAAGCAAAACAGGAGTATTACTAGGGCGTTTAATGCGCAACATCATGCGCAGCCCGGATACGATTATCACGGTTGCGATTACGCCGATTATGATGATGTTGTTGTTTGTATACGTATTTGGCGGCGCTATAGAGACAGGCACGGACAACTACGTCAATTATTTATTGCCGGGAATCTTGCTTATGGCTATCGCTTCCGGCGTCGCTTACACTTCCTTGCGGCTGTTTAACGATGTAAAGAGCGGACTGATGGCGCGTTTCATTACCATGCCCATCAAGCGCTCATCGGTATTGTGGGCTCACGTGTTGACTTCGCTTGTTTCCAATGCGCTTACTGTCTTGGTGGTTATCCTCATTGCGCTCTTGATGGGCTTCCGTTCCAGTGCTGGTATCCTGGATTGGCTCGTGGTAGCTGGGATACTCGGGCTTTTTACGCTGGCGCTGACATGGCTGGCGGTCATTCCCGGATTGACAGCGGGGTCTATGGAAGGGGCGACAGCCTACTCGTACCCGCTGATTTTCCTGCCGTTTATCAGTTCGGCCTTTGTCCCCACCGAAACCATGCCAAAAATAGTCCGTGCGTTCGCTGAGAACCAGCCCGTGACTTCAATCGTGAATGCGATTCGTGCCCTCTTGTATGAAGGGTCTGTTGGCAACGATATCTGGATCGCGCTTGCCTGGTGCGTCGGCATCATAGTTATCGCTTACTTCTTCGCCAGTAAATCATTTAAACGCCAGTTAGGGTAAGTACACCATCGGTTCGGTGTCTCGTGGCAACTAAATCTTCCGAAATGAAATATATGTTTGAAAAAGCACGGAAAAAATTATCCGTGCTTTAATTATTTGTCATGTTCTCAAGGTAGCCATTGTCGATATAACACCTTCATGTTATTCAACAATCGGGCGAAATTCTGGAATAAAATTTTGCTTTTATTATTAACTTTTTATTGGAGAATTCTGCAAATTTATCAGCGAATCCACACCATTTATCAGCGAATAATGGATTTTATCAGCGAATCGAAAAATCTACCCTAACTATTTTTACAAAAATGAACAAAAAGACTGCCTCAAAATTTAGAGACAGCCTTTTCGCTTTTTACCCCAATTCCTTCGCCAGTGCACGCCCCGCCTGCCTTCCCGTAAACAAACAGCCTCCAACGAAAGTTCCTTCTAGTGAGCGATAGCCGTGAATCCCGCCTCCGCCAAACCCGGAAACTTCGCCGGCAGCGTATAGACCAGGAACCGGGTTTCCAGAGGAATCTAGCACTCTGCCGAATAAATCAGTTTGCAGCCCGCCAAGCGTTTTACGACTAACGATATTTAAACGAACAGCGATTAATGGCCCCATCTTTGGATCGAGAATTTTATGCGGTGAAGCCACTCTAATCAGTTTGTCGCCCAAATAATTCCGTGCGCCGCGCATCGCCGTTATCTGCAGGTCTTTCGTAAATTTATTATCAATCTCGCGATCCCTTGCAAGAATTTGCCGTTCAATCTCCTCAAGATTAAGTAAGTTCTCCCCGGTGAGCTTGTTCATCCCGGCAACTAGTTCCGGTAACGTGTTGGCGATAACAAAATCCTCACCTTTGTTCATAAATGCTTTTACCGGTGCTGTCGGGCCTGGCAGGACACGAGCCAACACCTTTTTAATACTCTTCCCAGTTAAATCAGGATTTTGCTCCGACCCTGATAAGGCAAATTCTTTTTCAATAATTTTTTGCGTTAATATGAACCAGGAATAATCATAACCAGTCTTCATGATTGCATCAAGGGTTCCTAATGTGTCGAAGCCTGGAAAGTTTGGTGCCGGAAAACGCTTTCCTTTTGCATCGAACCAAATGGATGAAGGTCCCGGAAGGATGCGAATCCCGTGCATCGGCCATACCGGTCCCCAATTTTTTATGCCTTCTGTATAGTGCCACATCCGATCACGATTGACGATTCGGCCGCCAGCTTGTTCTGTAATAGACAGCATTCTTCCATCAACATGCTCCGGCACCCCTGATATCATATTTTTCGGTGCAGCCCCGAGCCTTTCTGGCCAATGTTTTTTGATAAGTTCGTGGTTGCCGCCGATGCCGCCGCTTGTTACCATCACGGCTTGCGAGTGAAACTCAAAATCTCCAACCTTTTCACGAGAACTTGCTTCTCCCCGTGCGACTGAACTTGGAATCAGAATATCACCATTGACTCCGATTACGGCGCCATTTTCAGTGATTAATTTATTGACACGGTGCCTTGGACGATAGTCAACAAGACCATTTGCCATCGCTTTTCGGACTCTCTCCTCAAATGGCCGAACAAGGCCAGGTCCTGTTCCCCAAACAATATGAAATCGCGGTACGGAGTTACCATGGCCATCAGCAAGATTACCGCCACGCTCAGCCCAACCCACCACCGGAAAGAAACGGACGCCCATATTATATAACCATTCGCGTTTTTCACCGGCAGCAAAATTAACATATGCTTGCGCCCATTTTTTACCCCAATAATCCTCATCTTCTTCTCTGTCAAACGCTGCCGATCCTAACCAGTCCTGCCAGGCAAGCTCATGGGAATCCTTTATTCCCATTCTTCTTTGTTCGGGTGAATCGACTAGAAACAACCCACCGAACGACCACCAGGCCTGCCCGCCAAGAGAGGCTTCAGGTTCTTGATCTAAAAGGAGCACTTTCTTTCCCGCATCCGCAAGTTCAGCTGTTGCAACTAACCCTGCAAGCCCAGCCCCAACCACAATCACATCAAATCTCAAATTCTGTTCCTCCTTAATGGGTAAGTACGCATTTCACGAAATTCCAATATTCACAATTATAACACAATTTAATTTGTTGTTTTAAGCATTGAGTAAACACCTGTCTACCATATAAAAAACTACTAACAAATATTTTACCAATTTTAGTAAAGAATGATTTGAATAATATGTCACGTTGTGATATAGTCGCGATATGACATGTTTATGTGCGACATGATTTTAAAATCAAACTTGTGAGGTGATGATTTTGGAGATTGAAAAGGTCTTGAAAAAGTATATACCGATGACGGAAACGGCGTTTTATATTCTCCTTTCCTTAACCGAACCTCGCCATGGATACGGAATTGTTAAGCATGTTGAGGAAATCACTAACTCAAGGATTCAATTGGGATCGGGTACGGTGTACGGTACGTTGACAAAAATGCAGAAGGATGGGATTATCACTGTCTTCGCCGATGAGGAAAGAAAGACTGTTTATGAAGTAACTGAAATTGGAAAAAAATTAATCATCTCTGAAATTAATAGACTTAAAGAGCTGCATCAGAATGCGTTGAAATTCGAGGGGGATTTTTTATGATTAAAAAAGTAGTGAGACCATTCTGGAGCTATGATGTTCAAAAAACGGAAAAGTGGCTCTCGTCTATGGCTGAAAATGGTTATTTTTTAATAAAGATCAATCGAGTAACTCGGTGCTTTTTCTTTCTACAAGACGAACCTAAAAAGTTAACATACCGAATCGGGTTTGATAAAATGCAGGGGGAGTCACTTTCAAGAGGGTTATTAGCAGAGGGCTGGACAAAGGTTTTGCGGACTGGCCACTGGTTTGTAACGTCTATTGAAAAGCCGAGTGAGCAAATTAAGTCTTCCCCCGTTCGAGAAGGCATTATCAAACATAATCGAATTATCATGTATATTTTCGGCGGTATAGTTGGTTATTTTTCAATTGTGGCGATGTTTTTTCTGAGTATATTTGGAATGATGTTCATTTCTTCAGATTCTCAGGTTGAAGTGGTAGATAGCCCCTATTGGATTTTTACGTATTTGTATTTTGGTGCTGTAATAGCTATTTTCGTCCTTGCCCTTTATTCTATGATAAAAATTCATAGGACCAATAAAAATCTAATTAAAGAAAAGCCTAGAGATGACCTTCACTTTGGGACGCAGCCTGAGGGCAAACTTAGCAAAGCGGAAGAAAAGCAGTTGAAGCGTTCAGGACAGCTAATTGTGAAACGAAAGCTTGGCTGGATGTATGCTCCAGATAAGCTTGAGCAGTGGCTCGAGGAAATGGAAGAACAAGGATATAATCTCTATCGTGTCAGCAAGACAGGAACGGTCTTTCGTTTCTTAATAGGACGTCAGCGGAAGGTAAGCTATTGTGCGGATTACCAAAATATTGCTGATGAGAGTTACTTTGAGATGCAAAGAGAAGCAGGCTGGAAAAGCGTGTTTGCTTCCTTAGGATCGATCCAAAAATGGTCGCTATGGAGTCGTGAGTATAAAGAGGGGGAAGAGCGGCCGCAAATCTACAGCGAAAAAACCGATCAATTAAAACATGCAAGAAAAATTGCAATCGCTTATTCATGTCTTTTTCTTCCGTTAATTATTGCCTATCTATTAAATCTAGGCATAGGATTCGATTTGTTCATTCATAACCAAGTGGATAAATTGCGTATTATGACTTTGATTATCATGGTGATAGCTATCCTTTCATTTGGTTCTTACACGATCAGGACTTGGCTTTATTACTTTCGACTTAAAAAAACGGTATGACCATGATTTGTATCAAAAGATAGGACTACTACTAGTGACCTGCAATACTTATAAAAAAAATAAAAAAGCGGGGCGATGCGTATGCGGAGGATTTATTTTTTCATTTTTGTTCTCTTGCTTAGTTTACCGGTATTTAGTTCACGAGGTTTTGCGACAAGTTGGGTTTTGTTGGATCCACAGGAAGTTGTTGATCGAGCTGAAGTGATCGTACTTGGAAAATATGATTTTAGCAGTAATCCTGTTTCGGGGGAGATCCCATTTCACGGATTGGAATTTAAGGTTTCCAAGGTTATTAAAGGTCAAGATATACCTTCCACAATTATTGCTGGCATCGATGGTAACGATAATGGCTGGGTGGATGATTTCCAACAGCAGGGTGGAGAACTTCTTTTATTTTTAGAAAAAAAGGGTTCTAAGTTTCTTACCCCAGTGGCCGGACCCAACGGGATGATTCAAGTGAAAAATGGAAAAGTAGATGACCAGAGCGAAACCGTTCGAGCTTTTTATGAAAAGTACCTTCATGAGGAACAAGAAACGATAGTAAATACTGAGCACAAGGTAAAAGCAGTCACTGATGTAAATCAGCCAAGTGAGGAAAAAAATCAATCCAAGTTTTTACCTGCTATTATTTCAGCAGCTGCTGTATTATTGGTGTTAGGTGTAAGATATGCAAGAAGAAAACGCTAACGTGTTATTTGTTGTTCAACCGACGTGTAATAATTAACTGATGCAGAAAATAATTTAGATTAGGAGACTATGTCCATGAAAACAGAAAAAGAAAAAATGATAAACGGTGAACTTTATGTTGCTGGCGATCCCGAACTAGTAAAAGAGCGGGAGAATGCAAGAAGACTAACAAGATTGTTTAATTTTTCAACAGAAACTGAGGGAAGCGAACGGACAGAACTCCTAAAAGAACTCTTTGGTTCAACAGGAAAAAATTTATACATAGAGCCAACCTTTCGCTGTGATTACGGCTACAACATTCATGTCGGCGAAAACTTTTATGCCAACTTCAATTGTGTATTTTTAGACGTTTGTGAAATTCGGATAGGGAAGAATTGTATGGTTGCTCCGGGTGTTCATATTTATACAGCAGGCCATCCGTTGAACCCAGTAGAGAGAAATTCTGGCGTTGAGTTTGGTGCGCCCGTTCAAATTGGTGATAATGTTTGGATTGGCGGCGGAGCGATTATTAATCCTGGTGTTAAAATAGGTGATAATGTCGTCATTGCTTCAGGGGCGGTTGTCACAAAGGATGTACCCGATAATGTTGTCGTTGGCGGAAATCCAGCTAAAATAATAAAAAATATTGAGTTATAGTTTTTATTAAGACTTTCAAACAGTATAGATCACCCCGCAATGAAGAATAATATGTTCATACATTGAGGGGTGATTTTTTTGATGAAAAAAACAACTGCCATTATAGCTGGCCTATTCGTATCCGTTTGTTTATGTTCCATTGAAGCCAATGCTGACGAGCTGCCTAGACTTTCCCCTGATTGCATTGAAAATATGAAAAATCGAGATTTTAAATATAATAAAGCACTTATGAAAGATATTATTACCGGACTGGAATTAGACATAGATGATCGAAGCTTTATAGAGGTTACGGACAAGGGACTTGATGCTGCTAATCTTATCTATGGCGGGAAAGAAATCGATGAATATTATCAATCATTACATCAACATTTTATTGTCGCCTCTCGCGGAAAGCCGACATTGTTCATAAAACCATCTGAAGCCTATTTGCTATATAAACAGCCGGACAACACGAATGTCGCAGTGCATTTAAAACTATCTGATCTCAAATGGGAAGTGATTGAAAAGAAGAAGAAGGAAGGGAACGCTGTTAATTATATGCTGCTGAAATGTGAAAAGGAATATTTAAAGGAAAAGCAAGAATATAGTAATAAGGATTAATTCTGGAGGGAAATCAATGCCTGAATTTTGCCCAGTTCTTTGGCCGGAAGAGCCTACACCAGTGGACCAAATAAACTGCTGTAAATGCGGTCTCGACCAGCATGGTTCCCGAATGATCTGGGGTGAAGGCAACCCGAATGCACCGATTATGATTATTTTGGATAATCCCGGTGCACGAGAGGACCGTGAAGGGAACGCCATTGTATGTGGAACGAGACAAACGCTGCAACAGGCGGCTGTTGAAGTGGGCTTAACGATGGAAGATTTGTACGTGACGTTTATTTTAAAAAGAAAACCAGTACGCGCTTATAATAAAGAAAGAACTCGGCAAACGTGTATGATTCATCTTGAGCAGCAGCTTAAGGCTAAAGAACCAGAGTTAATTTTTTGCTTAGGAAATGTTGCGGTTCAATCCTTTTTCCAAGATTATGAGGCAGAAGTGAAGGCACTTCGAGGCGCCATCCATCAAGTGAAAGGGTACCCAACAGCGGTAGGTTACCACCCTTTGGCTGTCAGGCGCCGGCCAAATCTTTGGTCAACATTTGTGGAGGATTGGAAATTAGTTGCTAAACATTACCAAAATCAACTAACATAGAATACAAAAGGAAAAGCGATACTTGTTCGACTAAAGTATCGCTTTTAAGATTAGGGTAAGGAGTGCAACATGATTAAAGCAGTAATATTTGATTTAGATGGCACTTTATTAAATCGAGATGCTTCCGTCCAAAAATTTATCGGTGACCAATATGAGCGCATGAAAAATTGGCTCGGGCATATTCCAAAAGAATTATATACATTCAGATTTATAGAATTAGATTCTCGTGGATACGTCTGGAAAGATAAGGTGTATCAGCAATTAATCGCTGAACTTAACATTAAGGGGATTACATGGGAAGTGCTGCTTCAAGATTATTTGCTAGAATTTAAGAATTATTGTGTACCCTTTCCCAATTTAATCAGCATGTTAGAAGCATTAAAGGAGAAATCCATACTCTTAGGGGTTATTACAAATGGAAGGGGACAGTTCCAATTAGACAATATTGTTGCCTTGCGCATTGAAAAATATTTTGAAACAATCCTTATTTCCGAATGGGAGGGCATGAAAAAGCCTAATCACGAAATATTTGATAATGCGCTAAAGCAACTCAATGTATTAGCAAATGAAAGTGTTTATGTTGGTGATCATCCCGAAAATGACATAAAAGCAGCCAGAAGAGTTGGAATGAAAACAATTTGGAAAAAGGATATCTATTGGAATGATGTTAAAGCCGATTTTATTATTGAAGATTTAAGTGAGATTCCGTTAATAATAGAAAAACTGAAAGGAGAAGGGGATAGCCGCATGATAAAAAAGTTTGATCTTCAAAATATGGACAAAGTCAGGGCACTGTTTGATTTGCAAAGGGTCTCCTATCTCATCGAAGCCAAATTAATCAATTTTTTCGATATCCCACCGTTGAAAGAGTCTATGGAGGAACTGATGGAGAGTAAGGAAACCTTCTATGGATATTTTGAGGGAGATGAATTGGCTGGAGCTATTTCTTATACAATCGATGATCGCGAGCTCACGATTTGCCGGATGGTTGTTCATCCCAAGCATTTTCGTAAGGGAATTGCTCAAGCATTATTAACCTTTATCGAGAAAGAACATCCGGATTTACTAGTTTTTAAAGTTTCGACAGGTAAGAATAATACACCTGCCAAGAACTTATATTTGCGTAATGGATTTAAATTGGTTCTTGACATGGAGGTTGTTCCAGGTTTATTGATAAGTAACTTTGAAAAAAGAGGGGAATAAATCATGAAAACTGTAAAAGAGACTCCAACATTCACGCACAAACAATTAGCCATAAATTGTTTTAATGCGTCATGGGATTTATTGGATAATACTGAAAGGTCATCTGAAGAGGCAGAAGAAATGATTAATCTAGCGCATACTTCGTTTTGGCATTGGACAAAGGTTGTAGATCACACATCGCAAAATCTCTCGATTGGGTATTGGCAATTATCAAGGGTTTATGCTGTTGCGGAATTGGGGGAACGAGCATTATATTACGGAGATCGTTGTTTAGAAGTTAGCTTGGCAAACGAAATTGAACCATTTTATATTGGCTATGCCTATGAAGCACTGTGTCGAGCAAATGCTCTTTTAGAAAAAAATGATCTAGCAAAGGAACAATATAACTTCGCTATGGAATATGCACAACTGGTTAAGGTCGAAAAATCAAAAGAAAGTTTAATAAAAGATTTAGATTCGATTTGGGATAATCGATAAAACTTAGGTATTAAAATTAGAAATACTTTTACTCATACCGAAAATTAAAGGAGAAGTCCTCATGAAGGCGATGGTATACGATAAGTACGGAACGACTGATGTTCTTACTCTCAAAGAAGTAGAAATACCTACTCCACAGGATAATGAAGTATTGGTAAAGGTCCATGCTGTTTCTGTGAATTCTTGGGACTGGGATCTCCTAAGAGGTAAACCATTCCTGGCTCGAATGGGAGGTATGCTAAAACCAAAATATAAGATACTTGGAGCAGACATAGCAGGACGGGTTGAAGCGATTGGCAGAAATGTTAAACACCTTCAACAAGAAGACGAGGTATTCGGGGATATTTCTTGGTGTGGCTGGGGTGGATTTGCGGAGTATGTATGTATACATGAAGAAGCATTGTCAATAAAACCAGCTAGTATGACATTTGAACAAGCAGCGGCAATTCCACAAGCTGCTGTCCTCGCCTTGCAGGGACTTCGCAATAAAGGACAGCTTCAGGAGGGTCAAACGGTTTTAATTAATGGTGCCGGTGGAGGTGTGGGCACGTTTGCGCTGCAGATTGCCAAATTACATGGTGCTGAAGTAACTTGTGTGGACAGCGCGATTAAGCTGGATATGTTAAAGTCGCTGGGCGCAGACCATGTTATTGATTACACTCAAGAAGATTTCAGCCAAAATGGACTGTTTTATGATCTCATTCTTGATGTTGTAGGAACTCGGTCAATCTTCGATTACAAGCGTTCATTAAATCCAAAGGGCAAATATGTTATGGTTGGAGGCTCTTTATCTCTAATTTTCCAATTATTGTTACTGGGACCCTTGATTTCTAAAACTGAAAGAAAAAATATGGCTATCCTAGTTCATAAACCAAACAAAGATGATCAAAATATTTTAAAAAATCTTTTTGTTTCAGGTAAACTAGCACCTGTTATCGATAGACGATATTCGTTAAGTCAGGTGGAAGAAGCTATTCGGTATCTTGGAGAAGGACACGTAAAGGGGAAGGTTGTTATCAGTGTGGAGTAGTGGGATAAATCCAACTACTCCTGATTATTATACTAGCAAGTTTGTATCAAACTCTTGGATTGACTTCCTATTTTCGTCATATCTTTCACTGAACTTTCCACCTGTAAATTTAGAAATCGTACTTCTCCAAAAAGCCTGTGCAGGATAGTTCTTTTCAATTTGGGTAACAAACCACTTACCAGGAAATAAGGTGAATATTTCGTAGGCAGCCATTTTTCCATAGCCTTTACCGGCATATTTTCGGACAATAAAGAATTCTAGTATCGCGTTCGGCTCGATGTCTGTAGCACTTTCAATAAGGGCAAAACCAATTAGCTCGTCTTCCTTTTTAATGAAAAAGGGGTGCAGGTTAGGGCTTCTCCAGTAGTCTGTTAAATCAAATGGCTTGTATGATCCATTCGATTCTAAAGCAATGGTTGGTATGTACTGGCTAAATTCATAAATGTAAAATTGGATAAGGTTATGAAGGATATCCTCTTCTTCCGTTAATACTTTTACAAGTTTTATCATATTATTCTCCAATCTACTAAAATAGTAAGTAACAAAATTTCGTCAGTTTCCTTTATTTTATCATTTTTAGAAGAAATTTGTTAACTGGAAAATAGAAAAAACAATATTGTGAGGGATCCAAATTGGACGAGTCTAAATTCTATGCCTTGTGTTTACAGGGGGATGTGACGGCTGCTTATGAGTATCTTCAGTCACTGCCAAATAAAAATAGAAAATATGAGCAACTGGAAATGAAGTATTATCACCGTTTTTTTGGAGGAAAGCCAAATTTTAGATTTAAAACGGACGACCCTTGGATTAGAAAAGTTTTATTGGCTTATAATCAATACTTTCTTTCGGTTTTAACGCGAAAGAGTGTTATAGATGCAGAAACTCGGTTAGTCCATGAGCTAAGGCTATTAATTTCAGATAAAGTTTTAATCGACAGCCTTGATTTAATTGAGGAAAAATTAGAAGAAATTTTTAAAGAAAAAGGATATCAGTTTTTAGGCGGCGTGACGTCTCCATTCAGAGGGCCATATATTTGGCGAACGACGGATAAAAAGGAATTTAGGGTTGAATTACCTCATCAAACACAGGATGTTACGGTTTACTTCTTGAGGGATTTCATCATGCAAAGCTGGATTCATTTTGCAACATTCGGCGAAAAATTTGCCGGTGGCTGGGCGAAAGAAGACGGTCTTTATTATGTAGATGAACGGCCTAAGAAAAAAAGGGTAACAATTGAAAGCAGCGAGTTTCAAGTGAGTTATTTAAAGCATGAAGCGCAGCATCTCAGTGATTATGGATGCTTCCCCAATCTGCCCGCAAAAGATTTGGAATACCGAGCCAAACTGGTTGAACTAATTTACGAACCGAAGCCGTATAGATTACTAAAGAAATTTTTTTATGAGGCAAAAAAAGACCCGAATTACCCGCACCCATACTCATCCTATGTATTAATGACTAAATTGTCTCAATTAGCTTTTGGAAAAGACGTGATTCCCAGCCTCGATCAATGGAAGTCTGTGGATTCTGTCAGGATTCAAAATTGGGCTTGGACTTTATATGATGAACATACAGGGAAGCTTGAAACAAACGAAATCATTACAGAAGGAATCATATAGCGCACGTTGAAGAATAGCGATAGCAACAGATTGTCTAAAAATGTTCTCTTGAACAAATGTATTATAAGGGCTACAGTAGAATGGTAGAACGATAAAGAAGGTGACAATCTTGGAAAAACGATATTTTACGATTGGCATGGCGGGACATATTGACCATGGGAAAACCTCATTAACAAAAGCACTCACAAATATTGATACAGATCGTTTAAAAGAGGAAAAAGAGCGGCAAATCTCGATTGAACTCGGATTTGCGCCATTATATGAAGATGATGAAATCCAAATTTCCGTCATTGATGTTCCGGGGCATGAACGCTTTATCAGGCAAATGATTGCCGGAGTGGCCGGAATTGACCTCGTTGTCCTTGTCGTCGCCGCGGATGAGGGCGTGATGCCGCAGACGAGAGAACATCTTGATATTTTAAAATTCTTAGGTGTGAAAAATGGTTTGGTGGCGATTTCGAAAATTGACAGGGTTGACGAGGAATTTATTGAGCTTGTCAATGATGATATTTTTGAAGAGCTAGCAGGCACCGTGTTTGAGGATGCTCCATTTGTTCTTGTCGATAGCCTATCAAATAAAGGAATCGACAAAATAAAAGAATTAATTATTAAAACATTAAAGGACCAAGAAATGCGGGATGTTAAAGGGGCATTCCGGCTGCCAATCGACCAAGTGTTTACTGTTAAAGGTCAAGGGACGGTTGTTCGTGGGACTGTGTATGAAGGTTCCGTTGAGGAAGGGCAAGCACTAAAAATCATGCCAAGAGGGCTCGAGGTGAGAGCGAGGCAGATTCAGGTGCACCATAAACCTTCGGTAAAGGCATATGCCGGTCAGCGGACCGCGATAAACCTTTCAAATGTTTCCAAGGAAGACTTGGAACGCGGTGATGTCCTCGTTTCATCTGAGCATTTTATTGTAACAAAAACTTTAGATGTAGCCATTCGGATGGTTGAAGACCTTGAACATCTGGTGAAGCAAAGGATGCCGATCAAGCTTCATATCGGAACGGCAGAGGTAATGGGCAGGATTGTTTTCTTTGATCGCAATGAAATTAAGGAAGAAAATGGCGAGATTCTTTGTCAGCTCCGGCTTGAGGAGGAAATTCTCACGAAACGCGGCGACCGCTTTATTTTACGGAGGCCAAGCCCGCAAGAGACGATTGGCGGCGGCTGGGTAATCGATCCACGCGGAAATAAATATCGCTTCGGAAACCAAACAATTGAGGAACTTGAAAAGAAAAAAGCAGGCACACCGAAAGAACGAATCACGGCTGCTTTAATAGAAGCGAAGAGCCTACCGCTTAATGAGTTGATTAAGCGGACAGCATTGGATGAAGCAACATTAACCGAACATTTGGGTGATCCCGAATTTGTTTTATATAATGGAAAAGAATATACGTTTCAATTGTTAATCGATTCTTTAGAAGAAGATATTTTTGATCGCCTGCAGGATTATCATCTTTCTCATTCAATGAAACCGGGGGTAAATAAAGCGGAACTTTTGCAAACGATGCAAAAAAGATTTCCTAAATCCCTGCTTGATTATGTCGTTGAATATGGAATAACGAATGGTATTTTTAAGCGAAAAGAACAATTTGTTTCCTTGTCAGGTTTTATTCCCAATGTGCCGAAAAGCTGGGCCAAGCGAACCGAAAACATGCTTAAGGAATTGAAACGAGACGGCTTAAAGGTTCGCTATTTAAAGGATTATTTTACAGGAGCTGGCATTCCTGAGAGTTTAGAGTTTGACCTAAAGAGATTTCTAGCAGACCAACAGCTACTCGTGCAGTTAGATGATCAGTTTGCCTATCACGGGGAAGTGTTCGGAGAAGCAGTCGATAAACTGCGGAGCCAAACAGGAACTGAGTTCGAAGTCGGAGATGCGAAGGATGTACTTGCATTATCGCGGAAATACATGATTCCCTTTTTAGAGAGATTGGATGCAAAAGGATTTACCAAAAGAGTAGAAAACAAACGTGTTTGGAAAATGTAAAAAAGCCTCACTCCTAAAATCGGAGTGAAGGCTTTTTTCTTAGGATAGGAATTCAGCAGGGTTCAGTCCAAGTTCGTGGCAAATGTCTGCTACCATTTGTTTTTCATTATTGTCAAAATTTCCATCGGCGTAACCGATTGCGATACAATAGCGGGCAACTAGCCGGGCGATCTCTGGCTTTGTTCTAATTTTTCCAAGTGCCCGAAATGCTTCCGCACGGCCCATCATGCGGTCATTCTCAATTCTTGAAACGAACAAGTTAAACTTTTGAATGACTTTATTGGTATCAAAAACGCGTAACTCCTCACTTTGATGAACAAATTCCATCATTTTTTGCCGTTCGGAAGCGTCTAAGTAACCATCCGCCATTGCCACTAGGGCACAGCCCGCAACCACTGCCTCGAGGACGTCCTGGCTTTTGTATCGATTGAACACATCTTGAGCTTTCCGCTTTTGATTGTTTGCCCATTCCGCATAATCCGTTTGCGAAGGGGACCAGGTGTTTCCGCAGCTGTTACAAGTAAGTTTTAGCTGGTTTTGCCCGATAAAACCGCCAAGCAGTCCGACAGGCCCAAGGATTAAACCTCCAATGGCCGCTTTGCCAAGACCGAATCCTTTTTTCCCCGTTCGAACATTCGAGGAATGGCAGCGCGGACAAATAATGTCATCACCGCCATATGCCTGACGTGAGCCGGAAGTGGATGGATAGGCCGACTGCGTCGGATACCCATAGGCAGGCTGCTGGTATGAATTTTGGCCAGGCTGGTTTTGCTGGTAGGGATTATAGCTATTTTGATTCTGCTGGTAAGGGCTAACGTTATTTTGATTCTGCTGGTAATGATTAAGATTGTTTGGCAGCTGCTGATAAGAATGATTAGGTTGCTGGTACGGATTACTTGGTTGATAGTCATTAGTATTCCTTTGACTCTGCTGGTAATTTGACTGCTGGGAAGGGGGCGTAGCCGGTGCGCTCACTGGCGGGTCGTCAACTGTAACACCAAAGTTGCGGCAAAGTGCGGCTAATCCCCCTTGAAAGCCACTGGCAATCGCATTAAATTTCCATTCTCCGTTATGACGGTAAACTTCGGCAGCAACAATTGCTGTTTCAACAGTAAAATCTCTTCCAAGGTTAAATCTTAATAATTCTTCATTGGTTACATCATCAAAAATACGCACGTAGGAATCGGCCACTTGTCCGAAATTTTGCCGTTTCACCTGTGCATCGTGAATCGTAATCGTAAAGGCAATCCGATGGATGTGAGCTGGTACCTTGTTTAAATCAATTCTTATTTGTTCATCATCGCGCACACCTGAACCAATCCGGTTGTCGCCGCTATAAATAACCGAGCCATTTCCACCTGAAGGATTATTATAGAAAACAAAGTCCTGGTCGCTTTGTACCATTCCAGTTTGGCCTATTAAAAAGGCCGACGCGTCCAAATCAAAATTAGAACCTAAATGACTAACATTCCAGCCCAGCCCGACACCAACATTCTTCAGGCCAGGGTGAGATTTGGTCAAATCAACTTTTTGCCCCTTGCTAAGCGAAACACCCACAAATTTCCACTCCTTATCGAATATTGTCCATATGTACATTATAATTCTATTTTTTGAAAAAGAGAAAAACTTCTTACCGGTTTGTCTTCGGAGAGTCCAATTTTCTACTATAAATATACGGGAATGAAGGCGAGAAGTTTCAAAAAATTACACTTAAAAACTAACATGAGTTTCAACTCCAAACCCATGCATGGAATTGTATTTTAAATGAGTATTGCACCAACATAATAAAGGCGGTGTGAGCAGAGCTCGGCTTTACCTATTCAAAGTACGAAATGTATATTTTCACTTCGACTGATTATACTGATTCGTTTATGCGACGCTCCGCCCCTTTTCCACAGAGATAAAATGCAGGACTATTATACCACTTAATATAGAATTTTAAAAATAATTTGAATAAAACGAAATGTTATTTTATAATAGTAAGATAAATTGAAATAAATAGGAGAAAGGAAATCGTCTATGAAACTATATATTTCTGTTGACATGGAAGGAATAACGGGTCTAGTTGATCATACTCACGTTGATTCCAATAAACTTAATTATGAACGAAGCAGGATCATCATGACAGATGAGGCGAATCATGTGATCACTGCCGCTTTTGATGAAGGCTGTGAGGAAGTCGTTGTTAATGATAGCCACTCGAAAATGAATAACCTTTTAATTGAAAGGCTTCATGCGGATACACAGCTCATTACTGGTGATGTAAAACCATTTTCAATGGTTCAAGGGTTAGATGGATCTTATACGGGTGCCATGTTTGTTGGTTACCATGCCCGTGCATCCTTACCGGGAGTTATGTCCCATTCGATGATTTATGGTGTACGCAATATGTACATAAATGATATTGCTGTTGGTGAGTTAGGATTTAATGCCTTTGTCGCAGGTTATTTTGATGTACCTGTTATTATGGTCGCAGGGGATGATCGTGCGGCAAATGAGGCAGAGCAGATCATTCCAAATATTACTACGGCGATTGTGAAAGAAACGATCTCTCGGTCTGCGGCAAAATCGTTAACACCGGTAAAAGCTGGACAGCTCCTCCGCGAAAAAACGGCCCTTGCGATAAAAAATAACGGAAAAGTGAAACCGCTTACTCCGCCGGACCGTCCATTATTAGGAATAGAGTTTGCCAATTACGGACAAGCAGAGTGGGCAAATTTAATGCCGGGAACAGAGATTATCCCTGGTACAACCACGGTTCGTTTTCAAGCCAAAAATATTTTGGAAGCGTACCAGGCCATGCTCGTAATGACTGAATTAGCGATGCGAACAACATTCTGTTAGAAAGGGGGTCAAGCATGAAAGCTTACTTTTTTAAACGATTGATTGCCATGTTCATCACTTTATGGCTGATCATTACCGGGACATTTTTCTTAATGCATTCGGTACCGGGTTCACCCTTTAATGAAGAGAGGACGACAAATGAGGCAATTCAAAAAAATCTTGAAGCCTATTATCAGCTCGATAAACCTTTAATCGTTCAATACGGAAATTATTTAAAGGCATTGGTCAAGTTTGACCTCGGACCTTCGATTAAAAAATCATCCCAGACAGTCAATGACATGCTGGGAAGAGGATTTCCGGTTTCGTTTGAACTAGGTATGTATACGTTGATTGTAGCGCTTATTTCTGGACTTATTCTAGGTGTGGTCGCCGCTCTGAGACATAACGGAATCATTGATTATCTAGCAATGAGTATAGCAGTCCTTGGGATTTCGATTCCGAACTTTGTCATGGCAACCGTGTTAATTCAACAGTTGGCTGTTAATCTGCCAATCTTCCCAGTAGCAACGTGGTCCAGCCCCCAACACATGGTATTGCCGATATTGGCGTTGGCAACAGGACCCATGGCGATTATCGCCCGCTTAACCCGAACAAGCATGCTTGAAGTTTTAACCCAGGACTACATAAAGACGGCAAAAGCCAAAGGACTTTCACCGGTCAAAATTGTCTTTAAGCATGCGCTCCGTAATGCCCTTTTACCGGTGGTAACTGTGCTAGGGTCATTAGCGGCAAGTATCTTAACCGGGACATTTGTTATTGAAAAAATCTTTGCCATCCCTGGTATGGGGAAATATTTTGTTGATAGCATTAATAATCGTGATTATCCAGTCATCATGGGGACAACCGTATTTTATAGTGCGATTTTGATCTTTATGCTTTTATTAGTCGATATTGCTTATGGGGTATTAGACCCAAGAATTAAGCTACATAAGAAGGAGGCGAAATAAATGGAACTGCGGAAGCAGGAAGCACAAAATATTTCGCCGGATGTTCCAAATGAATGGTTTGTTCCAAAAGTTCGAAACAAACAAGAAGCTGAAGCTGTTGTAAGGCCCAGTCTTTCGTACTGGCAGGATTCGTGGCACAGGCTTTTAAAAAACAAATTGGCAATGGCAGGACTCATCTTCTTACTCTTTTTAGCATTATTGGCTATTTTCGGTCCGATTTTTTCAAGCCATACGGTTGAGTCACAAAAACTAGCGGAGCAAAATTTACCGCCATCAAGCAAATATTGGTTTGGAACAGATGATCTCGGGCGCGATGTATTTATCCGCACCTGTTATGGGGCCCGTATCTCTTTATTTGTCGGCTTAATGGCTGCGCTCATTGATTTTATTATTGGTGTAGTATATGGAGGACTTTCCGGCTATAAAGGCGGCCGTACAGATAACCTAATGATGAGATTTGTTGAGATATTATATGGACTTCCCTATTTACTTGTCGTCATTCTAGTAATGGTTGTCATTGGCCCAGGTCTAACCACTATTATTCTAGCACTCTCAATTACGGGATGGGTGGGGATGGCGCGGATTGTCCGTGGACAGGTCCTGCAAATTAAAAACTATGAATTCGTGCTTGCATCGAAAACATTTGGGACGAAAACAGCACGGATTATTCGGAAAAATCTATTGCCAAACACAATGGGACCGATTATCGTCCAAATGACGCTGACGATTCCATCTGCTATTTTTGCTGAAGCGTTTTTGAGTTTCATTGGTCTGGGAATCCAAGCACCACATGCCAGCTGGGGTGTAATGGCGAATGATGGTTTGTCTACGATTCTATCAGGATACTGGTGGCGCTTGTTCTTCCCAACGATGTTTATTTCGTTAACAATGTTTGCATTTAATGTATTAGGTGATGGACTTCAGGACGCCCTAGATCCGAAGTTGAGGAGGTAACAGCATGGAAAAAGTTCTTCAGGTTAAAGACCTTCACGTTTCCTTTTCAACTTACGGCGGTGAAGTGAAAGCCGTTCGCGGGGTCAGTTTTGACCTCCATAAAGGGGAAACATTAGCGATTGTCGGGGAATCCGGCTGCGGAAAAAGTGTCACTTCACAAAGCATTATGAGACTTATTCCTGAACCCCCTGGTAAAATTCGCGGCGGAGAAATTATTTTCAAAAATATGGATTTAATTAAATTGAAAGAACCGGAGCTGCGGAAAATTCGCGGGGCCAATATTTCGATGATCTTCCAGGACCCAATGACGGCACTCAATCCGACGATTACCATTGGAGAGCAAATTATGGAAGGGATTATCCAGCATGAGAAACTAACGAGGGCTCAGGCGAAAAGAGTAGCGGTTGAGATGCTGACGCTCGTTGGGATTCCGAACCCGGAAATACGGCTAAAGCAGTATCCCCATCAGTTTAGTGGGGGAATGCGCCAGCGGATTGTGATTGCGATGGCGCTAGTGTGCCGGCCTGATGTATTAATTGCCGATGAACCGACAACTGCTCTTGATGTCACGATTCAAGCGCAAATTTTGGAGCTGTTTCGTGATATTCAAAAGAAGACAGGGGTTTCGATTATATTAATTACCCATGATTTGGGAGTGGTCGCCCAGGTGGCTGACCGGATTGCGGTCATGTATGCCGGCAGAATTGTTGAATTAGGCACAAGGCGGGAGATTTTTTATAAGCCGCAGCACCCATATACTAAGGGATTGCTTCAGTCTGTACCGCGCCTTGATGCGGAAAAGGGAGAGCTTGTTCCCATCCCTGGGACACCCCCCGATTTATTTTCACCGCCTGTAGGATGTGCCTTTGCGGCACGCTGTCCTTATGCAATGGAGGTTTGTGATAGGGTTTATCCGTTTAAAACGCATTTAAGCGAGCAGCACCAGGTAGATTGCTGGCTGCAGGACGAACGGGCAAAGAAATTGGTTTCAAGCTTTAAATAACATAATAAATTGAACGAGGGGGAAAAAGATGAAAAAGCTTACTGTTTTGTTAGTCGCCGTGATGATGATGTTTGCTTTAGCCGCTTGTACAGCAAACAAGGACGCTGGTAGCGAAAAGAAAGATGATGGAAAAGGAAAGTCAGAAGAAAAAAAGGTAGAAAAGGTTCTAAACTTGAATAATGGCCAAGAGCCAACATCGTTTGACCCGCCAATCGGCTTTGATGCTGTTTCATGGAATTCGTTAAACAATCTTATGGAAGGTCTTACGCGCTTAGATGAAACACATCAGCCAAAAGAGGCAACAGCTGAAAAATGGGATGTTTCCGCTGATGGCAAAACGTATACATTCCATATCCGTGACAATGCAAAATGGTCTAACGGCGATGATGTAACGGCTGACGATTTTGTCTTTGCCTGGAAGCGTTTATTGGATCCGAATACAAGTTCACCGGCAGCCTTTTTAGCTTACTTTATTGAAGGCGGCGAGGCTTATAATACCGGAGCAGGTTCTGCAGATGATGTAAAGGTAAAAGCAGTGGATAAAAAGACCTTTGAAGTAACACTAATCAGTCCGCAGGCTTATTTCTTAAGTGTTATTTCTAATCCTTGCTTCTTCCCGATAAATGAAAAAGTAGCCAAAGAAAATCCAAAATGGTTTGCCGAAGCCAACACATTTGTGGCAAATGGTCCATATAAATTAGCAGAATGGAACCATGATAGTGATTTTACTATGGTCAAGAATGATAAATATTGGGATACAAAAAATGTGAAAATCGATAAAGTACATTGGGCAATGGTAGACGATCCAACAACTGAATACCAAATGTATACAACAGGTGAGCTGGATACATCTGATGTCCCATCAGAGATGGCAGAAAAGCTGTTTAAAGATGGAGACGTAAAGGTTGAAGACCAAGCCGGCGAATATTTCTATCGTTTTAACGTCACAAAGGCACCTTTCCAAAATGAGAATATCCGTAAGGCATTCGCCCTTGCTGTTGACCAGAAGCAAATGGTTGAACTCGTTACAAAAAATCAAGAAAAGCCTGCATACGGCTTTGTCTCTTACGGATTTAAAGATCCTGAAGGTAATGACTTCCGTGAAAAGAGCGGTGATCTGATCAAAACAGATGTAGCGAAAGCGAAAGAACTTTTGAAAAAAGGGATGGAAGAGGAAAAGTACACGAAGCTTCCAGAAGTAACTTTAACCTATAGCACTAGTGATCAGCACAAGAAAATTGCTGAGGCCCTGCAGCAAATGTTTAAAGAAAATTTAGGTGTGGACGTGAAGCTTGCCAATATGGAAAGCAGTGTGTTTGCAACCGATCAAAAAGCGTTAAAATTCCAGTTCTCACGGAGCTCGTTCCTTGCAGACTATGCTGATCCAATCAACTTCCTCGAAAACTTTATTACTGGCTCGCCGATGAACCGTACAGGTTGGAGCAACAAAGAATTTGACCAATTGATTAAAGATGCAAAGCTTGAAAAAGACGAAAAGAAACGTTATGAAATGATGTATAAAGCCGAGAAAATTTTACTCGACGCAGCTCCAATTGTTCCAATTCACTTCTACAACCAAGTGTATTTACAAAATAAAAATGTAACAGGCATTGTCCGACATCCAGTTGGTTACTTAGAGCTAAAAGGCGCAGATAAAAAATAAAAAGAAAAGCGGAAGCGCTGGAGCTAGAAAAACTGGGAAAAGGGATGTTCGCTTGAACATCCCTTTTCTTAAAACCTGGAAGGGGGTTATCCTTATGAAGATTGTAAAGCCAAATCGGCTGCAAAAGGGAGATACTGTTGGCGTCATTGCCCCAGCAAGCCCGCCAAACCTTGAAAATCTCGAAAGAGGCATTGAGTATTTGCAAGGGCTAGGGTTAAAGGTCAAAAAGGGAAGAAGTGTTAATGAAACTTATGGCTATTTAGCTGGTACAGATCAAGAAAGACTTGATGATCTCCATGAGATGTTTTTAGATAAAGAGGTAAAGGCAATCATTTGTGCCTGCGGGGGATACGGAGCTGGTCGAATTGCCTTAGGGATTGACTATGAAATCATAAAAAAAAATCCAAAAATATTTTGGGGCTATAGTGACATTACTTTTTTACATACTGCTTTTCGGCAAGAAACAGGGCTGATTACCTTTCATGGCCCTATGCTGGGATCTGATATCGGGAAGGAAAATACACACGCATTATCACGGGATGGATTTTTGCAATTGTTTCATCCAGAAGCGTTGTCCTATACCGAGCAGCTCTCTCCATTAGAGGTGGTAGTTGCTGGTACAGCGAGCGGTTCGCTCATAGGCGGCAACCTGTCACTGTTAGTAAGTACGCTCGGCACGAAATTTGAAATAGATACAAAAGGAAAACTTTTGTTTATCGAAGATATCAATGAAGAGCCGCGTTCAGTAGACCGGATGCTTAATCAGCTTTATATGGCTGGGAAGCTTGATGAAGCAAGCGGGATTTTGGTAGGAGATTTTTGTGATTGTACATCGAAAAGGGAGCTATCATTAACGCTTGATGAGGTAATCAATCATTATCTCGAGCGTGCAAACAAGCCTGCTTTAAAGGGATTCCAAATCGGTCACTGTAATCCGCATATTTCTATACCACTTGGCGTGAATGCGACGATGAATACGATGGAAAAAACCCTAATTGTCGAAAGCGGCATTTTGTAAAGGAGTGTAAAATAGAATGAAGATTGAGCGAATTGAAACGTTTAGGGGCGCAGTTCCACTAACGAAACCGTTCAAAACAGCACTAAGGACCGTTACAACGGCAGAGGCTGTTTTTGTAAAAATAAGCTGTGATAATGGCATTGTCGGCTGGGGAGAGGCACCTCCTACTGTTGTGATTACCGGAGACAGCCTCTTAAGCATCGAATCGGCCATCAACCATGTGATAAAACCATTTTTAGAAAAGAAAAGTCTATTAAACTATGAATTTCTTTTTCAGGGATTGAAGACGATTTTGGTCGGGAATCCGAGTGCAAAGGCAGCCGTCGATATGGCTCTTTATGATTGCTTAGCCCAATACTGCAAGCTGCCGCTTTATCAATTCCTTGGCGGGCATAAGCAGGAATTGGAGACGGATTTCACCGTTAGTGTCAATGGACCTGAAGAAATGGGCGACGACGCCGTTTCCTATATCCAACAAGGTTTCAATGTTCTGAAAGTGAAGGTGGGCAAGGATGATATTAACACCGATTTAGAACGCATCCGTGAAGTGAGGAATCGGGTTGGGAACGAAATCAAAATCCGCCTCGATGCGAATCAAGGCTGGAACGCCAAGGATGCCATCCGGGCCATTCGCAAAATGGAGGATAGCGGCTTAATGATTGAATTGGTCGAACAGCCTGTGAAAGCAGATGATATCGAAGGTCTAAAACAAGTAACAGACCATGTCGATACGCTGATAATGGCAGATGAAAGTGTGTTTACACCTAAGCAGGCTTTTCAAGTATTGAAAACGAGAAGTGCTGATTTAATTAATATCAAGTTGATGAAAGCGGGCGGAATTTATCAGGCGCAGATTATTAACCAGCTTGCCGAAACATGCGGTGTCGAGTGCATGGTAGGCAGTATGATTGAAACCCGTCTTGGGATTTCTGCTGCCGCTCATTTTGCCGCAAGTAAGCAAAATATAACCCGCTATGATTTTGATGCCCCGTTGATGCTTGCGAAGGAAATTGTTGATGGGGGAATCCAATATAATGGGCGACTGATCACAATGCCAAGCGAGCCAGGTCTAGGGATTAAAGGGGTTATTCTTGAAGGGGGAGTTTCTATTGGATAAATGGCTTGTTAGTGTTCCGGTTGCTACGGTTTGGACGTCTTTTGATTCGGCCCGGGAAATTGATTGGGATGCGGTCACAAACCCAGTGGATATAAAAGCATGGTTATCCGGCTTAACATACGAAACACGGTTAGGTTTATGCGAAGACAACCTTGTTCAAACGCAGCTTTTATTCGGTCAAGAGGTTTTGCTCGTAGAGGAAAAAGAGGAGTGGGCTCAAATCATTATCCCGAGTCAGCCTTCATCTAAAAATGAGAGCGGCTATCCTGGCTGGGTTCCGAAATGTCAATTAATGAAATGTCTTGAGGACTGGACTCTAGATAACGGACCTGTGGTAGTTGTAAACAGACCGAAGGCTATTCTTTCGAAAGAAGGCGGTACTTTGGAAGTATCGTTTCAAACGACGCTGCCGCTTATGAAAGAAGAGAATTCGCAGGTACTAGTCAAAATTCCGGATGGGACCGGTGCATTAGGCTGGGAAAATATTGTTGTCTTTGAATCCTTAGCAGCACGTTACAAAGGGACAGGAAGCGATATTGTTTCCGCTGGAGAACAATTCCTAGGCCTGCCCTACCTTTGGGGAGGGATGAGCAGTTATGGCTATGATTGCTCTGGTTTTAGCTATTCCATGTGTAAGGCAAATGGCTATGTCATTCCCCGTGATGCTCATGATCAAGCAAGTGCAGGAAAACCAGTTGCCACAACAGATATAAAACCTGGAGATTTATTGTTCTTTGCCTATGAAGAAGGGAAAGGGAGTATCCATCACGTCGGTATTTATTACGGTGACGGGAAACTGCTTCACGCTCCGAACACCGGTAAAACGGTTGAAATTATTCCGCTTTCAGGAACCATTTACGAGCGGGAACTTTGTGCTGCAAGGCGTTACTGGAATGATACGGAGGCATAATTATGGAAAAATTACTACAGGTAAATAACTTGAAAAAGCATTTCGATTTAGGGCATGGCGAAATCCTGAAAGCGGTTGACGGGGTAACATTTCATATTAATAAGGGCGAAACCTTTGGCATCGTTGGTGAATCGGGCTGCGGCAAATCCACTGCCGGCAGGACAATCATCGGCCTATATGACCGGACAGAAGGGGAAGTTCTTTTTAACGGGAAAAACATTCACAACTTAAAATCGCGGGAACGGTTTGCCTTTCACCGGCAAATCCAAATGATTTTTCAAGATCCATATGCATCATTAAACCCGAGATCAACCGTAAGTGAAATTATCTCTGAGCCGATGGAAGTTCATGGCCTTTATCCAAATAAAAAGGAACGAATGAAGCGGGTCTATCAATTATTAGAGGATGTTGGCTTAAATAAAGACCATGCCAATCGTTATCCCCATGAGTTCAGCGGCGGCCAGCGCCAACGAATTGGCATTGCCCGTGCACTGGCGCTGGACCCCGAATTTATTATTGCAGATGAACCGATTTCCGCTTTAGATGTGTCCATCCAAGCCCAGGTGGTGAACTTGTTGAAGCGGCTTCAAAAGGAAAAAGGGTTAACCTACCTATTCATCGCTCATGACCTTTCCATGGTAAAACAAATCAGCGACCGGATTGGCGTCATGTATTTAGGTCAATTAGTAGAGTTAACGTCCAGCACTGAGCTGTATAATAAGCCGATGCATCCCTATACCCAAGCACTGCTGTCAGCGATTCCGATTCCTGACCCGGATGTGGAGGATCAACGGGAACGGATTATTTTACAAGGGGAGCTCCCTAGCCCAATTAATCCTCCAAGCGGCTGTGTGTTTCGAACACGCTGCCCAGCAGCGATGGAAGTATGTGCATCCGAAAAACCAAAATGGCAGGAAATAGACAAGGATCATTTTGTTGCTTGTCATTTATATGATAAAAACAGGACCGGCGGCCAGGATTATTCGCAAGTTGCCGCGACGAGATAAACGATGTTGACCTTAGAGGAGAAAATAAAGGGAGAAATTACCTGCTTTCAAGGGAGAATTGGGATAGCGGTTGAAATTGCGAATAAACGTATTTCTTTAAACAGTGTGGAAGTCTTTCCATCCGCAAGTGTGATAAAGGTTCCGATATTAATTGAGGGACTCCGGCAGGCTGAAACAGGAAAAATAAACCTGAATGAGTTAACGACCATTGATAAAAGGGTTGGCGGATCAGGTGTCCTGCAGGCATTATCGGCAAAAGTATCAATGACGATAAAAGACCTAATGACCTTAATGATTACCGTTTCTGATAACACGACGACTAATTTATTAATAGATTTATTAGGAATGGACTCTATTAACAGCACTATTGAAAAATTATCGATGGAGCATACTAAACTCAGCCGAAAAATGATGGATTTTGAAGCCATTGAGCAAGGCTATAATAATTTTACTAGTCCATCGGATATGATCAAATGCTTGAAGGTAATTAATGAAGGGGATTTTTTATCAGAAGAAAGCCGCAAGCTTGCAGTAGAAATTATGCATTACCAACAGTTCCATGATAAGCTTACGGCAATGATGGACCTTGATCGGGTTTTTGCGGCAAGTAAAACAGGCGGGCTGCCGAATGTCGAGCATGATTGTGCGATCCTCAAGTACGGCGGGAAAACCGCGTATGCTGTAGTATTAACAGATCAATTGGATAACCACTTTGCAGCTAAGCAGCTAATTAGTAAAATTGGTAAGCATTTATATGATCATTTAGTTGAAGAATAGTAGTATAAGAGTGTTTTATTCCTATTAAAAATAATGGACTGACTGTATTAATACAGTCAGTCTATTATAATTATTATGATCATCCAGTCTTTTCTTCTTCAATATAAGTATATTCTTTCTCCCAGAAATCTGCATCTTTTAGACCGATTTTAACCGGATCGAAAACTGGATCTTTTCCATCTTTCTTCTGTGCCTCATAATCTTTTAGAACTTTCAAGGCAGGTTTAGTTAAAAGCAGGATCGCAATGATATTTAGCCAAGCCATACTTCCAACACCAATATCTCCCATGGCCCAAGCAAGTTTTGCGGTTTTCACTGTTCCGTAGAACGTCATTCCTAAAAAGGCAATTTTTAAAACAAATTCTGTCCATACGCGTCTTGTTTTTTGATTAATATAGGCTAGATTTGTTTCTGCCATATAATAATAGGCCATGATCGTTGTAAAGGCAAAGAATAATAAGGCAATCGCAACGAATGGAGCACCGAAGCTTGGGAAGACAGATTCTACTGCTCTTTGCGTGAATATTGGCCCCGGTTCAACATCGCCAAGAGTATTGACAAGCACTGTATTTTCATCAGGTTTAACATTGTACATTCCGGTTATCAATATCATAAATGCGGTTGCAGAGCAGACAAATAATGTATCGATATAGACTGAAAATGCTTGAACAATTCCTTGTTTTGCGGGATGTGATACTTCAGCAGCAGCGGCAGCATGAGGCGCCGTACCTTGGCCAGCTTCATTTGAATAGATTCCGCGTTTAACTCCCCAAGAAATCGCGGCCCCTAATATTCCTCCAAATGCTGCATCAGCTCCAAATGCACTCGAGAAGATTAATTTAATTACGCCTGGTAATGCTGAAATATTTATAAACGTAATGATAAGTGCGACAATGATGTATCCTAAAGCCATGAAAGGTACGACAAATTCAGCAACTCGAGCTATCCGTTTAACTCCACCAAAAATAATGATGGCTAAACAAACAATGATTACAAGACCTGTTATCCAGGGTTTAATAGAGAAAGCGTTTTCAACTGCTGACGCAATACTATTGGCTTGAACACCTGGTAAAAGCACCCCTGTTGCAATGACGGTTACAATCGCAAACAACACTGCATACCACTTCAATTTTAATCCCTTTTCTATGTAATAGGCAGGGCCACCACGGAACTGACCGTTTTGTTTTACTTTATAAACCTGACCTAAGGCTGCTTCAACAAAGGCTGAACCTGCCCCTAAGAACGCAATTGCCCACATCCAGAAAACTGCACCAGGACCTCCAAAGGCAATTGCAGTAGCTACACCAGCAATATTACCGGTTCCAACCCGACCTGATAGTGCAAGGCTTAATGCTTGAAATGAGGAAATACCTGCTTCTGATTTTCCTCCTTTAAATATTAAAGGAATAATGTCTTTCATATGTCTCACTTGAAGAAATCTAGTTGCAATAGAGTAAAACAATCCTGTCCCTAAACATAAGTAAATAAGTGCGGGACTCCAAATGATATCATTGAGCCAGTTAACAAAATTCTCCATAAAATTCCCCCTTTGTCCTTAATCATTATTATTATATAACAGAATATTATGTGAATAAAAGGAATTTTTTTTATTTTTAAAATATTATTTTGTCGACTGTTGTCGCTCTATTTTTAATAGGACATAATCGATGGGAACTGCCCCTATATAAAACGCACGCTGACCTTTATGACCAGCGTGCACGAATATTATTTCAAGTTATTTACATTATTATTGTTAAAAGGCCACCAGTTGGCTTCGCCAAAGGTTTTCACCATTACAGGGACAAACAATGGCAGGACAATTAATGCATACAATGCTAGGCCGATTAATAGAATTGTAGCAATTTCGAGCAATGATAAAACGCCGGATGGCATCATTGCGGCGAATGTCCCACCTAAGATGATGGCAGCTGAAATAATGACGGTGCCCATCTTTTTCATCGATTGAAGGATCGCTTGTTCAACCGGTAAATCCCGGTATTCGTTGAACCGGTCCATTAAGAATATGCTGTAGTCAATCCCAAGCGCTACCAAGATAACAAAGGCAAAGAATGGTACCGCCCAGCTTATACCTGAATAACCCAGCAAATGAACAAAAATCATTTCCGAAATTGCCATTGAAGTAAAGTAGGTTAGGATTAAGGAACCAATTAAGTAAAGCGGCATAATGATGGAACGCAGTAAAATGATTAGGATGATACTAATCCCGATAAGCATAAGTACAACGGTCCGAGAATAATCTGCCTTGGAAATGGTATCCAGGTCATTGTGCATACTTGATACACCGCCAACGGCCACTTTTGCATTTTCAAGCTTTGTATCCTTAACTGCTCGTTTGACCGCCTGCTTTATTTCTGGGATTCGATTAATCGCTGCATTGGAATACGGATTTTTATTAAAGACGACATCAATCGTCATCACTTTGCGATCCGCTGACATATAAGCATTGAGTGCTTGCTCAAAGTCTTGGCTATCCAATACGTTCTGCGGAATATAAAAACCGTTCTGTTTTTGTTTCGCTACATCTGCAAAATAATCCTCAGCGGAGTTGAGACCGTTTGAAACTTGATTCAAGCCATCCGCACTTTGGGTTAAGCCATCTGAAAGCTGAGTGATTTGACCGTTTATATCCTGAAAACCAGTTAAGAATTGCTGCTGTCCGTTTTTCAGGCCATCCAAACCACTAGAAATAGGTGAAAGGCCTTGGTCAATAATTTTTCCTTGTCCGTCAGCCGCTTCGGCAAGCCCTGTTTCAAGAGCGCCGATTTTTGTAATAAACTGATCCAACCCACCTACCAGCTGTTCTTGACCGGCAATTATTGTTTCAAATTGGCCATTCGCCATATTAAGTCCGTTTTTTGCTCCTGTCAGTTGTTCATTTATTTGCTTCAAGCCGCCGGCTAATTGTTGAGTTGCCGCTTGTGCACCTAGAGCATCCGGATTACCTGGAACACCTTTTATCGTCATTTTTATAGCTTGATAGTTTTCACTTTGGTCAATCGTAGGATATTCTTGTTCAAGACCAGTGAAATATGAATCCATCGCAACTAGGCTTTTGTTTAGTAAATCTACTTTCCCTGCAAGATCATCATAATAGCCTTTAAGTGTTCCGATGCCTATGCTGGCGGATTTATAACCCTCAAGTAGTTGTTTGCCGCCATCACGGACTTTTTCAGCCCCAGCCTTTATTTCAACTAATCCGGCACGTGCCTGGGCAATACTTGTTGAACCATCTTTTAAACCATTTTGAATTTTAGTCAGATTATCTTCAATGGTACCGACCCCGGTTTTAAGGTCATTGGTCCCATCAATCAAGGTGTGAAGCCCATTTGTAGCTTCCTGCATTTTTGGCTGGTTTGCTGCCATCTGGCTGCTTGCTTCGGCAAGACCGTCACTGATTTTCTTGATGCCGTCATTTCCTTCACCAAGTCTGTCCCCAAGGCTGCCTACTTGTTTCGATAGATAAAAATCATCAATCGGTGCGCCTGTTGGCCGGGTTACAGAACGAACGGTTTTTACATCATTTACTTTTTTCAGCTCCTGGCTGATTTTTTCTGTTAGCGCGATATAATCCGATGTGCTCATCTTATCATCGTTTTTGATGACAATTTGTGTTGGCATCGATTCACCGGGACCGAATGAGTCAGCTATGATATTGAAGCCTTTTATCGAAGGATAATCATCACTGATTTCCTCAAGTGAGTTAAAGGATAATTGACCCTTATAGGTGAATAAAAACGGCACCGAAATGACGGCGACAAGGATAAAGGCAATCAACGGACGCGCTAGGGCAAATTTGCCGGCAAAGCCCCAGAATTTGCTATCACCATGCTCAAGCTTGCCTTTGGAAGGCCAAAATAGTTTTTTTCCAAGCACGGCCATGAAAAAGGGCACGACAGTGAAAAGCGCGATTAATAGAATGGCCACACCTACGGCAACGGCGGCTGCCGATTTGTAAAGCTGGAAGGTTGAAAAACCAATCGATGCAAAGCCAATTAAAACCGCCATACCACTGAATAAAACGGTTTTTCCAGCCGTTCGATAAGTGGTAACAATCGCTTCATGCGCATTATCTCTCTTAGCCAGTTCTTCTTTAAAGCGGCTGAGGAGGAGGATACAATAGTCTGTACCAATCCCAAACAGGACGGCGACCAAGAAAATCTGTGTAAAGGTTGACAGTGGAAAGTTAAACTTATCCACTAATATTGAGACGATTGATTGTGCCGTAAGATAGCTGAAGCCGACGGTTACTAACGGAATAATCGGTGCGACAGCAGATCTAAACACTAGCAGGAGAACAATCAAAATGAAACCAACAGTGATTCCTTCTGTTTTTTTCAAGCCTTCTTGTGAGTTTGTGACAAGATCCTCTCCGATGACCCAGCCGCCTGTATAATAATGAGCAAGCTTGGTCTCATCAATCACTTTATATAAATCTTTCGAAATATCTTTAGCTTCCCGGCCATTTGCGGTTACTTTTAGCGAAACAAGAATGGTTTTCCCATCTTTTGAAACAAGCTGATCCTTAAGCTGTTCTTGATTGAAATGTGTGAGGATATCAGTAATTCCAAGTTCATTCTTATTCTTTTCAATTAGTTTTACCGCTTTTTCTGCTGTCGAAAAATCATCCTTTGTTAACTTTTTATTACTATGGAAGACTAGGGCTGTTTGAAGATGACTGCCTTTGTTTTCACTCGACTGGGCATCCTTGAGGACTTTTTCGGCGATGGTCGATGAATAACCTGCGGGTACTTTAATTTGTCCCTTCTCGCGGACAAGTGCTTCCATATTTGGAGCGACCATAAACAGAGCGGTGATCACAGCAATCCATGCAACGAGGATGAACCATTTTCCTCTAATTATTGCTCTCATTTTGTTATTCCCCCAGTTCTTCCTTTTTCTTCTTGTCTAAAATTTGCGCTAATTTTTCATACGTATTGATAAAATTCTTAATTTCTGACTCTTCAAATTGAGTAATAATGGATTCCACGAGAAATTGAATTTTTTCTTGGCAGTTCTGATAAAGAATATTGCCTTCATCCGTTAACGTTAAATATACAACTCTCCTGTCGTTTTCATCACGAGTTCTTTTAATGAGTCCTTTATCGGCCATTCGGTTGATAATCGCCGTGATGGCACTTTTATTCACTTCAAAAGCATCAGCCAATTCAGAGGAAGTGCATTCCCTTGACTGAGAAATGTACCTTAATATGTAGTGCTGGTCATTGGTTAAATCATCGCCAATTTTCCCTTTGATTAATGACTCCGCCTTTTTATGAACTTGAAAAGAAACAGTCACGTATCGGTCGATTAACTCCTGAATAATCTGGTTAGTCACAATATTTTCCACCTCACTAATTTAGTTCAACTGTTTAACTATTCACCTCTTTAACTATAAAACAAACGAAAAGGAGTGTCAATTGCTTATCTTTAAGGAAAAGTTAAGGAACGAAGATAATAATAGGCTTATTCCAATTAAAAAGCATTCTGGTATTTGCCCAGGATTAGAAAAGGAGTATGAATCGATGAAAAAATGGATTTTAATTGCATTGGGTGTTCTGATTGTGGGATTTGTCGGATACCAATGGGTTTCGGCAAAATCAAGTCCACAAGCAGCAATGGGACAAGAAAGAACAGCAGTCGTTCAAAAAGGAAAATTAGATGTCAAGATTAGCGGGTCGGGAACGGTACAGCCGGTAACAAGCGAGGATATTAAGTCTACAGTTGATACCAATGAAATAGATGAAGTTCTCGTTTCGGCTGGAGAGGAAGTTAAAAAAGGAGCGATCTTAATGACATATGTGGATGGAAGTGATCCCATTATCGCTCCAGCAGATGGGGTGATTACCACTATAGCGGTCCAAAACGGAGAACGGGTAAATAATGGACAAGCTGTCGCCCATTTAACGAACTACAAGGACTTACAAACAGTTGTTCAAATCGATGAGTTAGATATTCCTAAAATTAAAATGGATCAAACTGTTAACTTAAAAGTAAATGCCTATCCGGATCAGAGTTACACTGGAAAAGTGTCTTCAGTTGCTGAGGAAGGGACTTCAGCAAACGGCGTTTCTACTTTTGATGTTACCATTCATATCGACAAACCAGATAATCTTAAAGTGGGAATGAGTACGGAGGCAAGCATCCTAACTGCATCTAAAGATAATGCTCTTTATGTTCCTCTGGATGCTGTTCATACAGTCAATGGGGAAAAATTTGTCATCGAAGTTTCAGATAATCAAAATCAAGAAAGCGCGCGTAAGACAGTCAAAACCGGGTTAGCGAATGAGGATTTTGTGGAAATCACTGAAGGTCTTACTGCAGGTGAAACGGTACAATTACCGCAATTAGCTACAAGTGGAAGCTCCTCTGGAAATCAAATGAGAGGAATGGGCGGTAATGGCAGGATGGGAGGAATGGTCCGCATGGAAGGTGGACCAGTACAGTTTAAAGGAAAGGACGGAAACTAATGGGTAAACCGATTATTCAAATAAGGAATCTCATGAAATCATATAAGCTTGGCGGTGAAACCATCCATGCCTTAAATAATGTATCCATTGAAATTGAAAGCGGTGATTTTTTAGCGATCATTGGTCCGTCAGGTTCAGGGAAGTCGACCTTAATGAATATGATTGGCTGTTTGGACAGGCCACAATCCGGAACCTATTTACTAGATGGTAAAGATATTGGGAAAATGAATGATAATCAGTTAGCAGTCATCCGCAATCAAAAAATCGGCTTTATCTTTCAAAACTTTAATCTGTTAACAAAATTATCAGCACTTGAGAATGTAGAACTGCCCTTGTTATATGCAGGTATACCTACAAAAGAACGACGTGAAAGATCCATAGAGAGTCTGGATAAAGTTGGCTTGAAAGAGCGTGCACGAAATTTGCCAACCCAGCTGTCGGGGGGCCAGCAACAGCGGGTTGCTATTGCTAGAGCACTTGCCGGCAATCCATCGATACTCCTTGCTGATGAACCGACAGGTGCCCTAGACAGCAAAACCAGTCAGGAAATTTTATTCTTAATGAAGGAATTAAACGAACTAGGCCATACGATTATTTTAATAACCCATGATTTAATGATTGCCAAACAAGCAAATAGAATGGTCAGTATACAAGATGGGCAGCTGCAAGAGAACGGGGGAGAACTATTTGGGAATTTTGCAATCTATTAAAATGGCACTCCGTAGTATTATGGGGAATAAGCTAAGATCGGCATTAACGATGCTAGGGATGATTATTGGGGTTTCCTCGGTTATTATTCTCGTATCAATTGCGGAAGGGTCCGCGCAAAATGTTACAAGCCAAATTAACCAATTAGGCACAAATTTATTAACCATTAATACCTTTGGAACAGATGTTGCCTTATCAGATGGAAAAATTGATGAGTTAAGTAAATTAAACGGGGTTAAAGCGGTAGCACCTGTCATACAGGGGCGTGTAAATGTGAAAAAGGATAGAACGGCTTCACAGGTTTCCTTAACCGGAACCAATGCCGCCTATTCCACTGTTCGGGATGTATTGGTTAGTCAAGGCCGATTCATTACCGATTTGGATATAGAATATCGGCAGAAGATTGCCGTCATTGGGGCAGATACAGCTGCCACATTTTTTGGAATGGAAAACCCAGTTGGTCAATATCTTCAAATAGAAGGGACGTCCTTCAAGGTTGTTGGCGTTTTGGCCTCAAAGGGAAGCTCCTTGGGTCAAAGTGGCGACAATGTCGTGATTGTACCGTTAAGTACAGGACAGCGCTTAGTAAAAAGTACGACGATCAATCAGGTTTTTTTACAAGGAAAAAGTGAAAATCAAATGGATTTTGTCATGAATGAAGTTGAAATAAAAATGGCTTCCTTTTTTCCTAGCAAGAGCGATTCCTATAGTGTGATGAACCAGAAGGATCTAATGGATACGATGAGCTCTGTCAGCAATACAATGACAATGATGTTAGGTGGTATTGCTAGTATTTCTTTGTTAGTTGGGGGAATCGGAATCATGAATATCATGCTCGTATCGGTATCGGAACGAACAAAGGAAATTGGGATTCGTAAAGCGATTGGGGCGAAAAGACGGGATGTTCTTCTCCAATTCCTGATCGAAGCTGTGGTTTTAAGCGGGGTTGGCGGCATCATTGGGATATTAGCGGGAATAGGATTGGGGGAAATATTATCATCCCTTTTAAGCTTGACTGTATCGTTCACATCGACAGTTATATTATCATCTTTCTTATTTTCATTGGCAGTTGGAGTAATATTTGGCGTATTTCCTGCAAATAAAGCATCCAAATTAAATCCAATTCAAGCACTTCGTTATGAATAATGGTAAAAGGTAAAAAGCGGACACACATATGTTGCGTCCGCTTGATTGTTATATAATAAGAGTAGTATTTTTGAGGAGCGGAAAAGATGCGTTTATTAGTGGTGGAAGATAACCTTTTGTTACTGGAGTCAATCGTACAGCTTTTATCAGACGAATTTGAAGTAGACCAAGCATCGAATGGGGAAGATGCTTTATTTTTGGCGATGCAAAATATTCATGATGCCATTGTTTTAGATGTGATGATTCCGGAAATTGATGGTTTTGAGGTCCTCCAAACGATTCGGGAAGGAGGGTTAAAAATACCAGTTCTCTTCTTAACGGCAAGGGATTCTCTAGAGGATCGGGTAAAGGGCTTGGATAGCGGCGGTGATGATTATTTAGTTAAGCCGTTTCAGACCGCGGAATTAAAGGCTAGAATCCGTGCGTTATTAAGGCGGAGCGGCAGCTTAACGACAAATCAAACGATTCAATATCGAGGTATAGAGCTGTTGGGCAAAGAGCGAGACATCCATGTTAATCGCAAGCCAGTTAAATTAACGTCTAAGCAATATGTGCTATTAGAATATCTAATTCAAAACAAAGGGGCAATTTTAACAAAAGAGCAAATCTATGACCGTGTTTGGGGCTTTGATTCCGATACGACAATTGCTATTGTTGAAGTGTTCATGCACCATCTCCGCAAAAAATTAGAACCATTTGGTTATCATACTGATATTAAAACGATTCGTGGCGTCGGCTATATGCTAAACGAAGAATAGGAGCTAAAATGTTTCGCCAAACACATATAAGACTAACCTTGTTAAACTCCTTGGTTTTTATCTTTTTAATTAGCATTCTCGGAGCCATTATTTATTTTTATACAGAAAGTAGACTCTATAAGGATGTTGACAAATCATTGCGTGAATCAGTTGATATTTTTATAAACCAATCGCAGCCGAGGCAAGTGATCATTGGAGGAGGTCCGGGACCAAGGATAATCCGGAGAGATCCAAGAATCATGACACTATTTTGGAATGAAGACAAGCAGCTTTTAGCAGAGCTGAACCGGGATTTCGAATTATTTAAGGACAATGAAAAGTTCATTCAACCGAAGAATCTGAACAAGGTGCAGGATGTTAAAGTGGGAGACTTTTCTTTTAGATATATTGCTTTTCAAATTGAAGCTCCCAAAGTTGGAAAAGTAACCGTACAATATATTCGCAATGTCAATTCAGAAAAAGATTTATTAGACAGGCTATTGTTAATCATCCTAGTAGGTTGTGGTGTGGGGGTGATTTGTGCAATTGCATTTGGTTACTTCTTAGCGGGAAGGGCTTTGGTTCCGATTACAAACGCGTGGCAGAAGCAGCAGGAGTTTGTTTCCGATGCCTCACATGAGTTAAGAACACCGTTAGCCGTCATTCAAGCAAAAACAGATTTACTATTTCGTTCACCTGGAGCGACAATACAAGAAAAAATTCTCGATGTTTCGACGATTTCCAATGAATCAAGGCGTTTGTCTAAACTGGTGACGAATTTACTGACACTTGCCAGATCAGATTCTGATCAAATTGAAATGAAAAAGTCAGACTTCCAACTTAATGAGCTTTTAAAGGAAATCATCCAACAATATGAAGAAATTGCTATTTATCAAGAAAAGTTTCTTCGACTTGAAGTAGCTGAACCCGTTCATTTTTTTGCGGATAAAGAGAGAATTCACCAGCTAATAGTTATTTTATTGGACAACGCAATGAAGTATACAAATGAAGGCGGTGAGATTCTTCTTTCGTGCACACAAAGCCACTCTTCGATTTTCTTTCAAGTGAAAGATAACGGGATTGGTATCCCCGAAACTGATATTTCGAAAATCTTTGACCGCTTTTTTCAAAGTGATAAGGCACGGATGGCTATTGAAGGGACGGGGCTAGGTTTGTCAATTGCCAAATGGATTATTGAAAAGCATCATGGAAAAACAAAGGTTACCAGCACCCTTAATAAGGGGACAACCATAGAAATAATTTTTCCAAAAGCCCAAAAAACTTAAATTTTGGGCTTTTCTTGTTAAGAAAAACTTAAGGATTTCCCTTCATAATATGTATAGCAATAGTGCAAGCACATTTCGTGCAGTATGTTGATTTGAAGGGAGATTACTGTAATGAAAAAGACGAGAAGAGCCCATTTATGGATCGGCTTAATTGCTTCAGTGTTCATTTTTATCGAAGCACTTAGTGGGTTATTAATGAATGAACCATGGTTAATCGGACAATCACAGCCAGTAATGGTGGGAGGGAATTTCCAGCCGGGTCAATTTAGACAAGGGCAAGTTCTTCAAGGAAGGCAAGATAATTTTGATGAAAGTAATGGTCAACCAGATGGACAAGCTCCTGATCAAGGACAATCACAGTGGCAAAGAGGAACAAATGGAAATGGTCAATTCCAAGGACGTCGTGGATTGGACGGAAATGGAAATTTTGCTGCAGGATTTAGAAGAGAAGGAATGGGACAAGGTTCTGCCCTTAGCATCATCCGCGGCCTTCATGAAGGAAGAATTGGCAATACAAACATTAAGTGGCTATTAGACCTCGTTGCCCTTGCAATGATGTTCCTAACGGGAACAGGTATTTATTTATCGTTTAAAGTTCTTGGTGCCGAGCGAAAGAGGAAGAAACACCATGAAGATAACATCGACCTTACTTAATCAAAAGCCTATGAAAATTAAGCTAAACTTAAGCATTAAGTGATAAAGTTAGTCCAAATTTCAAAATGATAGTATAGAGGAGGCACAGTAATGAAAAGTAAGGTGCAAAAAAAGGCAATAAATCTATTACTAGCTGTATCCATGCTCGGGATGGTTTCTGGATCATACATTTCAACGGCATATGCTGAAGGTAATTCCAATGTAAATCAGGAAAACCCAAGGACTAACACTCTTGCTAACTTAGAAATTACCGGGATTAAGTTGGACCAGCCCTTTTCGTCAGATGTAAAGGAATATTCAGCGACCGTTGAAAATGATGTTCAAACGTTTAAGTTACTTGTAGAAGGTAGTAATCCAGCATCGTCCATTTTCATTAATGGCCAAACAGTAACTAGTGGAAAAGAAGAAACTTTTTCGCTGCAAACCGGAATAAATACCTTTCTAATCACGGTGAGTGATGGCAGCCAAACAGCAAATACTTATACCTTAACAATTACAAGAAAACAAAGTGCAAATAATCTATTGCAAACTATTACACTATCTGCGGGGGCACTCTCGCCGGCATTTTCTTCTGCAATAACTGATTATACTGTTCAAGTAACAAACGATGTTAATGCCATCATGATTACCCCCACGGCAATTGATAAGACAGCAACCATCGCAGTGAATGGAACTTTAGTAAAGGGGGCAGGTGTTTCCGTAAAACTCCCGGATGGAAAAACAGACATAATTATTGTCGTTACAGCAGAAAATGGTGATAAGAGAACTTATACATTACATGTTACCAAAGCTGCAGATACAAGTTCGACACCCAATAATTCATCACAGAATAACAATTCATCAAAGAATAATAATTTTTTACCGAATAACAATTCATCGCAGAATAGCAGAGATAATTCTTTCCTGCCAACTGGGCAGCAGCAAAACGCAGCTACGGAGCAAAAGACAAGTAAGGCAACACTTTCTTCTCTAACAGTTTCCAATGGTACCTGGGGAAAGGATTTTAGCAAAAATAAATTTACCTACCATGTAGCAGTTTCAAATGATGTAAAAACGCTCACTATTAACCCAACCGCAAGCTACAATGCTTCTACAATCATGATTAATGGTGACAGCAGCAAAACAATTCAATTAGAAGATGATAAGAAAACGATTATTCCCATTGTAGTAACCTATGATGATGGTGATCGAAAAACATATGTACTTGTGTTTGATAGAGATGAATAAGTAATTGAAGTTCGGTAGCTTATAAGAATTATAAGCTACCGTTCAACAATGATAGTTCCTTTAAACATGTTCATCCCACAGCTGAAGGTAAATTCTCCTGTTTTGTCTGGTGTGAATGTTAAATTCGTAGTACCTTCTATAAGATTGATATTATTAATATTAAAATCCGGGATCATAAAGGTAGATAAGCAGCTATTATTTTTGAGTGGATTTTCAATTTTTAGTTCAACCGCCACCCCTTTTTTCACTCGAATTACGTTAGGTGTGTAGCCTTTTTCCGTTACGAGCATTTTCACTTTTGGTGTGCCTTCGTTCGTCACATCCACTTCCGATTTTGGAACCTCCAGATTGCTGGATGCTTGTTGTGCTTGTGGTTGAGCAGGTTCATCTTTCCCTGGAATTTTCACAAAATCACTGCTATACATGAATAGGAACAAGGATACAAGCACAACTCCTGCCCCTAAAATGGCAAATGGCGAAAGCTCCTGAGTATCAATCGAAAACTTGTTATTTGTAGCAACCTTAATATAAACAATTACAAAGCCGATGATAACAATATAAAAGCCTAATAAAATACCTAATAAAAGGGTTGGGTTAATAAACTGAAGGAAAAGTCCGAGTATAGCACCATTTATACTTCCCATTAAACCAGCAATTGACCCCATGAGAATAGCCAAAATTCCAACGGGGTGACCGGCTAAAAAACCAATGATAAAGCCAATGATCATGCTGACACCAACGACTAGAAAGGTCTCGCCAGAAAGAATTCCAATAATACTGCCTGTAAGCAGGCCGGTTATCACTGCAATAACCATACTAATCATAACCCCTGGCGTATTCATCAGTTGATTTTTATGACGGTATATTATAAAAATAGAATAACCGGTACCAATCGCAACAACTGCAGCTGAAATAATCGAAAAAATTGTCATTTGGAATCTCCTCTTAAGCTTCATTTGAAATAAACAACATAAGAGTATTATAAATGTAAATATCGGATTGTAATTTGTATTTTGGGTGACTAATATGAACGTTTTATGAAATTTGCCTATAGAGATTAGAATTCGAGGATTTAACTTTCTTTTTCGTTTTCAAGTGCCTTTTTATAAATACGCTTCAGGGCTTCATTCTGCATGCGAATGTATTCAAGCAAAAATTCCTTTTCTTCTTCCTCCAGGTCAAGATCATCTTTGTCATCGTTCATGCGTATCACCCCATTTATTCTAATAACTGCATTTTAACCCATTTAAATAGAAGTTTAAAGGTGAAAGTAAGAAAAATATTCCACGATAGAATTGACATTTGTGTGCGGGAAAGATATAATTTTTAAAAAATACTATTGAAACAATGACGAGGATTAGTAAAGTGAAGTGTTCTTACTTAGAGAGGAAACCATTGGTGCGAGGTTTCTTAAGACGGTCATTTGAACCTGCCTCCGAGTTCTGTATCGGATGAATTTGAAGATACAAGCGGATAAACTCCGTTATCATGGAAAGAGTATAAAGCAATTGCTTTATGAATTTAGGGTGGTACCGCCAGGCCTTGGTCCCTTTTTAGGATCAGGGCCTTTTTGTATTTAAAAAACTTAATGAGGTGTCAAAAATGGCAAAGGAATTTGTAAAAGATGTAACGAGTATGGACGAGGATTTCGCCCAGTGGTATACAGATGTTGTTACGAAAGCAGATTTAATTGACTATTCAAGCGTGCGCGGTTCGATGATTATTCGACCATATGGTTATGCGCTTTGGGATAATATTAAAAATGAATTAGACAGTCGAATTAAAGAAACAGGCCATGAAAATGTCTATATGCCATTGTTTATTCCTGAAAGCCTGTTGCAAAAAGAGAAGGATCATGTTGAAGGCTTTGCTCCTGAAGTGGCTTGGGTTACGCATGGCGGCTCTGAACCATTAGCGGAACGGTTAGTTGTCCGCCCAACATCAGAGGTACTGTTCTGTGAGCATTATAGTAAAATCATTCATTCTCATAGAGATTTACCAAAGCTATATAACCAATGGTCAAATGTTGTCCGCTGGGAAAAAACAACTCGACCGTTCTTAAGAACGGTAGAATTTTTATGGCAGGAAGGACATACAGCCCATGCGACCGATGAGGAAGCGATGGAAGAAACAATTAAGATGCTGAATGTGTATGCTGAGCTTTGTGAAACGGTTCTTGCGATTCCAGTTGTAAAAGGACAAAAGACGGAGAAGGAAAAATTCGCCGGTGCTAAAGCCACTTTCACGATTGAAAGCTTAATGCATGACGGAAAAGCCTTGCAGTCGGGAACTTCGCATCATTTTGGCACAGGCTTTGCCGAAGCATTTAACATTCAATACACGGATAAAGAAGGAAAACTGCAATATGTCCACCAAACATCATGGGGCTTCACAACAAGGATTATTGGCGCCTTGATCATGGTACACGGCGATGACCGCGGACTTGTGATTCCACCAAAAGCAGCACCAACGCAAGTCATGATTGTGCCAATTGCACAGCACAAAGAAGGTGTGCTCGATTTTGCCTACGATTTGAAAGAGTCGCTTGCGTCTGTTGCTCGCGTAAATATTGATGCAAGTGATAAGAAGCCAGGCTGGAAATTCAATGAGTACGAAATGAAGGGGATTCCAGTTCGTCTTGAAGTGGGTCCGAAAGACATTGAAAATAAGCAAGTTGTTTTAGTAAGACGCGATACGTTAGAGAAGGTAATTGTTCCTTTAGCGGAGTTAGAAACAAAGCTTGTTGAGCTGCTGGATGATATTCAATCCAATTTATATAACAAGGCACTGAATCACCGTGAAGAGAGAACTACGGCTGCTTTAACCCTTCCTGAATTACAGGAATCACTTGAAGCGAAACCTGGATTTATCAAAGCGATGTGGTGCGGTGAACTAGCCTGTGAGGAAAAAATCAAAGAAGAAACAGGGGCTACATCACGTTGTATCCCATTTGAACAAGAACAGCTATCAGATTCATGCGTTTGCTGTGGAAAAAAAGCGAAACAGATGGTTTATTGGGCAAAAGCGTACTAAAAATTGCTCAATGAGGGGCTCTTCCTATACGGGAGGGTCTTTTTTTCGAAAAAAAGGGTCTTTGCCTAGAGGTTTAGCGGCAAAAAATAGTTCAATGGGCGAATTTCCTCATTCATTGAGCGAATCTTTGCATTCAACGAGGAATCTCACCACTCAATGGGGAACCTCCCAATTCAATCAGCGAATTTCACCATTCAATCAGCGAATTTCATTTCGCCCTTATTTTCTTGCAAAAATACAGTAAATGAAAAACTCGACCGCACTGAGCCGAGTCGAGTTTTTCATTTAATCAAGTATGTATCTTTTCAAATAGAACTTAGTAATCGCCAAATATTCTCGGGTATAGGATTTGAATACTGCCTTTAAAGGGGTCTTCGCCGGAAGACCTTGTACTTCCAAGCCCTGGTCACGAGCAATTGAAATTGCTCGATACTGATGGAAGGTATTCGTCACCACAAGTCCATGCTTTGCATCTTTGGGAATGAGCTTTTTCGAAAAATCAATATTTTCATATGTATCAGTGGACCGATTTTCTAGTATGATTCGTGATTCGCTAATGCCTTGCTTAGCCAGCTCTCTTTTGATAGATTCCGCTTCGGAAATGTCTTCGCCCCGACCTTTTCCACCTGAGGCAATGACGATTGTATCCTTGTTTTCTAGTAAATATTTCGCTGCAGCATTAATTCGACTCGCAAAGGCCAATGAAGGGACCGTGCCTCTAACACTTGCTCCGAGGACGATTATATAATCTGCATTCTTAGGCGCTTCCAAATTGCTGTACTGGCTAATCTTAAATTGCAAGAAGCCAAAATAAAGTAGTCCTAATGCTACTATAACTCCCACTATTGAAAGCATTCTTTTCTTTTTCTTCATCTTTCTCAATCCATTTCTACATGTTAATGGTACTATCAATAGTTTGATAGTACCATAAAATAGAAATTTTCACTAAAATTTTTTTCTATAATAAATATACAATTAGTTTGTCTAGTCTGTCCTTCATTCACAGACCCAAGAAAGACCAAGTGTGCCAACTCCGGTATGGACACCTGCAACCGTTATTAGCATTAATTTTTCTGTTTCGATTGTTGGAAATGTTTCGTTTAAATATTTTTCTAGCTCAGCAGCCTTATTCAAATCGTTAGCATGGACGATTGCAACTTTCTGAACTGATTTTGTTTCAAGGTCTTCCTTTAATTTATTCACCAGCCAGGCTAGCGCTTTTTTTTCAGTGCGAACCTTATCTTTAATCTTTGCGGCTCCATCTTCAATCGATAAAATCGGCTTGATATTAAACAGCGAGGCGATTAATTTTTGGCTGCCGGAAACCCTGCCGCTTTTGTGAAGCTGATCCAGATTGGATGGGACTAAATACAAACGAGTGTGGTTGCGTAAGGCATTTAATTGTCCAACCACTTCACTGGCATCAAGTCCTTGTTCTGTTAGTTCTATGCCTTTCTTTATTAAAAAAGAGAGAGGATAGGAACCCGTTTGCGAATCAATAGCAAACAGTTTAAAGTCTTCCATTTCCGCTGCCATCACCGATGCTTGGTATGTTCCAGTTAATAGACTGGAGGCATGAATGGCAATGCCGAAATCATAGTTTTCCTTTAACTCCTTATAAAGGTCCACAAAGTCAGCGATTGCTGTTTGGCAGGTTTGAAATTTCCCTTCTTCCTTTTTCATACGGTCATAAAATTCCTGTTCAGAAATATCAATCGTTTCTTTGTAGAATTGATCATTAATGACAACGTGCAGGGGAATAACATGTATATGGTGCTGCTCAATAAACTCTTTACTAAGTGATGCCGTAGTGTCAGTAATCCATGCAATTTTTGCTTGGTTCATCATAATCCTCTTCCTTCAGTAGAATTCTCCAAAAAACGCCCGCAATCGTTGATTCAATGAATGAGGGCGCTTTCTCTTCCTAACTAGATTTAACGATACAAGAATGAAAACTATTCAACTAGTTATATTTGTCATGGTAAAAAGTGAACACTTTGTGAAGTTTTTACGAATAAATTATTCAAATATACCAAAGTGTGATTTAAATCACTTTATCGATGTGAATATATTCATATAATCACTATGGATATAGGGAAAACTTAAAAGGAGTGTTAGTAGTGTTAAATCAAAAAACAATTGAAATCATCAAATCAACAGTACCAGTATTAGAGAAACACGGAGAAACGATTACCACTCGATTTTATCAATTGATGTTTGGTAATCATCCTGAATTATTAAATATTTTTAATCATGCCAACCAAAAACAAGGCAGACAGCAAAAAGCACTTGCTGGAACGGTTTATGCCGCTGCCATGTATATTGATAATCTTGAAGCGATTCTTCCGGTTGTAAAACAAATTGCCCATAAACATAGGAGTCTCGGAATTAAACCCGAGCACTATCCAATTGTCGGAAAACACCTGTTATTAGCGATTAAGGATGTGTTGGGGGATGCGGCAACGGATGAAATTATCGAAGCGTGGGCTGAAGCCTACAACGTAATTGCCGATGCCTTTATCGGTGTTGAAACAGAAATGTATGATGAAGCAGCCCGTCAACAAGGCGGCTGGGATGGCCTCCGTCACTTCATTGTTGACCGTAAAGTGGTTGAAAGTGATGTCATTACCTCTTTCTATTTAAAACCGGAAGATAACTACGGGATTGCAAGTTTTCTTCCAGGACAATATATTAGTATTAATCTAGAAATAGACGGTGAAGAATATACACATATTCGTCAATATAGCCTTTCAGATGCACCTGGCAAAGACTATTATCGAATTAGTGTAAAACGCGAAGCAGGAACTGCTAATCCAGATGGTATGGTGTCTAATTACCTGCATGACGGTGTAAACGAAGGAGATATCCTCAAGGTAAGTGCACCAGCGGGTGACTTTGTTCTTAATACTGAAAAAAATACGCCTGTTGTGTTACTTAGCGGCGGTGTTGGTCTAACACCAATGATGAGCATGTTAAAGACGGTTGTGGAAATGCAGCCTGAACGGAAGGTTACATTCATTCATGCAGCTGCCAATGGAAATGTCCATGCTCTTAGGGAAGAAGTAGAGGAATTGTCGAGGCTTGACCATGTAACCTCTTATATCTTCTATGATTCACCGACTGAAGAGGATCGCAGAAACAATCGCTTTGATGTTGAAGGCTATGTAACACGTGATTGGTTGAAAGATAAAATCGCTACCCGGGAAACTGATTTTTACTTCTGTGGGCCAGTTCCTTTTATGAAAGCAATTAATCGTTCATTAAAAGACTTAGGAGTTAAGGAAGAGAGAATTCACTTTGAATTCTTTGGACCAAAGGGAAGCTTAGAAGTATAATCAGAACGAAGCCGATTTCCACATTGGAAGTCGGCTTCATTCTTATCCAATAAATTCAATCAAACAATTTACTATATTTGCGAAGTATGGATAAAATACCAATATAACTTCAAAGTAAAAAATGTCCATGTTCGGAAGAGGTGAAAGCATCCTTGCATTTTTTTACAACATTTATGAATGAATATGGCTACATTGTCCTTTTTCTCTCCTTAACACTGGGGATAATGGCTCTTCCGCTGCCAATTGAAGCAATGATGGGCTATGCCGGTTTCCTGTCTTTTCAGGGGCAGCTTAACTGGATTGGATGTGTGCTCGCTGCTGCAGCCGGATGTTTATTGGGGATGTTTTTATCCTATTGGATTGGACAAAAACTGGGTATGTCCTTTTTCGAGAAATATGGCAGGCGAATCCATTTAGGATCTAACCGTCTTCATGCAACATCAGTATGGTTTAAGAAATACGGAAACAAACTGCTAATTATCGCATTATTTATCCCTGGTGTCAGGCACCTTACCGGCTATTTTGCTGGAATTACCCGCCTGCCTTTTCGAACTTTTACCGCCTATTCTTGCCTTGGGTCGATGATTTGGGTCTCTACCTTTATTCTATTGGGTAAAATGCTTGGCCCAAAATGGGAGACTTTTCACGAGATTATTAAGACATATTTGATAGCCGCGGGCATCATTTTGGCTATCGTAATCATCCTTTTTTATTTGCTGAAAAAATATCGAGTGGAAATTCTCCGAGTATCGATAAAGTTTGGAAAAATCATTTTAACTGTTTTTCGTTCACGTGGAAAAGCGGAACTATTTCTTACAATCATTTCGATTGGTACGATTTGTTTTATTCTATTAATGGTATGAAGAGCTGCAGCACAGCATGTTTCACCTGCTGGTTCCGTATGTTTTCCACCATTGATGCCCCGAAAAAGAAGTCTCGGGGGCGAATTTAACATCTTTAAAACGGAATCCAGCTTCGGGTTCCTTTATTTTTACAGAAAGAAATGTTAAGAAATATCGAACCTTTCTGAAGTTGATGCATTTTGTAAGCATTGAAAGTTTAATTCAGATCGTAACTGTGATTAAATTAAAGAAAAGGCCAGAAAGGATGATATGTTTGAATAAGAATGTCATACGCTCTATTACTGTCATAGCGGTATTCTTTTGCCTCGTCTGGCTAATTGGGCTTGGATGGGCAGTAGGGGAATATTATGCTGGAAAACCCGAGAATATTCCGCAAACCAACACCGTTTCCGATAAAGTCGAAAATAAAAAAGGGTTAACCATTGTGGCTTTGGGGGACTCGTTAACAAGAGGAACGGGTGATGAGACAGGGAAAGGCTACGTAGGTGTTTTAATCGATGAAATCAAGGAAAAAACAAAGCGTCCTGTCCAGCTTACAAATCTTGGCATCAATGGGCAAACTTCCACTCAGCTAAGCAAGCAGGTGCAGCAAACCGAAATCGGCAGGCAAATAGAAAAAGCAGACATGGTATTGGTAACGATTGGCGGCAACGATTTGTTTAGGGGAGGACAGGGATTAGCAGACTTTGAAACAGGGGATGTTGCCGCAATCGAAAAGAAATACCTTGATAATTTAAAGTTTATTCTCGAGGAAATTCGGAAAAACAATCGCAATGCAAATGTATTTTTCATTGGGCTGTATAATCCGTTTATTGATTTAGACCAAGGTAAAGAGATGTCAAAGGTAGTTCGTCACTGGAATTATGATAGTGCAGAAGTAAGCGCTGCATTTCCCAAAATTGTCTTTGTCCCAACCTTCGACCTGTTTGAGTTAAAGGTGAACGATTATCTATATTCCGACAAGTTTCATCCAAATACAAAAGGGTACCGTTTAATTGCTGAACGTGTAGCCTCACTGCTCACGTGGTAAGGAGAGTTTGGTCATGGAGAAAAATATCACATTGTCTGTTAAGGACTTAAAAAAAGAAATCGGGAAAAGAGAGATTATTAAGGGATTGACCTTCGATTTACGGGAAGGAGAAGTATTCGGGTTCCTTGGACCAAATGGTGCCGGAAAAACAACCACAATCCGCATGCTCGTCGGTCTGATTAAACCAACATCAGGAAGTGTCCGGATTTGCGGATTCAACCTTGAGGATCATTTTCAGGATGCAATGAAAAACCTTGGATGTATCGTTGAAAATCCAGAACTTTATCCCTACCTATCAGGCTATAATAATCTGCTTCATTTTGCACGGATGCTTGAGGGCATCGGGGAAAAGCGGATAAAAGAAGTAACGGAGCTTGTTGGCTTAACAGAAAGAATCCACGATAAGGTAAAGACCTATTCCCTTGGTATGAGGCAGCGCCTCGGAATAGCCCAGGCCCTGCTAGGAGAACCAAAGGTTTTGATTCTCGATGAACCGACGAATGGGCTGGATCCTGCCGGAATCCGTGAAATGAGGCAATTTATTCGTTATCTGGCAGAAAAGGAAGGCCTAAGTGTCCTTGTTTCCAGTCATTTATTGAGTGAAATCCAATTGCTTTGTGACCGGGTTGCGATTATTTCAAGAGGGACGATTATACGTGTCGATACTGTCGAGCACCTGCTTGCGAATCGGGAACGAGTCGTTTGGCGCATTTCACCCTTTGAAAAGGGAAAACAGCTCTTAAGTTCTTTAACTCCGATTGAAGTAAAGGAAGATGGTACCATCTTAACCGAATTTAATGAACAGAAGACACCGGAATGGAATAGACAGCTGGTTGAAGCGGGTGTTTCTGTCACTGAAATCAATCGAAAGATGCCAGTCCTTGAAGAGTTGTTCCTCGAACTAACGGGGGGTGACACGATTGAATAAACTGATTCAAAATGAAATGATGAAGCTGATTGCCAAGAAGCGTCTTATTGTGATTGCACTAATCATTGGCGTTCTTGTTACCTTATTTACATATGCACAATATAAACAAGTTCAAACACAACGGGAAAAATTAGGAACGAGTGATTGGCGCACTATTTTACAGCAGCAGATTATCGATACGACGAACCGCTTGAGCAGCAGTCGAATGCAGGACGAATGGAAAAAGCAGCTGCAAATATCCTTGAAGCAGCAGCAATATTATCTTGACCATGATATCAATCCGGCAGAGCCGGGAGCCCCTACGTTCATGAGAATCTTTTTGGAAAACTCAATCGATCTATTTCTCCCATTAATGGTCATGGTCATTGCCAGCGACTTGGTTTCCTCGGAGCACAGTTTAGGTTCAATTAAGCTATTGCTGACGAGGCCAATCAAGAGGTGGAAAGTGCTATTGAGTAAATATATTACTCTTTGTTTAGCGGTTTCACTGGTCGTTGCGATAACTGGAATCCTTTCTTATTTAATATCCGGAATAGTGTTTGGCTTTAAGGGCTGGGGCGCACCGATCTTAACCGGGTTTAATGTGACGGAAACAGGGTTAAATACCTCTGAAGTGAAACTTCTCAGCTTATGGAAGTTTTTATTGATGGATTTCGGACTTGTCTGGTTTGTCTCTATTGTTGTGGGAACATTATCGTTTATGCTGTCTGTTTTGATTCGCAGTACAGCGGCAGGAATGGGTGTGATGCTCGCTGCCTTAATCTCTGGAGCCATCTTAACGAATATGGTATCTTCATGGGAAACGGCTAAATACCTTTTTATGGTCAATCTACGGTTAACTGACTATATGAAAGGAACGGCGCCGCCGATTGAAGGAATGAATCTTTCCTTTTCAATAATGATCCTTTTCGTTTGGTGGGCTGCCGCGTTATTCGTTTCATTTTTTGTCTTCACCAAAAAGGATGTCTATTAACGAAAAGCTATTTCCGTTAAGTCGGGAATAGCTTTCTTAATTATTCGAATGTGCCGAAAAATTGACTTTTTTATAAAATAGTAAAGGAAAGATAAGAACGAAAAAATGGGGGGAATCATTATGTCGTTTATGATAAAAAAAATCGATCATGTCCAGCTTGCTGCGCCGAAGGGTTGTGAAGAAGCAGCCAGAGGATTTTTTAGCGGAATTCTTGGGTTAGCAGAAGTCGAAAAGCCGGAGGAATTAAAGAAACGAGGCGGGGCCTGGTTTGAATTTGGAACCTTTCAAATCCACATTGGTGTCGAAGAACCATTTTCACCCGCTAAGAAGGCTCATCCGGCATTTGTTGTTGATAATATCGAGGAATTAAAAACGCATCTGAGTGAGGAACAAGTTGCCTTTACTTCCGACGACAATCTCCCGGGAGCGAACCGAATTCATGTTCATGACCCATTTGGGAATCGCCTTGAATTTTTAGAGTGGATTTAATAGAAACAGCCCCATTCCAGATAGTTGGAATGGGGCTGCCAGCCTTAAATTGGGGGATTTAAGGCTGGTGTTCTATAGTCTAATCAATTGGCAAGCGGGGGAGGGGTGCCCTGCTGCCAGGGAAAATAAGCATGATCATTAGTTAAATTATTGTTTTGCCGTTACCTTTACTGGTTCACGGCTGACGCCAAAGTGCTGCTTAATAATCAGGGCTGGGCCGCCAAGATTAAATAAATAGCGGGCTTCAATGACCTGTTTCATAAAGGCTCCAAATAAACCGGATAAGCGGAAATTACCTACTTTACCAACGGCAGCCATGAGTCCAATCGACGCGACTGAGCCTTTATGGTGATATTCAAACGGTTTTAATGTTTCTCCTCGCAATGTAGCGACAATGTTTTTCGCACATATAGGTGCTTGTTGCAGGGCCACTTGTGCGGTTGGCGGTAATGCGTTTTTCTCATCCTTCATGAATAAGGAGCAGTCACCGATACTAAAGACGTTATTCATGTTTTTAACGCGAAGGCACGCGTCTACTGGGATTTTTCCTTTTTCAATCGGAAGTCCCCAGTTTTGAACGATGGTGTTTCCTTTTACACCACAAGACCAAATTAACGTCCGAGTTGGAATATCGATATTATTCTCAAGACGGATTTTTTCAGGAGTACATTCCAGCATTTTCCTTCCTGTTAGTAACTCGATATTGCGTTTTTCTAAAACGAATGTTGCATATTGGATCGATTGCTTAGGGAAAAACGGTATAACAGATGGTGCAGCTTCGACAGCAATAATCCGGACTTTTTCAAATGGGATATCATACTGCTTACACAGATTTGGGAGACCGTCCGCTAATTCCCCAAGCATCTCAATTCCGGTAAAACCGCCGCCAGCGACAACAAACGTTAATCGAGAAGGGTCGCTATCTTCTTTGTAAAGGTTAAATTGTTTAATGATATGATGGTAAATCGCTTTGGAACTTCTAAAACTGCGGATTTGAAAGGCATTTTCTTTAACACCAGGAATTCCATACGTATCCACTTCAAATCCCAGTGCGATTAATAAATAATCATATGGAATCGTATTTCCGCCTTCAAGATGGACCTCTTGGTTCTCGATATCAACCGAAGACACCGCTGCTTTAAGAAAATGAGTCTTGTCAGAATTAATTAATTCAGGAATTGAGATGGCAATTTGCCGGTCTGCTGCTGTTCCTGCTCCTGTTTTAATAAGCTGTGTTGTCAGGTAATGATAATCATGTTTATTAATTAAGGTAACATCTGCTTCGCCTGATTTTAATAACTTCTCCAGGCTTTTACTTGTGATGAGTCCGCCATATCCTGCTCCGAGAATTAAAATCTTTGGTCTTGTCATCATTCTCCACTCCTTACACCCATTAATATATTTTTTCTCTTTTTGAATGTGAAATATTTCACAATTCATTTTAAAAAAATAAGCAAATGTTTTTTATGTATTGTGAAATATTTCACATATCTTCTATATTATTAGAATACGCTATTTTTCATAATTTCTCAAGTGAAATATCACTAAATTTTTGTCAAATTGGTAAATTTTTTTTAACAAACTGGGAATGCTAAATCCGTGCCGGAAAAACTGGTTTATTTTTCAAATAAGGAAGCATGAAAGGAGAAAATGATGAAACTAAAAATGTTATGTTTGGCCTTAGGGTTAGTATTAACTATTCCGAGTCTCGCCGCGGCAAACGGTAAAGTGCCTGACACCAAGGGGGAACAACGGGAGAATGCACCTTGTGATTGCCAAGAGGGCAAGGAACACCATCACCACCATATGCACCGCGATTGGCATGCCCATATGGCGGAAAAAGAGCAGAAACTGCTTACATGGGTGAACCAATATACACCGGATAAGAAGGCTGAATGGACAAAAGTGCTTGCGGAAAAGAAAACTCTTCGCAACGAATGGATGAACCCTGAAAATGCCGAAAAACGGGAACAGTGGAAAAAAGAGAAAATGGCCAAAATGGAAGAGCTAAAAAAGCAATTCGATGAAGGCAAGTTAACGAAAGAGGAATTTATCAAACAGGCACATGGTAAAAAACATTTGGGACATTGGCAAACGTTCCATGAATTAAGACTTGCAGTAGAGAAAAAGGATGATAAGAGAGCGGCAGTCCTGCTCAATCAACTGCTCGATCAAGCCAAACAGCATAACCAAAGAATGAAGGAAATGTTGAAACAAGAATAAACACGAAAAGCGCAAGCGCCCTGGTCAGCGGCGTATGGCCTGGAGCGCTCCAACTGAGATAAAGGAAACACGAAGAGCGGAGCGATTCGATGTTGACTTATCGTAGGGCGGAGAGCGAAGGACACTAGCCGCTAGGGCGCTGAAGCTGGACATTTCTCGAAGTGAATACTTATAAATTCTTATATCAAGAAAAAATCCTCTGATACTATGTCAGGGGATTTTTTTTAAGGTTATTTTTTTAAGTTAATTTCTTCTTGTTTGGCTTCTTTAATTTCTTCTTTTAATTCTTCCTTAATATCTTCAGCAATCCCATCGGTCGCTTTTTTAAATTCACGGATTGATTTGCCAAAGGCACGTCCAATCTCAGGTAATTTATTCGGCCCAAAGATCACTAAAGCAACAGTTAGAATCAAAATTAATCCTGGAACACCAATATTTGAAAACATTTCTTCATCTCCCAGCGCTGGGTAATTTGATCAAGAATAGTATACCTCTAAATAGAACGTTATTCTAGTAATTTCCCATCTAGTGATTCAGCTTTGTCGATATTTTTTTACCTTCGCAAAATTCTTTTATTACTTTATCTGTATAGACCCAGCCTTTCCAGCCAATATGAATGGTGTCCTTCATGAAATAAGGATCATATTCATGGTCGGAGAAATCGGCAATCTGAAAACCTTCGGACTCAATTTGATTCTTAATCCGCTCGTAATAAGAGGTACGGCCATTCTTCGGAAAACCAGTATAGTCGTACCAATTCCCGTTTACGGGAACGGAAATAAACAAGGGCTGTGCCCCTGATTCCTTTAGAAGGTTGAGCACAAGTTGAAAGTCATCATATTCGGGGGATTTCCCATAGGATGCTTTACCTTTCTTGTCTTTTAAAGAAGGGGCCATTTTTTTAATTTTGTTATACTGGTAATTACTTACATAAAACGAATTATTTGTTGATTTTCTTTTTCCTACCTGTTCAGCCTGAGCCGCTAATTGTTCCCAAGACAAATGATCCACCTGCGGGTTTATTTCCCGATTCCGGGTAGATCCGCCTGCCAAGGTATAATAAAGGTCCTTTTTCTCCATTAAATCACGGTAGGCGCTGGCAAAGGGGCGAACGATAGCAGCCCCTCGTTTGGTCCATGGGTCATTCGTTATCTCTGCTTTAAAAATAATGGATAACATCGGATCGTTTTTGATTGGTGAAAAAGTTAATAGACGTTTAATCGCCATTTTCTTTACAGCAGGATTGACTTTTTTATTAAAAGCAAGATCGTATCCTTGCAGGGAAGAATAATTGGGAGCAAAGTGTGAATCGTCAGTCCCATTTGGCTGGAACCATTGCGGCGACAGGACGAATACGATTTTCTTTCCCTTAAGCTGATCGGTATGCTCGGAAAAATTTAAAAAATGGATTAATGATTCAGTCCCGCCGCGGCCAACGAGAAAGGGAGTAAAATCTGCTCCTGTTTCTTTAAAATAATTGGCCGGATGGAAACGGTCAAGCCTGGCAAGCTCAGAAGAACCATAAATCGGTAAAAATTGGTTGTCCTCGAGCATTTTTTGCTGGACATACTTTCCTTGAAACATAAATGGATTTAATTCTGTTGCCGCTTGATTAACTCTATTTTCGGGAATCATGCCCTCTATCCATTTATTCGGTATCAATACCAAGATAACTAGCACAAGAAAGGCTAGAATCATTGGTGTGAATAAAGCTTTCTTCATTTCATATCAGCCAGCTGAATGGCGATGTTATTTGGTGTATTCCAGACATCTCGATCGAACTCGGTAATCGGAACGAGAATATCAAACCGTTCTTCTATCTGAACAAGTAATTCAACTGTTCCGAATGAATCTAATAAACCGGCATCAAATAAATCGATATCTGGATTTTCCTTTACAACATCGTCTTGACAAATTTCCGCTAATAATGAAATAACCTCATTTTTGAAATCCATAGTGATCAAGCCCCTTTATGAAATAATTGTCCTGAGAAAATATAAAAACCAAAGCAAATAACATGGAAGGTAATAATAATCGCCACAACATGGGTGACTTTATTTTGCGGCCACCATTTGTGCTTTTTATTAAACCGTTCGAAATAATTGTAAGCAACCATTAACAAGGCATGGTATGCTCCATAAATGATATATTGCAGTGCTAATCCATGCCAGACTCCCATTAATAAAAACAATAAAATATAACCAAGGTTAGAAAGAAGGTTACGGTTTTTAATCCATTTCTTCTTCGTCATCCAAAAGACAAACCGCATATATACATAGTCTCTAAACCAAAAGGAAAGACTCATATGCCAGCGATTCCAGAAGTCTTTAATATTGCGGCTAAGGAAGGGCTTATTAAAGTTTTCCGGTGATTTAATCCCCATAATATAACTTACACCAATTGCAAAAGCGCTATAGCCCGCAAAATCAAAAAAGAGATATAAGCTATACGAATACATATAGTATAGGTGATTCTGAAATTCGCTATGGGCGATAAACCTTAATTGGCTGATAAAAAAGTGATTAATCGAAAAGCCGATAATATATTTATATAAAAAACCAAGAAAGATTTTATTGAGCCCTTCATAGAGTAAAAGTTTATATTGTTCCGCGGAAATTTCGAGTTTTAACTCTTTCTCAAAGCGGCGGAAACGGTCAATCGGACCAGATGAAATGGTCGGGAAGAACAAAATAAAATAGAGCAGGCGGGTCAATGGCGGATTAGACTTTATCAGGCCATCCCGTGTCTCCATTATTAATTGTGTTCCTTTAAAGGTTAAATAAGAAATACCAAGAAAACCAATCAAGTTCAGGGTGGAAAAATAAGGCATTACCTTTGATAGAATCAAAGGAAGGATCGAGAGAAATACCGCTAAGTAAAAAATGTGATCACGATTGGCCTTTTTTCGATAGGCGATATAGGACTTAATTAACACTACCTGCCAAATTGTAAATAAGCATAAGGCGATTGCTTGATAAAGTGATGATGAGAAAATTAACGCTAAGGCGATAACTGTCACAAACATATTATAGTTATGAAATCTTTTTCCTTGTAAACCAAGAATTATCGTTGGTGCTAATAGAACAGCAAGGATGATAAAGAATGTAAAAGAACCATATGGTGTCATTGTAATACCATTTCCCTAAATTTTTTTCGGTCCATCTTTCCGTTGGGTGTCATCGGAAGATCTTCATAGTAAGAGAACTTTCTAGGAATCATGTATGCTGGGATTACCTCAGCAAGTTCTTTTTTAATTGCACTCGTTAATTGATAGTCTTTTTCGAAATCATGGCTGGCAGGGATAATCGCCGCCAATAAATATTCGATTTTATCATTTTGATAGATTGGGACCACCGCTGCCGATTTCACATATTTTGAATTGGCAATATGGTATTCAATCTCCTCTAATTCCATCCGGTAGCCGTGAAGTTTAATTTGAAAATCAATCCGGCCTTTATACATGATGAACCCTTCCTGATTTTCATAGGCTGCATCGCCTGTTCGATAGGCCTGTTCCTCTTCATATTTGAAAAAGGACTTTTCAGTCAGTTGCTGCTCACCTAAATAACCTTTGCTTACACTAGGACCGACAATGATCATTTCGCCTTTTTCTCCTTGCGGGACCTGAGAGCCATTCTCGTCAAGAAATAATATCCGGGTATCTGCTTTTGGCTTACCGATCGGGAGATTCTGATAACGCTTCAACAGTTCAGCGGTAACCTCAATCGATGTGACGGCGACGGTCGCTTCCGTTGGACCATAGGTGTTAAATACTTTTGCGTTAGGGAACCGTTCCAATAACTGCCGGCAAATCTCAACAGGGAGAATTTCCCCGCAGAATAAAAACACGCTGAGTTCAGGAAGCAGTTCTTGTGTAAACGATGGATCCATTAAACACATCTGGACAAAAGAAGGAGTCGAAGTCCATACTTGTGTATCTGATTTTTCTAATGCTTGAAATAACAGTTTTGGCCTTGCAATCATTTCTTTTGTAATCGCGAAAATGGTTCCACCGCTTGCAAGTGCCGGGTAAATATCCATCACGGATAAATCAAAAGAATAGGGTGCCTGATTTAAAAAGCGAAGCTGGCCATTGATTGGAAAGTCTTCAACCATCCAGTCGACAAAGCTTTGCAAGTTATTGGCGGAAATTTGCACACCCTTTGGATTTCCAGTACTTCCGGACGTATAAATAATATAGAAATTTTCTTCGCCGCTAACCCAGCTTTTTGAATCAATCGGCACTAAAGAAATATTCTCCAAGATAATCTTGTCGTAATTTACTACAGTGATAGGGATGGTGTCAAGTTCCATTGCTTGCCCGGAAACATTGATGACCAATTCTGTTTGTGCACTATTTATGATATTACTAACGCGTTCCATTGGAATCGAAGTATCAACAGGTATATATGGATGTCCAGCTTTTACACTGCCTAGGAAGGAGGAAATCATCGAAGCTTCCATATGACCGTAAACTAAAATAGGTGTATGTTTTTCAATGTTTTGTGTTAACAGAAATGCAGCCACTTGTTCAGATTGTCTCCATAATTCGCCATAGGTGATTTCCGATTCTGGAGAAATATAGGCAATTGTTTCTGGCTGTGTATGTGCATAATCTCTAATCGTGTTTAGCATATTCATCGTTGGCTGCCCCCCCATTAAAAATCGTTGTAAATATAGGAACCTGCACTTGCATCATTAAATCCGTACATAAAGAATAATAAAAGGAGGATCAGTAAATAGTAAAAGAACCGGCTAAGCCATCGTAGCTTTTGGTTCGTCATGAAGTCTTTTAATCTATCAAACATGGCGTTTTAGCCCCCCCAGGGTAATTATTGTTATACGCCGCTGACCAGGGCGCTTGCAATTTTCTTATTTTCCCATTTCTTTTCCTTTAACTGCCTTTATTATCATAATGTGCTTTTTGGTTTGTTGCAATAAAAATTTGATTAGAAATTAATTAAAATTACATTATTATTACATTTTCATTTCAAATTATTCATCAAAAAAGACCGGGGAGTCGAACATCCGGTCTTTTTTGGTTTAAACTAATAATCGAAAAGAGGGAGTTTAATGTTACTAATTATTATCAACTAAATTGGATTGTACGTAATGGTATAAGAGTTTTGCTGTATTTTCAAGTGCTGATTTGTGTGTCCGTTCGAAGGCATGGGACGAATCAATCCCCGGGCCAATTAAACCGTGGACAATGTCGTGGCCAGAGCGGATGGCGGCTGACGCATCTGAGCCGTAAAATGGGTAAAGATCCAGTTTATATTCGATCTTATTGTCTTCGGCAAGGCGGACTAAATGTTTACGCAATTCATAGTGATAGGGTCCGCTTGCATCCTTTGCACAAATGGAAACCGTGTATTCGTCCGTTGATTGCCCGTCACCCATTGCCCCCATATCAACGGCTAAATATTCCACCGTTTCCGGGCTGATATTCGAGTTGCCGCCATAGCCAATTTCTTCATTGTTCGAAATTAATATGTGTGTGGTATATGGCAGTGTAATTTTTTCGGTTTTAAGCTGTTTGATTAGTTGCAGAAGGATGGCCACGCTTGCTTTATCATCTAAGTGACGTGATTTAACGTAGCCGCTCGGAGTCACTTCTACCCGCGGATCGAACGAAACAAAATCGCCTACCTCAATTCCCAGTGCGCGAACTTCCTCAGCAGTATGTACTTTTTCATCGATTCGAATTTCAATATTTTCCTGATTGCGTTCTGCTTTGCCGGCATCTTTATACACATGGACGGACGTTTGGTGCATGAGGATTGTCCCTGTATAAACTTTTGCGCTGCTTGTTTCAATCTGACAGTATTCGCCTTCGATGGAATTGTATTTAAATCCGCCAATCAAGTCGATTTTTAATCTGCCGCTTGGTTTAATTTCTTTCACCATCGCACCCAGTGTATCAACGTGTGCTGTCAGCATCCGGTGGCGGCTTGAATCTTTTCCTACAATGGTGGCAATTAAACCGCCTTTTCTATTCCTTTTTGTTTCAATATCTAGTTCGGCAAAGAACTTTTCAACAAAGGTAATCACCTCATTTGTGTTACCGGATGGGCTTGGAATTGACACTAAATCTGTCAGTAATTTGATTGTTTCTTCTGTATTAATATTAGTCACTTTGTATTCCCCTTTCATACTTTCAAAATTTATAGGCGCTTGCGCTTTTCTTATTTAAACCATCCCTTTTTCATAAACCATAAAGTCATCCCGACTGCAATTAAAAACATGAGGCCAAGCGCACCGAAATAGCCAAATTTCCAATTCAATTCAGGCATATTTGTAAAGTTCATTCCATAAACACCGACGATAAAGGTGAGCGGCATGAAGATGGTCGTAATAACCGTCAAGACCTTCATGACATGGTTTGTTTCATTCGAATTAATCGAAATATAGCTGTCACGGATGTCGGTGGTAAGTTCCCGGCTGGCTTCAATCATTTCCGTTAACTTTAGCAAATGATCATAAATATCAGAGAAATAGGCCTTTTTTTCCAGAATACTAGTTAGGCGCTGCGAATTAAGAATCCGGTACAAAAGATCTCTCATTGGTGAAATAGTATGTCTTAGCGAGAGGAGATCATGTCTTGTATCAAATAAATCCTTAAGCAATGCCTCCATCGATCTTCCTTTTGAATTCTCATCAATTTCATTTAACGTATCATCAATTTGATTAACTAACGGAAAATAATTATCGACCATTTTATCAAAAACATGATAGAGAACATGGGAGGGGTCCCATTCCTCTATGTTTGGCGATTGACTAAACCGATTCCAAACATCGTCAATTTCTACAGAGGGTTTATGATGAAAGGTGACGATATAGTTCCGGCTGAGAAAGAGATTGACCTCTTCTCTTGTTATCGTTTGTTGGTTCAATGCCTGGGCCACAAAAAAGTCATAGTCATCATAATAATCAAGCTTTGGTCTTTGGAGATGGAGAATACAATCTTCAATCGCTAAGGGATGGAAGAAGAGGGGATTCCGTAAAAATTCAATCTCCTCTTTCGTAGGCTGGTGAAAATCAATCCAGTACCAGTTAAAATCCCCAGACACCAACTCAGTTATTTCCAAATCTTTAATTAATTCATTGTTTTTTTTGACAGCAATCGTTCTTAACACAATCGTAGTCCTTTCAAATAAAAGATATCGAAAACCACCATACCTGAGCTATTTTAATTTTACCCCGATAAAAAAATTCTTTCTATAGCTATTAAAACATATTATCTTATTCCGGCGTAATTTTTAGCGGATAATATTTTTAGAATAAAATACCAATCATTGAGGAAAATTAGGTTGAAAGTAGTTCGTTAAAGAGGTAGATAAATGGCAACTAATCAAGTCCAATCCATCAAAGACAGTCTCAAAAATAAAATTTGGCCTGCAGAAGATGTCGTTTTTAAGGAATTTCATACGAAAGAAAAGTATATTGAAGCATTATATATAAAAACGATTAGCGACGAAACGATTATTCAAGATAAATTGCTTAAACCGTTTTTTGAAATACTTAGTCCAGACTTATTCTTAGATTATCTTCAATCGAGCCCGCTAGTAATACCATTTGAAAGCGAACAGAAAACGCTTGATGAGGTAATAAAAGGTACGGCGATTCTTTTTTATCAGAATGCCATCTATTTATTTGATAGTAAAGTGGATCGTAATAACTCCGTTTTAGATACAACCGTGGAGACGACGATTCAAGGCCCGCAATCGGGGTTTAGCGAAAGTCTGCCGACAAACCTAGGGCTCATTCGCAAGCGTTACCCGCAAACTTCATTAAATGTAGAATCAACAACGGTTGGAACCGTTTCAAAGACGGATGTGATGATTCTTCATGATACGAGGCGGGCCGATACCGATACATTAACTAGAATTAAACAATTTTTAGCTTCGATTGATGTACATATGTTTCAAACTGGCGAGCAGCTGTTAGATATTATAAAAAAAAGCAACAGAGCCCTCGTTCCCGTTATGCTTGTGACAGAAAGACCTGACAGGGTTGCAGTAAATTTAGCAGCCGGGAAAATTATTATCCTTGTCAGCGGCTCACCGTTTGCGGTGGTTTTGCCTACAGTCATGAAAGATTTCATGTCATCAATGGAGGATATCTATCAAACCTATTGGGTGACTAAATTTTTACAAATACTGAGATATATCGGCTTTTTGACCAGCCTTGTTCTTCCAGGGATATATGTAGCCGTTACTAGCTATAATCCGGAGTTATTCAGGGTCCAATTAGCCTTGAGCATTGCTGGCAGCCGGATGAGTGTTCCGTATCCTTCGTTCATAGAAGTGTTACTCATGTTGTTTATGATGGAAATGCTGACAGAAGCCAGTATACGCCTGCCCAAAGCCATCGGTCCGACAGCAACGACCGTAGGCGGTTTGATATTAGGACAGGCCGCAACGGAAGCCGGTTTGGTTAGTAATATTATGATTATCATTACATCGTCGGTGGCCATCTCTAACTTCGTCATTCCGATTAACGCATTCAGCTTTACGCTAAGGATCATGAAATACTTTGTCCTAGCACTAGGAACGTTATTTGGTTTAGTGGGTGTTGTATTAGGGTTCTTCATTCTTATCGCCTATATGGTTAAACTTGACAGCTTCGGCGAGCCATTTCTTACATTAATACAAAGTAAACCACGTAAAGAATAGCAAAATGTTTGGAGGGGAGGGCATTGAACCGTTATTATTTTTATTTAGTCTTATTAAACATGCTGATTAATGTGATTATCTTTGTGCCAAAAATTTTAATAGATTATCGCTATGAGGGTGCTGTAATGGGTATATTAATGGCCATCCCGATTGGGATTACCCTTAATTATTTTTACAGCAAGGCCATCACGAAGTTCCCTGAACAAGGATTGCCAGAAATCCTCGCCAATTCTAAGCACAGATGGTTGAAAATGATCCATTTTGGCAGCATTCAAATCATCTGGTTCTCTGCAGGCCTGATTACTCTCGTTGGATTCATTGATATTTTAAGCCGGTTTGTTAATCCGGAAATGCCAAAGTTATCATTGCTTGCCATTTATTTGGCGGCGATTTTTCTCATCATTCAGCTTCCAACAGAACGAGTCATGTATTTTCTTGAAATTGTCCTATTCCTAAATATCCCATTAATTGGATTTATCATTTTTAAAGCGTTTACAAATGAATACTTAAGTTGGGACTCAATGCTGGAGGTAGGAACCCATCTATTTGAAAGACCAAGTCTCAAGTCAATCGCTGCTGCGACCTATTGTTTTTCCGGGTATGCAAACCTGATTATTTTTAATCGTGTGATAAAGGGAAAATTAAAGATTTGGAATTTTATTGTCATCTTTTTTATTGGCGTGCTAAATTTATTTACCACCTTCTTCATTCCGATTGGTTTTCATGGTTCAGATGGGGCGCAAGAATATCTTTATCCATGGATATCGACAGCAGATTCCCTCAGGTTGACTTATAGTCCAATCGAACGAGTCATCTTCTTATTTTTAATGTTCTACATGAGCATTACACTCATGAGTGTCTCAGTTCATTGGCATGTTGCTTTCGAATTATTGAAGGGAACGTTTAAGGAAAAAGTAAGCATGAAAAAGAATTGGCTTGTCCTTGCCTTCTTTGGCGGTTGTTCGATTGTTGGAGTTATTTTTTTAAATTCGCTAATCTTACATAAATTAACAATTTATTGGATGATGTTTCGGCTCGGATTTGAAATCATTCTCGTCGGTTCATTCTTCTTTTGGGCAAGGAGGCGGGCTGCTTGAAAATGTTTAGCAAATGGGGATGGATGGTCATCATTCTTGTCTTTGTGTTTCTTTTAAACGGCTGCGGCTTTAAAGACATCGATAAGCGTTTTTTTGTTGTCAGTATTGGAGTGGACCTTGCGAAGGATGGTCCTAAAAAGTATCTAGTCAGTCTTAAATTTGCTGTCCCAAGTCCATCAAAAGATAAAACAAATGAGTTCGCTATTGTCTCAGAAAAGGCAGATTCCATGTCTGAAGCGGTTAGAATCATTAAGACAAAAGTGGATAAAGAGGTTGATTTCAGCCATGCAAAAGTCATTGTCCTTAGTGAACAGGTTGTCAAAGAAAAGGGAAATGCAGGTATATTCTATTGGTTTGCGCGAAGAAGAGATATTCAGGGGATTGCCTGGACAGCAATTGCAAAGCCAAGTGCGCTGGCTGTATTAAAGGTAAAACCTAAATCAGAGAATTTGCCCTCAAACGCCTTGATCCTTTCATTAGGGAAGGATGGCTCAGAAACGCCTTATGTTATTTCTGAATTCATTTTTGATATGAAATATAAATTAATTGAAAAAGGAATCGATCCAATCCTGCCTATTATTGAAGCGGAAAAGGATCTTTTTGAAATTAATAAGGTGGGACTTTTTAATAAAAGCCATATGGTGATGAAACTTGGTCCAGAGGAGACAAAAATTCTAAATTACCTAAGAAAACGCGAGGAAAAAAGCGCTGTAAAAGTTAAAAAAGGAAATACAACTATCGTCATTGATACACATAAAGTAAAGACAAAATATAAAATCTATACCCCTAAAGGGAAAGCCCCATATATAAAGGTAAAAGTATCAGTTGAGGGCACAATGGAAGAGGCAACAAGACGTGTCCCAAACGAAAAATTATCAGATTATGAGAAAGCAGCCGAAAAGTCGTTGAACCGGGAAATCGAAAAGGTACTTGTGAAAATTCAAAAAGCGAATCTCGACCCAATAGGCTTTGGCCTCCGCTACCGTTCCCGTCATTTCAATAATGACGATTGGGAAGAATGGAAATGGATTTACCCTGCTATCACCTTTAAGGTTCATACAAAAGTTCAAATCGCTGATACGGGATTAATTGAATAAGGAAAGAGGCATTCCACGTAATGGAATGCCTCTTTTATTAGACTGTTGGCGCCGTTTCTTTATTGCGCATTGCCTGTGGTATATAAACGCAGAAAGGTTCGCTTTCTAAATAGTCACCTGTTACCGCGTAAGTTCTTGAGCGCGAACCGCCGCAAATTTTGTTATATTCGCAGACACCGCATTTGCCTTTGTAGTTGTCGGGCTGACGCAGTTCTTTAAAAATTTTTGCCTCACGATAAATTTCTGCAAGCGGTGTATCTCGAACGTTTCCGCCAACAATTGGAAGCAATCCGCTCGGCATGACATCACCGATATGGGAAACGAATGCAAAGCCGTTTCCATCGTTTACCCCTTTTGGAGCACGCTTCAATCCGTCATGCATCGAGGCAAAATCGGTTGTAATCGTATCCTCGTAATGAATTTCACCATTATCAATTAAATGATCCCGCGTTTTCTGCTGTAGTACAACGCGGCGATAATGCTGTGCTGCCGTTGTTTTAATATCGTATGGCGCTGTTTTGCTAAGTTCATATAACCAGCGGAATACCTTTTCATGCTCGGCTGGGGTAATGCAGGCATCTAATTGACCGCGGCCCGTCGGTACCAGCAGGAAGATGTACCACATGACGGCCCCCAGCTCCCCAACCAGTTTTGACATTTCTTCAAGGGAGTCATAATTATAACGGGAAATAACCGTATTAATTTGCAGCGGCATATCCAATTCGTTTAAATATTTTATTTTTTCACGCGTTAACTCGAATGAACCTGGTGTTCCGCGGAAATGGTCGTGTATTTCCGGAGTAGGGCCATCGAGGCTGAAGCCCCAGCGCGAAAGACCTACTTCTTTTGCCTGTTTCATTTTTTCCTTCGTTACGTTTTCAGTGGCACTAGGTGTCATTGAAACACGCATTCCTTTTTTGATTGCATAATCAGCAAGCTCGAAAAGGTCCTCCCGCATCATGCAATCTCCGCCAGTGAATACAAGCATCGGATTATCCATTTCATAGATTTGATCGATGAGATTGATTCCTTCATCGTGTGACAGCTCCCTCGGGTCTGCAATCAGCTGTGCATCAGCGCGGCAGTGAACGCACTTAAGCTGACAAGCCCTTGTTACTTCCCAAATTACAATAAATGGGTTTACATCATAGTCAATCCCTTTTTCCATACCCTGTGCATGTGGGTGTCCCATAGTATGTGGATGCCCTTTACCAATTCCTTGCATCTTCATCACCAAAATTCATTATTATTTTTAAAACCTTTTAAAATGTTTCTATAGGTTTATTATAATTTTGTCAGATTCCAGTGCATGGGAGGTTTGTTACAATATTTCTACATTCCGCGCAAGAATTTTTGAACAAATGGAGGAATGGATCCATAGAACACCACTTTTTGAAAAATTATAATTTTTTGTTTCTGAATGATGGTTTTCTCGATATACTTAGAAGGGTAATAATAGAGTAGAGAAAATACTAACGGTTTTACTATATAAATAATATTTTAGGGGCGTTTCGATGTTTAAGAAATTTATTAGTGTAACAATCGTGCTTTTGATTATTGCGATTGGCTTTTTTCAAAAGGATGAATTGATTGTTCTTATTAAGCAAGGTGGAAGTTTATCCATTCTTCTCAGTATGCTACTAGTGGCAATTTGTGTCTTTTTTCCTATAATTCCGTTCCCGATTTTAGCGGGAATCATTGGTGCTGTCTTTGGTACAGCACAAGGAGCGGCTATTTCATTGGCCGGAGCTATGGCCGGGACAATGGGGTTCTTCTTTTTAAGCCGCTATGGTTTTCGGGATTTTGCCCAGGCAAAATTATTGAAATATCCGAAGGTCCAGGAATACGAAGGGTTTTTGAATCGCCATTCCTTTTTGGCAATTTTGACCTGCCGCTTGATTCCGGTTATTCCTGCCCCGGTTGTCAATCTTATTTGCGGATTAAGTAATGTCAGATGGCTCACTTTTTTCACAGCGTCGACCATCGGGAAGATCCCTAATATTCTTATTTTGTCCTTTGCGGGTGCGGCATTTAGCAGCAACAAGATGTTTTCATTTGGATTATATGGACTTTATTTGTTCACCATTTTCTTGATTAACTTTGTCATTGTTTATCGAAGGACGCGAAAAAATCATAGTGACTGACATTCTAAACCGCAAAAAAATTACCCGGCAGCTTGTACCGGGCATTCAAACTAATCTATATTAAGGGGGGCGGAGGTTAAAGGTTCATCTGTGAACCTATTTATATCTTAACGAAGAAATATGAACAAACTATGAAAGAAAGATTAATAGTTAAAGAAAGGTGACTAATTTAAAAAATGGATTAGTCTTTTTTTATTGAACATGATAAACGTCCATTGAATCCAATTCATAAGCATGGTATTTTCATGAATATCTTTTATATTTATATGGAAGTCTACCTTTTAGGCGGATTCTACCGTTAGTTGAAAGGGGAATTATTAGTGGCAGCGACACATACATTTTCTAAGCATGAGGAAATGGCTAATTCGATTACACATGGAATTGGGGCATTACTGAGCATTTCTGCCTTAGTGATCTTAATTGTTTATTCATCCCTATATGGGAACGCCTGGCATGTAGTCAGCTTCACGATTTTTGGAGGAACGATGTTTATTCTTTATATGTCCTCCACTCTGCTTCATAGCTTCCCAGAAGGCAGGGCTAAAGACGTATTTGAAATTTTGGATCACTCGTCCATTTATTTTTTTATTGCAGGAACCTATACACCGTTTTTATTAGTAGTGATTAAAGGGACAATGGGCTGGACATTATTTGGCATTGTTTGGGGATTGGCGGTTGCCGGCACTGTTTTTAAATGCTTTTTTGTTAAAAAGTATCTTGTAACCTCAACGGCGCTCTATGTCGTCATGGGCTGGTTAATTGTTTTTGCCTGGAAACCGTTAGTAAATAATCTTTCTTCTGACGGGATGATGTATTTAGTGATTGGCGGCGCCCTTTATACGCTTGGAGCCATTTTCTATGTTTGGCGGGGCTTTAAGTACCATCATGCGGTCTGGCATCTGTTTGTGATTGGCGGCAGTGTGGCCCACTTCTTTTGTGTTTTATTTTATGTTTTGCCGATAAAATAAATGAAACAGCACTCCTATTTGGGTGCTGTTTCTTCATTGAGTCCTCACACTTGCTTCATTTTTTCAAATATAAGTGATCGCATTTGCCCTAGCCGTACTTTGACTAGACACATGTAAGTTCCGCTAAAGATAAATTAAGCATTCTAGGAATAGCTTCCGTCTTAATATAAATAAGGTAGGAATGTATGTGTCTGAAGTGTGGGAGGGTTGATCTTGGAGGTTATTGGGAAGAGTGTTATTCGCAAAGAAGCGGTTGATAAGGTAACCGGCCGAGCGAAATACACGCATGATTATCAAAAAGTTCCCTTGCTGTCGGGAAAAATGGTCATTAGCCCGTATGGTCATGCCAAAATAGTGAATATTGACACATCGGAAGCGTGGAAAGTGCCTGGGGTTAGGGCCATTCTCACAGGAAAACAGTATCCGTTAACCGGGGAGGCAATTCGTGACCGTCCGCCGATTGCGTTTGACAAGGTTCGGTACCACGGGGAACCTGTTGCCCTCGTTGTCGCCGATACCCCTGCACAAGCAAAAACAGCTGCCGACCTAATTAAGGTGCAATACGAATTGCTGCCAGTAGTGAATTCACCGACCCAGGCATTCCAAAAGAATGCACCGCTTGTTCATGAGCGATTAGGTGAATATAAAAAAGAGGCAGATTCACATCCGGTGCCTGACACTAATATCGCAACGCTTATAAAAATCCGCAAGGGAAATATGGCGAAAGGCTGGGCTGAGAGTGAAACGGTAGTGGAGGCGAGCTTTTCCTTTGCCCCTTCCGACCATGTGGCCATGGAAACGCGATGTGCGACGGCGGAGATATCGCCAGATGGAAACATCATCATCATGACCTCATCGCAGGCACCCTTTATGGTCAAAAGGTTAATCGCTGATTACTTCGGTGAGGATATGGGGAAAATTATCGTTCGTACCCCACTAGTTGGCGGTGCCTATGGCGGCAAGGCTCCCGTTCAGCTTGAGGTGCTCGCCTATATGGCATCGAAGGAAGTCGGCGGGAAACCGGTGAAAATATTAAACACAAGAGAAGAAGATATTTTAACCTCCCCATGTCACATTGGCCTGGATGCAACGGTTAAATTGGGAGCAAATCGGAGTGGGAAAATCACGGTGGCTGAAATCCTTTATTTGTGGGATGGCGGTGCTTATTCCGATAAAGCAATTGATGTAACGAGATCGGGAGCGACAGATTGTACCGGACCTTATAATATTGAAAATGTCTGGTGTGATTCCTACTGCATGTATACGAATCATCCGTATGCAGCACCATTTAGGGGTTTTAGCCATTCCGAGCTTTCCTTTGCAATTGAACGGACGATGGACTTGCTTGCGCAAAAATTAAACATCGATCCGCTTGAACTCAGGTATATCAATGCCATTATGCCCGGAAATACAACGCCAACAAGGGTCAGGCTGAATAAAAGTAATGTCGGAAACTTGCAAAAATGTATTGAAAAGGTCAGGGGACTAATCAAATGGGATGAAGGTCCGGTAAAAGTATTGAACGACCGCTTTATCCGGGTAAAGGGGGTCAGCTGCAGCTGGAAGACATCGACGATTGATACGGATGCCCCATCGGGAGTGATTTTAACATTTAATCGTGATGGAAGTATTAATTTAATGTCTGGCGTTGTTGAAATTGGTACCGGAACCAAAACGATCTTAGCGCAAATTCTTGCCGAACGGCTGAAAATGGATGTGAATAAAATTCATGTCCGTATGGAAGTGGATACACAAACCACACCGGAGCATTGGAAAACGGTTGCAAGCCGGGGGACGTTTATGGGTGGCAGAGCTGTTTTAAAGGCAGCGGAGGATGTCATCCATCAGTTGAAAGAACTGGCTGCCTGTGTTTTAAGATCCCCGAAGGAAGATCTCGAAATTGCAAACAGCAGGGTGTTTTTAAGGGACGATCCCGCCATCGGGCTCCATTTTAAAGAGATTGGCTACGGCTATAAATATCCCAATGGGAATACAGTCGGAGGGCAAATCATCGGCCGAGGAAGTTATATTTTACGCCATCTTACGCCATTGGATCCGGAGACTGGTGCCGGAAGACCTGGTCCGGAATGGACTGTGGCCGCTTATGGGGTTGAAATTGAATTTGATAAACGGGATTACACGTACCGGCTGTTGAAGGCGGCAACAGTTGTTGATATTGGCAGAGTGATGAATGAAAAAGCAGCTGTGGGCCAGGTCATGGGTGCGATGAGCATGGGACTGTCATTTGCAGGGCGGGAAACGTTTTATTTCGACGAGCTTGGCAGGGTACTTAACCCGCAGCTTCGGACGTACCGACCCTTACGATATGGAGAAAACCCTGAATATCTTGTTGGGTTTGTTGAAACCCCGCAGATCGATGGACCATATGGGGCACGCGGTGTCGGGGAGCACGGCTTATTGGGGATGCCTGGAGCACTAGGGAACGCATTGTCAACAGCAGCTGGCGTTTCGCTTCATAATCTCCCGCTGATTCCAGAACTGATTTGGAAAGCAAAGGAGGCGAACAAGTGAATGCTTCCGTTTGATTTTGAATATTATAAGCCGGAAACGCTGCAAGAGGCAGTCGAGCTCTATCAGTATTTAGACCAACAAGGCAAACAGCCGATGTTTTTTTCTGGTGGTACGGAATTAATTACCCTTGGCAGGATAGATTTAGCCTATACCGAAGCGGTCATTGATATTAAGGATATAGCCGAATGCAAAGTGATGCAGGTTAGCGGGGATCATTTACTGATTGGGAGCACGCTTACCCTCACTCAAATTGAAGAAGCGAATCTGTTTCCGTTATTAACAAAAACGGCGAGTCAAGTAGCTGATCATTCCGCCCGTGGAAAAATTACTTTGGGCGGCAATATTTGTGCTCGTATTTTTTACCGAGAAGCCGTTTTGCCCTTTTTACTAGCAGATAGCCAGGTCGTCATTGCCGGAACTGATGGGGGAAAGGTTGTAGCCATCCATGATGTTTTTCAAGGTGAGTTGAAGCTTAAGAGAGGGGAAATTCTTGTTCAAACCGCGACAGAAAGCCGGTTTATTAGGGCCCCGTTTTTCAGCTTCAAACGGCGCCAGCAATGGGAGACGGGCTATCCGTTAATTACGGTTGCTGCGTTAAAAATTGATCAAGAGGTGCGTGTGGCTGTCAGTGGCTTATGTCCGTTCCCATTTCGTTCCAAGGAAGTCGAGACCGCCTTAAACAAAAGCGGTCAATCGGCCGTGGCAAGGGTAGACGGGGCACTTGCGGTGCTGCCAAAACCAATCCTCAATGATGTCGAAGGTTCGGCGGAATACCGTTTATTTGTTTTAAGGAATTTGTTAGTAGATGTATTGGCAGCCCTGGATGGTGTGAGAATTAGATAGTTTCGTAGTTTGGCTTGAAGGGGGAGGATGAAACTTGCAATCCCACACAATTACGTTAAACATTAATGAAGAAATCCATATAGTTGCTGTCAAGGCAGCTGATACCCTTTTATATACAATAAGAGGTAAGCTGGGCCTTACAGGGGCAAAGCCGGGCTGTTTAAATGGAGATTGCGGGGCATGCACGGTGAACGTCGACGGCTGGCCGATGAAATCGTGTTTGATGCTTACGGTAGAAGCGGTTGGGAAAAAGGTTACCACGATTGAAGGACTGAGGGAGACTCCCATTCAACAAGCTTTTGTCGAAAACTTCGCTTTTCAATGCGGCTATTGCACACCCGGTTTTATTATGAACTGCCATTCGTTAATCCAGCAGCATCCGGATGCCGATGATCAAACGATTAAAGAGTGGCTTGAATCGAATATTTGCCGCTGCACTAGCTATATTGAGATAGAGAAGGCTGTGAAATCAGTGTTAAACAAGAAATGAAGGCGCAAAAATGGCGACCTTCATTTTTTTATCGCTTCCTCTTTCCTGATTTTGGTATTCTATTACTAGAAAAATAATTGTGCCCGTGAAAGCGAAAAAAGGATCCCCACGGTCACAAAAAAATTAATTTTATCCGAGAAGCTGGAAAAAGGTCCTACTCAATGAGCCCCAAAAAGGAAAAAACTGGATATTGGCACTCTGAGAGGTTCACAGTGCCCATGAACACAAGAAAAAGCCAAGAACGGGCACTCTGAGAGGTTCACAGTGCCCATGAACAAAAGAAAAAGCCAAGAACGGGCACTCTAAGAGGTTCACAGTGCCGTTTAACAAAGAAAAGACGGCCCGAGGAGCCGTCTTAATTATTGGTTTTTCATTTGAAAATACGTATCCAGTACCCTTTGGCCAATCCTGAGGCTTGCCCGATTATCTATGGTTCCTTCGTAAGCCCATGGAACTAACACCGCCATGGCCACTTCGGGATTTGCACTTGGGGCATAGCCTATCAGGCTTAAGTTCATAACGGGAGGCGGTTCTTTGCCATAATTACTGCGCAAGGGGCCATCATAAAAGGCTTCGGCGGTTCCCGTTTTTCCTGCTGGTGAGTAAGCAGCCTTTCCAAAGAAATTATAGGCAGTTCCTCCCGGCTCCTGCATCACCTTTTTAAAGCCTGTTTGGACATTATACATCCATTCTTTTTTCACATCGATGGTATTCAGGACGGTAGGATGGATTTCTTGAGCGACAGTTCCAAGTTCATTGGATTCAACGGCAGTCTCACGAAATTCTTTCACCACATGGGGCTGCATACGATAGCCGCCATTTGCAATCGTTGAAGCATACTGGGCCAGCTGCATCGCCGAATACGTATCATATTGACCGATAACAAGGTCGAACAAATAACCTGGGAGCCTACTTTGCCCTTTTAATCCGGTCTGCTCATTTGGCAAATCAATTCCCGTTCTTGCTCCAAGGCCAAAGGAAGCAAACGAATTCCGAATATCCTCAAAGGCATTTTTGTTACTGAAATTCAACGGTTGATCGTATTCATAATGACCTTTCCCGATTCTAATCGCGGTTTGGAACATATAAACGTTGGAAGATTTCTTTAAGGCATCGAGTTCATTCAATTTTCCTAAATAAGTATATGACTTTTTAATCGGGGTATCTTTTATCTTTATCCCAGCATCATCAAAAGAGGTACCAGGAGAAATGGCACCTGTTTTATAACCGGTTAAAATAGTTGCCCCCTTTACTACAGAACCAACGTTGTAGGTTGTCGTAAAGGTTCCGAGTGCGTCATCTTCCATTTCTGACCTGCCCGTTTCTTTGTTTTTAACAATTTTTTTCCCGGACATTGTTAAGAGCTCACCTGTTCGCGGGTCCATTAAGACGACGTAGGCACGGTCTGTAAGTTTCGTCCCTGGTGATTGCTTTGTGACCCATAGCTCCTCTTCAACAATCTTATCGATCGCCATTTGCAAGTTCATATCAATCGTTAAAACGAGATCTTTCCCTTTTTTCCCAACGCTCATAACATTGGTTTCAATGATATTGCCTGTTTTATCAATACTATTTTTAATCTTTGATTTCGTACCATGAAGAACATCCTCATACTGAAGTTCTAGCTGACTTTTTCCAATGCGGTCATTGAGACTGTAGCCTCTTGCCAAAAAATAATCCAATTGTTCAGCAGGCAGACCTTCATCAGATTTTGTTACCTTCCCTAACACAGATCTTAAGGTATTTTCAAAGACGTAGGACCGCTCCCAATCGGTTGTCGTATCAACCCCAGGAAGGAATTGAAGATTTTCACTGACAATCGCAAATTCCTTCTCGGTAACATCTTCATTTTTGACGATTTGCGGTGTAAATTTATAGCCGCTGTTAAACTCACGGTAAATCGCCAATACTTCAAGTTCCTCTTTTGTAAAAACTAATTCTTTGTCAGTAATGCGGTCTAATTTAAACTTATAGATGTCTTTATCGGTTAATTTCTTGTCATCATATAAGGCTCTTTCATTATCAGTAATTTTAGCTTCAGCTAACTTGGGATACTTCATAATCCAGAATTCCCGCTTGTTCCTGTCCGTAACTTTATCCGTGTTTTTAGTAATCAATTTGGCTAATTTTTCTGCTGTTGCCAGCATTTCTTTTTGGCTGAAGCCTTCATTTGTAAATGTGATTGCTTTTTTTGGAATATTATCGACGATAACTTTGTAATCCCGATCGTAAATTTTTCCTCGCGGTACTGGATTACTGATGGTAAAATCTTCTTTTCTATCCAAATCCCTTTTGAAGTTTTCTCCATATACAATTTGGACAAATCCTAATCGTAAAATAAGGACGGAGAATAGTAAAAACACACTAAAAAAAAGTATATTCAATCGAAAGGGGAAATGGTTTTTTTTCTTTTTTTGTTGCTCCAACGTGTATCCACATCCTTTTACCTACGATTCATTTCTTTTATTATGCCTTATCTTAAAAGGGGGAACAACAAATAATGGAAATTCTCTTCAAAATTTAAGGAATAATCTAAACAATCAGTTCATTCCCTTATGGATAGAAAGGAATCATTTTATCAAAACTAATTTTATGACTTGCTAAAGGAGGATTACTGATGGAAAAGCAAAACCAACAGCAAATGCAATCACAAAGCTTTAACCAACAACAGATGCAGCAGCAGGAAATAGAGCAGCAGCAAAATCAGCCAATGGTGGAACAGCAATTTCAAACTGGGAAGCAGCAAGCGCTCCAATCACTGCAACAGGCAGCAACTACCATTCAGCAAAACGTTTCGATGAACAATCCCCAGGCAATGCAGCAAGCTGCTCAGCAGCTTGGACAGGCAGCTGCCCAGCTAAATCAAATGCAAGGGCTTGCGGTTACCCAATCGCAAACGGCGCAGCAGCAGCAACTAGAACAGATTCTGCAGCAAATTGAACAGGCCGCGCAAACACTTAGCCTGGTTGAATCCTTAAATCAGGGAAATTACAGCTTCAAAAAAGGGTAATGGAATCGGAGATCCCAGTCTTTCTAAGGCTGGGGCATTATATTTTGCTCAAATTTTGTTCGTCTTTGCTTGCAAAACAGTCTTAACAGCTTCTTTAATTTCTTGGTACCCTGTGCAGCGGCAAAGATTGGACTGCATCCACTCTTCGATTACTTCATCAGTTGCGTTGGGCTCTGTTTCTGCTAATGCATGGCAATTTAAGATAAAACCTGGTGTACAATAGCCGCATTGAATCGCCCATTTTTCGACAAAGGTTTCTTGAATGTTAGAAGCCTTTAGACCCTCGATGGTCGTTATTGGCTGGTTGATTGATTCGATAGCCAGTGACAAACAAGAATGCATCGGTTCGCCGTTTATTAGGATTGTACAGGCGCCGCAATCACCATTTTCACAAGCCCGCTTCGCACCGTTTAAACCGAGCTGTTCTCTTAATGTAAGAAGGAGAGTGTCTGCGGAGCGAATGGTTACCTCATGACTGTCTCCATTCACATGTAATTTTACGACTGATTTAGATGAACCATTTTTGATCATGAAATCGCTCCCTTCAAAGCATCCAGCGCATCCTCTAACGCATTAATTAACACAAATTCGCGGTATTCTCTAGAAGCCTGAATATCATTGACAATTGGTGCTGGAAGGCGACTAAGCGCTTGTTCAATCCGCTTTTCGATTGAAAGGGAAGAATCGTTTAACGCCGCTTCCATTTGAGCAGACCTAAATGGATACGCACAGACTCCGCTAAATGCCGCACGGATCTGGCTGTCTTTTGCAATCGCAGCAAGGGATACGACAGGATAACCCACCTTAGAGGTTTTTGTTTTTTTTATGCTGATATACTGGTAAGAGGCGTAGGACTTTTCTACTAAAATTTGTATGAGGAACTGCCCAGGTCCCAATTTCATTTCTTGCTGAAAAACATCTTCGAATGCAAGAACCTGTTCGCCCTCTTTGCCGGCAATTTTTACTTGCGCGTCCGCCAATAGCAGCGGAAGTACCCCTTCGCGATAGATTAACCGGCTATGAAGATTGCCGCCAATCGTAATTTTGTTTCTAGATGTATGGTCTGCAACCTGTTTGACGGCTTGACCAAGAAGCGGAAATAAATTGGACTTGGCAATTTTATTTAATGAAACGGCGGAACCGATAACCAGCAGGTCTCCAAGGGATTCCAATACTTGGCATTCAGGAATCCCTTTTAGATCAATAACGGCGTCAGCGCTCAATTTATTTATTCGCGAAAAAGTAATAAATTCTGTCCCACCGCTATAATAGATGACCTTTTTGCCCTGGCTCTCGATATCCTGAAACGTCTGAATTGCCTCAGTTATCGAATCGGGTTTGTAATATTCAAAGTCAAACGGAATCATTTCAAGTGCTCCTTCTTTGTCTTCCAGATTAACTCAGGAATTAATGGCAAATGATTCAACTCTACTTGTGCAGCCGCGGACAGACTGTTGGCTAGTGCCCCCGCCATGCCAATCACCCCATATTCGCCGATTCCGCGTGCCCCGTATGGCCCGTCAGCAGCAGGGGATTCAATAAAGTCGACCAGATATTCGACAGGCTGTTCGCCAAATCTGATGATTTGATAGGTCCGTAATTGCGGGTTTTGAACAATTCCTCCTTCATCAAAAAGAAACGCCTCGCTGCTGGCAAAGCTAAGACCTAAATACATGCCGCCTCTCATTTGCTGGGTTGCGGTCGCCGGGTTAATGATGGTGCCGCCGTCAAGCACTGTAACAGCTTTTAAAATTTTGTAGGTATAATCCCTTGTATCCCATTCGACTTCAATTGCCTGTGTTCCGACAGACCACCACGGTCCCGGCTTACCGAACCCTGTTTCCTTATCCATGGGGGTTAAATGTCTTTGAATGTATTTTCCATGACCTACTACCTGGCCTTCCACTGCATGCCCATTTGGGTATTGATAACCTAATGCGATATCTTTTATTTGGACACCATAATCGGGATTTGGTTTTAAATAAACGCGACCGCCGCCAACCTCTAAGTCCTCCTTAGAACATTTTAATGCGATTGAGGCGGTTCTTTTTAGCTGCGATATCGCATCATCACAGGCAGCTAAAACAGCTCTTCCCGCTAGAAATGTCGTACTACTGGCAACCGTCCGCCATTGATGCGGGTCATAGGAGGAATTGACTTCCATCGTGATATGAATCTTATTCATTTCCAGCTTTAATCTTTCAGCGATGATTTGCGCTAAAATGGTTTTTGTTCCTTGTCCTAATTCAATCGCCGCGCAGTTCAAATTCACACTGCCGTCTGCTTCAAACTTTAGAATTGCTCCTGACTGGGCATTCGTGGCCGTTGTCGATGTTTTCCAAAAAGTACTAATCCCTTTTGCTCTTATTTTATTGTTGCTGATTTCGAGCCGCTGCCCCTCATCCCATTGAATGAGTTCCCTTGCTCTTTCTAGGCATTTCAACGTATCGCCAATGTTATTAGCGGTAATGACAGACTGGGTTGGTGAAGTGTCACCGGGTTGAATCGTATTCATTTTTCGGAGCTCGATAGGGTCAATCGATAATTTTTTAGCAAGCTGGTCCATAGTGCGCTCGACGGCAAAGGTAAGTTCCGGATGGGCGTACCCCCTGAAAGAGGTAGCATAAGGGTGATTGGTGTACATGCAATACGAATCACACCAAACATTCGGGACATTATATGGTCCTGTACAATCAAGGGCCATCGCACGGGTAATTCCAGCCGCCTGGTCCGTATAAGCACCTGAATCAATCAAAAACGTGTATTGTCCTGCGATGATTTTCCCGTCTTTATTGGTTCCAAGCGAAATCGTCGCTTCCACGCCAATGTGGCACGGAGCCGTAATCAGATCTTCTTCGCGCTCATAATTCAACTTCACCATTTTTCCGCCAATGGCTTTTGAGGCTAAATACGCGAGTGGTTCCAGTTGGACAGTGCCTTTCCCTCCAAATGCACCGCCGACAATTGTCGTGTGGACAATGATATTGCCCAGTTCAATATTAAAGAATTGATTCATGACTTTTTTTATCGTAAAAGGTGATTGCGTCGTGGTATGAATAATCACCTTGCCGGAAGATTTTATTTCGACCCTAGTACTTCTTGTTTCTAGGGCAACATGATCGGATAGGTTAAAAGAGTAGGTTTCTTTCACCTTTGTCGTGCAAGCTTCCCAGGTCTTAATGAAATCACCCTTGCGAATCTTAATATGGCTGCCAATGTTTGTTCCCTGAACGGGGTATACATTGCTAATGATCTTCATGTATTGGCCAGAGTTTTCATGGACTAAGGGAGCTCCAGTTTGGAAGGCATCCCGTACTGAATTGACCACCTGCAATGGTTCGTAATCGACTTTTACGAGGGCGGCAGCTCTTTTTGCTTGGTGTTCATGGTCAGCAACAACGATGGCTACCGGTTCGCCGTAATAGCGAACTTTTTCAATCGCCAACGGAGGCCGATCTGCGAGGATTGGACCAATATGATATGGAAACATTTTTCCTGTGATAATCGCCCGAACTCCAGGTACCTTCCATGCCTCTGTTGAGTCAATTGAGTTAATCTTAGCGTGGGCATAGCTGCTCTTAACCAGCTTTGCGTGGGCCAAACCAGGTAACGTATAGTCGTCTATGTATCGAACTGTTCCCGCTGCTTTTTCAACGGCATCAATTCTTTGTATCGGCTTTCCAACTGCCGTCCCTGTTCTGTCCTGCATAAAATATAGGCCTCCTAAATACGTTATCGACTAAGCGTAGTCCTGCATCAGAGATTAGTTTTTCCTCTTATATGTTAAATTTATACAGATTTGATTATTAGTGAAAGGTAAAAGCTAATTCGTTAACGTCGAAATCCTTTCTATAGCTAAGAAAAAGTTTTCTAATTTTTTCCCCTATTTGAATTTTTAATTTATAATAAAGTGGATGTGGCGGTTTCTGCAACTGCCATTCTTTAAGTAATAGAATCATGTTTAGGGGGGCTACATATGGAACAGAAAGTGATCGATCTAGATTTACAGACCGCATTGGAACATTTTAGGGTATTAGATGAAAAAATCACGCATTTTTCAAGTATTATTGGTCTGACTGACTGGGATTCAAAGGTTATGGCTCCGAAAAAAGGGCGAAATGTGTTTGCAAAAGCTATCGGGACCTTACGGACGGAAGTGTTTAAACTTTCCGTTTCAGAGGAAATGGGCAATTTGTTAGCAATATTATCAGCTGCAAGTAATCTGGATGCTGTGACAAAAGCAAAGGTTCGAGAATATAGAGAGTACTATCAAAAATCGAAAAGTATCCCTGCAGACCTTTTTCAGGAATACAGCATCTTAACGGGCCAAGCCAATGATGCCTGGGAGGAGGCGAGAGCCAACAATGATTTCGCCCACTACCTTCCGTATTTAGAGAAAATAGTTCAATTTAGGCGGAAGTTTGCGGAAATTTATGGCTATGAGGAGCATCCGTACGATGCACTTCTCGACGAATTTGAACCAGGTTTAACGGTGAAAAGACTAGACCCGTTATTTGCTAAACTTAGAGAATCAAGCGTTAAACTATTAGAGCGGATTCAGAAACATGGAAAGCCGACAGCTGTCGAGGTTTTTGATCAATCATTTGATATTGAGACCCAAAAAGCATTTAACCGCTATATTCTGCCGATTATTGGCTTTGATATGAAAGCCGGCAGACTGGATGAAACCGTTCATCCTTTTGCGCAAACGGTTACGATTGGCGATGTCCGCTTAACAACTCGTTATCTTGAAAAAAATGTCCGTTCCGCCCTATTCGGGACGATTCATGAAGCAGGGCATGGCATTTATGAGCAGCATGTAAATCCGGAATATGAGGAATCTGTTCTTCAGAGCGGAGCATCGTTTGGAATTCATGAATCGCAATCAAGATTTTTAGAAAATATGGTCGGACGGAGCAGGGAATTCTGGTATTATTTTTACCCGCAGCTTCAAGCCCATTTTCCTGCACAGCTTGAAAATGTTAGTGTTGACGAATTTTATCGTGCCGTTAACACTGTACAGCCGTCGTTTATCCGTGTAGAAGCAGATGAATTAACGTATAATCTTCATATCATGCTGCGGTATGAAATTGAAAAAGACCTGATTGCAGGGGTGATTGAAGCAAAGGACCTGCCGGCTATTTGGAACCAGAAAATGCATGATTACCTAGGGGTGACACCAAGTACAGACACGGAAGGCGTCCTTCAGGATGTTCATTGGTCCTTTGGCGGCATTGGCTATTTCCCGTCTTATTCATTAGGTAATCTATATGCAGCGCAAATTCTTCGGACCATCCAAAAAGATTTGCCGGAATTTTATCACCTCATTGAAAATGGCCGCTTTGACCTGCTACAAGAATGGTTAAAGGAAAACATTCATCAATATGGAAAGCTTTATACACCGAATGAACTGATTGTGAAAGTAACCGGTGAGGAATTAAATGCCGACTATCTTGTCGAATATCTTGAGCAAAAATACTGCGAGGTATATGGATTATAATCGTTCTAATGCTTCACATTGACAACCGCTTAATAATATACTATATTAATAGTAATAAAATATTTCCTTTTTAAAGGGGAGTAGCTGCTACAATAAAGTCGTCACTTCGAGAAATCCATCTCCGGCTTTATTGGCAACATGGACGTTGTTAGCAAGACCTTTACTTTACGGTAAAGGTCTTTTTCTGTTTTCTTCAGGCCTTTACTGTCATCAGTAAGGGCCTATTTTTATTGGCGAGAGGGAACAATTTTAGAAAAAACTTACTTTAGAGGAGGAAATATTCATGGATTTTAGTTTGTTACTGGAATACGGCTGGGTGTTAGTTATTTTGGTGGGCTTGGAAGGTCTTTTGGCAGCAGATAATGCCTTAGTCCTGGCGATTATGGTTAAAGATCTTCCTGAAGAAAAGCGAAAAAAGGCTTTATTTTATGGCCTGGCCGGAGCGTTTGTGTTCCGTTTTGCTTCACTATTCGCAATTTCGTTCCTTGTGGATGTGTGGCAGGTGCAAGCGATTGGTGCGCTATATCTATTATTCATGGCGGGGAATCATATTTTCCGCAAGGTTGTTAAAAGGAAATCGGAACAGCCTGTGAACCAGCAAGTTTCCAAAAAAAATAGCGGCTTTTGGATGACTGTGTTTAAAGTTGAATTAGCCGATATTGCATTTGCTGTTGACTCGATTCTTGCTGCTGTAGCGATGGCGGTTGTCCTCCCGGATACCCCACTGCCAAATATCGGCGGCCTTGACGGAGGAAAATTCTTGGTTATTTTTGCAGGTGGAATAATCGGGTTAGTGATTATGCGCTTTGCCGCTAATCAGTTTGTGAAGCTGTTAGAAAGAAGGCCAGGTTTGGAAATTGCTGCCTTTGCGATTGTTGGCTGGGTTGGTGTAAAGCTTGCTGTCTACACACTATCACATCCGTCATTAGGGATTCTTAGCGAGGAATTTGCCCATTCAACTGAATGGAAAGTAAGCTTTTACGTCTTGTTAGTCGGGATTGCGGCGGCTGGATGGTTTTTCTCCAAAGATAAAGCCAGTGAGTCAGTGAAAAAGGAACCGAAAATTTCATAACCTTTTTGGAAAGCAATTCTTTCTGTATGGGAGGATTGCTTTTTTAATTTCCAATTTTTTACCAAAAACTTCCGATTTAAGAAATTATTAATATTTCATTAATAGTCTGTTTAGTTTGGTCGTCTATTCTTATCATGTAACAACACTATGCCTTGAAGGAGGAAGAAAAATGAATAAGAAAGTCCTGGCCGCAGTTGGCGTCAGTGGATTATTAATGGCTGGAGGTGTTTTATCGGCATCTGCTTCCACATCTGGATACGACTTGTTTAAAACAGCAGTTAAGAAGACTCATACAATCAACAGTTTTACTGCCCAGACCTCAGCGTCCTTAACAGATAATGGCAAGGAGATTTACCAGGTTGATTCTTTGAACGCAGTAAATTTAAAGGATGAATCCGGAAATAGCACTGTCAGTGTGACAAATGGCGGAATCACTACAAAAGTAGATTATTTTTCAAAAGCGAATCAGACGGTCGTGAAGAGCAGCAAGGATGACAACTACTATGTAATAGACGAAAGTGAACATAAGAAAGAGTTTAAACGTAAGGAGCATAAAGATGAAAACCTCTCGCCGCAAATGCAAAAAGATGTAGAGGCAATCTTTGATGCTGTAACAAAAAATTATCAAGATATGATTACAACGAGTGTTGGTGCCAACGGAAAGACGGAGCTGCAGCTCGATCTATCTAAAAATCAAATTCCTGCCGTTGGACAGGCTGTTGTGTCATTCTTCCTTAAGAATATCGACCAGCAAAAGGATCATAAGGAAAAAGCAGAATTCGGCTCCTTACAGTTGGCTGACCTAAAACCAGAGCTTCCACAACTAAAAAATAACATTAACGTATCCCGTGTTGTCTTAAAAGGCATAGTGGATAAGAATGATTACTTAACCGGTCAAGAAGCGACTATTTATGTTTCCGGTGAGGATGTAAATGGTACACACCATGATCTTGTATTAATGCTTACAAACACATTCGATCAGTTAAATAATTCAAAAGTATCAGGCGTGGATTTGACAGGCAAAAAGGTTGTTAAAGTACAAGACAAGCATGATGGACATGAGGATTAATTTACAAAGGTAAAGAAAATAACCGATGTGGCAGGGGACATATTCCTCTGCCCTTGGTTCTAAAAATTGAAGAGTACAAGTGGGAAACTTGCTTATATAAAAATGCGTTAAAAAGGAGTGAGATGCGTGCCGGTTCTCGAACTGCGAAACGTAACAAAGCAATATAAAAATGGCCGCGGTGTTAAAAATATTAGTTTTTCCGTGGAACATGGTGAAATTTTCGGGTTATTAGGTCCAAACGGTGCCGGGAAAACAACGTTAATGAAGTGTATTGTGGCATTATGCCGTCCTGATCAAGGGGAAATAGTGATTAATGGGTATCATGTCATGGATCAATTTGAACAAGCAATGCAATCGGTTGGGACACTAATCAGCGGGGTCGAAGCGTTTGATTATTTAACGGCATATGAAAATCTCCTGTTAGCATCGAGACTGTATCCATCTCTTGAAAAAGGGAGAATTGATGAAGTACTCCAATGGGTGGGAATGGAGGCTCACAAGCATGAAAAGGTGAAATCTTTCTCAACAGGAATGCGTCAGCGTTTATATTTAGCGGCCGCCTTACTTTCCAAACCATCTTTTGTTATTTTAGACGAACCAACAAATGGTCTGGATATTGAAGGGAAACTTGATTTTCAGGAGCTTATTAGCCGGTTAGCTAGTGAGGAGGGTGTTACCTTTATCCTTTCCACTCATTTGATTGATGAGGTTGAACGTTTATGTAATCGAATCGCCATTCTTTCTAAGGGTAAAATTATTGGCGAAGTGGCTAAAAATCAATTAGCTGAAGGTCAAACCTTTGAATCTTTTTATATGGACAACATCCGTAAAGGGAAGGAAGTGAACGAAAATGTTGAACTTACAAAATGAGTGGAATAAGTTAGTACAAAAAAAATCAACCATTGTCTTGTTTTGCCTCTCAGTAATATTCCCTTTACTAGTTGGGCCGGCTATTCAAATGATGCAAAACAAGTTTGGTTTCACCGCATTCGATGGCGAGTCCTTCCCACTTGTGATATTAAGTTTAGCCGTATCCTTTTACCTGCCATTATTATTGGCCCTTTGCGTTAGTGATATGTTTGCTGGGGAACAAGAACAAAAGACACTTTCCTTCCTGCTTGTCCGTCCATTATCACGGTACAAACTGTTTACATCCAAGATTGTCTGTATTGGCATCTACTTATTGACGCTATTATTGCAGGTCTGCCTTTCATCATTAATAACAGGTGCCATCTGGCTCGAAAATTTCACCTTTACTGGTTTGTTAATGGGCCTCTCAGCGTTTTTGTTATCATGGTTTCCATTAATGGCAATTGGAATCCTCTTAAGTTTCCTGGCGTTATGGTTCGGTTCTAGCAGCAAGGCATTGACATTTTCTATCCTCCTTTACTTAGTAATGGTCGTTTTAACCTATCTTTTTCCAACCGTTGCCCAGTGGCTGCCGGCATACGATAATGACTGGTATCAGCGTTGGATCAATAATGGGATAAATATCGTCACTTTTGGCAGAACCCTTTATCTTTTATCATTTTGTGCATTATTCTTCACGCTGGGCTATTATAAGTTTAGCAAAAAAGAATTTTAAATTTAGAAAGTAGTGGAACAGATGTCGATTCGTTTTAGACTTTTATTATCCAATCTCGCAATGATTTTAGTGCCCATCTTTTTCGTTGTTTTATCTGCACTTTTAATGGCCTTGCTTTTTAGAGGGGATATAAAAGAATTGCGAAACATCTACCTGCCACCGGAGCATTACCATCATATTTCTGAGAAGGATCAATTATATATTGATTTACACAAGGAAACACTGAAAAACCCGGAACAATTTTTGAATCCAACCTATTTAAAAGAAATTGACGGTCAATTAAATAAGGCGGGTAACACTTCATTAGTAGTGAGAAAAGGACAAAACATTGTCTACCTACCAGCAAAATTACAAGGGTTAGACAAGGAGGAACTTCCGCCATTTGGGTTATTTGGAGAAGTTGATCCGGTTGAACAAATTAATCATCAATTTATTTCGATAAAAAAGCTTGATTTTTTCTTTCCTGATGGGTCAGAAGGTTCCTTGTTTTTTGTAACGGATGCCAGCAGTTTTGCCAAATTTGTTCGCTCCTCATTCCCAATTTTATTTATTGTTTTGCTCTTAATTTTAATTGTAACGAATGGTTTACTCACTTACTATGTGTCAAGAAGTATCATCCTTCCTATTCGAAGATTACAGAAAGCTGCTGAGCAAATAAAAGAAGGAAACCTTAATCAACCGATTCCAGTTAAATCCAAGGATGAAATCGGACAGCTTGCCCAGGGGTTTGAGGAAATGAGGGTTAGGTTAAAAGAATCGATTGAAAAGCAGTTAGCCTATGAGGAAAATCGCAAAGAGTTAATCGCCAATATTTCTCATGATCTAAAAACACCGATTACGACCATTAAAGGGTATGTGGAAGGAATTCGCGATGGCGTGGCCAACAGCCCCGAAAAAATTGATCGCTACATTCAAACGATACATTCAAAATCAATCGATTTGGATCATATGATTGATGAACTATTTTTATATTCGAAATTAGACTTACAGCGCCTTCCTTTTCATTTTGAAAACATTCAGTTTGATCACTACCTTCAGGATTTTGTTGAAGAACTGCGGTTTGATTTGGAGGAAAAGAAGGTTGGAATCAGTTTAAATATAGAAAAAAATGGTGATTATCTCATCGTCGCTGACCGTGAGCACCTGAAACGTGTCATAACCAATATTGTCGATAATTCTTTGAAGTATATCGATAAACCGGCCAAGGAGCTTTCCTTTCATTTATCTACAATAGATTCTTATGTTCTTTTCAAAATGAATGACAACGGTCCAGGGATTGAGGAAGAGAAATTACCGATGATTTTTGACCGCTTTTACCGTGTCGATATGGCACGAGGAACGGAAAAAGGCGGTAGTGGCCTGGGGTTATCGATTGCGAAGCGAATCATCGAAGAACATCATGGTTCCATCTGGGCAGAAAGTCAAAAAGGACAAGGAACAACGATTCTTTTTACGTTAAGAAAAGCAGGTGAAGACAATTGAAACGGATCTTAATTATTGAAGATGATAAAAGTATTGCTGAGCTTGAACGGGATTATTTGGAAATAGATGGTTTTTCGGTTGAGATCGCATTAACCGGTGATGAGGGCTTACAAAAGGCTATAAATGAGAAGGTAGATTTGGTATTGCTCGATCTTATGCTCCCAGAGGTTGATGGCTTTCAGATTTGCAAAGCAATCCGAACTGAAAAGGATATCCCCATCCTTATGGTTTCTGCCAAAAAAGAAGACATTGATAAAATCCGTGGCTTGGGACTTGGTGCCGATGATTATATTGTTAAGCCATTTAGTCCGAGTGAGCTGGTTGCAAGGGTTAAGGCGCATCTATCTCGTTATCAAAGACTAATTGGAAGGGAACCGCAAAATGACAGTATTATGGTGCGTGGTCTTCGGATTGATCAAGCTTCAAGACGGGTTTATGTAAATAATCAAGAAGTGGCTGTTACCACAAAAGAATTTGATGTGCTAACCTTCTTTGCGCTCCATCCAAACCATGTCTTTAGCAAAGAGCAGTTATTCGAAAAGTTATGGGGCTTTGATTCGTTGGGTGACATTTCAACGGTTACTGTCCACATTCGAAAAATCCGTGAAAAAATTGAAACGGATCCATCTAATCCTCAATATATCGAAACTGTTTGGGGAGCAGGATACAGATTTAAAGGGTAAAATAGTAAAATTTTTATGATTTTTCCGAAAATCATCAACAACCAAGGAATTCAGATTAGTGAAAAGCTTAAATAAACTTATCGGTTAGTGGAAAGTAGGAGGATTACTAAATGGAGTATTCTGAGGGGAAATATCGTAAGGAAAGTATTGGACGGCAGATGTTGAACAAGGTTCCGGAAGTCACGATTTTCTTCTGGATCATCAAGATCATGGCCACAACTGTAGGCGAAACGGCCGCAGACTTCTTGAATTTCAATTTAAAATGGGGCTTAACTAATACAACGATCGTCATGGCCTGTCTTTTAGTCATTATCCTGTTCTTCCAGTTCCGGTCGAGGAAATACGTGCCAAGTATCTACTGGCTTGCAGTCGTGATGATTAGCATCGTCGGTACGCTTATAACTGATAATTTGGTGGATAACCTTGGCGTATCTCTAGTGACGACAACCGTCTCCTTCAGTCTCGCTCTGGCGGTGGCATTTACAGCCTGGTATGCGAGTGAGAAAACTCTTTCCATTCACTCCATCTACACCACCAAGCGGGAAGCGTTCTATTGGTTGGCTATTTTGTTCACCTTCGCACTAGGTACGGCTGCAGGCGATCTCATCGCAGAGGGGCTTAACCTTGGGTACTGGATGTCAGCGCTGATGTTCGCTGTTCTGATAGGTATCGTTACTATCGCATTTTACCGATTTAAATTGAATGGAGTGCTGTCTTTCTGGATCGCCTACATCCTGACCCGTCCTCTCGGTGCTTCTCTTGGCGATTACCTTTCACAGCCTCGTAAAGATGGTGGTCTAGGTCTAGGAACAGTGGGAACGAGCGCAATCTTCCTAATAACGATTTTATGCTTGGTCATCTATTTAACTAAGACGAGAAGAGACGAGCTTCCTCATTCAACTAATGAATAACATGATGGTTTAAATATAAAACTAATAGAGCTCGCCAATCGGCGAGTTTTCTTTAGGATAGAAAATGAGATAGTAGTGATATTATTTTTATTTCATGGTACTATATGGTAAGTATTTATTGAAAGGATTTTGTTATGAACCTTAAAGTACATCTAGTTATAGCTTTCATCATTAGTTTAGTCTGCGTGATTGGCTTTATCTTTATCTCTTTATTAATAAGTGACCATAAAATTATCGATTTTGATAGCGATGTAATAGCAGCTATTCAGGGGCTTGAATCACCAACCTTAACAAAAGTGATGAAGTTTTTCACCTTAATCGGTTCTTTTTCTGTTGTCAGCGTCATTATTATCATTTTAATAATTTTCCTTTATAAAGTGTTACATCATCGTTTAGAATTAATATTATTCATATCTGCTATTATTGGTTCAGCGGTATTAAACCAAATTTTGAAACTTATTTTTCACCGGGTTCGTCCTGATTTCCATCGCTTAATTGATATTTCAGGGTATAGTTTTCCAAGTGGCCATGCGATGAATGCCTTCACAGTTTATGTCATTCTGTCATTTTTACTCTGGCGCCATATCCCTAGCAGATGGGGAAGGAGTGTCCTGATCATTTTCAGTGTTTTCATGATTATGGCTATTGGGATTAGTCGGATCTATTTAGGTGTCCATTATCCAAGTGATATTATTGGGGGATATCTTGCAAGTGGATTTTGGTTAACTGTTGCAATTTGGTTTTTCCAATTTTACCAAGAAAAGCGTTATAATAAGAAATATAAAAGCGGAACATGATGTTTAGTGATTTTTTAAACTGAAATGCTTCGCTATTGAAAATTGGAGTGATACATATTATAAGAAATAGTATTCCTAACTTATTTACACTGGCGAACTTATTTTTTGGCTTTTTATCCATTATGTATTCAGCGTCAGGGGATTATAAGAATGCGGCCATCCTAATATTAATTGGAATGATGCTTGACAGTATGGATGGAAGGATTGCCAGAATGCTGCGCGTAGAAAGTGAACTTGGTAAAGAACTTGATTCACTGGCGGATATTGTTACCTTTGGTGTTGCACCTGCAATGATGGCCTATTATGCCTATTTTTCTGCCTTTGGCACTATCGGAATGGCTGTTGCCGGTCTTTTCCCTTTATTCGGTGCGTATCGATTAGCTAGGTTCAACATTAACGCCGTTAAATCTTCCCTACAGTACTTTACAGGCGTTCCGATTACAGCGGCGGGCGGCTTATTAACACTATTGACTTTGTTCCATGGTAAAATGTTGGGTTACATCTTCGTAATCGCCTTTTTCCTTTTATGTTATTTGATGGTAAGTACAATTAAAATTCCTAGCCTAAAGGATGTTCCACTGCCAAAATACGGTATTATCATAACGCTATTCCTTGGCTATGCCATTTATATTGTCTTTAAAAAAGAACATCATCGATTCCCGTATTTTATTTATGTCGCAATACCATTATATATTGCATTTATTAGTTACCAATTAATCAAGATAAAAAAGAATAGTCAAAAAAAGAATTAATAAGAAGATAGAGGAGAGCATAAGATGAAAGTCAAAATTAACCGTCATGCGGCTAAAGCGCTGCAAAAAATGTTGGAACAAGAAGAAGCTCAAGGGAAAATGTTCCGAGTTTATGTCACAAGTATTCATGGAGATCATGCACACTATGATTTGATGCTCGATACGCCAACAGAAAATGATGTGGTCGTCAAAAGCGATCGAGAAATTGATTTTATTCTCAATAAAAATAATGAAAATTTGAATAGTATTTGGATTCAATATTTTCACGTCCCGAAAGAGGAATGGTTAATCACCAATCCAACAAAAGGCAGCCACCATCACCACCATTAACATATAAAGCGCTTGGCATATTTTTAAAGCCAAGCGCTTTTTTTGAATATAATATATTCAAAAAACTTGAAATTGTCCGCCTCTTTCTCATATAATCCTAGTATTGCTATCTTAGAAAAAAGGAGATAATTTATGATTCGGCGTTTTTTTTCTTATTATCGACCGCATAGAAGGCTATTTATTTTGGATTTTATCAGTGCAGTCATCGTAGCCATGTTGGAATTAGCCTTTCCGCTTGCGGTGCAATGGTTTATCGATAAACTGCTGCCTGGAGGCGATTGGCATGCGATTGTCACAGTCAGTATCGGACTTTTACTTGTTTATTGTTTGAGTACCTTCTTGCAGTTTATTGTGAATTATTGGGGCCATAAGCTCGGAATCAATATTGAATCAGATATGAGGCAAGAGCTGTTCGAGCATGTCCAAAAACAATCATTCCGGTTTTTCGACAATACGAAAACGGGACATATTATGAGCAGAATAACCAATGACCTATTTGATCTCGGTGAGCTTGCCCACCATGGTCCGGAGGATGTATTCATCGCGCTGATTACTTTTATTGGCGCTTTCTGGATTATGCTGACGATCAACGTAAAATTAGCACTGGTTGCAGTAGTGATTCTGCCTTTTTTAATTATATTGGTTGTCGTCTGCAATTTAAAAATGAACAAAGCTTGGGGCCAAATGTATTCCAGTATCGCAGATGTAAACGCCCGGGTGGAGGACAGTGTTTCCGGCAGCCGTGTGGTTCAATCGTTTACAAACGAAGAATTTGAGATTGCTAGATTTAAAAAGAATAATCAGAGGTACCGCGGGGCTAAACTTGGCGGGTATCGGGTGATGTCCTATAGTCTTTCCGGTATTTATATGATGACCCGGCTGATTACGATTGTTGTTCTCGTTTACGGTGCATGGCTGAGTTTCTCCGGTCATTTGACGTACGGCGAACTTGTCGGTTTTGTCCTTTATGTCAATGTTCTTTTTAAACCGATTGATAAAATCAGCGCCATTATGGAATTGTATCCAAAAGGAATGGCGGGTTTTAAACGGTTTATTGATCTGATTGATTCTGAGCCTGAGGTGCAGGATACAGAGGATGCGGTGGAAGTAGGGTTACTTAAAGGGAACATCGTCTTTGATGAAGTGTCTTTTCGCTATGATAACCATAAATCGGTCCTAGAAAATATTAATTTGAATATCCGTGCCGGTGAGACGGTTGCTTTTGTAGGGCCGTCGGGGGCAGGGAAGACCACGATTTGCTCGTTGATTCCAAGATTTTACGATGTGAATGGCGGCGGCATTTATATTGATGGTCTCGATATTCGCAATATGACCAAAAAATCACTGCGTTCCCAAATCGGCATCGTTCAACAGGATGTGTTTCTGTTTACAGGGACACTTCGAGAAAATATCGCCTATGGAAAGCAGGATGCCACAGATAAGGAAATTGCTGAGGCAGCAAGCAGGGCACATCTTGAAAAGTTTATTGCTTCTTTGCCGGATGGTTACGCGACGCAGATTGGCGAAAGAGGACTCAAGCTTTCAGGCGGTCAGAAGCAGCGGCTTGCGATTGCAAGGATGTTTCTAAAAAATCCACCTATCTTGATATTGGATGAAGCGACGTCCGCTCTCGATACCGAAACAGAAATGGTGATCCAGGAAGCGCTGACAGAGCTTGCCCAAAACAGAACCACACTTATTATTGCCCACAGACTGGCAACAATTCGCAATGCCGACCGGATAATTGTTGTGACCGAGGACGGGATTGCTGAAGAAGGACGACATGATGAGTTAATTGAACAAGGCGGTATTTTTGCCAATCTTCATCGCGTCCAATTTCAGCGATAATTTTATTCTTAATACATGTAGTATGATATACTTAGATTATCAGGCTATGATACTTCTTCCTTCTTCATCTATTTAAGGGATATTTAGAGGTATCGCTTTCCTGATTTTTTTTTGCCCAAATAAACTCGTTAGGAATGATGTGTGATGAAAAATTCGATTCTATTACGTAGAAAAAATAAGCTCATTCTTACTAGCGGGCATAGTGTGCTTCCTGATACTTATTTAGCGACTGCGCTGAAAAATATTGAAAATTTAGGTTACACGTTCTCAGAAGAGTTAATCGAGGCAGTCCGGACGATGTCTGAAGCTGACTTTATCAATTTTTATAAAGGATTGGTCCAGGACCTTAAAGAAATGGTTGGTGCACATCGGACATTTCAGCCGATGTATCCGAATTTTCCGTCGCAGGTGATGGAAATAGAGAATGTCGACCTTTATCTAAATGCAATTATTCACTATTGTTCTGCTTTTGTTCATGATGTATCAGGGTTAAGCTTTCAGAATGAAGGTCTTCCAATTTACAAAGTGGAGGAACGATTCCCGCTCATCGAAGAACCAGATGTGAAGGTAATTGGACTTGCTGCGGAGGAAGAATTCCTGGAAATCATTCGACAATTGATAGCTGCGAAAACGAGCATCTCAGTAGTAGATAAGGGTGATGTTGCTTGGACGATTGAAAATATCACTAATGTAAGTTTGATTTTACCAGATGAGATTCCGTTAAAAGAGAATATTGGCTTTGTAGTGTCGCAACTTTTGAAAAATGAAAAAGCGGATGCAGCTGTCATTTCTCGTTATTTTAAGACGGCAACGGATGTGCTTCGTTTAGCTGCTGCCCTTTCAGACGGTGATGTTAGTTTAGCGGGCAGCACCCGTTTTAAGAATTTCAAACGGCCGGAACGGCGGCTGCTCCTTAGCCTTTTAGAAGGTTGCGGCAATCTCACCGAAGACATGATTCGTCATAAGGAAATGTGGAAGCGGCTTGGTGAAAGGCTCCATCCTGCCGAGTATAAAAGCCGCTATAAAAATGTTAACCGAGCATTTGACATCATCCGTAATAATATTCCGTTTACAACGTTCGGAGGAAGGGTGGAAGGAGCATTGCTGGATAGGGATTTAGCTACTGCCGTTTCCCTGCTTAAAACACGCCCAGGTGAGTTTGCGAGAAGATTGGATCATCTCCTAAGGATTTCAGAAGATGTCGTGCCGGTTATAAATGAGTTCGGCGCAGTAGTGAACGCTGTTGCAACACCAGTCCTTTTGCAAGTCCTTGCTCATTTTAAACAGCGCGGTAAACCAACCGACATCCGGGTCTTCTTCCCGAAAGGTAATGTACAGAAAGCTGTTGCCATAAATAATGAACTAAATGTACTCGAGGAATCGGTTTGTGAGCAAATCACTGCCTTGATTGAAGCAGCACTGATTAGCCGATTCGCTCAGCTTCCGGGACTTGGAAAAATTGTTCTGGATAAGGAATTGCGAAATTATCTCGTGCCATTTTCACAGCGTTCTGCTTCGAAAGCATTGCGCACACTCGTCCGCGGCAGCAAATTGGATATGCCGATTGGCGATACCATCCGTTTCTTTCTTTGGTGGAAAGAAGGAATGATTAAGGGGGTACCGACAGGCCGGGTGGATATTGATTTGTCAGCAGTCATATTTGATGAAAATTGGCAGTATCTTGAGCATATTTCCTACACGAATCTTCGTTCTGCCAAGTACAATGCTGTCCATTCCGGTGATATCACTAGTGCTCCAAATGGTGCATGCGAGTTCATTGATTTAGACATTCCAAGTGTTCTGGCTAACGGCGGCAGGTATGTGGTGATGGATATCATCTCCTATACCGAACATGCTTTTTGTGATATGCCTGAATGCTATGCTGGCTGGATGAGTCGTAAGCAGCCGAATTTAGGTGAAATTTTCGAACCAAAAACAGTGGTCGATAAAATTGATGTTGCCGCCGATACTACATTTTGCATACCAGTGATTTTAGATCTTGCGGAACGAAAAGTAATCTGGACAGACCTGGCACTTCGAAGCCATCCGGAATACTACAACAATATTGAAGGCAATTTAACCGGAATCGCCGCCACGGGTAAGGCAATGACTTCATTAGTGAAGCCAAACCTTTATCAATTGTTCGAGCTCCACGCACGTGCCCGAGGGGAATTGGTAATTGAGAAGGAAGAGGCTGATACAATTTTTTCCGTTAAGGAAGGAATCACTCCGTTCGATATCGAAAAAATTATCGCTGAATATTTAATTTGAAAAGGAAGGCTGCGAATTTATCGCAGTCTTTTTATAAGTTTGATATAAATATGTTATGTAAACCCGAGCCAGGACTTTTGATAAATAACATTAGAAAGTGTTAACCTAGATAGGAAAAGTAGGAAAGGAGCAAGTTGGCGCAGATGGAAAAAGACAAAATGGAGAAACCAATCAAGCTTATTGCCCTCGATATGGATGGCACACTCTTAAATAACAAAGGACAGATAACGGAGGCGAACCGTCAAGCAATCAAGGCTGCACAGGATAGGGGAATATTTGTTGTGCTTAGCACAGGAAGATCATTGCTTACCTGCCGGGAGCACGCCGATGCGCTTGAGCTTAGTTCCTATTTGGTAACTGTTAATGGCAGTGAAATCTGGGACGATAAACGGGAGCTGGTCGAGAGGAATTTGGTGAAATCGGAGCTAGTGGAATGGATGTGGAATCTAACCCGCGAGCATAAGACGAAATTTTGGGCGATAAGTACAGAGCAAAATTGGCATGATGAAATGCCGGAAGATATACATACGCTTGAATGGCTGAAATTTGGATTTAATATTGAAAATGATGAAACAAGGGAACTAATTTTACGGGAGCTCGAAGCTAGAGGTGAATTTGAACTAAGTAATTCAACCTTGAAAAACATCGAGGTAAATCCTGCTGGAATTAACAAAGCTAACGGATTGAAAATTGTTTGCAGCCGGCTTGGAATCGCGATGGAAAATGTCATGGCCGTTGGTGACAGTTTAAATGATCTGGCGATGATTACGGAAGCTGGACTTGGTGTAGCGATGGGAAATGCACAAGAGAAAGTGAAGAAGGCAGCAGACTGGGTTACTACAACTAACGAAGAAGATGGCGTTGCAAACGCAATCCACAGATGGGTTATTCAAATATAAAAATTTTTTCATGTTATTTTCCAATTTGCTGTGTATAAGAGGTTAGTTGATTGGTAAAAATAATTGAGCAAGTATAATTTGCAAAATCATGTAATTGTTACATGCTAGGAGGCTACAAAGGAATGGAACATGGTAAAGTAAAATGGTTTAACAGTGAAAAGGGTTTTGGGTTTATTGAGCGTGAAGGCGGCGAGGATGTATTCGTCCACTTCTCGGCAATTCAAGGCGAGGGATATAAATCCTTAGACGAGGGTCAAGAGGTAACGTTTGAAATCGAAAACGGCCAACGCGGACCACAAGCGGTAAATGTCCATAAAGCATAATTTACCAAAACAGACTCCATATGAATGTGGAGTCTGTTTTTTTTGTTTATTATGGTGAATTAACTTCCTTGACTCTGCCGACCTGTCCATCTGTCAGTCTTACTTTAATGCCGTGGGGGTGAAAGCTGGACTTGGTTAATATGTCCTTAACAACCCCAGCAGTAAGTTTGCCACTTCTTTGATCTGCTTTTAGGACGATTTTGACAGGAGCTCCCGGGAGAATGTCTTTCCTATTTTGCCCGTTAGACACCCATTTTTCTCCGAGAATTACTCACTTTTTTCGTCTGTTGGCTTTGCAGCTTTTTGGTTGCCTGTGAGCCATTGGCGTTTGCATTTCCGGCTGCTGCTTTGTTTTTCTTATTTTCAAGCTGCTGTTTCATCGCTTCTTGTAAGCTAATTTTCTTCTTTGGCTCTTCGTTTTGCTGTGATTGATTAGATTCACTCATATAAATCCTCCTATAAACAGTATTATGTCCAGTATAAACTATTTTTTTGTTTATTAAAAATCCATCTTCCCAATTAACACAAAAATTTTAGGACATTATTCGGTAATTTTGGAATAACATCCATTATTTTTAATACTTATGTAGTAACGGGTACATGTTATCCAGTTAATAGTTAATGCTTAATTATATTAATTATAAATAAGTATTGATTATTATTTTATTTATATTATAATGTAATAAATCATTAAAAAATAGTTTACGAGGTGAGGGAATGAGTAAAGAAAACAAACAGTTAACAACAGGTACCGGAGCTCCAGTCGGTGATAACCAAAATTCAATGACCGCAGGAATGCGAGGACCAACATTGATTCAAGACGTCCATCTAATTGAGAAATTAGCACACTTTAACCGCGAACGTGTACCAGAGCGTGTTGTGCATGCTAAAGGTGCCGGGGCCCATGGGTACTTCGAGGTAACAAATGACATGTCATCCTATACAAAGGCCAAATTATTTAATGGGGTTGGGAAGCGGACACCCATGTTTATTCGTTTCTCAACTGTAGCGGGAGAATTGGGTTCGGCGGATACTGTCCGGGATCCACGCGGCTTTTCAGTGAAGTTTTATACAGAAGAAGGAAACTATGATCTTGTCGGAAATAACACCCCGATTTTCTTTATTCGTGATGCGATTAAATTTCCTGATTTCATTCATACGCAAAAAAGAGATCCAAAATCACACCTGAAAAATCCGAATGCCATCTGGGATTTCTGGTCCTTATCACCTGAATCCTTACACCAGGTTACATACTTAATGGGTGACCGAGGAATTCCTTCTTCACTTCGTCATATGAATGGCTATGGCAGCCATACCTTCAAATGGGTGAATGAGGACGGGGAAGCCGTGTGGGTAAAATATCACTTTAAAACGGAGCAGGGCGTCAAAAACATGACGAATGAGGTTGCAGGCAAATTGGCTGGTGAAAACCCGGATTATCATACTGAAGATTTGTTTAATGCGATTGACAAAGGTGACTTCCCGGCGTGGAGGCTGCACGTGCAAATCATGCCATTTGAAGATGCCGAAACGTACCGTTTTGATCCATTTGATGTCACAAAGGTCTGGTCTCATAAAGATTATCCGTTAATTGAGGTAGGCCGAATGGTGCTAAATCGCAACCCGGAGAACTACTTTGCAGAAGTGGAGCAGGCAACATTCTCCCCTGGAACTATGGTGCCTGGTGTTGAAGCTTCGCCGGATAAGATGCTCCAAGGGCGTATTTTCGCTTATTCTGATGCACACCGTTATCGTGTCGGACCGAACCATAATTTGCTCCCGATTAACCGGCCAAAAGTGGAAGTAAATAACTATCAACGCGACGGTGCGATGCGTTCTGACAATAATGGCGCCGGTTCCGTTTACTATGAACCAAACAGCTATGGGGGACCTAAGGAAGCACCTGAGTATAAACAAACGGCCTTCCAGGTTACAGGTGTGGCTGAACAGGTTTCGTATGATGAACACGATCATTACACGCAAGCGGGGGACCTTTACCGTTTAATGTCAGAGGAAGAACGGGCCCGGTTGGTAGAAACAGTCGTCGGAGCGATGAAGCCGGTTGAGAGAGACGACATCAAGCTTCGTCAGATTCAGCATTTTTATAAAGCGGATCCAGACTATGGCGAGCGGGTGGCAAAAGGGTTAAATTTAGCGCTTCCGCACAGTATTTTAAAATAATTCATACACAGGCAGCCTATTGATATGGGCTGCTTATTTTTTCCAATTTGTTATATAAAAATTATTATTTTGATTTTTTCGTCGAAATTTCTTTGCAGGATATTTCGGGATATTATTCGAATTATAGAAATATGATAGATAAAAAGGGGGGATTAGCTTGGCTATCCAAGTGATTGAAAAAGAAGAAATGAACGTAGTAGGAATTTCCTGGAATGGTACTTACGCACAGATGGAAAAGATTCCAAGTCTTTTTACAAAATTGAGGGGACTTCTTAAAGAGGTACCCAATCAAAAGAAAGAAGACGTGTTGATTGCTCCTTTTCATATAAGGGAAACAGAGATTACCTATTATGTTACCACTCCTGTTGATGTAATTGATGAAATTCCGGATGGTATGGTTGGGTTTACAATTCCACGGAAAAATTATGTTTTCGGTGTCCATAAAGGCAGGATTGAGGATGTTGAAAATACATATCACCGAATGTACCAATGGATGAATGAATACGGCTATGACCAAGATCACCAGGCATTATGTCTTGAAATTTATAAAGAAGAGCATAAACTCCAAAATCTGACTGGAGATCTGCATTTTGAAATTTATTTACCAGTTAAAGTGTATGAAAAATAGCAATTGACGCTTTTGTTTGCCATTTGATGTTTACAATTTTATTAGTTTATAGAATAATAAGGTTAGCCAATAAAAAATATGATGAAAAAACAGGTGCTGAAGTTTTAAAAGACTTAAAGCTTAATAGGGAAGTTGGTAGAAGCCGACGCGGTCCCGCCACTGTATATGGGAGCAGCCTATAACATGTCACTGTCGAGAAGATGGGAAGACATAGACTGTGATGATCATGAGCCAGGAAACCTGCCTGTTTTTAACACCTACAGCCTACGCGGATAGGAGAGTGTTAAGAATAGAAGCGGTTTTTTCGTTTCCAAAACTTAACTAGATGACACTCCTCCTCCTTTTTGGGGGATTTTTTTATGGTGATTTTAATAATGAAGGGATGTCAGACGAAGAATGAATAACAAAAAAAATCTAGCAATGGTTCTGCTGCTAGTGTTTGCGCTTTTTACAAGCGGATTTCAAACGCCTGTTTTAGCAGCGAATCAAGAGAAACAAGGCACGATCACAGTTATTGGGACAGATGCAGCCAATCCGCTGTTACCGGAAACAACAGTCCAATTCGGTGAAAGTGAGACTGCAACCCAAGCCTTAGTTAATGCAGTCGGAGAAAGCAATATTGAGTTTACAGATACTACATATGGAAAAATGTTAACTGCGATTAAGGGAGAAAAGGCTGAAGGAAATCATTTTTGGGCTTTCTTTATTAACGGCGTCTCCGCCCAGGTTGGTGCCGATACCTATGTCGTTCATAATGGTGACAAATTAACCTTCCGTCTTACGGATTGGACCAAAACCCCAGAAACTATGGTTTCGCTCAAGGTCGTCGATGGAGATAAAAAGATTGTCAATAATCTATCCGATATTGAAGTGATCGGCACTCCGACTGCCTTTCAGCTTTTACAAGTGGCACTTGGTCCGGAAAAGGTTGGCTTTAGCGAAACACAATACGGGAAGATGATTACGTCGATTAACGGACTGGAAGCAGAAGGGACAAATTACTGGGCATTTTACATTGATGGCCAAATGGCCACTACGGGTGCAGACAGCTACCCGCTTAAGCCCGGTAACCAGATAAGCTTTCAGCTGGAATCATGGCAGGATGTTCCCGAGGATGGCGGGGATGGTCAAACAAATCCAAACCCAAACCCTCCGGCAGGAACGGTTTCAGAAGCCGCTCTTCAAGCTGCTATTGACGCAGTGAGCCAATATGCTTTAAATTCTCAAATCGGTGAATGGGAAGCGATTGCCCTAAAACAGGCTGGGAAAACCATCCCTGCGAGCTATTTGGAAGCTGTTAAAGGGCTTGTCAAAGAAAGAGAAGGAAAATTCACGCGCATCACAGATACAGAGCGGTATGTACTGGGAATTCTGGCAGCAGGCGGTGACCCAGCCAATATCGAAGGCTATGACCTTGTTCAAGCAATTTACAATGGAAATGTCACAAAACAAGGATTAATTGGTGTCTCCTATGCGTTAATTGCCTTGGACAGTGCGGAATTCTCCGTTCCAGCTGATGCGTTGTGGACTAAAGATAAGCTGGTAAACTATTTAGCTGAAAAACAAAACGCAGACGGCGGCTGGGCATGGGATGAAAGCTCAACAAGTGACATTGACACGACTGCGATGATTGTTACAGCACTTGCACCATATCAGAATCAAGCAGGGGTTAAAGAGAAAGTGGACGCTTCCATTGAATATTTAGCGGCCCAATATCAGGCGGCGAAGATTGATAACAGTTCAACAGCGGCCCAAGTGATTATTGCCTTATCTGCTTTAGGAATGGATGCGAATGCTTCATTATTTGCTAGTGACAACAGCAGTCTGTTTCAGTATTTCTTATCGTTCCAAAATGCCGATGGCGGTTTTGATTGGCAAGGCGGCGATGTAAGTGATGTTTTTACCACTTCTCAAGCATTCCAGGCACTAGTGGCCTATCAGCTTTTTTCACAAGGGAAGGGGTCGTTGTACCAATTACCGTTAGCAGCAGAACAGAAACCTGATGTGGAGAGTCCTGAAGTGGAAAGCCCACAAGTGGAAGAGCCAATACTAGAAGCTCCTGTGGAAGGAAAAGGGGTGGAAACCGTGAAGGGCCATACTCTTCCAAATACAGCAGCCAATATGTATAACCTGCTGGCATTAGGTTTATTCTTCATGATGGCCGGAAGCGTGTTTTATATGATGCAAAGGAAACGTAAGGCGTAAAAACCTTTGTGCCCCCTCTGATTGTCGACTCGGAGGGGGCATGGATAGGAGGGACACACACACCATGAAGAGAATCTTAAAAGCAACTGCATTATTATTCGTTTTGTTTGCTGCCTTCAGTTTGGCTGGCTGTGGTTCGACCATGGATACCGCGAAGGAAACTAAGAAAGAAGCAGTAAAAACGGCAGAAACTGCGAAACAGGCGGAACAAAAGCAACAAGTGGAAGAAAGTGCTAAGGTAGATGCAGCCGAAGAGAAACAGACAGCACCAGAGAAGGTAGCTGAATCAGCTAGTATTCCATCGGAAGAAAAGGAAACAGAACAGCCGGCTGCAAAACCGGAAACACCTAAACAAAATGCTCCAGCGAGCCAGGCGAAACCTGAAACAAGTAAGGCTAATACGGCGGCGTCCCCAAGCAAAAGCAGTCCGGCACCAGCCGCTCAGCCAAGTAAGCCAGCAGCACCAAGCACCCCGCCACCAACAGATCCGCCAAAGGAAACGCCAAAACCTGAATTGGCAGTGACCATTTCGATTGCCGGACCAGAGTCCGGACCAAAGGATAAGCGCACAATTCTTGGTGCAACAAAGGTAAATTTTAAAGACGGGGCAACGATTTTTGATATTATTTCACAAACAGCCAAAAAACAAGGTATCGTAGTTGATTCGAGAGGCAGCGGAGCCACTGCCTATATCGAAGGAATTGACAATATATATGAGTTTGATTATGGTGTCAAGAGCGGCTGGATATTTAAACAAAATGGTGTTAGTCTAACAAAAAGTATCGGAATTGTAAAAGTAAAAGACGGTGATCGGATTGAATGCTTCTATACTGAATAACGAGGGGAGAAACAAGTAATGGAAAACCGGTTTGCACGCTTCCATCCGCTTGTTTCTTTCCTTTTCTATGCCGGGTCAGTATCACTGTTAATCCTAATGCTCCATCCCATCTTTTTAGGGACAGCGTTAGTAATTATTGTGTTAATTAATTTTTTCCATGATCGCTTATCAGGACTGCGGCGCTGGAAGTTTTTTCTCATTACGACTTTTATATTGATGATTATCTTGAATCCATTATTTAATGAAAGAGGCCGGCATTTGTTATTCGAGGTGGGGACTCATCGGGTAACATTGGAAGCAGTTGTTTATGGCGGCATGAATGCAATGTCCATTATCGGGGTGATAGCCCTATTTGTTTCCTACAACGTCGTCATGCCACCGAATAAGCTTTTATTTTTATTCGCAAAAATCTTGCCTCAGTTTGCTGTCCTGCTTATGCTGACATTGCGCTTTATTCCATTAATGAGGAGGAGATTGGAAGAAATTTCAGTCGTACAAAGGAGTAAGGGAATTTCCGTGAGTCACGGTAAATGGAATCGAAGAGTAAGGACGGGGATGCTTTATGTTCAAACCCTGTTGACCTATTCGCTGGAAGAGGCGATTCAAACAGCGGACTCCATGAAAGCGAGGGGCTATGGAATGGGCACCCGTTCATCTTATGAATATTTTAAATTTCGAAATGCAGATGTGCTGGCAATCATTTATCTTGTCATCCTACTCTCCTTGATTATTTATTGCCGATCTTTTGGCTATGGCTTTTTAACCGTGTATCCAGTCATGGAAGCATGGAAATTATCACATCTAGATATGGGGGCGCTAACATGCTATCTGATGTTTTTATGTTTCCCACTATTCGTTGAAGCAGGTGGATGGTACCGATGGCGTTTATCGAATTAACAAATGTAACATTTACATACCCGGATTGTTCAGAACCAGCGATAAACAATCTTTCATTAAAAATTAACAAAGGCCAATTTGTCGTCCTTTTTGGTGCCTCAGGTTCTGGGAAAAGTACACTTTTAAAACTTTTGAAAAAAGAAATTCAACCACACGGAAAGCTTTTGGGCCAGATTGTAATTGATGGACAGCCTGTTCAGGAAACAGAAGGCCTTGCCAACGATATTGGCTTTGTTTTTCAGGATCCGGAAAATCAGCTGGTTGCGGATGATGTTCTCCATGAAATGGTCTTTGGGCTTGAAAATATCGGATTGCCGCCAAATGAAATGAGGAGCCGGGTCGCGGAAATGGTCCATTTCTTTGGTGCTGAATCGCTGCTAGCGAGGAAATCACATCAGCTTTCCGGCGGGAAAAAGCAGCAAATTAATCTGGCATCGGTATTGTTAATGCAGCCGAATATTTTATTATTAGATGAGCCAACAGCCCAGCTTGATCCTGTTAGTACAAGAGAATTTTTAGATATGCTTAAGCGGCTGAACGATGAATTTGGGATGACGATTATTCTTGCTGAGCACCGTCTTGAGGAAGTGTTTACTTTAGCGGATCAAATTATCATGATGGAAAAAGGCCAGGTTCAAATAGAAGGAGAGCCAAAGGAGGTCATTCCAAAGATTTGGAATTCTGCAAACAAAGACTATGTCCCTAGTATTCCTGCGTTATTTTTGAGTATGAACGGCGAGGGAAGTGTACCTTTAACCGTGAAAGAAGGCCGGAGCTGGGTGCAAAGGGCAATGGCGGATCCTTATGGTGAGAAAGAGCAAGTTTCGACACCTCTCCTTGATGATGTTCGGATTAGGGCGAAATCGATTTCTTTTCGCTATGAGAAAAAATCCGACTTTATTTTGAATGAGCTTGATTTGAGCCTGAAAAAAGGGGAGTTTTACGCGCTATTGGGCGGGAACGGTTCTGGAAAATCGACGTTATTAAAGGTGATGGCCGGACTATTGAGGCCGGAAGTTGGAAAAGTTTTTTATGATAAAAAGGCTTTGAAAAGCTATAAGGATCATGAATTAACAAGGAGAATCGGCTATTTGCCCCAGAATCCAAAACTCTTTTTTCTTCAAGATACGGTTGAAAAAGAAATCCTGGAGACCATCGACCAGTGGGAATTGGCTGATGCCACTGAAGCAGACAACCTGTTAAACCAATTAGGGATTGCTCATGTGAAAACAAGTCATCCATATGACTTAAGCGGCGGGGAGCTCCAAAAGGCGGCGCTTGCTTGTTTGCTGTTACGAAAGCCTGAAATACTTCTGCTGGATGAGCCGACAAAAGGATTGGACCCAATTTCTAAAAGAAGATTAGCAGAAATTCTCCTTGAACTTAATGCAGCAGGCATGACCATTTTCATGTCCACACATGACATAGAGTTTGCGGCCCGGTATGCAACAAAATGCGGGATGATGTTTCAAGGGAACATAACCTCAGAGGACATACCGAGGAGATTCTTTAAAGGAAATTTCTTTTATACGACGATGATTCAAAGAATCTTCCGCGATTTGGTGCTTAGGGTTCCGATGACGCTTGAGGAGGTTAGCCGGCAGTGCGCTTCAATAGAAAAGCTGTAAAAACAATAGTGCTCCTCTTGCTTGCTTTGGGCTTCTTGCTGCTGACTATTTGGTTTGAAAATGCTTATATGTGGTTAAGCTTCGGATTTGTCATCCTTTCAATTTTGTTGTTTTTGGTTCGTTTTGAAAGCAGGAAAGTGGAGCCGAGGGAATTGGTTCTTTTGGCTGTTTTAGCTGCGATTGCGGCAGTGGGGCGGATTCCGTTTGCCAGTATCCCTAGTGTGCAGCCGACTACTTTTGTCATTATGATGTCGGGATATGTTTTTGGCGCTGAAAGCGGGTTTGTGATTGGTGCTGTAGCAGCACTTGCTTCCAATATGATAATGGGGCAAGGTCCGTGGACACCATGGCAAATGACGGCTTGGGGATTGGTTGGGCTTACGGCAGGGTTATTGCGGAGGACATGGTTTATGAATTTGAAATGGGGCCGGATTCTCTTCGGTGCTGTTTGGGGATTTTTGTTCGGCTGGATTATGAACATTTGGGGATTTTTAGCTGTGATCCAGTCCGGCAGCGGAGTAAGTTTAAAAGCATTTCTTCTCTATTTTGCTGGCAGCGCTATGTTTGACACATTTCATTCCGTCTCAAACGTAATTTTGTTACTGGTGTTTGGAGATGTTTGGTTAAAAATATTAACAAGATTTAAGCGGAAATATGGGCTGCTTGAGTAAAAATGTGAAAACGTGTTGGGTGTGTTTTAGAAGTTGAAAATGATTCTTTTTCCCACGTTTCGGGCACTATGAACTGCTCTCAGTGCCCGAGCGGCAGGTTATTTTCACGTTTCGGGCACTATGACCCGCTCTTAGTGCCCGAGCGGGTGGTTATTTTCACGTTTCGGGCACTATGAACTGCTCTCAGTGCCCGAGCGGCAGGTTTTTTTCACGTTTAGGGCACTATGAATTGCTCTCAGTGCCCGAGTGACTGGTTTTTTTCAGGTTTCGGGCACTATGACCCGCTCTTAGTGCCCGAGCGGGTGGTTTTTTTCAGGTTTCGGGCACTATGAATTGCTCTCAGTGCCCGTGTGACTGGTTTTTTTCAGATTTTGGGCACTATGAATTGCTCTCAGTGCTCGTGTGACTGGTTTTTTTCAGATTTCGGGCACTATGAATTCGCTCTCAGTGCCCGAGCGGGTGGTTTTTTTCAGGTTTCGGGCACTATGAACCACTCTCAGTGCCCGTGTGACTGGTTTTTTTCAGGTTTCGGGCACTATGAATTGCTCTCAGTGCCCGAGCGGCTGGATATTTTCCCGTTTCGGGTACTATGAACTGCTCTCAGTGCCCGTACGTCTGTTTTTTTTCCCGTTTCGGCCCTATGACCCGCTCTCAATAGTCCTCATTGGTGCCCGTTTTGTCTTTTTTGTGCCAAAAGTGGTCACCACAATAGGCATTTTTTATCCCACTGTCCTAAGCTGCCTATCTTTTGTAAGACAAATAGCACGCCGTTGAACGGCGTGCTATTTTCCAATGCTTTTCGCTTTTTCGATTAATGAATCAATACCTTCTCCAATCTTATATAACGCCTTGTCCAAGCCCTTTTTCCAGCCTGGAGCTTTTTCTTTTATGGTTGAACCAATCTCTTGGGCGTTTTTATTTAATTCTTCGCCTATTTTCTTCGCCTGTTCATTGATGCTTTGCTTAGGAGGTGCTTCGCCTGCCAGCTGGGCATTAATCGAACCAACCTCAAAGTTTTCTTTTGGCAGATGGCGCAATGACTCACTCATAATTTCTTTGAAAATCGGCACCACATTGGACGAGCTTGAACTCGGCAGGTAATGCTCGCGGTCCGTTTTGTCATAACCAATCCAAATCGCGCCGACAAGGTTAGGGGTATATCCGACCATCCATTGATCCTTTGTTCCATTTACATTGTTAAACGGTAGCTGTGTCGACCCTGTTTTGCCGGCAATTTGCACATTTGGTATTTGGGCGCGTTTACCTGTGCCGGTTTCCACGACATTAAGAAGCATTGAGGTCATTTCGCCAGCCACTTTACCCGAAGTCACCTTAGTCGTCTTTGCTTTTCGTTCGACAATGATATTCCCTGTCGGGCCGACAATTTTTGTTATTAGATGGCTTTCCTTCCGCGTCCCGCCATTAGGAAAGGCGGAAAAGGCATTCGCCATTTGCAGCGGCGAAACTCCCTTACTCATGCCGCCTAGCGCAATCGCTAAATTCTTGTCTTCCTTTACCACAGGAATGCCAAATCGATTTAAGGCATCAAGCCCCTTGTTTAAGCCGAACTCATTAAGGAGCCAGACAGTGGGAATATTTAACGAATCTTCGAGTGCTTTATACATTGGCACTTTTCCTTGATAGGTTTTTGAGAAATTTTCCGGTTTGTAATTTTTTCCGAATGTAGTTGGCTCATCCACTAATTCAGATGAATAGGTGTAACCATTCTCAAGTGCAGGTGTATAGACAACCAGCGGTTTTATCGTTGAACCAGGCTGGGCCTGTAATTGGGTCGCCCGGTTAAATCCGCGGAATACATGCTCACCACGCCCGCCGACAAGGGCGCGGACACCGGCGGAAGCGGGATCCATTAACACAGAGCCGCTTTGAACTAAGGTATTTCCTTTTCCGCTTGGAAACAACGCGTTATTTTGATACACTTTTTCAAGTCCTGCTTGCAGGTTTTGATCCATTTCCGTATAAATCCGGTATCCTCGTGTTAAAATCTCTTCCTGCGTTAATCCATAGCGGTTGATCGCCTCATTTAACACGGCGTCAACATAATAAGGATATTTTCGCTCTACAAAACTGCCGCCGCCATCGTGAAGGCGGATTTTTTCTTGTTTTGCCGCAGCGGCTTCATCAGCGGTAATCATTCCCAGTTCGTTCATTTTTTCTAAGACTACATTTCGTCGTTTTATCGCCAGATCATAATTTTTATATGGGTCCAGGTAATTTGGCGCATGGAGGAGTCCTGCAAGCATTGCGGCTTCGCTGATGCTGACATCTTTAATGTCTTTATTAAAGTATTTTTTCGAGGCATTGCCGATTCCCCAGGCACCGCTCCCGAAATAAACTTGATTGAGATACATTTGCAGAATCTCATCTTTTTTATAAACCTTTTCGATTTTTACTGCTAAAAATAATTCCTCGGCCTTTCGTTTATAGGTGCGTTCCGGTGATAAAAGCGCATTTTTCGTTAACTGTTGTGTCAACGTACTGCCGCCACCAGTAATTCTTCCGTGAAGCAAGTTGCCGAAAAAAGCACGGGCGATTCCCTTGACATCAAAGCCGCCATGTTCATAAAAGCGCTCATCTTCAATCGCCACGACAGCATTTGGCACAAACTTCGGCAGTTCGGCAATTTTCACGCCTTTCGTTCGATTGGTAGCAACATTGCTGGCCACTTTGCCATTTATATCATAGATGACCGTCGGCTCATTCAAGCCTTCCTGAAGCGATTGCACATTTGCTCTTGTGGCGAGCCAGGCAAAATATAGAATTACCGACAGCACGACAACCAGGAGGAGTAACAGTAAAATTTGTGTGAGGTGTTTCCGTTTCCAGAAACGGACAATCATTTCCCATAATGAATGCAGTTTATCCATACATTCTCCTTACTTTTTAAAAAGGATTTTTCAATTCATTTATTATAAGTTTTTCCGGGTGAAAAGACTAGTAAAAGCATTTTTTTGCTACTACTATACCCTTTTTACGTAAATTTATAAATTTTTTTAAATTTTATGTAGGGGTTTGTTAAATGTCCTTCGTCTATTAGGGTGAAATGATAGGGAGGAAGAAATAATGATTACAATAAAAAAGTTAAGCCATGATTTTGTGATTGGAAAAAAAGGAAGACAAACGATTATTCCGGTACTTAGAGATATTTCTTTTTCGGTGGAAAAAGGGGAAATTGTTACGATTGTGGGCAGAAGTGGCTCGGGGAAATCGACGCTATTAAATTTGGTCAGCGGTTTTATTCATCCTAAAGAGGGTGAAATCTGGATTAGTGGGGAAAAGGTTTCTGACATGAATGAAGCGAAATTTGCAGATTTCCGGATTCATAACCTCGGATTTATTTTTCAAAGCTTTCAATTGATTCCTAGTATGACAGCCTTTCAAAATGTTGAATTGCCGCTGATATTAAAAGGGATAAATGAGGGCGATCGAAGAAAGCAAACCGAGGAGATGCTGAAGAAAGTCGGGCTGCTGGACTATCAGGATCATTATCCTGGGGAACTGTCCGGCGGGCAGCAGCAGCGGGTCAGTATCGCCCGTGCCTTGATTATCAATCCGCCCCTTATCCTTGCTGATGAACCAACAGGGAGTCTTGATAGTGAAACAGAGGAAGAATTACTGCAATTCATCAAGGAATTGAATCGGGATATGGGTATTACGTTTTTGATTATTACCCACGATGATAAGGTGGCAGAAATTGGTGATCGTACCATTGAATTAAGGGATGGGCGGATTGTTGAGGAGGTTAGATTGCTATGCAACTAAAAGATCAATTTCGCTTCGTGCGCCAAAATATGAAGAAAAATAAAACGCGCGTGTTTATGACGATTCTGGCAACGGCGATGGGCTGTGCTTTTCTGATCGTTCTAGCGTCGGTTGGTTTTGGCTTGCAAAAATCGGTTGTCAAGGAAATGACCGAACGGCGCGTCATCACGCAAATAGATGTTCACGGGAAAGAGGGGGATGACGGAGGCAGTTTTCGACCTATAAACAAGAAAGATATTCAAATTTTTGAAGAGGTTAAAGATGTTAAGGCCGTTACTAGACGAAAAATGCTCCAGCAGGAAGGCAATTTTTCGATTGGAAACTATCAAGAACCGGCGCAAACGTTTGTCGCAAACTTCCCATCAGAAGTGAAAGCGGGTCTTGAATTGTCAGAGGGCAGGCTCCCAAAGGGGCAGGATGAAGTGGTAGTTGGTTACAATTTTCCGCTAAATCTTGCTTCTAAGGACGCTCCTGATGATCGGTATGACAATAAGAGTCAATTAAAGACAGAGTACCGCTACAGCGGCAAATTGATTGGCGAGAAACTTGAATTAACGGTTAGACAGTTGAAGGATGGGAAACAAGAGGAAAAGACGATTCCTTTGACAGTGGTAGGAATTTCGAAAAAGCCGACAAAAGAGTGGGCGGAAGATAGAAGCGTATTTATTTCTGATACGATATTAACAGAAATTGAGAATTTTACTGGGACGCCTAAGGGGTATTTACTTGATGCCAATAGTGAAGTTCCAACGGATCAAGATATCCATGAAAATTCGTTTGATGAAGTGAAGATTTATGCGAAAAATATGGAGGCAGTCCAAGGTATTTCAGATCAGTTAAAAGATCTGAAATACGCAACCTATTCAGTTGTGAATGAATTGAAAGAAGTCAATATGATTTTTATGATTGCGAAGGCAGGGCTCATCTTTATCGGGACGATTGCCATTCTTATTGCGTCTATTGGAATTTATAATACAATGACGATGGCGGTTACCGAGCGGGCTCCTGATATTGGCATTATGAAAGCAATTGGTGCAAATCCAAAAACAATCAAGCGGATTTTTCTGCTTGAAAGCAGCTATATAGGCTTGATCGGTGCTCTCATCGGAACGCTCGTTTCTTACGGGATTAGTTACGCAGTCAATTTTGCGATTCCATTAATCATTAAACAAGCATTCGGAAAAGAGACAGAACTTAATATCATTTTTAGTGACATTCCGCTTATATTACCGGTTATTTGTATTTTAATTTGTTATGGGGTGACGATTATCTCTGGATACCGACCGGCGCAACGGGCAACGAGAGTGGATGTTTTAAAAGCGATGCGCAGAGAAGTCTAATAAATCGCGAAAACCTATGATTATCGTAGACAACCATTTCTTAGTACAAGCATATGTTAATAGAAAGAGTATTAACATATAGGAAGGGGATGGGATGATGATAAACTGGAAAGTCCGTTTTAGAAACCGAAACTGGGTGATTGCGTTTATTTCACAGCTGTTGATTGTCGCACAGTTAGTATTGGCGGCGTTAAACTCTTTACACATAACCGATTTTCAATTAACAGATGCCATTCAGAGTAATATCATTGCCTTGGCGAATGCCGTATTTGTATTGCTCTCTATGCTGGGGCTCGTACAGGATCCAACCACAAAAGGGTATGGCGACAGTGACCGGGCGTTAAAATACGAAGATCCAAATTAATCTCTTTAAGTCAGCTTCCTAGGGAGCTGACCTTTTTATAAAAAATGTCTAATTTGCCAAAAGGGGTCGAAAAGTAGCCAAAAGGGGTCGAAAAGTAGCCAAAACGGGTGAAAAAATAGCCAAAACAGGTAAGAAAATAGCCAAAACCCCTAAGAAAATAGCCAAAACAAAAATCCTTCTTCTTTCAATCGAAAAAAGTGAGTCAAGTCTTCAAGGAAATCCAAGCTGACCAGTGCGATTGCGCTTTATTTAGAGTAATATAATTCTTTACAACTTTCGCGCAAATTGGTTAACTAGATAAGTAACCTTTAAGACTGAGAGGCAAATACATATGATGAAAGTTAAAAACTATATTGGACAGTTCCATCCGATTGTCTGGGTTTTGTTAATTGGAACGGCATTATCCAGAGGCTCCGCGTTTATGACGCTGCCGTTTCTATCAATCTATTTATCAAGACATATGGATTTGTCACCGATCATTATTGGCATAACTGTCGGGATGAGTCCGTTAATGGGGACGGTGGGGGGCTTTATTGGCGGTCACTTATCGGATAGATTTGGGCGCAAACCAATCATGCTTACCTCGTTGTTTATGGTAGCCTTAGTTTACTATGGGTTCACAGTGTCAACAGGACAAGGCTGGTTTATCTTGTTAAACGCCTTAAACGGGCTTAGTAACTCATTCTTTGAACCAACAGCACAAGCGTTGATGGCCGATTTAACCGAAAAGACGAAGCGGATGAAGGTGTATTCGTTACGATATACCGCGATGAATATCGGAGCATCCGTTGGTCCGCTTATCGGAGCGTATTTAGCCAACACCTCGGCTAAGTTATCCTTCGGTATAACGGGGACAATCTATTTGCTTTACGCGATTGTATTGGTTTACTTTTTAAAAAGGCTCGTTGCACCAGTACCGCAAGAAGAAAATAGCAAGAAGGTTGTATCCTTTGGTGCTGCTTTTCGGATTATTAAAACAGATAAGGCGTTAAGGTATTTAATCATCGGCATTATTTTGGTCAACATGGGCTATGTTCAAATTGATTCCAACTTGCCGCAAATATTAGAAGGAACAGTCGAAAATGGCGTCTTTATTTTTTCGATGTTGATTACGATTAATGCAGTCATGGTTGTCGTCCTGCAGATGCCGATTAGTCATTTGGCCGAAAAGTTCAAGATCATGCAGGTCATGGTTGTTGGCGCCGTTTTCATGGCGGCGGGATTGATTGGCTTTAGCTTTGTCAACGGGTGGGTGACGGCTATTGTTGCCATCGTCTTATTAACCTTGGGAGAAATATTAATCTTTCCTTCCAACAGCATGATGATTGATCAGCTTGCCCCGGAACATCTGCGTGGCACCTATTTCGGAGCTGCCCAATTCCGGAAAATTGGCAACTTCCTTGGCCCGGTCTTCGGCGGTTATCTTCTTAGCCATTTCCATGGTCAAATCATGTTTTGGGTAATCGCACTCGTAACACTTGGAAGTATCATTTTCTTCACTGCCGGTAATAAATTCAGAGTTACAAAAGCCGAAAAGGCAGTTTAACTATTAGAAAATTGCCTAAATTCACTATATTCATGATCTTCTTTCTTAATAAAGCAGAAAAATGCCTCTGGACTAAAATCCAGAGGCATTTCTATATTATCTTAAAATGTCCTCGATTGTTGCAAGTGTTTCTGCGCTTAATTTCACGCCAGAAGCTTTAACGTTTTCTTCGATTTGCTCGGGGCGGCTTGCGCCGACTAATGCGCTTGCGACGTTACTTTGTCTTAAAATCCAGGCAAGGGCAAGGTTGGCAAGCGAAAGATCGTTTTCTTGGGCCACTCCTTTTAATAGTTCTACCTTATCGAGATTCTCTTCGGTTAAGAAACCAGATAGGCTGCTGTATTTTTCCTGTGCGGCCCGAGTACCCGCAGGAGCTTTTTCACCTTTTTTATACTTACCTGTTAAGACGCCCTGTGCGAGCGGTGACCAGACGACCTGCCCGATTCCATGCTTCTCAGAAACTGGTAGGACTTCTTTTTCAATATAGCGCTGCAGCATGCTGTATTGCGGCTGATTGACAACAATCCGGTCGAGAAGCTTTTTATCAGCGAGATGTACAGCTTCGCTAATTTGTTCTGCCGTCCACTCACTCACACCCACATATAGGACACTACCTTGGCGGACAAGGTCATCAAGCGCGCGCAATGTCTCGTCGAGCGGTGTTTCGGCGTCAAATCGATGGCAATAATAAATGTCGACATAGTCCGTATTAAGACGTTTTAAGCTTGCATGGCATTGTTCGATGACATGTTTGCGCGATAAACCTCTGTCGTTGGGGCCATCGCCCATTGGCCAAAATACCTTTGTTGCCAATACAAACGAATCACGGGCATATTTCTTTAGTGCCTTGCCTACGACAATTTCGGCTTCACCGCGCATGTAAACATTGGCTGTATCAAAAAAATTTATTCCTAAGTCATATGCTTTGTCGATCGATGCTGCTGCATTTTGTTCTTCCACATAACCACCATATGTAAGCCAGCTGCCCAAACTAATCTCACTAACCTTCAACCCTGTTTTTCCTAAGCGGCGATATTCCATGATTATTCCCCCTTGAAAAATTTCGTAATCCAAAATAAAAGTACTACATGTAGAGGCAAAATGTCTACTATTTAGCAACTTTTCTGATAAAATAAAGGTTAGGAAGCAATTGTAAAAGAATGGTAAGTTAAAACATAGTCGGTACTTCTTTAGTTGAATCTCGAATAGGATGAATCATCTATTTGAAAAGGGGTCCTTAGTATGTCATTTTGGATAACTATTTGTGGACTATTTTTTGGATTACTGATTATCATCGAGGAATTAATCTATTATAGTTGGAATCGCTATGTGTACGGACCAAATCTGGAAAGAAGAAGAAAATGGAAGAAGAGATTAACCGCAGTTTTTAGGCTATTTAAGCGGAAGCGGCAAACAGAAATCCATGAAATGGAAAGTGAAAAGAGCTCGCATTAAACCAATGCCGGGCTCTTTTCTTTTTTCTTGGCTGTGTTAAAGAGAATATTGTTGATTTTGATCACAATGTTGATTGGAGTGGAAGGCGCGAGACTCCTGCGGGATCAGCGGGACAGGTGAGACCCCGCAGGCGCTTTAGCGCCGAGGAGGCTCACCGCCCGCCCCGCGGAAAGCGAAGCGCCTGGAACGGAAATCAACATTCATCTTAACACAGCCTTTTTAGTAAGTGAATAAAGATTAGTTCGACGGTTGATTGCTTTTTTGTTTCTTTTTAAGGTAGGAACCAATTGAGGTAATGATAAAAATAAGAAAAAATAAGAGGATAATAATATATTCAGCAGTCTCCATAACTCGAAAAGGATTTAGTGCCTTCCATATTATTCCTCGTCTAACGATGCCCATTAATAGATCTAACATCATAATTAAGGAGAACATTCCAGTAGCTAATAAAATGGTTACAAGAAATAGTTTCACGAGCATCACCTTCAATCCACATTATTAATACTGTTTGGATATTAAGGATTCCTTATACAAGAATATTTACAGGTATCTTGGGAGAAATGGATATATTAGAGTGCGTTGGGTAAAATACCCATTATGATCATTTCTTTGAAGGCGAGGCGGAAATTGTGCCGATTTTGTCGAAACTTTTGAAAAAGAAACAGAAACAGCGAAAGAACGATAATTACAGACAGCAGCAAGATCCGCAAAAACCAGAAAATTTGCCTATCCTTCGTGAATATAAAGATAATATCTCTCGAATAAAAGGGGAGTTTGGAAATAGTAATGATATCGTGATTCGGGAAATTGTTCACTGCAAGCATCGAGGTGCGCTTGTTTATGTCGATGGATTAGTTGACAGCCGAGCCATTAGCGACTTTATTTTAGAATCGTTTAATGAAAATGATATCGATACGGATGGAATGGATTATTTCCAATTTATGACTGAAAAAGCTGTTGCTCTAGGGAGTAATGAAGTCATTCATGATTGGAATCAGGTCTACGACATGCTTCTTTCAGGCAACACGATTATTTTTCTAGAGGGTTACAATAAAGCAATTAGCGGTGAAACAAAAGGCTGGGAAAAGCGTGCGATTACGGAACCTTCAACCCAATTATCAATAAGGGGCCCAAAAGATTCCTTTACTGAAACGCTCCGGACAAATACAGCCTTATTACGGCGGCGGATTAAGAGTCCGAATTTATGGCTTGAGTCGATGAGAATTGGCACTGTTTCACAAACGGATATCGCTATTATGTATATCAAGGGGATTGCTAATGAAAAAATCGTCAAGGAAGTTAAAGATAGATTAAAACGAATTAATATCGATTCCATCTCTTCTTCTGGATATATTGAACAATTAATTGAAGATCAATCATGGACAACATTTCCGACCACGTATCATTCAGAAAGACCTGATACGGTGACCTCACAATTGCTCGAAGGAAGAGTTGCCATTATCGTAGACGGGACTCCGTTTGTTATTACTGCACCAGCTCTTTTTATTCAATTTTTTCAGGCGGCTGATGATTATTATTCACGGTTTGATATTTCAACTGGAATAAGACTTCTTAGGATTTTAGCGTTTATTATTGCCTTGTTAGGACCTGCTGTCTATATTGCCGGAACGACCTTTCATCAGGAAATGATTCCGACAACGATGGCAATTGCAATTGCTGCACAACGAGAAAATGTTCCTTTCCCCGCCTTTGTTGAGGCGTTAATTATGGAAGTTACCTTTGAAATATTAAGGGAGGCAGGGTTAAGGCTGCCGCGTGCGGTTGGTCAAGCTGTTTCCATCGTAGGTGCACTGGTAATCGGACAGGCTGCAGTACAGGCTGGTTTTGTTTCCCCGGTCATGGTTATTGTTGTTTCGATTACGGCGATTGCGAACTTTTCAACGCCAGTTTTCGCGATGGCGATTGCGGCCAGATTAATCCGCTTTGTTCTGATGGGATTAGCCACTATTTTAGGTTTTTATGGAATCATGTTAGGACTCATGTTTATGTCGATTCATTTATGTTCATTACGTTCATTTGGGATTCCATACATGATGCCAATTGCACCTTTTAACATGCGAAATCAACAAGACATTTTTGTTCGTTTTCCGATATGGGCTATGAAATATCGACCGATGTTTATCAGTAAAGGGAATATGGTAAGATCGGGAGAAAATCAAAAACCAGGACCGCCTAAACAAGGGGATGATAATCAATCTTCAAAAGGGGAATCTTGATGAGAAAAATTTTTGTGATTTCTTTACTAATGGTTTTGGTTTTGTCTGTCCTTAGTGGCTGCTGGAATCAAAAGGAGTTAACCGATTTAGCTTTTGTCATGGCAATGGGCTTTGACAAGGGAGAAAATAAAAAATTTGAGGTTTCGTTTCAGATTGTAAATCCCGGCAATGTATCTTCAGGGCAAAACGGCGCCGGGCAGGGGCTGCCGATTGCTGTTTATAAGAGCGCCGGTAATACCCTGACAGAGGCGGCTAGAAATGCGACCAAAATGATTTCCCGACGGTTATATTATTCGCATACGAATTTAATTGCCATAAGCGAGGAAGTAGCAAGAGATGGAATCCTTGATGTGATGGATGCGTTGGATAGGGATCCGGAATTTAGAACGACTACCCAGATTGTGGTAGCAAGACATTCTACTGCGGAGGAATTGGTTTCAGCACTTACCAACCTAGATAAACTGCCTGTTAATAAGATTACCAAAGAGCTTAAAACGACAGAAAGTATGTTAGGTGAGAACACAAGAGTTAATATCGATGATTTCCTTGCCGGGCTTGTCAGCAATGGGAAAGAACCCGTTGTTAATGGCTATATCGTGAAAGGCAATAAAGAACAAATAGGAAGAGCAGATGATCTGCAAAAAACAAAAACAGAGACTTTTCTTGAAGCGAATGGATTAGCCGTTTTTAAAAATGGAAAACTGACTGGCTGGTTTGAACATGAAAAGGCGCGCGGAGTGGTGTACGTTTTGGATAAGGTTCAAAGTACAGATATTAATATCCCTTGGAATGGAAAGAAGCATGCGATTACAATGGCCCCGATTCGCACAAAAACAAAAGTATCCGTTCACTTTAAAAACGGTAAGCCCATTATTAATATAGCGATTGAAGATGAAGGCTTTATAAGCGAAGCGAATACAGATGTCGACTTAACGGATCCAAAGGTCATCGAAAAAATTGATAAGCTCGTTGAAAAAGAAATTAAACAGCAAGTGATGGAATCTATTAAAGACGCCCAAAAAATAAAGAGCGATATATTTGGGTTTGGGGAAAGAGTTCATCGGGCCAACCCGAAACTATGGAAGAAATTAAAAGGGAATTGGGACAACCAATTTGCTGAACTTAAAGTGAATGTGAAGGTAGATTCCTATGTTCGCCGCGAGGGGATTCGGACGAATCCGTTTTGGTTTAATATGAATAAATAGCCCTTTTGAAGGTGGATCGTTATGGAAAAGGCAAAAATAAAAGCATCCCAAATGTTTATTCTGGTGGTCTTGTTTGAAATGGGCAGTGCTATTCTTGTTGGTCTCGGCGTTCAAGCGAAACAGGACGCCTGGATGGCAGTCTTGTTAGGATTAATGGGAGGGTTATTGCTTTTTCTCATCTACTATCGTCTTTTTAAGTATTATCCAGATCTTCCCCTTACCAGTTATCTTCAAAAGATAACCGGTAAATGGATTGGTGGATTACTTGGTTTGTTATATATCATCTATTTTATCTACATGGCCACAAGGGTTTTGCGCGACTTTGGGGAGTTATTAACAACGACCATCTATACAAGTACGCCGCTAATTGTCATTAATTCCTTGATGATTCTTACCATTATGTATGGGATTCATAAAGGGTTTGAAGTAATCGCAAGAGTTGGGGAACTATATTTTGGGATTGTCTACTTTATGGCGATTGCCGGCATTATTTTAATTTCTGTTTCCGGATTAATTCATATTGAATTCCTTCAACCCGTTTTCGAGTATGGCTGGAAGCCTGTGGTTGGTACAGCTCTTAAGCAAACCATCACCTTTCCATTTGGGGAGATGGTTGTCTTTACGATGTTCCTCCCGTTTTTAAATAATCACAAAAAAGTGAAGTTAGCCTGTATGGGTGGAATGATTTTAGCCGGAATTAACATAGCGATCACTGCGGCAATAAATGTTGCAACTTTAGGGGCAGAACTGTTTACTCGCTCCAATTTCCCCTTATTGACTACAATTGGCAAAATTCAATTGGCCAATTTTATTGAACGCTTGGATGTATTATTTATGCTCTATTTAGTGGTTGGCGGTTTTTTTAAAATATCGTTGTATTTCTATGCTGCAGTGGCTGGAACAGCGGATCTTTTCAAGTTTAAAAACCACCAGATGCTTAGCTTTCCGATTGGTTTCATTATCTTGTTTGCCTCGGTAACGATTGCATCGAATTATGCAGAACATATAAAGGAAGGACTGGATGTCATCCCGGTTTATTTGAATTGGCCTTTACAAATTATCATTCCATGCTTCCTGCTGGTCATCGCATTCTTACGCAATCGGAAAAAGAAAAAAACACCAAGCGCATCTTAAAAAAACTGCCTGTGCACTTACAGCACCAAGCAGTTTTTATTCTTGACAAATCGGCAGCATCACTTCAACAGATGTTCCTTGATTTTTTTCACTTTCAAAACGAATTGTCCCTTTGTGAGATTGAACAATTTTGAAGCTGACCGTTAACCCTAAGCCTGTCCCTTTTTCTTTTGAAGAATAGAACGGTTCGCCAATTTTCGTTAATCTCTCCTTCGTAATCCCGCAGCCATTGTCTTTTACGGAAATTAACACGTTATCACCATTTACCTTTTCTAGACCAATCGAAACGTTGCCGCCATTTATTGTTGCTTCAATCGAATTTTTAATAATATTGATGAACAATTGTTTTAGCTGATTTGGCTCGCATTCAATTAGCAGGGCTTCTTTTGGAAAAATAGACTCGATTTGCACATTATATAAACTGGCTTCGGTGTTTAATAACGAGATCACGTCATTCAGCAGCTTTTGAATTTCTGCTTTCGTGAATTTTAGTACCTGTGGTTTTGCCAGCAGCAAAAGCTCTCCAACAATGTGATTGATGCGGTTTAACTCATCAAACATGATTTGATAATAGAATTGATGCTTTTTATCTTCCGTTTGCAGAAGCTGGACGAAACCCTTTAGCGATGTAAGCGGATTGCGGATTTCATGGGCCACACTGGCAGATAACTCCCCGACAACGGACAGCTTTTCCGTTCTTCTAAGGCGCTCCTCTGTTTTCCGCAATGAAGTCAAATCTCTTCCGTACCCGATGATTCCAGTGGTAACGCCATTAATAACCATCGGAACAGATGTACATTGTAAAGTAATCGTTTCACCAAAAGCATTTGGTAATTTAATCTCAAACATAAGCGGTTTAATTTCTTCAACTACTGAGGAAAAAAAATTCTTCATGTACCTTTTATATCTTTTCGGTAAAAAGGTATTTATATTGCTGCCTATTATGTCTTCCCGCTTGTAACCGGTAATCCCATCAAATTGTGGGTTCAGGTTAGTAATAATCCCATTCAAATCCATCATATAAACGATATCGGGACTGTATTCAAATAATGATTTATATTGCTGCTGGCTTTCGGTTAATTGTTGTGCCATCTTCTTCTTTTTGGTAATGTCGCGGCCAATAATCACTAAACCCTCTCTGCTGCCATCAGGGTTAAACAGGGGAACCTTGATAGTGTCAAATATTTTCGAAGAGCCATCGGGAACGGGGAGAATTTCTTCAATCCGGGTAATTATCCGATTTTCCCATGCTTCCTCGTCAGATATTTCACAGTACCTGAGGGCATCGGCATAAAAGTCTGTATATTCAGCTAACTCTGAGTCCTTTTTTCCGCGATAATCGACATTTTCCAACTGAAATAATTGCAAACCAAAATCATTCGCTTCAATCCATCTGCCTTCGCCATCTTTAAAATTAACGAAGTCGACCATCGAATTGATTAACGTGGATAGACGTTTTTGATCTTCCTTCGATTCATGTAACTCTTCTTTTTTAATGATGAAAAAGTAAATAAACCCGCCTGTAACAAGGATATACAGGACTTCTTTACCTCTTTCGATAAGCTCGATGAAGGAGGAATGCACATATTGATGTATAATATAGTTGGAACCGTATATCCAAATAAAACTAGAAATAAAGTAGATGAGGATTAGCTTTTTTTTCTCCATGAAATCTCCAATTCCTTCAAGGACGCTGTTTCCCAGAATGGTAGAAATACTTTTCTTTAATAACATAGTACTATGTAATGAGGGAATTTGGAATATTTCCATGATGGAAAATTATGAATCGTGTTTGATGTCCTATTGGGAAAATTTATTATTAAAGAATTCTTTTCCCGAGGATGAGTAAATCCCGCTCAACACCATCTAGTTCTGCCACCTTTGGAAGATAGGCCCAGGTTGCAAATCCGTAGCTTGAGAAAAGTTTAATGCTTGGTTCATTATGGGCAAAAATAAACCCAAGCAAGGTTTTGATTTCGAGCGACGGGCAGGATTCGATGGCTTTTTGAATCAGGAATTTTCCGAGCTTCCTGCCCCGAAAATCGGGGCGAATATAGATACTAATTTCCGCAGTAGAGTTGTAAGCGGGCCGGCCGTAAAAGGATTGAAAGCTGACCCAAGCACAGGTATCCCCTTGGTTTTCAACAACCCATAATGGCCGGAAATTCGGAGAATGGTCGTTAAACCACTGCACACGGGATTCAATAGAAACTGGTTCAAGATCGGCGGTAGCCAATCGGCTTGGTATGGTTGAATTGTAAATGTCAATAATGGCTGGCAAATCACTAAGAATTGCATGTCTGATTGTGAAGTTCTCAAACATAATTGCTTCACTCCTGTTTTTTATTATTTCATTATGTTATCGTTTCGTTCCTATAATATCAATATAAAGTTTAGATCTAGGTAAAATACAGGAAGGCCCTTTCTCGATTACTATCATCGAGAAAAGACCTTATCTGTTCATGACAGCTTAAACTATGGCTGCCACTCTTCGTTTCTTGCCAAACCTATTACCACCGGTGAGCTTTGGCATTGCTCCTAAGGATAATATTGGTTGGCGTCCTCATTGTTTGCCCATTCATTTGCGACTTGGCATGTTTAGGCCTTGTCCAATTGGAGTGAAAAAGCTGTGAGTGTGGATCTAAATGATCTTTGTAGCTCATCAAATCACCTCATCAAAGGATTTAGAAACGATGATATTCGATTAGGAATATCCCAATTATTATCTGTGATAAAGCCGGAAATTAGTCAGGTATGGCAAAATAGTTGACTTAAAACTTGTTTTATCTGAAATTTCGGAATAAAATAAAGCTAACATACCAACCGGTAGGTATGCACTGGTTGATGATGGCATAATATATGTAATTAATTTTTGTAAGCGTTGTCTAAAATATTTTTTGGTCAGGAGGAAGAGAGATGACTGGAAGATTTGCAGGGAGAGTAGCATTTGTCACCGGCGGCAGCAAGGGCATTGGCAAAGGAATTGTCGAGCTTTTTGCTGAGGAAGGAGCAAAGGTGGCTTTCATTGATTTAAATGAAGAGTCCCTAAGTGCGACAACAAGTGAATTAAAGGAAAAAGGCTATGATGTTTATTCAAAGGTAGCAAATGTGACGGATGCTGCTCAGGTAGAAGGTGCTATTAAAGAGGCATACGAGGTATTTGGGTCGATTGATATCCTTGTCAATAACGCGGGAGTTATCCGTGATAATCTGTTGTTTAAAATGACCGATTCCGATTGGCAAACCGTTATGGATGTCCATTTAAAGGGCTCCTTCAATTCCGCCCGCGCCGCACAAAAATATATGGTTGAACAAAAATATGGGCGCATCATCAATATCTCCTCGACATCAGCGCTTGGAAATCGCGGCCAGGCCAATTATGCTGCCGCAAAAGCAGGCTTGCAGGGCTTCACGAAAACACTGGCAATTGAGCTCGGGCGCTATGGAATTACTGCTAACTCGGTCGCACCGGGCTTTATCGAAACAGAAATGACGAAAGAAACGGCAGCGAGAATTGGCATTCCTTTTGAGCAATTAATTCAAGCGAGTGTATCACAAATACCTGTCGGAAGAAGCGGGAAGCCCGCTGATATCGCCAATGCTGTCGCCTTCTTTGCAGATGAAAAATCATCGTTCGTGAATGGTCAGGTTATCTATGTTGCCGGTGGACCAAAAAATTAAAATGAGTATACCTTTTACTCAGAAAGTCGGTTTCATGGACCGGAAATGGCAAAAAGCTGCTCACATGGGTCATGAAAATCGGTTTCATGGACCGGAAATGGCAAAAAGCTGCTCACCCGGGCCATGATAGTCGGTTTCATGGCCCGAAAATGACAAAAAGCTGCTCGCTCGGGCCATGAAGGGAGGTCTGATCGAGCAATAATGGCAAAAGATAAGAATTACTTATTCTGAGCTAATGGAATAATCATTAAAATTAATTTTCTCGTGAGGTGAAGTGACTTGTTTAAAGACCAGATTGGCAAACTTTCGAACAAAGTAAGAAATGCAGTCGAACGAGGTGCGGTAAAGAAATTTGCCGAAGCGATCGGTGACCTGCATCCGATTTATTTTGATGAAGAAACCGGAAGACTTTCGTACTACAAAAATAATATTGCGCCGCCAACTTTCCCAAGAGTATTTGATTATGGTGTGATTGAAGGATTTAACCTTCCTAATAAAGGCTTGATTCATGGTGAACAAACGTTTCATTACGAAAGGCCATTATTGGTTGGCGAAGAACTTTACTGTTATACAAAGGTAAAGAATTATTTTGAGAAAAAAGGCAGCTTTGGTGAAATGGGCTTCCTCGTGCTTGAAAACAATGGCGAGGATTTGGAAGGAAAAACGATTTTCAGTTCAACCGCGACAATCGTGATTTCTGAAGCGGTAAGGAAGGTGTTGACCAGGTGAGTACGGTTGCGCAATTACAAGTTGGCGAATCGCTAAAGGATATTCAACTCAAGCCCGTTTCAAGGCTGGACTTGATTAAGTATGCCGGAGCCTCTGGAGATTTTAATCCGATTCACACGATTGATGTGGAAGCAGAAAAAGCGGGATTGCCCGGCATCATTGCCCATGGGATGTGGACGATGGGCAATCTAGCCAAGCTTTTTACCGAGTACTATGAAGAAGGTTTCATTCAGGATTATTCAATCCGCTTTAAAGGAATGGTATTTTTGAATGATGTCATCACCTTAAAGGCGACGTTAAAGGAAAAACAGGAAAATTTGCTGCGATTCGCCGTTCAAGCCATTAACCAACAGGGGAATGTGGTTTTAAAGGGTAAGGTTGTTTATTACCAATACTAAAAGCCTTGGATGAATGATTAGTTGGCTGCTTGAGAAAAGGAGTGGGAAGAGTGAATTTTGATTATTCCGATAAGGTCAAAGCATGTCAAGAAAAACTGCTGGATTTTATGGAAGAGTATATTTATCCGAACGAAAAAGTATATATGGAACAAATTGATAAACATGCACCCTTTTCAAAAATCCCAGCCATAATGGAAGAGCTAAAAGAAAAAGCCAAGCAGGCAGGATTATGGAATTTATTTTTACCAGACAGCGAATATGGCGCTGGTTTAACCAACAGCGAATATGCACCGCTATGTGAAATTATGGGCCGATCAGCGATTGCCCCTGAAGTATTCAACTGTGCCGCCCCGGATACCGGAAATATGGAAGTGCTCGTCCGCTATGGAAGCGAGGAACAAAAGGAAAAATGGCTGAAGCCTTTATTAACTGGAGAGATCCGTTCTTGTTTTTCAATGACTGAACCGGATGTCGCCTCATCAGATGCGCGGAATATTCAGGCCAGCATTATCCGTGATGGCGACGAATACGTCATCAATGGAACGAAATGGTGGTCATCAGGCGCCGGCGACCCTCGCTGTAAAATTGCGATTGTCATGGGAAAAAACGATCCAGCGGCCCCTGCTTACGAACAGCAATCGATGATCCTTGTTCCCCTTGATGCCCCTGGAGTAACAATTAAAAGAGTTTTGCCGGTGTTTGGTTATGACCATGCGCCGCATGGTCATGCCGAGATTGAATACGACAATGTCCGGGTACCAGCCGCCAACATGTTATGGGGGGAAGGAAAAGGCTTTGCGATTGCCCAAGGGCGGCTTGGACCGGGCCGAATTCACCATTGTATGAGATCAATTGGGGCAGCAGAACGAGCGCTGGAGGAATTATGTAACCGCGTTCAAATCCGTACAGCATTTGGAAAAAGACTAGCGGAGCAGGGTGTGATTCAAGAGTGGATTGCTGATTCAAGAATTGAAATTGAACAGGCACGGCTGCTGACACTGAAAGCCGCCTATATGATGGATACCGTTGGCAACAAGCGCGCGAAGGCAGAAATTGCGATGATTAAGGTCGTTGCACCAAATATGGCCTTAAAGGTTCTTGACCGTGCCATCCAAGCCTTCGGTGCTGCCGGGGTCAGTGATGATTTCCCATTAGCCTCCAGCTGGGCGAATATCCGTACACTGAGATTAGCGGATGGACCGGATGAAGTCCACCGCCGTGCGATTGCCAGATATGAATTGAAAAAATACCGATGATGTTGAGATTGGAGGTTTTCGATGATGCATGTGAACGAGCTGTTTGATTTAACAGGAAAGGTTGCCATTGTAACAGGGGGCGGGCGTGGGCTCGGTCAGCAAATTGCCGAAGGCTTTGCCGAAGCAGGTGCACATGTGGTGGTATGTTCAAGAAACCTTGAGGCCTGTGAGGAAGTAAGCGCACGGCTGAAAAATCTTGGTGTTGAAAGCCTTGCGTTAAAATGTGATGTGACCAAACCGGAGGATGTTCAACATGTCGTGCAGCAGACAGTTGAACAATTTGGCCGGATTGACATTCTCGTTAACAATAGCGGAGCTTCATGGGGCGCACTAGTGGAAGAAATGCCGCTTGAGGCCTGGAATAAGGTGATGAATGTCAACGTTACCGGGACCTTCTTAATGTCCCAGGCAGCAGGGAAAGTGATGATTGAACAAAAATCGGGAAAAATTATCAACATTGCCTCTGTAGCTGGTTTACAAGGCGGTGATCCCAAATATTTGAATGCAATTGGCTATAATACAAGCAAGGGTGCAGTGATTACTTTTACCAAGGATTTAGCGGTGAAATGGGGCCAGCATGGCATCTGTGTCAACGCGATTGCCCCGGGATTTTTCCCGACAAAAATGTCTAAGGCAATCCTCGAACACGGCGGTCGTGCGATTCTTGAGGGGACACCGCTCCGAAGATTTGGCTCGGACACAGACATGAAGGGTGTGGCGTTATTTCTAGCCTCAAAAGCTGCGGATTTTGTTACGGGGGATATTGTGATTGTTGATGGCGGTGCCCATGCACAGTAGGGGAGTCTTCGTATGAGGGGGAATCTGCCAGTAACAGAGGGTTATGCGCCAAGTAAACAAATGGCATCCGTGAGTAAATGGGTGGTATCCGCGAGTAAATGATGCCCATTCGCGAGTAAATGGCGCCCATCTGCGAAAAAACGAGGGTTATCCGCCAGTAAAACGGCTTAAACGCCAGAAGAAGTTTAATGTTTATTTCACCTTGTTAAGGAGAGAAGCAAATGGCTATTATTTTTAAAAAATTAACTGAATGCAAAATTGAAGATGCGATTACTGCGTGGAATCGCGGGTTTGAGGGGTATTTTGTTCAAATTGAAATGACCGCGGAGACATTTTTTCAACGTTTAGTAAATGAGGGTCTTTCCATGACAATGTCGTTGGTTGCCTTTGACGGGGAGGAACCTGTGGCAATTATCTTAAATGGCGTCCGCACACTAGACGGGAAAAAGACAGTTTGGAATGGCGGAACCGGCGTCGCAGCCTCCTACCGCGGGAAAGGCGTCTCCAAGCAGCTAATGGATGAGACGTTCAAGCTGTATGCGCAAGAGGGAATGGAAGTGGCCACACTGGAAGCCATTAAAGAAAATGAGCGGGCGATCCGTTTATACCAAAAATATGGCTACGAAATCATCGATTCTGTCGTCTTTTTAAGCGGAACTGTAGAAGCCCAATCCGTCACGGCCACGTCGATAAAAATAAAGCCAATCCGACCGGAGCAACTGCCAACGCTCCCCTTTTATAAACAAAATGTCCCTTGGCAATGTCAGTGGCAGAGTGTAAGGCCAGGGGAAGCGCAAGTTTATTATGCCGCCGGGGACGAACCACTTGGTTATTGTTTATATCGAAGAGTATGGAATCAAGAAGGGCAACTGGAGAAGGTAATCATCTACCAGCTTGAACTATTTTCTGAGCTTACTAGCGAAATAATCAATACGATTTTGGCGAGCATTTGTGGTGAGGCAGACAACAAGGTAAATATCATGACCGTCAATGCCTCCGTATCGAATCCAGTTACACAATACTTAATAGAAAATGGATTTTCAAAAGCGACGGAGCAGGTGCAAATGGTCAAAAAAATCAACTAATATACTAATAAACAAAGAAGCCAAGCTCAACCATTCAGGGAGAGTTTGGCTTTTTCAAAAATTAACTATTTCGTAAAATAACAATATTCACGCGGCGATTGACCTGTTTATGCTCCTCAGTATCATTGGGAACGAGCGGTTTGAATTCACCATAGCCAGCAAACTGGAGGCGTTCTTTGGCAATATTCTTTGTTTCAAAATAATGGAGCACACTGACTGCCCTGGCCGAGGACAGCTCCCAGTTTGAGGCGTAATTCGAATTGTTGATTGGCACATTATCGGTATGGCCTTCAATGCTGATTGGATTCGGGACTGTTTTGATTAAGACAATGATGGCATCCAAGGTTTGATTGGAACTATCCTTAAGACTGGCTTTGCCGGGATCAAACAGAATGACTTCCTTAAAGGTAATTTCCACTCCCCGCTTCGTGTCTTGCAGTGTAACATCTGCTTGCAGGTGACTATCGGCAATGAACTTTTCAATTTTTCCCTTCAACTCTAAAAGCTCGGTCTCTTCTTTGCTCGGACCTGGGGCCGCACCCTGTGCCGGCTTCGGTTCTTTCACCTCTTGATCCGGCAAGTCCTTATTTGGCGGCTGAACGGACAATCCAGCCTTATGATTATCGATTTTCGTCCCCGTTAATTCCGATTTGAACGATTGCATAATCGACATAAATTTCTGTTTATCGACCGCACTGGAGGCAAATAACACAATAAATAAAGCCAGTAGCAGCGTCAGGATATCGGCATAGGGGATCAGCCACGATTCATCAATATGTTCTTCATGTTCATCGTCAAAATTTCTACGCTGTTTTCTCATGTGCTTTGTCCTCGGTTTTCTTTTCTAGCTTTTTCCGTTCCTTTGGCGGGATATAAACCGTTAATTTCCGCTCAAGCGCACTCGGTGAAACCCCTTGATAAATCGCTAACAGCCCTTCAATTGTTAACAGCTTTAATTCCTGTTCCCGTTTCGAGAGCCGTTTTAATTTATTGGCGAGTGGATGCCATAACACGTAGCCGGAAAAAATACCCATTAAAGTGGCGATAAAAGCGGCGGAAATGGAATGACCAAGTTTTTCAACATTATTTAAATTTCCAAGTGAGGCAATGAGTCCAATAACGGCTCCCAGTACGCCAAGTGTCGGGGCATATGTCCCTGCTTGGGTGAAGATTAACGCACCCGTCTTATGGCGTTTGCTAACCGCGTCAGCTTCATCAAAGAGAACTTCTTCGATGAAATCTGCTTCATTGCCGTCAATAATCATTTCCAAGCCTTTTTTTAAAAATGGATCCTTTGTTTCGCCGGCGACTTCCTCTAGTGCAAGAAATCCTTCCCGCTTCGCAATTTCCGCGCATCTGACTAAATTGGCTGTTTGCTCTGCCTTAGATGGGAGTTTTGGTTCGAAAAAAGCGATTTTTAATAGAATAGGGAACTTTTTTATTTCACTGAGTGGGAAAGCGATGAATAACGCTGCGGCTGTCCCGCCAAAAATAATTAATAACGCAGCAGGATTATATAAAGCTGCTAACGAGGCTCCCTTTAAAATCATTCCAAACCCAATAGCGAGTAATGCAAGCAAAATTCCAATAATCGTCGACATCATTTTCTCCTTTAAAAGTAGAATAAATAGATTTATAATGTTATTGTACGTGAATCGGTAAAATTCGACAATTCATTTTGAAAAATATCATTCATTTAATAGGGGGACATTCCGTTTGAAGATTCAACCGAACCATGGTGTGAACCAGGAACGTTTTTTTTCCACGAGAGAAAAGGGAAAAGAAACACTGTCCTTTCATCATATTTTACAAGAAAAACAAACCACACTTTCCGAGGCGCGATTGCAAACCATCTTCGATGAGCTTGAACAGCATGGTTCGAGTTTAAGCCGTTCCCGGTCCTTAAAGGATTTAATCGCTTATAAGCAGACGATCCAATCCTTTTTAAAAGAAGTGGCCCAGAACGGGGTCGCGATTGAAGAACACAAGGGTTCCTATCCAAATGGACGGGAAAAGCGTTTGAAGATGATAAAACAAGTCGATCACCAGCTGCTGGGGCTGTCCGACCTCGTGTTAGACAAGCAAGCGCCTTCAATCGATTTGCTCCAGAAAATGGGTGAAATCAAGGGGTTATTAGTTAACCTCTATTTATAGATATTTTAAAAGCGAGAGGGGCACGAACCATGCTTCGCGGAATTGAATCTGCATCATCAGGGATGATTGCACTGCAACGAAAGCAAGATGCGTTAACAAATAATTTGGCCAATGCCGAAACACCTGGCTACAAACAGGACTCCAGTCCATTGCGGGCGTTTCCGGAAATGCTGCTAGAGCAAATACATAATCAAAGTTCAGCGCCAGGAAGAAAAATCGGCTCCTTAACGATGGGGGTCTATAATCAAGAAACCTTAGCGTTGTTTACCCAAGGCAGTCTTGTCAGTACAAACAGCCCGTTTGATGTCGCCATCAATGATTCACAGCTTGCACCGGTTCTAACCAACAATAAATACTTAAAACCTTCCGTTTTATTCGCCGTTCAAACAGCTGATGGCGGCTTTCATCTGACGAGAAATGGCAACTTTTCCGTCAATGCCAGCGGACAGCTGACGACTTCATCAGGTGATTTGATTTTAGGACAAAATGGGGCGCCGATTTCTGACCCGGAATTGGCTTCTGGTGATGTGACAATTAGCGACAACGGGGATGTCATCATCCATCCCAATGATGCCGCGCGCGCAAAAACAGTCGGCTCGCTTGGTATGGTTGTTGTCAACGACCCCTCGCAACTTGTGAAAGAGGGGAATGGCCTGTTTACGATTAATGGCGGGAATACCGCGATGATTGCGAAGACCATGCCGGAGGGTGTGCAATTACAACAGAAGATGCTCGAGCAATCGAATGTCGATATCGGCCAGACGATTACCGAAATGATGGCCAATATCCGCTTGTATGAGGCAAACCAAAAGGTCCTCCAAGCCTATGATAAAACATTGGAACAGTTGAATACTGTGGGAAGGGTATAAACGAATGAATACATCCTTATATATTGCTTCAACAGGAGTCCGTGCCTATCAAGGAAAACTGGATAATATCGCTAACAATATTGCCAATGTCGATACAACTGGTTATAAACGTCGGGAAGCAACATTTTCTGATAATCTCGCAGTCTCGATTCAAAATCAAACCGAGCAGCAAAAGGAAATCGGCCGCACTTCCCCTCTTGGGATTCGGACAACCTTTGGTTCGAGGATAGCTGCAACAGCACTGGATACAACCCAGGGGACGCCGCTAGAAACAAACAATCCGTTTGACTTCATGATTGTCGGCGATGGATATTTCCAAGTCCAACGAACAACCGGAAATACGACGGAAACATTGTATACTAGAAACGGGGTTTTTCAGCAAATGGCGCTTGGGAATGGCCGTATACAGCTTGTAAATTCCCAAGGTGATATTCTCCTTGATCAAAACGGGAAGCCGATTGAATTAAACAGCGGCGAAAACTTTCAGGTGCTAACGGACGGAACGATTGCCGGAAGCAGCCAGAAAATGGCGATTGTGACGATTGAAAACCCACAGCTGTTAACCGATGAAGGCGGTGTCTCCCGGCTCATTGGTGGGACGGTATCGTTGGCCAATTCGGTTAATCTGAAACAAGGCTATCTCGAATCCTCAAACGTCGATTTAAACAAAGAAATGACCGATATGATTAAGGCGCAACGGGGACTGCAGGCCAATGCCCGGGCCCTCAGCTATGCCGACCAAATGCTGGGGATTGCTAACGGAATCATGAGAACATAAAAAACGCTCGCATCAAAGGTGCGGGCGTTCTCCAACTATTTTATTGGGCAATTTTCCTTGTTAACGATGTTAATTTTTTTTGTAAATTTTCCTCCATACTAGGATTGATAAAAATGAATTTAATTCCGTACTGGTCGCGGTTGGACGCAACGGTTTGCTTTCTTTTTACCATACCCTCAAGTAAAAATGTCTCTTCTTCGAGAGTGAAATAAATAAGCAGCAACGATTTTAATGTCAGGGAATCTGATTTTGCCTCAATTCTAATTCCTGTCGTGCTGATATCACAAATAAGCGCAGCCTCTCTTGAAGAGGAATACAGTGGTTGAACGTTACACATTTTATTATTAATGTATAAACGATAGGCAAGACGTCTCTCAATACTATTCTCTTGTGCCTGAGGTTGACTTTTTCGATTATTCTTCAGCATCAACACAAGCATGGTTGTAATAATGATGAGAAGCACGAAAGACAGTGCCAGTAGTATGTACATGTAATTTCATCCCCTGTATGCGTTTTCTAGTAAAATAGTAGCATTAAAAAGTGAAGAAGAAAAGGAGAAGTTTTCCACTAACCAATTGAAGCAAACCTGCCGATACATAAGAATAGAGGAATGGATGGAAAGGAGCGGACCGTTGTGAAAATCAATAACGTTAATCAAATTAATCGAATTGGTGCAGTATACAATGCCTATCAAAAAAATAACGAGCAGCCAAAGAAGGCTACCGGTGAGAAAAAGGTGCAATTCGAGCAGGTAGAATTATCGAGCGAGGCGCAAAAGCAAATCCACCAGGAAAAAGCAGAGAAAATCGCTCACTTAAAACAACAGATTGCTAATGGGACCTACCAGGTTGACAGCGGGAAGGTCGCTGAAAAACTACTAGCTTTTTGGAAGTCAGGAGCAAAAATCGATGAATAAACTTACAGAAGCTTTGCAGACACTGGCAGACCTTCACGAAGCGTTAGTAGAGACGGCCAAAAAGAAACAGCAAATATTAATCAGTGCCGAGCTAAATCCGCTATTATCTATTTTAGCAGAAGAGTCGAAGCTGATTAAAAAAATTCAGGTAGCGGACCAAAAGCGAACGGCAATTTTAGGCGAACAAGCAAATCAGCATTCGCTTGCTGAATTAATCGAACGGGAGCCGGATGACGCGGTAAAGAAGGAATGGAGTGACCTGTACACTCATCTAAAGTCTTTATTAGCAGAAATCGAGCAGGTCAATCTGACGAACCAGCAATTAATCAAGCAGTCGTTAACATTTACAAATTATATGATCGAACAGATGGTGCCTTCATCGAACGGAACGGGTGTATACAGCCCAATGGCAGGCACACAGGAAAAGCAGGAATCTGTTCGTTTTTTTGATGCAAAGGCATAGGGGTGAAGAAAAGTGGGATCAACCTTTGGGGGATTAGAGATTGGTAAGCGAGCGATTTTAGCGCAACAGGCAGCTCTAAATACAACGGGGCACAACATTGCCAACGCCAATACAATTGGCTATACAAGACATGATGCGATTTTGAAGGCAACCAATCCGTTTGCCTATCCGGGCATGAATAACAGTACGGCACCGCAGTCGATCGGGACAGGCGTTGAAGTAACCGAGCTCCGACGGATTCGTGATCTTTTTTTAGATGGACAATACCGGATTGCCCAGCAGGCAGCGGGCTATTGGGATGCGAAAGCGAATGCACTCACAAGCATTGAGGGGTTATTTAATGAACCATCAGATTCAGGGCTGAGCATGATGCTTGACCGTTTTTGGGGAAGCTTTCAGGAACTGGCCAAGAACCCGGATAGTTTAGCGTTTAGAACGGTTGTGGCAGCGAACGGGAAGGCAGTGGCGGACAGCATTCAAGCGATTTCACGGGGAATTACCCAAATCGAAACCGAGTTAACGAAGGATGTATCGTTAAAAGAAGGGGAGATTAATGCTGCGATAAAAGAAGTGGCTGCCTTAAATAAACAAATTTCCTTGTTGACGGCAACAGGCCAGCAGCCGAATGATTTATTAGACAAGCGGGATCTACTAATTGATAATCTATCGAAATTAGTGGGTGTTCAAGCTACTCCAGGCCAAAATGGCATGGTCGACCTTAAGGTAGGCGGCGTGGCCATTGTCGATGGCATGACTCCGAAAACATTTTCAGTCAACCCACAAACGGGCGCAGCGATGGCTGATGGAAATGCCGTTACCATAGATGGCGGCGAAATCAAGGGTGCTCTTGAAATGTTGAGCGGGACTGGGTCATCTAGTATTCCATCATTAAGAAAAAATTTGGACCTTTTAGCTGGTGCGATTGCATCACAAATGAACAGCTTGCAGACAAGCGATGATGCGCGAAATTTAGATGATATTGCGGCGCAAACACAGGTAGAAAAGATCCTGTTTTTTGTTGATAAAGATGATCCTACCAAGCCGCCAAAGGATGCTGCCAGCATAATGGTCAATCCTCAACTATTGACGTCACCTGGAAAAATCGCTGCCGCAAAATCTGATTTCACTAGCGACGGCTCTAATGCGAAAGCAATGGCTGATTTGCAATTCCAAAAGATTACTATAAATGGCAGTCAAACGACGATTGGCGATTTCTATCTGTCGATTGTTGGTCAATTGGGCCTTGATGTCAATGGCGCAATCCAAGCGAGTAATAGCACGGCAGCTGTGGCGCAGCAAGTGGACAATCGCAGACAATCAATCTCCGGCGTTTCGCTTGATGAAGAAATGACCAATATGGTGCGCTTTCAACAAGCCTACAATGCCGCAGCGAAATATGTTTCCGCCGTCAACGATATGTTAGATAAATTAATTAATGGCTTATAAATGGCAAGAAAGGAGGATGTAGGATGCGCGTAACACAGCTTATGGTGACACGAAACTTTAACCAGAATTTACAGCGGAATAACACCGCAATTGATTCATTGCGCCAGCAAATCTCGTCCGGTGTGAAATACGAGAAAGTTTCCGATAATCCGATGGCGGCAATGAAAGGATTATCGCACCGATCGTCGATGATGCAACTTGAGCAATATCAAAATAATGCACAGGACGGGATCGACTGGCTCACAGCTGTTGATGATACACTCGGTAATGCTACGAATGTGCTCCAGCGAATTTACGAATTAACCGTTAAAGCCAGTAATGATACAAATGACGAGCTTGATCGAAAGAGTATCGCTGTTGAAATCCGTTCGTTAAAAGAGCAGCTTGGTAACATTGCCAATACCAATTTTATGGGGAAATATCTTTTTTCGGGTATAGACCAGAAGCAACCTTATAACAATGGTAAACTAGATATGGGCGTTCAGTCGGGGATGTCTTGGGAAGTAGGTCAAGGCATGTCGGTGAGTTCAAATGTAAATGCCCAATCGGTATTTGGATTTCAGGTTAATGGGAAAAATTTATTTGAAACCCTTGATCAGCTGTCAACAACATTAGAAGCCAACGAGAACCCTAATGATCTGATTGGCGTGATTGAAAAGCAAATGAACAACGTTCTCACCCAGCGCACTGTAGCAGGGGCCAATCAAAATTTGCTCGAATTAGCCTCCAATAAAATCGATCAAGCCACCTCCCTTCAGGAAAAAATGCTATCAAAGGTAGAAGATACGGACTATGCAAAGTCATATATCGAATTAACAGCACACGAGACAGCGTTAAAAGCATCGCTATCTGCTGGGGCGAGACTTATGCAGCCGACTTTAGTTGATTTCTTGAGATAAGTAGAACCTAAAAAAACTCGCTGATTTGGCGGGTTTTTCGTATTTAACGCAAAAATAAACATAAATAGATAAATTTTTTCAACTTTCCCCTCTACATATTTAAAAACCCTGTCGATACATAGAAATAGAGAGGAAGAATTTCCTTATCACAGTAGGAGGGTACATAAAATGAGAATTAACCATAACATTTCAGCTCAAAACACTTATCGTCAATTATCAACAAACAATGCAAATCAGGCAAAAAACATGGAAAAGTTATCATCAGGACAACGGATTAACCGTGGTGCTGATGATGCAGCAGGTCTATCAATCTCTGAGAAAATGCGCGCACAAGTTCGTGGCTTAGATCAAGCCTCTAAAAATGCACAAGATGGTATTTCCTTAATTCAAACTGCAGATGGAGCTTTAAACGAAACGCACTCTATTTTACAACGTATGCGAGAACTAGCTGTTCAAGCAGGTAATGATACAAATAATACAGAAGATAGAGCTGCTATACAAAAAGAAGCAGATGAACTATCGAAACAGATTACATCAATATCAGATGATACTGAATTTAATGGCACAAAACTATTAAATGGGACTGGAGCAGCAAATTTAAGCTTTCAGGTCGGTGCAAATTCCTCTCAAACACTTTCTTTAACTATTACTGCGATGGATTCATTTAAATTGGGTGTTTCAGCTGGAACTGATGCCCTTACATCAAAAACTGCAAATGCTATTGATTTAACAAGCAGTACTGCGGCGGCTACTGCTCTTGGAAAAATTGATATTGCAATTGGAAAAGTTTCAACCGAACGTGCAAATCTAGGTGCTACACAAAACCGTTTAGAATTCACAACAAATAATTTAGCAGCTACTTCTCAAAATCTTTCAAGTGCGGAATCTCGTATCCGTGACGTTGATATGGCGAAGGAAGTTATGGAAAGCAGTAAGAATGGAATTCTTGCTCAAGCTGCTCAAGCGATGTTGGCTCAAGCAAATCAGGCGCCACAATCAGTTCTTCAATTATTACGAGGATAATTTCAAAGGAGAGAAACCTTTATTTTTTAAGGTCTCTTTTGATAGGTAATTTCCTTAGTATTAATAATTTTGAGGTTAAAAGCGTAAAAATCTACATAACCTCTTAATTTTTATATTATGTTCGAAAAAAATTAGCAGATAGTATATTTTCTAATCAAAAAGTGGGGGACAAATGTTATGAGAATTAACCACAATATTTCAGCACAAAACACTTATCGTCAACTATCAACAAACAATGCAAACCAAGCAAAAAACATGGAAAAGTTATCATCAGGACAACGGATTAACCGTGGTGCTGATGATGCAGCAGGTCTATCAATATCTGAGAAAATGCGCGCACAAGTTCGTGGCTTAGATCAAGCTTCTAAAAATGCACAAGATGGTATTTCTTTAATTCAAACTGCTGATGGAGCTTTAAACGAAACGCACTCTATTTTACAACGTATGCGAGAACTTGCTGTTCAAGCTGGTAACGATACGAATAATACTGAAGATAGATTGGCTATTCAAACAGAGGCAGACGAGTTGGCAAAACAAATAACCGATATCGCTAATAATACAGAGTTTAATGGTACAAAAGTTTTAAATGGTGTAGGCGCTGCAAGCTTAAGTTTCCAAGTAGGCTCAAATGAAAATCAAACTCTAAGTCTAACAATCAAGGCAATGGATGCTGCTACTCTAGGAGTATCAGTAGCTGGTGCTACTCCAGATACGGATAATGCAGCTGCTACAGCAGCAGATGCTGCTATAACAAAAGGTGCTATCGATATGACCAGTAATTCTGCAGCATCCGGAACAGCTATTACTGCAATCGATAATGCAATTAAACTAGTTTCAACTGAACGTGCTAATCTAGGTGCGACACAAAACCGTTTAGAATTCACAACAAATAACCTAGCAGCAACTTCTCAAAACCTATCAAGTGCTGAATCTCGTATTAGGGACGTCGACATGGCGAAAGAGGTCATGGAAAGCAGCAAGAATGGTATTCTTGCTCAAGCAGCACAAGCTATGCTGGCTCAAGCAAACCAGGCTCCTCAAGGAGTTCTTCAATTACTTCGTGGATAATCTTTATTAATTGGGAGGCTCTAGGAAACCTAGAGTCTCTTTTTAAATAAAAAACGTATCAACAAAGGGATATGGTGATTAGATAATGGAAATTAATTCAAGATTTAATGCAAACCAAAATAATGTTTCTCCGTCTGTTCGGAAGAGTGATGAATTTGTGAAACAAGAAAATACATCTGAAAATAAGAGAATTCTAGAAACTAAACAACCAATTGACCTACAACCAGAGAAAACCCCGGAACAAACAAAAAATGCCCTTGAAACTTTCAATAAAATTTTTAAGCCTACCCATCTTGAGTTCCAAATACACCACGATTCAGGTAAATACTTTGTTGAAATTATCGATGATAAGACCAAGGAAGTACTAAAACAAATTCCTTCAGAGGAATTTTTAAAAATGATAGCCGAAGCAAAAGAAAATCATGGATTGATAGTTGATATTCGGGTTTAATCATTTTTAATAAGGCTTTTAGTCTTACTTTAAATTGATGTTTACCCTATCTTTTATTTTCTAAATAGCCGATACTAATACATAGATATTTCTTAATCTGAGGTGAAAAAATTGGCTACTTCTTCGATTACTAGAATAACTGGTATGGCAACGGGGATGGATACGGATTCGATTGTCAAAAAATTAATGGATGTCGAGAAAATCCCGTTAAATAAGCTCAAACAACAGCAACAAAAGCAGACATGGTTAAGTGACGCTTATCGCCAGTGGAATAAAGATCTGCTCTCGTTTCAATCCAATACATTGTTCAATATGAAATTATCAAGCGCTTATAACACGTTTGATGTAACTTCAAGCCTATCAAACTCAATATCTGGAACGGCAACAAGCAGTGCAATTGCTGGTACCTATACAGTAGCTGTGAACAGAATTGCCGAGTCGGCCACATTTACGGGTAACAAAGTTCAATTAGACCCGTCAAAACCTTTGGGTGATGGAACGGATAGCGTATTAACAACGATCAAAATTAAGGATAACAATGATTCAACAAAAACAATCGATATTGACATCAAAAATTCCGATACACTTAATGATGTCATTTCAAAATTCAATAGTGCAAAAGACTCCTCTGGTAAAAGTTTGGGATTGCAAGCAATTTATGATGGAAAACTGCAGCAATTTATCTTGAAAACAAAGGCCACTGGTGATGAAACAAAAATCGACTTTGGTCAGACTAGCCAAGAGGGCCAAGATTTTTTTAAAAACATTCTTGGGTTTGAAGAACTCTCGAAATCGGGTAAAAATGCGGATATTACCTTCAATGGAAATCAAATTACATCATTATCATCAAACAATGTGACGATTATGGGAATCAGTCTGACACTAAAAAGTCCGACCTTGGATGCCGCGGGAAACCCGCTTACTAGCACGATTAATGTCTCGCAAAATATCGATGCTGAAGTGAAAAATATACAAGATTTTGTTAATAAATATAATGACTTATTAGATAAATTAAACAAAGCTCTCGATGAACAATTCTATAAAGATTATCCGCCACTGACAGATGACCAACGGAAGGATCTGTCGGAAAAGCAAATTGAACAGTGGGAAGAGAAGGCGAAAAGCGGTCTGCTTCGCCGAGATAGTATCCTCACCGATATGATGAATAAACTGCGAAGCGCCATGGGTGCCATCGTAAGTAATGGCAGTACATATAATTCGCTTGGTTCGATTGGGATATCATCAAAAAGCTATCAGGACCGTGGAAAGCTATATATTGACGAAAAAAAATTACGGGAAGCAATTCAGGCAGATCCGGATGGTGTCCGGACCTTATTTTCACAAATAGGCGATACGGATAAAGGAACAAATGGAGTAGTTCAACGACTTTCTGATGTGATGACACAAGGGATTAAAGATTTAACAAAAAAAGCCGGGGTTACGGGAAGCTCCCTATATGATCAGAGTGTCATTGGAAAATTGCTCGCAAACATTCAGAAGGATATTACGCGGCAAAACAGCAGGATGTTTGATAAGGAAAATCAATACTACAAACAATTCGCCGCAATGGAAGCAGCAGTTAATAAATTCAACTCCCAAGGCTCGTGGCTGTATTCACAATTTAATAGCGGACAATAAAGAAAAGGTCGATTTCGCTTATGCGAAATCGGCCTTTGTTAGTTTTTCGAAGTAATGCTGTACGCCTGATACCCAATCGTTATTTAATTGGTTTGGGTCGTTGTCGGCGCCGATCGGTGCGTATTTCGCGCCGATTTGGGCAATTGTCATTTTGCCATCGTCCAAATAATTCTTCCTTAGGTTGCGGGCCATATCAAAGATGCTGTCTTCAACGGACGCATAGGTTTTTAAGCCGTTTTTCCCCATCATCCCCGCTACATTGTGTTTGTAATTGGCTGCATTTGAACTGCCGTTTCCTGTCTCGTGGATGGAAATAGCGGCAAGCAGTGCCGGGCTAATTTGATACATTTTCCCAGCTTCGACAAAGGTGTTTCCTTTATTTTTTAAAGCGCCCTTTAACTGGGAATCAAGGGCAGCGGAATCTACATTTTCATATTGTACCGGTGTTCCGCCCACTAAAGTGGACAGCAATTCTACGACGCTATCAGTATTAATCGAGTTAGGATTTATTCCTAAATTAATCGGATTCATCTTAAAATAATCAGCAATTGACTCGCTGTTACCACCATCGATTTTGGCAAGTTCTGCTTCAAGAATTACTTGGCTCAGCAGTGAAGAAAAAGAACTGCTTGTTGTTTTAGCAGCAATGGCAGTCTGGCCGTAGTTCGAAATAGTCTTATTCAATAATTGTTCGGTAAGTAAGGAATTTATATTCATGAACTTCTTTCCTTTCAAACAAGCATACCCTTTTATTTTACCTGATTTTGTCGAAAATGGAACGATTATTAAAAATTTTGTCAAACTTTGTTTATTTCTTGTTGTTTGATTCTTAGAAAACGATTATCCTTATGATAGTAAAGTTATAGAATAGTAGGTGGCAATAGGTGATTCAGCCTCCAATTGTAGGAAATAAATACATAATTAATGGGACTAACAGGACAGAGAATAAAGAAAAGAACACTCTTTTTGATGAGTTGCTGCAATCCACAGCCGGAAATGAGCAGGAAAATGACGAGGGAAATGTTGATTTGCTTTTAGGGTTAGTGAATATCCTCCAAGCGCCGTCGGCACAGCCAGCGCCGCAACTAGTACAACCTCAAGTAATAAACCAACCAATCTCGGATTTATCGCCGAATATTGTAATACAACAAGAGGATGCTCCACTGTTAGCGGAAAACCAGCAACGTGTTGTCCCTAACTTATTAAAAAAAGATGATTACCACCAACTGCCAATAAAAGCAGCTAATCATCAACCAGCTGCTCAACCAGTAGAATTAAAAGAAAATGAGATTCCTATTTTTCAGCAACAGCTGTCAAAAAAGTTGGTGATGGAAACAGCAGTTACTCAGTTAACTACCAATGCACCTGAGGATTTGCTTAAGGAAACTTTTATGGTAACCACTTCGGAGGAACCAGTAATCGGGCAGAAAAAAGAAGATTCCAATCCATTCAACATAACTGGATTCATTCCTCCAGAAAATCGGCAGACAAACGAATCGTCCGCAAGTCGGATAAATCCGGGTGAAAAGCCTGTTTTTCCTGTGCCAGTACGGGCAACCAATTTTCAACAGGACGTGGGGCAAGTTTTTCAAGCGGCGATTAAAGTGCAGGAGGCAAAGAAGGGGATGGAAGCAACCTTTACCTTACAGCCGGAGCATTTAGGGAAAGTTGATGTGAAAGTGCTGATTAAGGATGGGAATGTGACGGCAGAATTTCTGGCGAGCACCCCGTTAGGAAAGGATTTGCTGCAAACAAATGTGCAGGCGCTCCATATGGCACTGGAACAGCAGGGCTTTCGGGTTGATAAAATTGATATTTCGCAGCAATTCAGCCATTTGGCCAATTCTTTTTCACAAAAAGGAGATTCCAACTCAAGGCAAGGGCAGCCGGATTCACGGAAGCGGAATGAACGCTACATTCAAACGAAGGAAGAAGCCTATCTAGATTTTCCGAGCGAGATTGGCTGGAGTTCACAAATAAATACGACGGCCTAGAGGAGGAAACTAGTTGGCAACGATTAATGCGCTTAATCCATATACACAACAATCAAGCAACAATCCGCAAACAAAAGAGCTGGGTAAAGAACAGTTTCTTAAAATCTTGGTTGCCCAGCTGCAAAATCAAGATCCAACCCAGCCGATGCAGGACGGTGAAATGATTTCGCAAATGGCTCAGCTAAGTGTGCTAGAGCAGCTATCAAACTTAAACAATTCACTATCCGCCTATCTATATTTAAATTCTAACCAAGATAATTTAGCCCAATATTCTAGTATGTTAGATAAGAAGGTAACGTGGATGAATCCGGAAACGAATAAAATTGAGAGCGGCATTGTCACGGGTGTCCAATATAAGAATGGATTTGTATATTTTAAAATTGGCGATCAAGAAGTGCTTTCATCTGCTATCCTATCAGTAGAAATTAATCATAACGAGGTGGAAAAGTAATGTTACGTTCATTAAATACTGGAGTATCAGGTCTTCGTGCCTTTCAAACAAAGTTAGATGTGATTGGAAATAATATTGCAAACGTGAATACAGTCGGTTATAAAAAGGGCCGGGTTGTCTTTGAAGACATTTTCAGTCAAACCTTAAGGGGTGCTACGGCGCCATCAGCTTCTTCAGGCGGAATTAATCCGCTTCAGGTTGGCTTGGGAACAAAAGTAGCTAGTGTTGATAATTTATTTACACCAGGCAGTCCGACAACAACTAACAATCCAACAGATTTATACATTGATGGGGATGGGTTTTTTGTCGTTCAGAATTCCTCGAATGAAAGATTATTAACTAGAGCTGGTACTTTTTCATTTGATAGTAATAATCAGTTGGTCAATCCAGATGGGATGATTCTACTAGGTATAGATGGTAAACCTGTTAAACTTCCAGATGACAGCGTCGCATTTTCCATTGACATAAACGGAAATGTTAAAGGTTTTGATAAAGATGGTAAGGAGCTTCCTGGTGGTACAACGATTGGGATTTCCACAATTACCAATCCAGGAAGGTTAAGTAAGGTTGGCGGCTCATTATATCGCGATACGGATCCAATCATTATTAGTAATCCTAAAGATAAAACTGTGCAACTTATCACCGGCCAGCTTGAAATGTCCAACGTCGACCTATCGGAAGAACTAACCGACATGATTACCGCCCAGCGCGGCTTCCAAGCAAATGCGAAGATCATTACGGTTTCTGATTCGATTTTGGAAGAATTAGTAAACTTAAAACGATAATTAATAAATGATAAAGGGATTGGGGGAGAATACTCCCTCACCCTTTATCATTTTATGGAAATGGAACAAGATTGAGAGGAACGTAGCAATGGCTGATCGTAATTCGATTTCACATCAAGAGTTAACTGAAGCAAATCGGACAGCAAATGTGAAGGTTTATGATTTTAAGCGGGCGCAGAAGCGGCTATCGACAGAGCAGCTTCGAGTGCTGAAGAAAATTCATGAATCATTTGCCTATCGGTTGTCTTCCACATTTTCAACGCAGCTGCGGACAATCACCCAGGTTGATGTGGTTTCTGCCGAACAGCTCACCTATGAGGATTTCATTCAAACATTGCCCGGAAATACCGTATTAGCGGTGCTTGAAGCCGCCGGACAGGAAAAGCGTCTGGCCTTGAATTTCCCGCCGCGAATGGCTTTTGCGATGATTGACCTCCTGCTCGGCGGGAAAGGAACATGGGAGAACACTGAAACCACTTCGATTACTCCTATTGAATCAAATGTTTTAAAGCGGGTTGTCGAAGGGGTCATTCAGAATCTACACAAAGCCTGGACAGATATGATCACACTTAAGTTGAAAAGTGCTAGCGTTGAAACCAATCCACAATTTTTACAGCTTGTTGACCCTGCTGACCCTGTCGTGGTTATGACTTTTACAGTCAGCTTTGGGGAAATGCTGGAACGAATGCAGCTTTGTATGCCTTATACGTTAATAGAACCATTTATTTCAAATCTTTCGGCTCATAACTTGTTAGTGCATAGCCAAGAAGTGAAAAACAATCTAGAAAACGACTTCATTCAGGAACGAATTGAACATTTAACGGTTCCTGTTCGGGTGGAATTAGGGCGGGCAGCGATTTCGATAGAGGAGTTTCTTGGATTGTCTGTCAATGACGTGATCCAATTGGATCAGCTGGTTGATGAACCGCTAAGTGTAAAAATCAATGATGAGACGAAATTTTTGGCTTTCCCGGGAACGAAAAAATCACGGATGGCGATTAAGATTGAACAAGTAGTAGAAGGGGAAGAAAAAAATGAACGATAACGGCAAGCTTACACAGGAGGAAATGGATACACTTCTTGGCAGCAACAATGGATCAAAAACGGAGGAACCATTTCATTTTTCTGAGCTAACGGCAAAGGAAACGAAGCAGCTGAAAGAAGAGTCGGTAAATTTACCGCTCCTCCTTGATATCCCATTGGAGGTTGTCGTCGAGCTCGGCAGGACAAAAAAGAAAATCAGTGAGGTTCTTGAATGGACCAGCGGCTCGATTGTCGATTTGGACAAAATGGCCGGAGAACCGGTTGACATATATGTGAACAAAAAACTTGTTGCTAAAGGGGAAGTGGTCGTGATTGACGAACACTTCGGCGTAAGACTAACGGAAATTTCGCCAGCCCCCTTTTAAACTTGCAAACTAGGTGAATTTAAATGATAAATGAAAAAATAGGACTGCTGGAAGAATTTTATCAGCAAACACTATTAATGAAACAAGCACTCGAAACAGGCAAAGACGAAGCGGTCTTTGGATTGCTAGAGGAACGGCAGAACTGTATCGCCGCCATTGATAAACTTGATCAACAGGCTGGAACCACCCTGATGAATGAGCAAATAAAGGGGCAGCTGCAGCGGCAAATGCTCTTGGAACGTGACCTTCAGCAGAAGCTCCAGCAAGCATTGAAAAAGCTCAGCATCCAAATGCGCACACAACAAAATGAAACATTTTTAACCAAACAATACGAAGAAATGATACCGGTATCCAAAGGGATCTTTTATGATTCTAAGAAATAAGAAAAGCGGAAGTGCCCGTTTAGCGAAGTACACTAGTCGCTGGGCGCTGGAGCTAGACAATGAAGGGAAGTTGTAAGATGCTAAATCCGCAGGAAGTCTACCAAAGAAATCAAGTAATGACTGCTCGCCCGGAAGAACTAACCTTAATGCTCTATAATGGCGCCATCAAGTTTCTTCATCAGGCAAAACTGGCGATTGAAAAAAAGGATATCACGAAGGCAAATAGTTCTCTTGTCAAAACACAGGACATTCTTACCGAATTGATGACCACCTTGAACTTGGACTATGAAATTTCCAACTCGTTGTTATCACTTTATGACTATATGAAAAATCGCTTAGTTGAAGCGAATATCGCCAAAGACATAGCAGTTATAATCGAAATTGAAAATATGCTATTCGAACTAAAAAATACATGGGCGACAGCGATGAAACAGGGACTATCCTCCTAATGTGAAATCATTAGGAGTTTTTTAAATACAGACACGCATTTTTTGATTTCAAATACTGTTATATTAATGTAGAATAATATCGAATGCTGTCAAATTAATGAAATATTTGTAGGTGAAATCGATGAGTCAGATAATCGGAATTATGTCTCAAGCACTAGATGCTTCTTCGTTAAGACAAAAAGCTATTTCTAATAACATCGCAAATGCTGATACTCCTAATTACAAGCCCCAACGGGTATCGTTTGAGGACATGCTTCAGCAGGAAATACATAGCTCTTTTTCCGGAAAACGTACAAATGAAAAGCATATTGCCATCGGCCATGGAAGTACAATCCCATCTCCTAAACTAGTAAATGAACATACAGTGATGAGGAATAATGGCAACGGTGTTGATTTGGATTTTGAAATGACGGAAATGAGTAAAAACTCATTATGGTATCAATCGTTAGCCTATGGAATGAATGAAGAGTTCAATTTATTAAAAATGTCAATTAAGGGAAGAGGGTAAATAAATGTCGATCTTCCAATCTCTTTCAATTAACGGCTCGGCCTTAACGGCCCAGCGCCTTAAATTAGATGTCGTTTCCGCTAATATTGCCAATGCCAATACGACAAGGGGAGAGTTCGTGAATGGCAAATGGGTTCCTTACCGTAGAAAAATGGTTGAACTTGCTGCGGGCACGCCGTCCACTTTCGACTCCTATTTAAAGCAGGAATTAAATCCCACAGGAGTCCGTGTCAATAAAATTGTTGCGGATCAGACGCCCTTTAAAGCTGTTTATGACCCATCCAACCCGGACAGTGACGGGCAGGGCTATGTGATGATGCCGAATGTCGATGTGACAAAGGAAATGGTTGATTTAATGGCGACCTCCCGGGCCTATGAGGCAAATATAACGGCCTTTAATGCCGGAAAAACGATGCTGCAAAAAGCATTAGAAATTGGTAAATAAGGGGCAAAATTGTGATGAAAATTACAGGAATCGATCCAACAAGCAGTTTATTATCGTTAAATAAACCGCAAAAGACCGAAGGCACATCATCGTTTGAATCGATGTTAAATCAATATATTCAACAGACAGACAATGCTGTAAAAGATTTTGAAACCAAATCGATTTCCTTGGCAAAAGGTGAAGATATCAATTTGCACGATGTCACAATTGCAGCCCAAAAAGCAAGCATCGCCGTGCAACTAACCACACAAATACGTGATAAAGCAGTAGAAGCTTATCAAGAAATAATGAGAATGCAAGTCTAAAAGCGGAAGCGCCCGTTTAGCGACGTATGGACTGGAGCGCTTCGACTGAGATAAAGGAAACACGAAGAGCGGAGCGATTCGATGTTGACTTATCGTAGGGAGAAGAGCGAAGTCCACTAGTCGCTGGGCGCTGGAGCTAGACAAGTCTAAAAGCGGAAGCGCCCGTTTATTTTTTAAAGAAAAAGTGGAGAAATCATGAATCAACAGATACGAGAATTTAGTGGGAAAATCAGTGAGTATTGGAAATCGGTTAGCTCTAAAAATAAACTGCTGTCCATTGGACTGTTTATTTTTATTGTCTTAGTATTGTCGCTCACCATTTACTTTGTCTCCAAACCCAACCTTGTGCCGCTCTACACTAATGAGATGAGCCAGCAGGAAATTGGTGATATTAAGGCGGAACTTGATCGGCAAGGGTTTACGCAATATCAGTTGGGTAATAACGGGACCACCATTTTAGTTCCTGAAAAAGATGCTTCGAATTTACTCGTGTCACTGGCGGCCAAAGGGCTGCCGAAAACAGGCTCGATCAGTTTTTCCGAGATGGCAAAAAACATGCAGTTCGGGGCGACGGACCGGCAGCTGGACGCGATGGAGCGAGAAGCGCTGCAGGGACAAGTAGCCAATTTACTGTCACATGTAAATGGGGTAAAGAGCGCACAGGTCGTAATCTCGACTCCTAAGGAAACCTTATTTATTAAACCGAACGAAAAAGAAAAGGCCTCGGCTTCAGTCGTTATCACCCTTCAGCCTGGCTATGAACTGGAACCGAAGCAGGTTCAAACCTTATATCATTTAGTATCGAAGAGTATTCCTAATTTGCCTAAAGATAATATCATCATGACCGACCAATACGGGAATGGTCTGGACAATCTATCCCAGGAAAATGCAGGCACAACCGGGACGTATGAGGATCAGCGGAAGATTCAAAAGGATGTCGAAACAGATATCCAAAAAAACCTCCAGCAAATGTTAGGAACGATTATCGGCCAGAATAAAGTATTCGTACAAGCCTATGTTCGCTTAAATTTTGACCAGGTAAAAACAAAGGAAGATCTCGTTGAGCCTGTCAATAAAGAAACAAACGAAGGCATCGCGATCAGTGCCGAAAAAATCCAAAAAACCTACAGCGGGAAGGATAGTTCAGGTGCTGTAAGCGGCACCGGGGAATCCGACACCCCTGGTTATGCTGGGACTGGAACTAATGGGGCCCAAGAAAATAAGTCGGACGATATCGAAAGCCGTGTGAATTATGAAGTGAATCGCATTTCCAAGGAGATTGTGCAAAGTCCGTATAAAATCGAGGACATGACCATTAATGTCGGCGTCGAACCGCCTGATCCGAAGAATCCTGGGTCATTAACAAAGGATACGAAAGATAATATTCAGCAAATCCTTTCGAATGTGGTCAGAACGGCGCTCAGCGATAACCCGAATGTAACCGATCAGAATCTGGGCTCACGGATTACCGTCTTCCCAAGGGAATTTAGTGGAAATAAAGTGCCGGCGAGTGAATCCGTAACGGCAAGCACACTCCCTAAGTGGCTGCTTTACAGCTTAATTGGTGCAGGAGCATTGCTCATTCTCCTTATATTGTTCCTTATTTTTCGCAGGAAAAAGCCCGAGGAACTAGAAGATGAAGTGTTCCCAATGTTTGAGCCGCAAATGATTAGAACCGCTGTCGATAAAGAAGAGGAAAAAGTAGCCCTTAAACAGCAAATCGAACAAATGGCAAAAGAGCATCCAGGCGAATTTGTTGGTTTGCTTAGAAATTGGATGAAGGAATAAGAGGAGGGATGCACTAAGATGGAAAACTATACAAACATACAGAAGGCAGCCATCTTACTGCTTTCCTTAGGTCCGGATGTAACCGTACAAGTCATGAAGCATATGGAAGAAAAAGAGATTGAGAGTATTACAACTGAAATTTCAAATTTACGCAAGGTTCCACCAGAAGTATCCGAGAAAATTTTAAAGGAATTTCATGATATTGTTGTCGCTTCGCGGGTCGTTTCTTACGGCGGCGCAGACGTGGCCAAAGAATTACTGCTTCGCACCTTTGGTGAGGAAAAGGCAGCAAGCTTTATGAATCGAATCGATGAGGTCAAACACCCCGATGAGAAGCCATTTGAATTTCTTGCTGAGGTGGAGCCGAAAAGAATCGTTCACTTATTGCAAACAGAAAATGCTCAAACGATTGCACTCGTCTTGTCTTACCTTCAATCGGACCAAGCAGCCGCTGTGCTTTCGTTAATTTCGCCGGAGCGCCAGTTTGAAATCTCAAAACGGATTGCCTTGATGGGCACCACCTCTCCGGAGATTGTCCGCCAGGTGGAACAGGCATTAGTTGAAAAGTTGTCAATGGCAGGAACAAATGACTCGAACGGGCAAAACGGGATTGATTCAATTGTCAATATTCTCAGCAGTGTTGACCGCCCAACGGAGAAGAATATTCTTGAAACATTAGAAGATAAGGACCCAGAGCTTGCCAACGAAATCAAACAACGGATGTTTGTGTTTGAGGATCTGAGCCTTCTAGATAATCGCTCCATTCAGCGGATTTTGATGGATGTTACCAATCAAGACCTCCCGCTTGCCTTACGCAGTGCCAGTGAAGCGGTTAAAAATGCCATCTTCGCTAATATTTCCAAACGCCGCCTAGAAGGTCTTGAGGAAGAATTAGCTACTAATGAACCGGTACGTCAGAAAGAGATGGAAGAGGCGCAAAGCAGAATCGTCAGCATCGTTAGGAAATTAGAATACGATGGTGTCATCATTATTTCTCGAAATCAACCGGCGCAGGAACAAGTAGAAGAGATTATGGAAGAGGAAGAGGACCTTGTCATCTAAGATTGTTAAATCGCTGCATGTTGTCAAAAAAGAGGGACAGAAACTAATTACACTGCCAAATCATCCACAATTTACGGAGGAACAAACGGAAGCTGCCCCCGAGCCTGATCAATTGCTGGGTGAACAGGTTGAAATAGAGCTAGCTGAGCAAAAGGCGCAAATCGCTGCGGAATTAGCGGAATGGAAAAATAAGGAGCAAGCGCAGTTCCTTCTCCTGCTTGAAGAGGAAAAAAAGCGCGGCTATCAGGAAGGCTATCAAAACGGTTTTGACGAGGGGAAGGAACACGCAAACCTTCAATATCGCGAGTTGATTGAGCACGCAAGCGCTATTTTAGAACAAGCCTTTCAAGAAAAACAAGCCGTCATTCAAGAGGCCGAGCCGTTTGTGATTGCGTTGAGCGTCGAGATTGCCAAGAAAGTTCTACAACAGGAATTACAACTGAACCAAGAGGCATTGCTGCCGATGATCAAACAGTCGCTGTCATCCGTTTACGAAACCACTTCCTTAACGATTAGTGTTGCTCCATCGGACTTCTCCTTAGTCCAAAAGCAGCGTGAGCAATTGTTATCGGTCGTAAATGGGAAAATTGAGATAAAAATTGTGCCCGACTATTCAGTGCAGCAGGGAGGATGTATGATTCATACCTCTTCCGGAAGTGTCGATGCCAGAATCGATGTTCAATTAAGTGAAATCAAAAAAGCATTACTAACCTATCAGCAGGAGCTAGAGACAAGTGAGTAAATGGAATCTTCAAGCCTATTTAGATGTCCTGGAAACGGTGAATCCGATTAAGATGAATGGCAAAGTGACACAGGTGATTGGCCTGACAGTGGAATCACAGGGTCCTGATGTGAAATTGGGAGACATTTGTCATATTTTATCCAGCCAGCAGCAAAAACCGATCAAGGCGGAGGTGGTTGGCTTCCGTAATAATAAGGTACTGCTTATGCCGCTCGGGGAGCTTCATTCGATTGGACCGGGCTGTGATGTGGTGTCAACGGGCCGGCCATTAACAGCGAAGGTCGGGACAGACCTGTTAGGAAAGGTGTTAGACGGCTTAGGTAATCCCTTAGATGGCAGTCATCTTCCAGTCGGTCTCCTTGAGGTGAAGGCTGATAATCTTCCTCCCAATCCATTGCTGCGGCCACGGATTACTGAACCGTTAAGTGTCGGCGTTCGGACGATTGATGGATTGCTGACGGTTGGAAAAGGGCAGCGTGTTGGTGTGTTCGCCGGGAGCGGCGTCGGAAAAAGCACCCTGCTTGGTATGATTGCCCGCAATACGGAGGCAGATGTGAATGTCATTGGCCTTATCGGTGAACGGGGCAGAGAAGTGCTTGATTTTATTGAACGGGATTTAGGCGAAGAAGGGCTGAAGAAATCCGTCGTAATTGTCGCGACCTCTGACCAGCCGGCCCTGATTCGGATTAAAGGAGCCATGATTACGACGGCGATTGCAGAATTTTTCCGTGACCAGGGAATGAACGTGAATCTAATGATGGATTCTGTCACGAGGATTGCGATGGCGCAACGGGAAATTGGCTTAGCGATTGGCGAACCACCGGCGACGAAAGGCTATACCCCGTCTGTATTTGCGATGCTGCCCCGGTTACTGGAGCGGGCGGGAACGAATGAACATGGCAGTATTACCGCCTTTTATACGGTGCTTGTCGATGGTGACGATATGAATGAACCGGTGGCCGACACGGTCAGAGGCATCTTGGATGGACATATTGTCTTAGACCGCCGGCTTGCACATAAAGGAGTTTATCCGGCGATTGATATTTTAGCGAGTGTCAGCCGTGTGATGAAGGATATCGTCCCGAATGATCATCTACAGGCAGCAGAAAGATTGAAGCAGCATACGAGTGTCTACCAAAAAGCGGAGGGTTTGATTCAAATCGGTGCTTATAAACGGGGTACGGACCGGGAAATTGACGAGGCAATTGAGGCCAAGGGCTGGATTGATCAGTTTCGAAAACAAAGCACAACCGAAGCCCCGTCCATTCAAACGACGATTGAACAATTACAATCACGATTCGGAGTGAGCAGCAGATGACTTTTCGGTTTCCATACGAACATATCCTGTCCCTTAAAGAAAAGGAAAAAGAGCAGGCTTTTTCCGAATATGGCAGTTTGGTTAAGAAGAAGGATCAATTGAAAGAAGAGATTCATGGTTTGCTGGAGGAACAGGATGAACAAATCAATCGTTCCAATGGGATGACATCGGTCGTGGAAATGCAGCAGCAATCGCATTATCTGAATCTCTTAATCAAAAAAATTGCTCAGGCAAAAGAAGTACTGAGCAAAATCGATGAAGAACTGCGGGTTAAGCAGGAGAAATATATGGAAAAGCATAAGGATGAACGGATGTGGAATTTTCTCCGTGATAAATCTTTTGATGCCTTTCTGCAAAAAGAGAAAAAAGTCGAACAAGACCAGCTCGATGAACTTGCCGTCATCCGTCATTTTCATCAGCGGTTTTCCCATTAAATAAGTAAAGGGGCATTGCAGCGTGAAGGAAAGAAGAAGCGAATCGTATGGTGCGATCCAATCGGTGCAGTTTTCGCCCATCATCGAACAGCCGGACATTGCTCCAGAAAAAAAACAACTAACCTTACTAACCGATGTCTCCGTTCAAGTATCATTTGAACTTGGGAGAACGAAGAAAAAAGTCCGTGAAATTCTTGAACTGCAAACAGGGTCTGTGCTTCGATTGGACAAGCTCGCGGGTCAGCAAATTGATGTATTGGTCAACAACATGTCGATGGCTGCTGGTGAACTCGTTGTCATTGAGGATAAGCTTTCTGTCAGGATAGCGGAAATTGTCTCAAAGCAGGAACGGGAAAAGAATCTAAAGTGAAAGGGGAAAGGTTTGTGCATCATCTGAAAAAAGGGATTGTGATGTTAACTGCTATTTTGCTTCTTGTTCATTTGCCTTTACAAACGGCATATGCGAGTGAAAAGTCGGTTTACGATCAATACAAAAAAAACTCACAGCAAGAAAAAAACCTTCCCCCGGCTAAACCTGATACTTCTGCCGCCTCTACCGGGCTTTATGCGCTGCAGTTTATTGGGTCGTTTCTGTTAATCATTGCCTTAATCTATCTCGTGTTACGATTTATTTCACGGAAGACGAAACTCCTCGGATCAGGGGGTGCCTTTCATGCGATTGGCGGGCATCCGTTTGGCAATAATCGTTCCGTTCAGCTCCTGATGATTGGCGATACCTTATATATTCTTGGTGTCGGTGAAAGTATTAATGTCATCCGCACGATTCCTCCTGGGGAGGAGCAAACGAAACTGTTAGAATCAGTTGCTGTGACGCCTGTGGATATTTCCGATAGGTGGAAGGGGAAATGGAAGTTGAAGTGGAAGTGGAATCGTGACTTTTTTACCCGAAAAACTAAAGAGGAAAAATGGAATGCCCAATTCATCGAGCAGCTAAAGGACGTCCAATCTAACCAGGCCCACAATCAAGACCGCTCATGAAAGGGGGAGATGGATCGTGAGAAAAGTATTCCTCCTGACACCTTTAGTATTTTTTCTTTTTGCCATGAATGCTCTCGCGGCCCCAGCTGATACGGGACTGCAGCTTAACTTTGGCGGGTCGGGCGATGATACATCGATGACCGTGAAGCTCATCCTGCTGTTAACCGTTTTATCGGTTGCTCCGAGCATTCTCTTATTAATGACTTCGTTTACGCGAATTGCGATTGTCCTCTCGTTTGTCCGGAATTCGCTTGGAACGCAGCAAATGCCGCCGAACCAAGTCATCATGGGGATCAGTCTATTGCTTACTTTTTTTGTCATGGGTCCAACGCTGCAACAGGTTAATAATCAGGCACTGCAGCCGTTTTTTAAAGGTGAAATCAGCCAGAATGCGGCGATGGATAAAGCAACTGCCCCGATGAAAGAATTTATGGCCAAGCAAACGCGTGAAAGTGATTTAAAGCTATTTTTGGATTACAGTCAGAAGAAAAATATCAACAGCATCGACGATATCCCATTGACTACCCTTGTCCCGGCTTTTGCGATTAGTGAGCTGAAAACAGCGTTTCAAATGGGCTTCCTGATTTTTATTCCGTTTGTGATTATCGATATGATTGTGGCAAGTATCCTGATGGCGATGGGGATGATGATGGTCCCGCCTTCCTTGATTTCATTGCCGTTTAAAATTCTGTTATTTATCTTGGTTGATGGCTGGCATTTAGTCGTACAATCGTTGTTTGTCAGCTTTAAATAAGGAAGTGTGTTGTGATGACATCTGAGAGTATTATGGGACTGGGCCAAAATTCAATTTTTCTCACCTTAATGGTTGTAGCCCCGATTTTGGGGATCGCCTTAGTTGTGGGATTGATTGTCAGTATTATCCAGACGGTTACGCAAATTCAAGAACAGACACTGTCGTTTGCGCCAAAAATTATTGCTGTCTTCTTGGGATTATTGGTATTCGGTCCATGGATGCTCACCCATCTAGTCGATTTTACGCGGAATATTTTGGCTAATCTTTCGAGTTTCATAGGATAAGATGATGCCAAATTTAGATTATATACCGTTATTTCTGCTTGTATTTGTGCGGCTGACCAGCTTTTTTGTTTCCGCCCCCTTATGGATGGAGCGGCAAATTCCGGCCCCGTTTAAGTGGGGAAGTGCCTTTTTTATTTCCATCCTTGTTGTCGGCTTAATGGAAGTACCACAGGGACTGGAGCTCAATTCAAACTATCTTTTGTTAATAATGAAGGAAGTCATTGTCGGGCTCAGTATGGGGTTTTTTGCGGCGATTTTGTTTTATGCTGTTGAACTGGCTGGCAGTTTTATTGATTTGCAAAGCGGGTTTGCGATGGCTTCAATGTTTAATCCGCAATCGAGCATTCAGGAACCAATCACCGGCCGCTTTTATTACATTCTCACGATTGTCTTTTTTCTATCCATCAATGGTCATCACATCCTCATTCAAGGGGTCATGGCCAGCTTTCAATGGATTCCGATTGATTCGTGGCTCCCTAGTGATGCCTCTAGTAATTTGGTTATTCTTGCCTTAGATTCAATCAAAAACATGTTTTGGCTTGCTTTTTTAATTGCGGCACCGATGTTGGGTTCCATCTTTTTAGTCGATATCGCCTTAGGAATTCTAGCGAAAACAGCTCCGCAAATGAATCTGTTTGTCATTGGGATACCGGTGAAAATGATGATGCATTATATCGTGATATACATAACTCTGCCGGCCTTTTTTTATGTATTAGGCAGACTTGTCAATGTCATGGTTCAGTCGTTTGAACACATTCTCCAGATATTAGGGTCATAAAGGAACAAACAATATGCTGCTATCATTAGATTTACAATTATTCGCGGAAAAAACAGAAAAAGCGACACCACGAAAAAAACAGGATGCCAGGAAAAAAGGCCAGGTTGCCAAGAGTACAGACCTAACAAATGCGATTGTTTTAATTGCCTCGTTTTCGATTCTAGGAATCTATGGGCAGCAGATGGCTATCCGCTTATTTCAGCTAGTTCGTTCCGGTCTGTCCGATCTGCTGCTGATGAACCTGACGGAAGAATCTGTCCCGACCTTATTTGTCGGTCTGCTAAAAGAGGGGGCCATTATTGCTGTCCCGGTGATATTTATTGCTTGGCTGGCGTCATTAGCGTCTAATCTCTCACAGGTTGGCTTTTTGGTGGCACCTGAGTCATTGAAGTGGGATCTTAATAAACTGAACCCGATTACAGGGGCAAAGCGTTTATTCTCAGCAAGAACGCTGGTGGAATTCGTTAAATCGCTGCTAAAAGTCATTGCTGTCGCCACGGTAGCGGGACTGATGCTCTGGTCTGAAAAGGGTGAGTTTCTTAAGCTTCCACAAATGGAGCCCTTACAGATTGTTGGCTTTATTTCTTCGCTGATGATCCGGATGGGTCTGACGATTTCTGCTGTCTATTTAGTTATAGCGGCAGGGGACCTTGTGTATCAACGGTTTGATTTTGCCAAAAAGCTGCGGATGTCAAAGCAAGATATTAAAGATGAATATAAAAAAACGGAAGGCGATCCGTTAATTAAACATAAAATCAAGGAAAAACAACGGCAGATGTCACGTGCGCGGATGATGGCGGAGATTCCAAACGCCCAGGTTGTCGTGACAAACCCAACGCATTATGCCGTGGCGATTGCCTATGAAGCAGGAAAAATGCAGGTTCCGATTGTGGTTGCTAAAGGGGCTGATTTCCTTGCCCTTAATATTAAAGAAGCCGCAAAGGAACACAAGATCGTGATTATGGAGAATAAGCCATTGGCGCGGGCCCTGTATGCCAGTGTGGAAATTGGCGGGGAAATTCCCGAAGAGCTTTTTAAAGCTGTAGCAGAGATTTTAGCTTATGTTTATCGAATAAAAGGAACTTTGAGTAGTCAGCGAAGGTGAAACAATGAAACTTAAAAATCTTGTCGTATTACTGGCTGTTATTATGATTGTCGCCATGATGGTTATTCCCATGCCGACGTTTATGCTTGATATACTGCTTATCTTAAATCTATCCATTTCGATTTTAATATTATTAATAGCTATGAATACGAAGGAATCGCTTGATTTCTCGATTTTCCCATCACTGCTGTTATTAACGACGCTTTTTCGTTTAGCCTTGAACGTTTCAAGTACACGGTCGATTTTATCAAAGGCAAAAGCGGGGAATGTCATTGAGACATTTGGAAACTTTGTCATCGCCGGAAATGCCGTCGTCGGCTTCATTGTTTTCTTAATTTTAGTTATCATTCAATTCTTAGTGATAACAAAGGGCGCAGAGCGGGTAGCTGAAGTAGCGGCGCGGTTTACCTTGGATGCGATGCCGGGTAAGCAAATGAGTATTGATGCCGATTTAAATGCCGGGATGATTAGCGATAAGGATGCTAGAGGCCGCCGCCAAAAAATTGAGCGTGAAGCCGACTTTTACGGCTCCATGGACGGGGCCAGTAAATTCGTTAAGGGCGATGCAATCGCCGGAATCATTATCTTGATTATCAATGTCATCGGCGGTTTCATCATTGGGATGACGATGCATGGGATGGATTTTTCCCAAGCACTCAGCACGTTTACACTCTTGTCAGTTGGTGACGGTTTAGTCAGCCAGATTCCTGCACTGTTAATATCAACCGCAACAGGAATCATAGTGACAAGAGCCGCCTCAGACGGAAGTCTTGGCGATGACCTGACCAAGCAAATCTTTGCCTATCCGGTGCTATTGTATATCGTCGCCGCTGTGATTGCCCTGCTTGGGGTTGTGACTCCAATCGGGATTATCCTGACATGGGGGATTGCCGGTCTGATTGCGTTTGGTGGTTTTACGATGCAAAGGAGCCGCATCAAATCAGAGGAAGCGGAAGAGAATCTACAATCGGAACAAGAGCTCGAGGAGGTTCGTAAGCCTGAGAACGTCTTTAACCTGCTCAGGGAAGATCCGATTGAATTTGAGTTTGGCATTGGGTTAATCAAATTAGCCGATGCCACTCAGGGCGGCGATTTATTAGACCGTGTTGTCGCGATTCGCAGGCAAATCGCGATGGAATTAGGGCTCGTTGTCCCTGTTATTCGCATCCGCGATAATATCCAGCTTCGTCCCAATGAATATAGTATTAAAATAAAAGGCAATGAAGTGGCGAACGGGGAGATTCTGCTCGACCATTTCCTGATGTTGAATCCCGGAGCTGAAGAACATGGGATTGAGGGCATTGAAACGACCGAGCCGACATTTGGTCTCCCAGCCTTATGGGTGAATGAAGAAATGAAGGATCATGCGGAAATGTTTGGCTACACTGTCGTTGACCCTTCGTCTGTAATTAGTACACATCTATCAGAAACCATTAAGAAGTATGCCCATGAAATTTTAGGACGAGAAGAAACGAAGCAATTAATTGATCATGTGAAAGAGGGCTATCCGTCGCTCGTGGAGGAGCTTGTCGGTCAGACCTTGTCTGTTGGAGAAATTCAGAAAGTGCTTCAGAAGCTGTTGAAGGAGCATGTTTCGATCCGCAGCCTGTCTACGATATTTGAGGCATTGGCTGATAATGCTGTCTATACGAAAAATCCCGATATTTTAACGGAGTATGTCCGCCAGGGATTATCGCGGCAATTAACCTCTCAGCATACGCAAAACGGCGTCATCCATGCCCTTCGTGTTGGGGCCGGGATTGAAAAGAAATTGGCCGAGTCGATCCAGCGGACAGAGCAGGGCGATATTTTGGCTTTGGATCCAGAATCGAACCAGAGAATGCTTCAATCGTTTACGGAATCAATTCAGCAATCTTCACAGCTGGAGATTCGCCCCATCATTCTGACCTCAGCTGGAATTCGGATGTTTGTCAGACAGGTGACTGAAATAGCGTTTGGCGATATCCCGATTCTTTCTTATAATGAGCTCGAACCGAATGTGGAAGTTCAAAGTGTTGGAGTTGTGAATTTATGATTATAAAAACCTATGTAGTCGACCATATATCCGATGCTTACCCGCTGATTTTTCAAGATCTAGGAAAAGATGCGATTATTTTAAAAACAAAACCCGTTAAGGCTGCCGGTTTTTTCTGGTTTTTGCGCCGTAAGAAACTAGAGGTGGTTGCCGCAAGCGATCTTTCTGCCGGAGAGAGCCAAAAGCCAGCAGCACCGAAGCCTTCCGACCCTGAACCGGAGCAGGTAAAAATGGTATCGAATCAAGAAGTTCTGAAGGAGCTTTCTGAGGTAAAGGGGTTAATCCACTCAATAGTCAAAGGGGCCCCTGCCTCGAAGACGATTCCGCAGCCGCTTGAAAAATGGGTTGTAAGACTCCGAGACCAGGAGGTAGATGAGGAAGTCATTCAATTTCTTGTTAAACGAGTGACGATGAAATATGACCATTTAGAGCATGTGCCAAGTGAAGTAATCGAAGAAACCTTTCTCACCAACGTTGAAGAGCTGTTAGAAGAGGGCATCACTAAAGAGATGGATTCTAGTCCATTCTTGATTACCTTAATCGGACCAACCGGAGTTGGCAAGACGACAACAATCGCCAAATTGGCAGCGGTCCGGGTGTTGCAGGGACGGCAGCGTGTCGGGCTATTAACAACCGATACGTACCGAATTGCCGCCGTTGAACAATTAAAAACATACGCGAACATTTTAAATGTTCCCGTCGAGGTTGTGACGAACCCAGACGGAATCACAGATGCAGTAGATGGGTTAAAAAGCTGTCAGGTGATCCTGATGGATAGTTCGGGAAGAAATTATCTTGAGGACGAATACATCGAGGAGATTAATCAATATCTTCATTTTGATGCACCACAGGAAAATTATTTAGTGCTCAGTATGACGACGCGCTGGCGTGATTTAAAGATGGTCATCGAGAAAATGAAATCGGTCCCGATTGATAAATTAATTTTAACAAAATGGGATGAAACGACCTGTTTCGGTGCCGCCCTTAATATTCTGTACCACTATCCATATCCGTTATCATATATTAGTATTGGCCAAGCGGTTCCACAGGACATCATGCCGGCAACGGCCGATTATATCGCGAAAAAGATATTGGGAGTGGATGAGAATGCAGCAAGACCAAGCATATAGTTTGCGGCAGTTATCTAAATCCTTAGCGGACCCTGTCCGGTCTTCCCGTGTTGTTACGGTTGCCAGCGGAAAGGGCGGGGTCGGAAAATCCAATTTTGCCCTGAATTTTGCGCTTAGTTTGATTGAGCTTGGTCAAAAAGTCGTATTGGTTGACCTCGACCTTGGCATGGCCAATATTGATATTTTAATGGGGATAACCCCTCGATCCAATTTACTGGAAATGATTCAGCAACAGAAAAGTGTCTGGGATGTAGTAGAAAAGGGACCAAACGGTTTGGAATTTATTGCCGGCGGTTCAGGATTCACCAAACTCCTGCAACTACAGGAGGAGGAAAGAAGCTTCTTTTTTGCCGAATTAGAAAAACTGCACGGCTACGCGGACACGATCATTATCGATACAGGCGCAGGCTTAACCCTTGAATCGCAACAATGTCATCTGTCAGCAGATGAGGTTATTTTAATCACCACTGCGGAACCAACTGCGATTGCCGATGCCTATGCAGTTGTGAAGATTTTGCATAGTCAGCGCCCGTCTTTATCGTTTCAGCTCGTGATTAATCGCGTCACCAATCCGAAGGAAGGTATGGAAGTCGCGAGTAAATTCAAAACAGCTGTCCATTCCTTTTTGAATAGAGAAATAAAAATATTTGGCGCCATTCCCGAAGATAGTCATGTACTCCAAGCCGTGTTAAAACAAGTACCATTTTGTTTGGCCGCACCAAAGTCAGCGGCATCACTTACGTTAAAAAGATTAGCAGAGCGATTTGTTACCGGAAGCGCTGAACCAAGCGAGAATGGCGGCATTAAAGGCTTTGTCCGTAAATTGACGAAGATGTTGAATTTTTAATCAATGGGGGATTTGATAATGGAAGAGATGCTTGATAAATATATTCCATTGGTTAAAATGGTTGTCGCTCAGATGAAAAAAAAATTATCGGATCAGGCAGATGAAAGTGAACTTTTTTCGTCTGGGATGGTGGGATTATGGGATGCCAGCCTTAAATTTGATACGAATCAAGGCGTTAAATTTGAAACGTATGCCGTTCAGCGCATCCGCGGCGCAATCCTTGATGGCATACGGCAAACGGATCATGCTTCCCGCTCCTTAAGAAAAAAGGAAAAGTTAATCCGCGATGCCTTGGAAACGTTAGAGCAAGTCCTGCTAAGGAGGCCTTCTGTTGAGGAAATGAGGGAATATCTGGGGATGTCGGCTGCGGAATATGAGCAGACACTCATCCTATTATCTTCGATTAAACACGACTCTCTTGATGAGCCAATGGCTGACGATGGAATTGACGCTCCCAGCTATCACCAGATTGAGGACCATTATTTTCAAAAACAAGAGGAATGGATAGAAGCAAAAGAACGAAAGCAGCAAATGGCAGCCCTGATTGACTCGCTCCCAGAAAGAGAAAAACTGGTCTTGTCCTTAGTCTATTACGAAAATTTAAGTTTAACAGATGTAAGCAAAGTGTTAGACGTTCATAAATCCCGTATTTCACAGCTCCACTCGCAAGCAATCAAACGGCTTCGGGCAGCGGCTGAAAAGCATGGATTCAGTTTATAAATTTTTTTTTTGAATCCTTCTCCAGAATAATATATAATTTTCAGGTGGGCCAATCTCAGTTGTTTTGGCTTGTCCTACATAATTTCAAACGATTGGGAGTAGTAACATGGAAAAAGTACTTATATTCGGTCATAAAAACCCGGACACCGATACGATTTGTTCTGCGATTGCTTATGCAGATTTAAAAAAACAATTAGGCATGGACGCTGAACCGGTCCGCCTTGGGCAGATTAATGGTGAAACGGAGTATGCACTGAAACAATTCAATGCTGAGGTTCCGCGCTTGGTTGAACAGGTTTCGGCTGAAGTGAACGCTGTTATCCTTGTGGACCACAATGAACGCCAGCAAAGTGCCAATGATATTACGGATGTGCGCATTCTTGAAGTCATTGACCATCACCGGATTGCTAATTTTGAAACGAGTGACCCTTTATATTATCGCTGCGAGCCTGTTGGCTGCACGGCGACCATTTTAAATAAAATGTATAAAGAAAACGGCAAAGAGATTAAACCGGAAATTGCCGGATTGATGTTATCAGCGATTATTTCCGATTCATTGTTGTTTAAATCACCTACCTGTACGGCTGAAGATGTGGCAGCAGCGCGCGAATTAGCAGCCATTGCTGGTGTTGACGCTGACAGCTACGGCCTTGAAATGTTGAAATCCGGCGCTGATTTAAGTGATAAGACAGTGGAACAGCTCATTTCGCTTGATGCGAAAGAGTTTGAAATGGGCGGGAGCAAGGTGGAAATTGCTCAAGTCAATGCCGTTGACCCAAATGATGTTCTTGCCCTACAAGAGGAATTGGAAGCAGTAATCTCGAAAGAAATCGAGAAGAAGAACTTGGATTTATTCCTCTTTGTCGTAACAGATATTCTAACCAACGATTCCGTTGCTTTGGCATTAGGAAGCAAAACAAGTGCAGTCGAAAAAGCCTACAATGTGACACTTACCAATCATACCGCCACATTAAAAGGCGTTGTTTCACGTAAAAAACAAATCGTTCCTGTCCTGACAGATATTTTTAATAAAGGTGAGTTATAAGTAATCGACCGTCCATGTACCATTACATGGACGGTTTTTTCTATTGCTAGCACAAAATTTTTTCGTTGATAATAAATTCCTTCTTTTAATCGGCGCTCTTTTGTTGTAATCTATTAAATATTTAGAAAATCGAAATTATCAAATATTTTAATTGAAAAGGAGGAATGGACTTATGATTTTTTTGTCACTAATTAGTTCTTTTTTTAATGCACTGAATGCACTTTATGCAAAGAAAATTGTTGGGGAAATGAGAGATAATAATAGTTTTATTGTCACATCCTTTGCATTCGTAGGTTTGTTTCTCGGACTAACATTGCCGTGGCTTTATTTATTTAAAGCGAACGCGGTCTCAATTCCCTTACTTTTATTGGTCGTCTTACTAGATATGGCAGGAAATTTGCTCTTCTTTAAAGCAATGGAACGAATCGAGGTATCCGTCCTTTCCGTGTACATGGCTTTAACACCCTTATTCACGTTCATTCCGAATTCCTTCTTGAATGGGTTCCATCCCTTTGTTCTCGTGTCTGTTTTGTTTATCATGGTGGGGGTCTATTTCTTAAATTTGAAAGGCCGGAACCCATTAACACCTTTTCTTGAATTAAAAAAGCCAGGGAATTTACTGGGAATTGCTGCAGCAGTTGTATTTGGAGTGAGTATGGTGCCTTCGCAGCAGTTACTTGTTCATGGATGGGTAAATCCAGTTACACTTTACTTTTACCGTGCCAGCGGTATTGCTGCGATTACCTATCTGCTTTACCGGCCAAAGCTGTGGTTTCCTGGGCTGAATAAACATTTAAGTTTACGCGGAATGACAGTCATCATCCAATGGATTTGTCTTTTTACGGCATTAAAGTTTGCAGATGGAACACTTGTTGTGTCACTAGCGTTTACGTCACCATTATTTGCTGTTTTCCTAGCATGGTTCTATTTTAAGGAACGAATTACGCCCGCAAAACTAACAGCATGTGTGATCACAATTCTTGGTATTATTATTACTGTCGTTTAAAGGAAAAAACGTACATATTGGGGATGCATGTGAAAAATAGATAGTTAGGCGTCCCTTTTATCTAGGGGCGCCTTATCGTTATGACCCGTGCTGCGTCAGCTTTTCTTTCAAAAAAGGATAAAGGCTTACTGCTAAGTGGATATTTAAAAATTGTTGGCTATCCGATAAGTCAGTGGAAAGAATGTCTTCTATCCTTTTTAAACGGTACATTAATGTGTTTGTATGAATATGGATGGCTTCTGCTGCTTCTTTCGCATTTTGATTGTAATCAAGATAAGCAAAAAGCGAAGGGAGGAGTTCACCTTTTCGAGATTGATCATATTCAAAAAGGGGTCCTAGAAATTCGTTGATAAAATCGATAAGTTCCTCCTCGCTATTTTGAAGCAGAAGCCTTTGGACACCGAGTTCTTTATAGCTGATAACTTGATTTTTTCTTCCGAAACTATGAAGGAATTGAAGGCATTTCGCCGCTTCATGTAAAGATTTTGTTACCTTTAATAAGCTTGAATGAATTCTGCCGATACCGATCGACACCGTTGTTCCCCAGTTTTTTATGTGGATTTCCTGCCGAAATTTTGCTACAAGCTCCTTCACCTGATGATGTGCGTATGTGGGTGATACTTTTTGTTGATAAGTTAGCAGTACAACGATTTGATCGTGATTTCGTACGGCTATTCCATTTAAGGAATTTTTCAAAAATACCCGATTGGCCAATTGGACAAGATGGCGGATAATGCTGTTCCTTTTATGAGTATTGTCCATTTCGTCTACCCGAATGATAACGGTTAAATAGTCACCCAAAGGATCGAAATCCATCTGTTTGGCTTTTTGCAGAATGGTGCCATCCATTTTACCGGAAAAAAGACCTTCAATTAGTTCGCCATTTATTTTTTCCTGTGCGTCAAAAATGGCTTGATCTTTTACTAGTTCGAGCGAGATGACTGTACAGGCATGCTCTAATGCTGCAATATCAATTTCACGCATTTTTTTAGCGGAAACGATAATAAGTGTGCCAAAAAGTGACGCCTTTGCCCCAATTGGAAGGATCGTAATACACTGATTCTCCTCATTCATGTTTATTTCAAGGAATGAACGGACTGTACCAGGTGTTCTTAGCGACTCCTGGGCTTTATCCCTTATGGTTAATAACTCATCATCTGACAAGGTATTTTTATAGGTGTGAGAAATCAATTCGCCGAGATCATCAAATAACAAAACCGTATGGCCGGTCGTATCGTACAAATAACTAATAATGGAATCTAGACCCTCACCGTATAATACAAGTGCGGCTAGTCGATTATGGATATCCACTGATTGGGATAGCATCTCATTTTGTTTAGAGATTGTATTATTTAAATATTCAAGCTGCCTCACAGTCTGTTCTTGTTCGTGGTAAAGGTTCGCTTTCTCTAATGCAACTGCTGCTTGATGGGCAATCGCAGTTAATAGATTAATATCCTCCGGAATAAAGTGAAGCAATGGATCAAAAGAATCAAGCGTAATCACTCCGATGCACTCGCCTTTTAACAGAATTGGGGCGCAAATTGAAGAATAAGGAAGTGTTGGAATCGATTGATCCATCAGCTTATGATTCGATTCTGAAAGAGTTGCCGTTGCTTTTTCCACTTCCGTTCTGTTATGAAAAATTAAACATTTTTGGGCAGTAAAAGCAAGACCTGTCATAGACTCACCTGGTTTCAATCGAACCGTTAATATGTCAGATTTAAAATTGCTGTCAGACTTTGGGATCAGCAAATCTTGTTTTGGGTCATAAATGAATAAAACACCACCGCCTGCAGCATCAATGACCGAGACTGTTTGTACCATAATGGAATCAATAATGGTGTCTATGTCTAGGGATGAGTTTATTACATTGGAGACGTGAATTAATGATTGCAGCTGGCGATGGCTAAGTGTTTGCATTCATAATGCACCTCACTATCTGATGATTTTGGAAAAATCTTATCATTTCATTTCTTTTGTCTATTGTAACAAAATTCGCTAAAAGTGTGTGCATTTTATAAGTAATGATAAGGGAAAAGGGGATTTGTTGTGCTTTTTTGTGTGTTTTCACAAATTGTTTGTTAAAAATTTTGTAGAAAAATACAATAAAAAATATTCAGATTAGTTCTATAATTGAAAATAAATTTAAAAACTAAAAGACAACAAACTAGGAGATGACAAACATGAGTGTCAGCGAAACAGTAAATCTTAATCGATTAGCAGAGGAAGTTAGAGAACAGGTTATTAGCTGGAGGAGGCATTTGCATCAAAATCCTGAACTATCTTTCCATGAAGAAAAGACAGCTCAATTTATTTATGATACATTACAATCCTTTGGAAATTTAGAGATTTCTCGTCCGACAAAAACAAGTGTAATGGCACGTTTGATTGGCCCGGTGCCAGGTAAAACCCTCGCTATTCGTGCCGATATGGATGCTCTCCCAATCCAAGAAGAGAACACATTCGAATTTGCTTCGCAAAACCCTGGGGTCATGCATGCATGTGGCCATGATGGTCATACAGCGATGCTGCTCGGAACAGCAAAAATTCTCTCAGGCATGAAGGAGCATATTAAAGGGGAAGTTCGTTTCTTGTTCCAGCATGCAGAAGAGCTCTTCCCTGGCGGTGCTGAGGAAATGGTCGAAGCAGGAGTAATGAATGGGGTTGACCTTGTGATCGGTGCACACTTGTGGTCACCACTCGAAAAAGGAAAGGTTGGCGTCGTTTACGGCCCCATGATGGCATCGCCGGACACTTTCTGGATTACTGTTAATGGAAAAGGCGGACATGCAGCACTTCCACACCAAACCGTCGATTCCATCGCCATTGCTGCGCAGGTTGTAACCAATCTTCAGCATATCGTGGCAAGAAATACGGATCCACTAGATAATTTAGTTATTTCCGTGACCCAATTTATTGCTGGCACCACTCACAATGTTATCCCAGGTTCTGTGAAACTTTGGGGGACAGTTCGCAGCTTTGATGCAAAGCTGCGTGAATCCATCCCAGTTAAAATGGAGCGGATCGTCAAGGGAATTACTGAAGCACATGAAGCTGATTACGATTTCAAATATGAATTCGGCTATCGTCCAGTCATCAATGATAACGAAGTGACAGCTGTGATTGAAGAAACAGTACGAGAGGTATTTGATGAAAAGACGCTTGATTTGATGAGACCTAATATGGGCGGTGAGGATTTCTCAGCATTCATGGAAAAGGCTCCAGGCTGCTACTTCTATGTTGGAGCGGGTAATGAGGAGCTGGGTATTACTTATCCGCATCATCACGAACGTTTCACCGTTGATGAGGATGCACTAGAAATTGGTGTCAAAACATTCCTGCATGCCACGTTTAAGTTTTTAGCTTAAGTTATTAACGGAACCTTTGTATGAATAATAGAGAATAAGCAAAGGTTCTATTTAATAAAAGTGCAAAACTAGCAATTACAATTGGGGGTTATTTTTATGAAAATTCAACATCTGCTTGCACTTATTCCATTTATTGGCTTGCTTGGCGGGATAGCTTTTGCTAATAAAGTCACTCCATACGTGTTCGGGATGCCTTTTATTCTCTTTTATATCGTCTTGTGGGTTATTCTTACTTCCGCCATTATGGCAATGGTTTATAAGCTTGATCCTGCAAATAAGGAGGAGGAAATCTAATGAATATAGCATTAATCATTATTTTCGGATTTTTAGCCTTTTCCATCTTCCTTGGTGTACAGGCACAAAAGGGCAAGGACATGAGCCTTGAGCAATGGTCAGTAGGTGGACGAGGTTTTGGAACGATCTTTGTGTTCTTATTAATGGCAGGTGAAATTTATACAACCTTTACTTTCTTAGGTGGAAGCGGCTGGGCGTACGGTAAAGGCGGTCCAACTTATTATATCTTAGGTTACGGTTGTTTAGCTTATATCATGTCGTATTGGTTACTTCCTGCCATTTGGAAATATGCCAAAGATAACAAGTTAATGTCTCAATCAGATTTCTTCGTTAGCAAATATAAAAGTCCTTTTCTCGGTGTTTTTGTATCGATTGTAGGTGTAGTAGCTCTTATCCCTTATCTTGTCCTGCAATTAAAAGGCTTAGGAATTATTGTTTCAGAAGCATCAGCTGGCTCCATTTCATCAACTGCAGCTATTTGGATCGGTGTTATTTCGGTAACTGTTTATGTCATGATTTCCGGGATCCATGGTTCGGCATGGACAGCTGTAATAAAAGATATCATGATTCTTGGTGTTGTGTTATTCTTAGGAATTTATTTGCCTATTCATTATTATGGAGGCTTCCAACCAATGTTTGAAGCAATCGAGGCAGCAAAACCAGGTTTCCTTGCCCTGCCTGACACTGGTTTAAGTGTTTCATGGTTTATTTCCACAGTTCTATTAACCGCACTTGGTTTCTATATGTGGCCGCACACTTTCGGATCCATTTATTCTGCACAAAGTTCAAAGGTTTTCCGGAAAAATGCGATCATCATGCCACTATACCAACTAGTCTTATTGTTTGTATTTTTTGTAGGATTTGCGGCCATCCTCCAGGTAAAAGGTTTGGAAGGGCCAGCCGGTGACCTTGCCTTATTAAGGCTCTCGATGCAGACATTTAATCCATGGGTAGTCGGTTTAATTGGGGCTGCTGGCTTATTAACAGCAATAGTTCCAGGTTCGATGATTATGATGTCAGCTTCTACTTTACTTGCGAAAAACGTGTTTAAAGTTTTTGTACCAAAAGCGTCTGACCAACAAGTAGCTAAATTAGCTAAAAATCTAGTACCTGTAGTAGCGGTCATCGCTCTATACTTTACCTTTAAAGGTGGGGATACACTAGTAACCTTGTTATTAATGGGCTACAGTCTTGTAACACAATTGTTCCCAGCATTGGTATTCAGCTTAGCTAAAAAGAACATCGTAACAAAAGCCGGTGCTTTCGCCGGAATCGCGGTAGGGGTGTTTACAGTAGCATATATTACCATCAGCGCATCAACAGTAGGTACAATATTCCCTGCTCTGCCACAATTTATTAAGGATTTAAATGTTGGTGTTATCGCACTTATTATTAACCTAGTTGTTACATTTGTAGTTAGTTTTGTTACCAAATCGGCAAGTACTGGGAACAGCACGAATGAGCGTGTGGCATAATGAATAAATAAAACACCCCCAAAAGTCGTTAGAAGGAATTACGACTGGGGGTGTCTTTATTTTATACTAGGTTAATTAAACGCATGGAAAAAGAGAGCGACCGATCACATAGAGAGGTTGATAGCGGTTTTCTATTGAAAATCCGGTCACATCGAACTCGCTCCTGCCTCTTTATGTATACAAAATATTGTTTTAATAACAAACAATCGATAAAATAGAAGAGAAAAAATAATCTAGGGGATAAAGATATGCGTCATTATTTACGAATCAACCCCGACAGAGAAATGAACCACTTTAAGGGGAGGCATGGAAAAAATGAATAGATGCGGCTGGGTCAATCAGGATCCACTATATATCGATTACCATGACAATGAATGGGGTGTACCTGTCTATGATGATCGCTTACTATTTGAATATTTAAATCTCGAAGGGGCCCAGGCAGGACTGAGCTGGTATACAATATTAAAGAAACGCAACAATTACCGCCAAGCCTTTGATCATTTTGAAGCTGAAAAAATCATTCGTTACGATGAAAATAAAATCGAGGAACTTTTAAATAATGAAGGAATTGTCAGAAATAAACTGAAAATAAACGCGGTGATAACGAATGCCAGGGCCTATTTGCAGGTGGTCGAGGAATTTGGCTCTTTCCAAAAGTACATCTGGTCATTTGTTGGAGGGGAACCGATCCAAAATCACTTTAACGAGATGAAAGAGGTTCCGGCCACGACAGAAATAAGTGACAAACTAAGTAAGGATCTAAAAAAACGTGGTTTTAAATTTGTCGGCTCCACAATTTGTTATGCGTTTATGCAGGCAACCGGCATGGTAAATGACCATATCGTCACCTGTGACTGTTATCAAAAGGCTGTTCAAATAATGAAATAAAGAAAAAAGCGATTATCTCATTTGCGAGACATCGCTTTCTTTCGGTTGGGTATAGAAAAAGATAAAGACAGCGATCGATAGCAGAAATAAAAATATGCCGCCCTTTGATGGTTCAATAGTTGGTAAATCAATTAAATTTGGGCAGGACAAAAGCACAGACCTTGAAATGGACTGTAAACAAAATATAAAAAAGCCCACCACGGTTGTGATGGACTTCTGGGGAAAGAAAAGGCTATGACTCTGTTGGTTTTTCCATCAGAAAATCAGAAGCAGGAATCGGAATTATTTTTCCGCCAATTTGAACATGAATGGTATCGTTGAAAATGGCTTTCACAATTCCTTTTAATGAAATGGTGGAATTAACAGCGATTTTTTTAGAGTCAGATTGATTGGCCAAAGTAATCAACACCTTTCAAATGATGTAAATCAAATCTATCATTGAAATAATCAAACAAATGATACATTAATTTATTCGCAAAAACATCGTGATTTCCTTCATTACCAATCATTTTTTTAGAAAAAAATGTTCAGGTTACCTTCATTTCATTATACAAGGGGTGTGAATTATATTGAAATAATGTTAACATGAATCTTGAACCGAGCTGGGTGCCGCTAGGTATTTCGGCCAGATGTTCTGGAGAAACTACGGACCAATCAAATCGGATCCAGCATAGTAACCGGCAAACACCATGGAGAGGACGTTGCTGATTGAATATTGAGCAATTGATTGATATGAAAGAATTGAAAGCATTGAAAGTGGAACTAACAAGGTTCATAATGGCCTATAAATTTGCATTAGACGAAATGAATACGAAAATAAATATACTAAAAGATGAGTTTAATTATATTCACGACTATAACCCAATAGAACATGTAAAATCGCGGATTAAGTCGCCGGAAAGCATTTTTAAAAAGGTATATCGGAAGGGCTATGATTTTTCGTTACCTTCGATTAAAGAAAATGTCAGGGATATTGCCGGGATTCGGATTACCTGTTCCTTTATCTCGGATATATATGAATTGAGTAAGATGATTGCCGGACAGAAGGATGTTCGCGTTGTTGATTATAAGGATTATATTAAAAACCCGAAGCCGAATGGCTATCAAAGCCTTCATTTGATTTTGGAAATTCCTATCTTCATGTCTGACCGAGAGGAATTAACCTATGTTGAGGTGCAAATCCGGACGATTGCCATGGATTTTTGGGCCAGTTTAGAACATAAAATATATTATAAGTACAATAAAGAAGTGCCGGACCGGATGATTGCTGAATTAAAAGACGCAGCTGTAATCGCAGCGGAGTTAGATCGAAAAATGGAACGGCTTCATAAAGAAGTATCTGATATAAAACAAGCTGAACATGAAAAAGAAGAACTCCTGTCATTAAATAATGGAAGTTTTAATCTGCCGTTTTTTGAACAGCTGCTGCAACGAAAATAGCCTTCGTTGGTTTCGAAGTGAAGTGCAAGAAAGCCTCTCATTTATTAAAAGTGAGAGGCTTTCTTGAATAAAGAAAGATTTATCGGGTTGGTTTTTCGAGCAGATATTCTGCTGTTGGAAGTGTAATGATCTTTCCGCCAATTTGTACATGAATGGTATCGTTGAAAATGGCTTTCACGATTGCCTTTAAAGAAACAGTCGAATTAACGGAAATTTTCGGCGCTTCAGATTGGTTTGCCAATGGAACCAACACCTTTCAAATAGTTATGAAATTATTATAAATGATTTCATCCGATAAATGCGAGCGTAAAGAACCAGAGATTTGGAAAATTCTCTAGAGATATTAAGCGGGATTTTTTAGAATGAATAAAAGGCCATATATCGTATCGTTTTACCCTACCGGGGTATGATATAATAAGAGAAAAAGGAGGCGGTTGAATGTCTTTTGATCAAGGTGAAAACGAAGAAATATTGGATGATTCCTGCTGCGGCCATGACGGCAGCAATCGAAAAAGTCATCATTCTGATAAAGTGAAAAATAATTTGGTAACAAGACTTAACCGTATCGAAGGCCAGATTCGCGGCATCAAAGGGTTAATCGAAAAAGATACGTACTGTGATGATGTGATTAATCAGATTTCCGCCACTCAAGCGGCATTAAATAGCGTCGCGAGAATTTTGCTGGAAGGTCATATGAAGAGCTGTGTGGTGGAACGGATTCAAGAAGGCGATTTCGAGGTTTTGGATGAAATTCTAGTCACTATCCAAAAATTAATGAAAAAGTAATGAAATGGAAGTGGGTGTCAGGCACCTTTTTCCAAATTAAGGGAGACCTAACTCTGAAGTGCGGTCTCCTTTGGTTTAGTGTGATATTGAATTTGTTTTTGAAATATTGTTTGGTTCCGGTACGCGCAGGAGAATGATGCCTCCGATGATAAATAGGACGATTAGGCTGAAGACGCCGCTATTGGTGTTACCGGTCATTTGTGCAGTGAATCCAACTAAAAATGGTCCTAAGATTGCGGCAAATTTGTAAAAGATGCTATAGAAACCAAAGAACTCGTTGACATTTTCTTTCGGGACAAGTTTGGCGAAATAGGAACGGCTTAATGCCTGGATTCCCCCTTGTGAAGAGGCAACAAGCATCGCAAGAATCCAAAAATCTAAAGTCGTTTTTAAGAAATAGGCATAAGAACAAATCACGATATAAACAAAAATCCCCACTAGAAGCATGGTTTTGCCTTTATATTTATCGGCAAGCTTCCCATAGATAATCGCGAACGGTGCCGCTACAACTTGGGTGGCAAACAGGATAATCAGCAGATTGTTGGAATCAATCCCTAAATCGGATCCGTATGCCGTTGACATCGTAATGATGGTATTAACCCCGTCAATATAAAAGAAATAGGCGATTAGAAACAGAAACAATGGCCGGTAAAGCTTAATTTTTTTAAACGTTTCAAATAGTTGTTTAAAACCATTGCTAATTGGGTTTGGCACCCGTTCCTTATAATAAACCTGCTTAACATTTTTTAACATTGGAATGGTGAACAAGCCCCACCACAATGCCGTAATCGCAAATGCTACCTGGCTTGCGACGGGGACGGGTAATGGTATGATGTTTTTCTGTGACAAAATGATGAGTGCAATACTGATAATAAAGGGAATCGTACTTCCAATATAGCCGTAGGCATATCCTTTTGAAGAAATCTGATTCATCCTGTCTTCTGTCGTCACATCGACCAGGAACGCGTCATAAAAAATATTGGTTCCGCCAAAACCGATGACGGTGAGCATATAACAAATTAAAAGAATTAGCCATTGATTGCTAGGTACAACGGCAAGCAGCAGGGTGAAGACAACTCCGAGACCTAAGAAAAAGCTGAAAAATCGCTTCTTAAATCCTTTGAAATCGGCGATGCTCCCCAAAATGGGTGCGCAAAGGGAAATCAACAGTGTCGCAAAGGAATTAGCATAACCCCAGTAAGCAGTGGAAGTAGCTCCCGCTAGTCCAGCCTCATTGGCCGCTGCTTTAAAGTATAATGGAAAGATGGCGGTAGTAATGAGAATGGAGTAGGCAGAGTTTGCCCAATCATAAAACACCCAGCTCTTTTCTGGCTTTGACATTCGACCCATTCTAGTTCCCCCTTTTTATTTTTTTAATAGTTCTTCAATCACACAGCCGTCTGTATTCCCCAGGCTGACACCAAGAAGCCTTGCAAAGGTCGGTCCTTCATCAATCAGCCGAATACTGGGCAGCGTAATCGGGTTAATCCCGCAGCCTGCTGCCATCAAAATCGTGCCGTAATTTTCTTTCTCAGGTGAATATCCATGGCAGGCTAAGGTGTACTTTTTATCTGCGGTGACATCCTCCTGCGAAATGGTTTTGAGATACTCCCCTTCAAAGTCTTCTAAAAAGTAATAACCCTTCCTGGCCTCGAGCATAAAGGCACAAGTACCGTCTGCTCCTTTTTCTGCTGCTTGGGCACCGGTCAATACCTTTTCAATTCCCGAATCAGGGTCCTGGAGCAAAGAATCTACCAGAAGTTTCACTTCGTTAAATGCCGCGATGTCGCGTTTGTCTTTCATGTAAATATATGCAGAGCCATCGCAACTTTTACAATAAGCCTTCCAATTAATGAGCTTAGAGTTGGTGTTGGTTATAATGAGCTCTTGTTTATGTAAAAGGACATTCAGGTTGATTGCTTTATTTTCATCGAGGGCACTATGGTCACCCAACACGACTACTGTTGAGTTTTCCTCGAGTCCGCTATCCTTCAAGGCTTCCATGATTTTCCCCAGCCGCTCGTTGTGGCGATGGATTGCGGTGATCGCTTCCTCAGTTGAAAAACCATGATAATGGCGCTGGGTATCCAAATCGGTAAAGTGGGCCAGCAATAAATTCGGTTTCTTTGTTTTAATGGTGTGGACAGTGGATGCTAAAACAAAGTCATCCAGCTCCGGCTGATTCAAACCGTTGCGGATATGACCGTAGCGGTTATTAAGCTCCAATTGGTAGCCGGGGGTACCGTTCATAAGTGAAACAAGGATCTGATTTTGCCAAGGGCGATTAGCAAAAATCTCCGGCATATTATAGTCTATGTTCTTCGCCTTGGCGGTTACTGGCCATAACAAAGCAGCGGTTGTCAAATTGGACTTTTTCGCCTCATCATATAATGTTGTGCCGTGTATGCAAGCACGGTACCAATTCCAATCCGGCGAAAGCCTGCCAGGCTGAAGCAAGGTGTTATTGATGACCCCGTGCCGGTTCGGATAATTTCCAGTTACAATCGTCGCATGACAAGGATAGGTGACAGATGGATAAATCGTTTCGACATTTTCGACGTATGCCCCTTTTTTCAATAGGGTTTGAAAATGAGGTAAGTCTTTTAGAATCGGGAAGTCTAAGGCTGATAGACAATCAAAAGAAATAATAATGAGATGATCGGTAAGACGCTTCACGAAAAAACCTCCATGTTACGTTTTTCGGTTACCTCAATTGTACAATAGGCAATGGACAAATTGTTACAGAATGTTTACAAGTATCTTGAAATTTCAATAAATAACGTAGAATTTTTGACTGGCAGTTATTTGTAAAAATGATTTTTTCAGTATAATGAAAATAATGGAATCAAAGATTGAAAGGGAGATGGGGGTCATGCTGAGTTTCAAAGGTTATTTTTTAGAAAAAGCAATTAAACTTACGGCTAAGAGCGTGGGCGGTAAGAGTTTGGAAAAAAGAGGGATAGCGGAAAGGCGGAAAAAACTGGATACTGCTTCAAAAAGATTAAGGATGCCGGAAAACTGCCTGGTTGAGCCGCTTCAAATCGAGGGAATCTACGCAGAGTGGCTTTCCTATCGTGACTCGCTGGATGACAAGGTGATTCTTTACCTCCATGGCGGCGGCTATGGCTATTGCTCCGTCCAAACACATCGAACGCTGGCTGCTGGGATTGGCAAAGCGGCGGGGGTAAAGGTGCTTGCACTGGACTACCGGCTCGCGCCTGAACATCCTTTTCCGGCTGCGATTGAAGATGCTGTCCTTGTTTATCGCTGGCTGCTTGGGCAGGGTTACCATTCCAGCAAAATAATTTTTGCCGGGGACTCTGCTGGCGGCGGATTGAGTATAGCCACTGCTTTGGTGTTAAGGGATCAGAATGAACCGCTTCCGGCAGCGCTTGTCTGTCTTTCACCATGGGTAGATTTAACAAGCAGCGGGCAAAGTTACCAAAGAAACGGAAGTGTCGATCCGTATTTGAACTTGGACGGTGTGAGGAAAACAGCCCGTATGTATGCCAGAGACGAAGCACTTGATCACCCGTTGATTTCACCGGTGTTTGCCGATTTAACCGGCCTCCCACCGTTGTTCATCCAGGTTGGCAGCCACGAAATCCTGCAAAGTGATGCTGAAATGCTTGCTGCCGCGGCCCGCAATGCTGGGGTTTTGGTGAAGCTGAAAGTTTGGGAGGGGATGTGGCATGTTTGGCAAATGAGCGGTGATTTTTTACCAGAAGCGAGAAAGGCAATTAAGGAGATTGGGGATTTTGTAAAGGGGACATTCAGGGGTTGATAATGTTAAGTTCATTTGGTGCCTGACACCCTGGGTAATTTGTAATAATATTGCCAATATTTTAACTCGTTTTGGCAACAATTGGCTTTATAATAGAATTAACTTATATTCACATCCTAGCCTTTTCATAAGTAACTACGGTTGGTTTTTTTGTGAATTAACGGAGAGGGGTAGTGACATGAAAACATTAATTGTTTATTGCTCATCGCATGGGACTACAGAAAAAGCGGTAGGATTAATTTGCGAGACCCTTGAAGGGGAGGTATTAACGGTAGATTTGAAGCGAGAGAAAACGATGTTTGATCTCAGAAATTTTGATGCCGTTATCATTGGTGGTTCGATTCATGCCGGACAAATCCAACGAAGAATAAAACAGTTTATTAAACAGAACCATGATGAATTGATGGAGAAAGAATTAGGACTTTTTCTTTGTTGTATGCGTGGAGGCGAGCTTGCTATTGAGCAATTTAACCATGCATTTCCGCAAGAATTGCGCAAGAACTCCGTTGCCATGGGCTTGTTCGGCGGGGAATTTCTCGTTTCAAAAATGAACTTTTTTGAACGGCAGGTTGTCAAAAAAGTAGACAATATTACCGCCGATCAATCAATGTTAGATATTGAGGCGATAATGGAGTTTACATCAAAGTTGAATAATCTGAAAACTATGGTTTAAGGGACTTTTTCTGGAATGATAGGTTAACAAGGCCATGGGATATCTTTTAAAAAACCGTTTCTGCTCATGCAGGAACGGTTTTTTAATTGAACAATATCACTTTTCTACCAATTTTGGATTATAAAATGATTCAAGTTGGCGCATAATGGGAAAGGTCTGAACTACAACATGAAAGAGGATAAAAATGAAGATTTGGTTTAACCGCTGGTTTACAACAGTTTCGCATTACATTGATAGGATTCGGGCTAATGAAGATAGGCGGAAATTTATCATCTATGGATCACATCCGAATAAAGATGCGCTTTATTTACAAAATTGTGATTTCGCATTCGTGGAACCCGATGTATCTGGCCATGACTATATAGCGTTTTGTCTTGATTTTTGCCAAACGTACGGTATCGACATTTTCATACCCCGGAAAGAAAATGTGCTAATTTCTAAACGGCTTGCGGAATTTGAAGCACTTGGTGTCAAGGTGTTGGTTTGCCCTGATGCTGAACTGATGGAGACGATGGATAATAAAGCAGCCGCGTACCAAGTGTTATCAAATGGACCGCAAATCTTTTCCCTTCCTGACTACTTTGTTGTCAATACGGTCAGGGATTTTAAAAAGGCTTACACGCAACTTAAGGAAAAAGGCCATAACGTTTGTTTCAAGCCTGTGGTTGGTGAAGGGGCAAACGGCTTTCGGGTGATTAAGGACGAGATCGAGTCAATCAATCAGCTTTTTCATCATGGGGTTGGTTATCGAATTCCCTACAGCTATGCTTGTGAAATATTAGCTCAGCAGGAAACCTTTCCCTATCTAATGGTTCTGGAGTATCTAGAGGGCAGGGAATATAGTATTGATTGCCTTGCTTCGAGTGAGGAACTGCTGGCTGCCATTCCAAGGATGAAGGGGGACGGAAGGGTGCGGGAGCTTGTTGAAAGCATGGAGCTAATCGAATTGGCACACAGGTTTCATCAAGAATATCGATTGCCCTATATTTTCAATATCCAGGTGAAATATAACAATGGTGTGCCGAAGCTGCTGGAAATCAATCCGCGCATGAGCGGGGGAATGCACGTAAGTTGTCTCTCTGGCATCAATATTCCTTACCTCGCGATTAAGATTTTATTGGATGAAAAAGTAGAACCTTTGAAGCCGCAATTTGGCATTCGCGCGAGTCATATTGAAAAAGAAATGATTCTTAAAATAGCTGATATCAGTTAAAAAAAATGACAAGCGCAGGGTTTCGAAGAATCGTACCTGCGCTTGTCACTATAGTGAATTACTTATAGAAAACCTTGTCCACATTGTATTTTGCATGAAGCGTATTAATCGCATAGGTTTCGTATATTTCTCGCTCCATCGGATTATCGACAACAATGACGGCAATCTTGTAAACTTCATCTCGATACGATTTAATGGGGGAAACAGTATCTTCAAAATGCCGCTTTACCCTTGGTCTTAATTTTCTGGCTTTGCCCACATACATTAATTCGTCATCCGCATTGAAAAATAAGATGATTCCGCCTTTATCCCTTGGAATCTTATGATAATCTGTAAAGCCATATTCACTGCTTAGCGGTGCTTCAACCTTTTCGCCAACTTGGTTCTTTTTCGTAATCACGATATCCGGATTAGGTATTTCAATTTTTATCATCTGAAAGAATCGCTCCCTGCTTAATATAAACGGTAAACCCGTTTTGCTAATAGTTCATTATAGCACAACTATCATATTCGAAGTTTGACTTTCTTAATTTAACCAAATTTCTCTACTCTTAACCTAATTGGCGATGAAATGGCAGGATAATCATGAATATAATGGTAGCAAAATATTGCTGGTTTTTGTACACTTAAGAAGGTATTGTAATTTTAGGATTTGATTTATTTTTTAGTCTATAATCAGTAATGTGGGTCTATTTTGTTATTGGCTTTCTATTTTATTAGAAAGTTACATAAAAAAGTAAAATTCGAAAGGGTGTTTTTATGGCAATCTCATTGTCTAAAGGTCAAAAGGTAGATTTAACGAAAACGAATCCAGGTTTGTCGAAGGTCGTTGTTGGTCTTGGCTGGGACACGAATCGCTATGATGGCGGCAACGATTTCGATTTAGATGCAAGTGTGTTTTTACTAGATGCAAATGGAAAATGTGCTTCAGACCGTGATTTTATTTTCTATAATCAGCTTGAAGGCGGAAATGGTTCCGTATTACATACAGGTGATAACCGCACGGGTGAAGGGGAAGGCGATGATGAGCAGGTAAAAGTTAGCTTAAGTGCTGTTCCTGCTCAGGTGGAAAAAATTTCGTTCGTCATTACGATTCATGATGCTGAAGCACGGAGCCAAAACTTTGGACAAGTGTCGAATGCATTTTGCCGAATTGTAAACGAAGATACCAATCAAGAAATCATTCGTTACGATTTGGGAGAAGATTTTTCTGTTGAGACTGCCATCATCGTTGGGGAACTATACCGCCACAACGGCGAGTGGAAATTCTCTGCAGTCGGTTCGGGCTACCAAGGCGGCCTTGGCCGCATCGCCACAGACTTCGGCCTAAACGTAGGCTAATCGGCACACAAAAAAATAGGTAAAAAAGGACAGACAGGCCGTTGACAACCCGCCTGTCTTTTTTTTCTTTCTGAAGATTATTTCCTTTTTTTAGTGTCCTCTCCACGTGGACAAATGTCTTTTTGTGGTGCCTGACACCCATGTTGTGGTAAAATTATTTCCTATTGTGTAGGGAGGTTTGAAGTTGAGGTTTTTTGTTAGGTCACAGGGGCTTGGTGTTTTATTTGCGCTTTTTTGGGTTGTTTATATAAATGTTTTGGCGTTTTTGGATTCTCCGGGTCGTGCCATGCAATATATTAACTGGTTTGTTTACGGGTTTGGCTTTTTGTTTGCGATTATTTATTTTCTACTCACCAAATATTTGATTGGTCATAATTGGCGGGCAGTTCCACTTATCCTGATTCCTTATTTCCTTGTTTACCAGCCTATGCTCCACCGGCTTCTATTTAGCCTGGTTCATGATGGGTATGGGATGACTGTCAAGTTTCTTTCACTTTCAACGGGAACCATCCATTTTTTGATGGTGCTTTTCGGTGTTATTTTCGGGATCATTTTCTCTGGGCGACAACCGAAAGCCTAGAAACTCTTATTCTCCACCAGCCGAATCAAGAAAAAAGGCCAAATATTCATCAATTGTGTATTTGGCCTTTCTATTAATAAGGTGTATAGTCGACGTTTTTTGTATAGCTGTTGGCGGCGTTCCATAATAAAAATTCATTGATTCCCTGCGCATGCAAGCCGCGAATCTGATCTTCGATTTCTTGTTTGCCGTACACCTTAAAATTCCCTTTTCCAAGCCAGGCAGCGGTGAAATCTTGTAGCCAGGGCCTAGATGTAGGTGGTGCGGGTAATTTCTTCAACCGATTATTTTCAATCTTTGCATATTCCTCAACTAGCCTATAGGGCTCTAAATCAGGTTTGGCAATCCCGAAACTGCCCGTCCAATGACTTGGATAGATCATTGCTGAAATCACATCCACATGCCGAGCGATTTCGGAAAAATTTTGTCCGATTCCACTTGCTTCCGGAATCACCGTGGCATTTCCAAATGTATCAACAGACATCTTCACTCCATAAGGCTTTAATTTTTTCTTTGCATATTTAACGAATTCAGTCACGGCGGCAGCGCGATTGCTCCCTTTCCCAGTGTAGGTAAGCGACCCCTCAATCGATTCAAACTTCTCAGGGAATCTGACATAATCAAATTGGATTTCTTTAAAGCCAATGTTGGCGGCTTCAATTGCCATCCCGATATTATAGTCCCAAACCTCTTTTTGAAAGGGGTTTGTAAACGAATCACCGCGGGAACTCCGCCAAATCCCTTGCGCGTTCTTAAAAGTCCAGTTAGGGTTCGAATTTGCTAGGACCTTGTCCTTAAAAACAACCATTCTCGCGATCGGATAAATATGATTCTTCTTTAACGTCTGAATCAGGCTTCGTGGATTATTAATATAGGCTCGACTGGCAGCGTAGTACCGTGAATTTATCCCAGGATTGAACGTGAGATTGCCATTGTCATCCTTAATATCAATAACCATTGCATTTAGGTCGGTCCGGTTGACAAGGTTAAGTAATTGATTGAACGGAGGGCCACTTGTATTTGCGGCTTTGACGTAAATGCCCCGAATCGGTTCATTCCATTCAAGGGTGTTTGCAAACACTAAATTAACGGGATAGAAAGCGGCAATAATGACTGCTAAAATAAAATTCTTGCGCATGAGCTCACTCCTCGGATTTTGTTCTTATCGTTTACACTTATGGAAGAAATCATTCGTATCGTGCTGTTTCGCCGTTTTATGTATAATTGTAGGGAAGGGGTGTGGGCCTTATGGAAGGGAAATGGCTGATTGCTGATCGGGATTTGAATGAGCGCGAGGGGTTAAAATGGCTGTTAAAAACCTCTTCCATCCCAGTGACGAACATTTTTTTGGCAACGGATTATCAGGAATTTATCGTTTTGTTTGAGAAGGAAACACCTGATGTGGTCTTAATGGAACTTGATATGATCAGTAAAGAAGAGTGGTCAACCTTTCGAGAGCTGATGCAGATTTACACCCCCGTTTTATTGTTAACGAGTGCGGAAGCAACCTTTGAAAAGGCGCGCTTGGCGATTGACATGCAGGCACTTGATCTGATGATAAAACCTTTTTCAACAACCAAAGTAAAAGCAGCCTATCAAAAAGCTTCACGAAAACTAACTGCAAAAAATAGTCCGGGTGGAAGCTTCCATTCTAGCTATTATCATAAAGAAGTTTCCTATGAAGCCTTATTTCTCTCCCAGGCGGCTAGCGCAGAGAACTACCACATTGCGGCTTTTCAAACGGAAAGTAATGAAACGATTCACACGCTGCATTCTTTTTTAACAGAATATCCATTCAAAAGCATTCAAGGGATTTTCCCTTTGAGTGATATGGTTATCCTTTTATTTCAAGAAACTTGTACGAATATAACGGAACAGTGCCAAAAAGTGATGAGAAGGTGGGAGGAGGAGTTTTCTGACCCGCTGGCGATTGTTATTCACAAAGGGCAATCCCAAACGCTTAACTTAAATCAAAAATATTTACAAACTAGAAAAATGCTCGAGCTCACCTATTACAAGGGATATCAGCAGATCGTAGAGTTTGACGATCCGCCGGATTGGGTTCACACCGATCCCTTTTTAACGCCGCCAGAACAGCGTGAATGGGTCGACATGCTAGCAAACTTTGCTTTGGAAAAAATAAAAAAGTGGCTTTATGACGAGTTTTTACAATTAAATCCCTTTCCAGACCCTGGCTTAGTAAGGATTAGGCTGACAAGCATTCTCGCTCAAGTAAGAAGATTTATGAAAACGTATAATCTTCATGACAACCAAGAGTTTGAACGGGAATACCGCTATATTTTCAATTCGATTTTATATGACACCGTTCTTTATCGAACCGTTCAAAACTTGATTTTGTTTAATCAAAGACTTTTTGTAGGTGCCAAAAGAAGCATTCAAAACCTGAAGCAGGATCCGATTGAACGGGCAATGGTGTTCATTGAGGATAATTTTTCCAATAGCAGCCTTCGTCTTGAAGATGTTGCAAAATATGTGGACCGCAATCCTTCCTATTTCAGCCATCTGCTTGCATCGAGCACAAACTCAAGCTTTACAGATGTTTTGGCCGGCATAAGGATAAAGGAAGCGAAACGGTTATTATTGGAGACAAACAAGCCAGTTAAAGAAATATCCGCTCTTGTCGGTTATCAAAATTCAAATTATTTTAGCAGAATCTTTAAGAAGCTGAGCGGGTCGTCACCGCGGGAATTCCGAATGAAAAAAGTGAATACGTTGTACGGAAAGATAGGCTCAGAATGAAACTTGAGTCTATTTTTTGCAAAAATAATACTAATTTCTAAAAATATTATCTTTTATTAGTTATGCCAAGCCCATATTATCTATCTATAGCTAAAAATACTACCGTTTATCTATGTTTTCAACGGTTTTTTTCAGAAGATTTAATTTTTATAATATAGGTAAATAAAGTTAACAAAGGAGTGGCGATAATGGAAACTAATACGGCAAAACCACGAGTGATTAAAAACTATCAAGGAACTGAATTACACGCAAAGGGCTGGATTCAAGAGGCCGCGCTTCGGATGCTGATGAACAATCTTGATCAGGAGGTTGCTGAAAGACCAGAGGATTTAGTCGTTTACGGCGGCATTGGCAAGGCAGCCCGGAACTGGGCGTCATATGATGCCATTGTGAAAACGCTGCTTGAATTGGAAAACGACGAGACCTTATTAATTCAATCTGGTAAACCAGTGGCTGTTTGGAAATCCCACAAGGATGCACCGCGTGTGTTACTAGCCAACTCCAACCTCGTACCGGCTTGGGCGAATTGGGAGCATTTCCATGAGCTTGATAAAAAGGGCTTGATGATGTACGGACAAATGACCGCAGGAAGCTGGATTTATATCGGCAGCCAGGGGATAGTCCAAGGAACCTATGAAACATTTGCCGAGCTTGCCCGTCAAGAATATGGCGGAACCTTAAAACACACGATTACTTTAACGGCAGGCCTTGGCGGCATGGGCGGTGCGCAGCCTTTAGCGGTCACGATGAACGATGGGGTTTGCTTAGCGATTGATGTCGATGAGACAAGAATTGACCGCCGGATTGAAACCGCTTACCTCGATGTGAAAACAACTGACCTTGATGAAGCGTTAAAAATGGCTCAGGAGGCGAAGGCGGCCGGAAAGCCGTTATCGATTGGTTTAATAGGAAATGCAGCTGAAATGTTACCATTAATGATTGAAAAAGGCTTCAATCCAGATGTCTTAACGGATCAAACCTCGGCGCACGATCCATTAAATGGCTATCTTCCAATTGGCTTTACATTAGAAAAAGCAGCAGCAATGCGTAAAGCAGACCCGGCTGGTTTTGTGAAGCTTGCGAAGCAAAGTATGGCTGTTCATGTGCAGGCGATGTTGAAAATGCAGGAAATAGGCGCAGTTACGTTTGATTATGGTAACAATATCCGTCAAGTGGCGAAGGACGAAGGCGTGGAAAACGCGTTTGACTTCCCAGGCTTTGTTCCCGCCTATATCCGCCCGTTATTCTGTGAAGGAAAAGGACCGTTCCGCTGGGCTGCACTTTCAGGTGACCCTGAAGATATTCGCAAGATTGACGAAGCATTGCTCCGTGAGTTTAAAGAAGACGAACATTTATGCAAATGGGTGAGAATGGCCCAAGAAAAAATCAGCTTCCAAGGGCTGCCGGCACGGATTTGCTGGCTTGGCTACGGCGACCGGGCCCGTTTTGGTAAAGTGATCAATGACATGGTTGCTTCTGGTGAGGTTTCTGCTCCAATCGTCATTGGCCGCGATCATTTGGATGCAGGTTCTGTTGCCTCGCCAAACAGGGAAACAGAAGCAATGCGGGATGGCAGTGATGCCGTTTCTGACTGGCCAATTTTGAATGCGATGATCAATGCCGTTGGCGGCGCCAGCTGGGTGTCTCTGCACCATGGCGGCGGTGTTGGCATGGGTTATTCTCAGCACTCCGGAATGGTGATTGTTGCGGATGGAACGAAGGATGCGGAAGTTCGCCTTGAGCGGGTTTTAACTACGGATCCTGGTATGGGGGTTGTCCGTCATGCGGATGCTGGCTATGAGCTGGCGATTAAGACGGCTAAGGAAAAGGGCATCAAGATGCCAATGCTGCAACAAGACTAATAGACTGAGAGGATGTTGGAATTGAGTAGAGCCATTTTTATCAGAAACGCGAATCAGCTTGTCACTTTACAGGGGAGCTCCCATGCTCCCCGTGTAATGGGTGAGATGTCTGAGCTTGGCATCATTGAAAACGGCAGTATCTGGATTGAGGACGGCGTCATTCAGGCGGTTGGTACGGATGAAGAACTTGCTGCGAAATACGAAGCGCGATTGTCTGAAGCAGAGGTGGTCGATGCGAGCGGAAAGCTTGTGACACCAGGACTTATTGACCCGCATACCCATCTTGTTTTTGCCGGGAGCAGGGAAAATGAGTTTAATATGCGCCTGCAGGGTTCTACCTACATGGAGATTATGAACGCCGGCGGCGGCATCCATGCGACAACAAGACGGACACAGGCCGCTACTCATGAAGAACTTTTTCACGAAAGCTTCGAACGATTGAATCAATTCCTGCGCCATGGCGTAACGACGGTTGAAGCAAAAAGCGGTTATGGGATGGAATGGGAAACCGAGCTAAAGCAGCTGGAAGTGGCAAAGCAGCTGAATGAAAAGCATGTGGTCGATATTGTTCCAACCTTTATGGGGGCTCATGCGATCCCGAAGGAATATAAGGATCAGCCGGATGAGTTTGTACGGCTCCTGATTGAGGAAATGATTCCGAAGGTGGCCGAACTTGGGCTTGCGGAATTTAACGATGTCTTCTGTGAGCATGGTGTGTTTACACCGGAGCAATCCAGGAAGATTCTGGAGACTGGCAAGCGCCACGGGCTGCTGGCGAAAATCCATGCCGATGAAATTGAACCATATGAAGGGGCAGAACTCGCCGCAGAAGTTGGAGCGGTTTCCGCTGACCATTTATTAAAAGCATCGGAAAAAGGCATGAAGGCAATGGCTGAGAAGGGGGTAGTCGCTGTCTTGCTCCCTGGAACGGCTTACTTTTTAATGGCAGAGTCTGCGAATGGTCGGAAAATGGTTGATTTAGGGGTGCCAGTGGCATTGTCTACCGATTGTAATCCCGGCTCATCACCGACCGTATCGCTGCCATTTATTATGAATCTAGGCTGTTTAAAAATGGGGATGACACCTGCAGAAGTTATCACGGCGACGACGATTAATGCGGCACATGCGATAAGCAGAGGCGGCGAGATTGGCAGTTTAGAAGTCGGCAAAAAAGGTGACGTGACGATTTTTAACGTCGAGAATTATATGAAACTGCAATACTCGTATGGCGTGAATCATACGGATACGGTTGTGAAAAATGGTCAGGTGGTTGTCAGGGGAGGGCATTTAGTTGAAGAGCTTTCTCTATCCTAAACTAAATCCTTCGAGCTTTACATGGGTGAGACCGGAACAGGGGGCTGTTGTTTCCAAGGTTCACGAATGGATTCAGCCCTTGACTGCTGACTTAAATCCAGAGAAAAGCAATGTCGATTTTGTCGTAGTAGGCGTCCCGCTTTCCCGTTCATCAATCAGCGCTTCGGGGGCATCCGAATTTCCAGATGCCTTCCGCCGCGCTTGGAAGGGTTTTACAACCTATAATCTGGATGAAGACGTTGATTTGTCAGAGAGGAGTGCGGTGGATGCCGGCGATGTTCCCATGCACGTCACAGATATCCGGCGCTGTCATGAGAATATCATTGAAGCGTCTGCGGCACTACATCACCATTTTGAAAGCGCCAAGGTTTGTGCGATTGGCGGCGATCATTCGATTACTGCGATGATGGTCAAGGGATTGCAGCAAGCGAAGCCTGCTGAAAAAATCGGCATCCTCCAGTTTGATACTCATTTTGATTTACGGGATATGACCGATAATGGCCCATCGAACGGCACACCGATGCGTAATTTGATTGATAGTGGTGTGGTCAAGGGCTCTGATATGTACAATATTGGTCTGCATGGTTTTTTTAACACAAAGGATTTAAAGCAGTACGCCGATGAACACGGTGTCAATTATATTACACTTCGGAACGCAAGGAAAAAAGGCATCGAGGATACAACCCGCCAATGTTTAGCGGAGCTGGCAGCAAAAGTGGATACGATTTACTTAACAGTGGATATGGATGTCCTTGATATCGCGTATGCCCCAGGGGTACCGGCCTCAACGCCGGGGGGCATGACAACCGCTGAACTGCTGGACGGAGTGCTGGCAGCCGCCAGTCATCCAAAAGTGAACGCCATGGACATCGTCTGCCTCGATCCGCTCAAAGACACACAAGCCCAGCCAACCGTCAAACTAGGCACCCACGTATTTTTAACCTTTTTAACAGGGGTAATGTTGCGATAGTAGGTGGTGTCAGGCACCACAGAAAGACATTTCGAGGTATTTGTCCACCCCAGGTGGACAAATACCTAATTATTGGAATGGTGTGAACGAGGGAGTATTATTTAGGGGGATGGAGAATGGAAAATCAGCCGTTAGTTAATGCAAATCAAACAGAATTACAAAATAGCAATATGATGAATATTATAAAATTCTTTGTTTTTAGTGCCATTGGTATTTTTGTGTTTTTTGTTCCGATTACGTTGAATGGGAAATCTTCGATTATGCTCGATCATATTGTTTCCTTTATCCAAGCAGCAGCTCCAGGAGTTTTGCCTTATTACGCCCTTTTAGTGATTTTATTGGGAGCTGTTTATCCGTTTTATAAGAAAACATGGAATAAGGATAAGGTTACCTTAGTTTTTTCTATTTTGAAGGTTTTTGGATTCGGTGCAGGTGCAATGTTCGTCTTTAATGTGGGCCCTAAGTGGTTTTTTGATCCTGATATGGCCCCGTTTTTATTTAACAAGCTAGTTATTTCCGTCGGATTATTAGTCCCCATTGGATCTGTTTTTCTTGCTTTATTAGTAGGTTATGGCCTGCTTGAATTTGTCGGAATATTCATGCAGCCAGTCATGAGACCGGTATGGAAAACGCCAGGTAGATCAGCCATCGATGCGGTTGCTTCGTTTGTTGGCAGTTACTCGATTGGACTGCTGATTACCAACCGCGTTTTTAAGGAAGGGAAATACAGTATTAAAGAAGCTGCCATCATTGCAACAGGTTTCTCGACTGTGTCTGCGACTTTTATGATTGTAGTGGCCAAGACGCTGGATTTAATGAATATATGGAACACCTACTTTTGGGTCACATTTGTCGTAACCTTTATTGTGACTGCGGTTACAGTCCGGATATGGCCATTATCGAAAATGAGTGAAGCTTACTATCAGGATATGGAAGGCGACCAAGAGGTCCTTATTAAAAAAGATCGTGTTAAAACTGCTTGGAAGGAAGCAATGATTACAGCAAATGAATCATCAAGTCTTGGAAAAAATATTTGGGACAACCTGAAAGATGGTTTTGTCATGACAATGGGCATCCTGCCTTCGATCATGTCTGTTGGCTTACTTGGCCTTATCCTGGTGGAGTTTACCCCTGTATTTGACTGGTTAGGATACATTTTCTATCCATTTGCAAAACTTGTTCAGCTTCCTGATGCGATGCTGGCTTCAAAAGCGAGTGCTGTAGGAATTGCAGAAATGTTCTTGCCCGCGCTTTTAGTGACAAAAACAGCATTAGTCACTAAGTTTGTCATTGCGGTCGTTTCTGTGTCATCGATTATTTTCTTCTCAGCAGTTGTACCATGTATTCTTTCAACAGAAATTCCGCTTACCATTGGCAAGCTTGTCGTCATTTGGTTCGAAAGGGTCGTACTTACCATCTTAATTACGGCACCAATTGCTTACATACTACTCTAAGCTGGTGTCAGGCACCAGATAAAGATATTAGACCGAATTGGTCATTTCCAACATCTCGAAAAAATATCAACCACCGTTCGAAATTCTCGAGTGGTGTTTTTTTTTCTGGATAAGGGGACGGAGCGCAGTAAAGATGCCCCTTATAGTTTTTTCGTTTTTTAGCCGCTTGCCTATACATTTTCTTACATCCATGAATTAAATATTAAAGAGGACAGGACTTAAAAATGATAGGTTTTTATCAGTTAAGCTTTTAATCAGGTCTGAAGATAAACGGACATGAGTAAATTGGCTTACGATCAACGATTGTTTGCTTATTTTTATAAGATTTAAAGGAGGTTTATATGGATACTAAACAACTAAAAGATTGGATTAAAGATATCCAAGTTTTAAATGTGGTAAACGCGGACGTCGAAGTAGTAAATCATTCACCCTTACACATGATCGGTAAAGGACGTCAAGGAGCGGTATTTCAAGTTTCTGACGATATTTGCGTGAAAGTGTTTGGTAACGCAGAAGATTGTGATCGGGAACACTATGCCTTATCGCTAGGACAGAAGACAGAGCTTTTTCCCAAAATACATGCAAAAGGGCAGCTCTATATTGCGATGGATATTGTTAGAGGGGTCGATGTCCGTGAATACCTGCAATCCCAGCCACTAACGCCAGCACTTTCCTCCAAACTAATTGAGATGTTAATCACATTTAAAGAAATTGGTTTTGAACGGATTGATCATCATAAGCGGCAAATTTATGTGCAAGAGGATGGCAGCCTAAAAGTGATTGATGTGGCCAGGACGGTTTGGCGCGACCGTGTATATCCGTATCCAAGGAAATTATTGAATTCGTTAGGGGATGAAAATAAAGCATTATTTTTAACACATGTACAAGAAATGGCCCCCGATCTATATGAGGAATGGCTGCACTACATTCGGTTGGAAGAGATATCCCATCAAATTTACCAAATACTACTTCCGGAAAAACCTAACAAAGAGACATTGAAAAAACTCAGTAAAAAGTTGTTAACAACTGAGGAAGAGGAAAAATACGTTAATCAATTACAGGGCTTAGTCCATAAGGTGTTCAAGGAGGAATGGATCAAAACGATGCTTGCTCGCGGAAAGGACCCTGAAGCAGTAATGGAAAAAATCGATCAATATTGGGATTCACTTGTGCAGGGACTAACACGCGGCAGTGAACGAGACAGGGATCGAGACAGGGACAAAGGCCGTAAAGGAGAAAGACGATTTGAAGGGGAAATTCGGCGCCCGCATGATAAACATCACCATGGGGTAAAACGATATGAAGGGGAAAAATACCGTGAACGTCTAAGTGGCAGGCGCAAAAGTTTGCTCCATAAATAAATCATCGGTTGTTCCAGGGAGTTTAATCGCTAATAAGAAGACAGGCGAACACAAAAGCCGCACACAATGAGGAGAGGACCCAATCATACAAGGAGCTGACAAAATGAAAGTACTTGTAATCTGGCGGCTGCTCACTGTTGGCGGTGTCAATGCCGGATGGCGAAATCGTGCGATTTATTTTAAAAAGAAGGAAATTGAAACTGAGTTTCTCTATACGACCGACCACGGCGGGCTCCATATTATGCAGGATGTCGCCAAAGTTTATTTAACAAAAGATGAACGCAAGATTATTAAGATTATTAAGGAAAATGCCTATGACGCCATCATTGTTGTCGACACAGGAGCCGCTTATAAATGGATCCGAAAGGCCAAATATAAAGGTCCTGTTTTTATTGAAGCTCGCACACCTGAGCTGATCAAACTCCAGCCCCATTTAAAAACATTCAAAGGAATTCAGCCGGAACTAATTATCGTTCCTTCACAATATCAAAGGCGTTTGGTCTCTATTCTTACTGAGGACATTCCAATCCACGTTATCCATAATGGCGTTGATACCTCTTTTTTTCGAGCATTATCGGATGAGGAAATTGACTTCGACAGCACTCCCACAATGACGACAGGTAAAAAGATTATCGGCTGGATTGGCAGGCTAGACAAGCGGAAAAACTGGCCAATGTTGATTGAGGTCGCCAAAAAGATAAACAGTGAACGTGATGATATCGAAATTTGGGTGATTGGCGGAGCGCAAAGTGTCCAGCGTGAAGAATTCGCCGCTGTATGGCAAGAGGAAGAACTCGCTGAAATTATCAAGTGGTTTCCTGTCATTCCCTATCAGCAAATGCCTCATGTTTATGCAAAAATCCGTCAATCAGGCGGCTGCACACTCGCCACTACTAAAGCCGAATCATTCGGCAATACCTTTATCGAATCAATGGTATGCGGTGTGCCTGTAGTTGCCTCCAATATTATGCCAATTAATGAACTCGTTGTAAATGGAGAAACCGGACTGCTTTATCGAGGTCAAAACGTCGAGGATGCTGTCAATCAAATTTATGGGATTATCAACGAATCGGAAGTACATCAACAAATGTCACAAGCTGCCATTCAAAGGGTGGAAGAGATGTTCGCGATTCAAGTGGTAGCGGAACAATATATCAGCTTATTGCAAAAATTAGTCAAGGCGGATACTCTTGGCAATGATGAGGTGAAGCCTTAATGATCGAACCCATTACTTATCTTAGGAAACTAGAAGGAAAATCGAATGCTCATTTAATCACTTTTAGTGATGGTAAAGACTATGTCGTGAAATATTTTCAGCCTGGTTTTGAAAAATCATTACCAAATGAATGGGTCGGATATGGCTTAGGAAGATACCTTGGACTCCCGATTCCCTTTGCGAAAATAATCGAAATTCCTCCAGAATTCTCGGCACAAGTGCCCGAACTTAGAGAGATGAGCCATGCACAACATCAATTTGCTTCGCTGTATGTTCCTGATTGTTTGGATGGTCATCAGGTTTCCAATGTTCGCCAGATTAACAATCACCAGACGTTAGCAGGAATCATTTTACTAGATTACTGGCTTTGTAATCGTGACCGCACGCGGAAGAACATTCTTTTGCGTGAAGAAACCGCAAATTCTTACCAATTATGGATTATTGATCAGGCGGAAATTTTCGGATCATACAGTTGGCTGGAGGCTGAGCTTGATCATCTCCCCGTTGAATTGCTTAAAAGTGCAACCCACCAAATAATGGCTTCCTTTATCGAAGAGGAGGAACCATTTTTCGAGCAATTGGATGTCATTCAAACCATTCCCATTTTATTAATAGAAGAAATTGTTGAAGTAATCCCTGATGACTGGAATGTGTCAAAAGATGAAAAAAAGGCGATGGTCACAGCGCTAGTGACAAGACGCAAAAAAATACTGCCGGATTTAATGAATAAATTCATCAAAAAAATATACCGGCCCATTCATGCAAACTGCAATAACTCCTAGACCCAGTAGGGCGAGAGAAGGGGTGTCAGGCACCACAAAAAGACACTTTCGGTAAAATGTCCACCCCAGGTGGACATTTTGGTTTTTTTTGTAATTCCTTTGAGTGAATCTCGGGTTTTTGATGTGTTTGTTTCTTTTGTACTGTTATTATAGTATTTTATCGTTCATTGTTTATAATGAAATTATTGCTTGGGAAAGCGCAAGAACTGACAATTATCGAGTTCAGGGACGGCTTCTCCAATTTCATACATAACCTGCGAAAAACCTAGAAAGAGGGGAAATCGATTAATGAAAAAACAGGTCATTGTTTATACGACAAACGACTGTATTGAATGTGATATGGTCAAACAAGTACTGACACAAGAAGGGATTCCATTTGAAGCCAGAAACGTGTCAGCCAATTCGCAATATCAAAAGGAAGTGGAGAACCTCGGCTTTATGGGTGTCCCTGTCACCGTGGTCGATCATCGTGCGGTAAAGGGTTTTACAAATGAACTAAAAGATCTTATGGATTTCGCGAAAAGCTAAAAAAGGAGATGGTGGCGAATGGGAAAAGTAATTGGATTTGAACTAAATAGCCAAGAACCTGAGAAAGCAGCGGAATTTTATTCAAAAGTTTTTGGTTGGGAAATAGCCGAACCTAAATGGGATTATTGGGCTGTTACGACTGGAAAAAATATAAAACCTGGAATTGATGGAGGAATCGGAAGAGGACCAAATGATTATGCTAATGGAACTCGTATTCAAATTGAAGTCGATTCAATTGATGAGGCTATTTCTAATGCTAAAAACAATGGTGCGATGATAGTGCGAGATAAAATGGAGTTTGATAATTTTTATCTTGCATACTTGGTGGACCCTGTAGGACTTGGTTTTGGTCTTATTCAAAAAAAATAAACTAAAGGTAAGTGAAACCTGATATTTACCTACCAGGAGTTTATGTTGAATAAGGAAGATTAAAAAATGCTCAGAACCTTAAAAAGTTCAGAGCATTTTTATGTGCTTAAATGGTTTTATCCTGCAATGTTTTTAAGCTTTTCCCAAAAGTGCTTAATCATTGGAACAATTTCCTTTACTTCCAAATTAATCAGCGTTAAGATGAACATAATTTAATAAGTGAAATATCTACTAGGGGTGCCCTGTTATCAGGCTGAGAGAAAACGTTTAGTTTTTAACCCTTCGGACCTGATCTGGGTAATACCAGCGTAGGAAAGTAGTTAAGTGAATTTATTTTATTCGCATGCTTACTAACCAGGTCCTTTTTAGGGGATCTGGTTTTTTTATTTTTTTAAAAAGGGAGAGATTAAAATGGAAAAAATCAACTTATCCGAGACTTTACAAAAAGTAAGGGAGGTAAACCCGCTTGTACATAATATAACAAATGTTGTCGTTACGAATTTTACGGCGAATGGGCTTCTTGCTCTTGGTGCATCACCCGTCATGGCCAATGCCGTCGAAGAGGCAGCGGATATGGCACAGATTGCTAGTTCACTAGTTTTGAATATTGGCACGTTAAATTCGCAAACGGTAGAGGCAATGATTCTGGCTGGAAAAGCCGCCAATTGGCACGATATTCCCGTCATTTTTGACCCGGTTGGCGCCGGAGCAACGCGGTACCGAACAGAAACTGCACAAAAAATCATGAATGAACTCAAGGTTTCAGTGATTAGAGGGAATGGCGCCGAAATCGCCAATGTCGTTGGTGAGGATTGGGAAATTAAAGGCGTTGATGCAGGCGATGCTAAAGGGAACCTCCTTGATCTCGCCATCACCGCTGCCCAAAAATTAAATTGTGTCGTCGTCGTAACCGGAAAGGAGGATGTCGTGTCAGACGGGGAAGCGACATATGTAGTTGCCAACGGACACTCGATTTTGACAAAAGTAACAGGTACCGGCTGCCTATTAACTTCTGTAATTGGAGCTTTTGCAGGAGTGGAAAAGGACCTGCTCACGGCATCTGTAGCTGCACTAGCTTACTATGGCATTGCAGCGGAACAGGCAGCACAGAAAACAGCGGAACTGGGACCGGGCAGTTTCCAAATCGAATTTTTAAATCAATTGTCATTGGTTTCGGGAGAAGACGTTAATTTATATGCTTCTTTTAAAAAAATGAGCGGAGGAATGTAATATGAAAAAGGCATTAACAATCGCGGGATCCGATAGCGGCGGAGGGGCTGGGATTCAGGCTGATTTGAAGACATTTCAAGAATTAGAGGTTTACGGCATGTCGGTTTTGACTGCTATCACGGCCCAAAATACATTGGGAGTTCATGCGGTATATCCGATGACGGTTGAGGCAGTTGCCAAACAGATTGAGGCCATCGGACAGGATATCGGAACGGACGCCGTGAAAACAGGAATGCTTTTTAGCGCAGAAATCATCGAGACCGTTTCGGAACAACTCGAAAAATATCAATGGGAGAACGTGGTTGTCGACCCTGTGATGATTGCAAAAGGCGGCGCCTCCTTGCTGCAGCAGGAAGCTATCTTTTCCATGAAAAGGAGCTTATTGCCGCTGGCGAAAGTAGTGACTCCAAATATTCCTGAGGCGGAAGTGCTGACTGACATGGTGATCCGGACATATGAGGATAAGAAGGAGGCAGCCAAACGACTTTATGATATTGGTGTGAAAAATATCGTTATCAAAGGCGGTCATGATGAAAATGAATCTGAATCAACTGATTTATTATTTGATGGTGCCGAGTTCTACACTTTTACAAGCAAGCGTATCCAAACAATGAACACACATGGAACAGGGTGCACTTTCTCAGCCGTTATAACTGCTGAATTGGCTAGAGGCTCCAACGTTTATCAAGCTGTTTTAACTGGGAAGGATTTTATTCAAGCAGCAATTGAAGATGGATTAGTGATTGGTCAGGGAAATGGACCCACGAACCACTGGGCCTATCGAAAAAGAAAATACATAAAGGAGTTGGCGGGATCATGAAATACTTGCGTGAGGCATTAAGTGTTTATTTTATCATGGGCAGTACGAACTGCAGGAAAAATCCAATACAAGTATTAAAGGAAGCCATTGCAGGTGGAATTACCCTTTTTCAGTTCCGTGAAAAGGGAGAAGGGGGATTAATGGGACTGGAAAAATACGCACTTGCCAAAGAATTCCAGGCAATCTGCAAAAAGCACCAGATTCCGTTCATTGTCAATGACGATATCGAATTGGCGCTGGAGATTGAGGCAGATGGTGTTCATATCGGGCAGGAGGATGAGCCAGTGAAAACGGTAAGGGAGAGGATTGGCGACAAAATCCTTGGTGTTTCCGTACATACCACAGAAGAGGCTAGGATTGCCCTTAGAGATGGCGCCGATTATTTTGGGATTGGACCTGTTTTCCCGACAAAAACGAAGTTGGACGCAAGGCAGTCACGGGGGACAACACTCATTCAAACATTAAGAATGGAGGGTTACACCGTTCCAATCGTAGGAATCGGCGGAATCACAAGTGAAAATGCTGCCTCTGTCATTAAAGCTGGCGCAGACGGAGTTTCCGTGATTACTGCCATCAGCCAGGCAGATTCACCAATGGTTGCAGCAAGTGTATTAAGAAATATTGTTGAGGAGGAAAAATGGAGTGAACAAAACGTATAAACTGACGCTTACGGCAATGATGATTGCGATTGGCACGATTTCCAGTTCCATAGTATCTATTCCAATTGGATTTACGAAGGTCTTTCCAATGCAACATTTTCTAAACGTTTTGTCAGCTGTGTTATTAGGTCCCTTTTACGCTGTCGCCCAAGCCTTTTGTGTCTCCCTGCTCAGAAATTTGATGGGAACCGGTTCCATGTTTGCCTTTCCGGGAAGTATGGTCGGGGCACTGCTAGCATCGATTTTATTCTTAAAAACTAGAAAAATCTATCTGGCTTTTATTGGTGAAGTAATTGGAACGGGAATATTCGGTGCCATTCTCTGTTATCCTGTTGCAACACTTTTACTTGGAAAAGAAGCAACCCTTTTTGGGTTCATCCCCTTATTTATCTTTAGCTCGTTCGCTGGAGCTCTGTTGGGGTTGGTGATATTAACGATTTTCTTAAGAAAGAAAGTTTTAATTATGGCTGGTAAATCTATTAAAAACTAAGCACACGTTAAAATATGGTTGGATGTGTAGATTCGCTGATTGAAACGGCAAATTCGCTGATAGGATCTCAAAATTCGCCGATAGACGGGTTGGCTCGTTAGAACAAAGGAGATTTTTCAGGAATTCAGTCCGGCAAAAGGCAATACATGAAGGTAAATACACAAAATAAGGGAGTAATCATGAAATTTTCGTTGCGTCTACATGAAAAGGTAAAAGAAATATGGGAGAAAACCCATCAACATCCATTTGTTATCGGATTAGGCAAGGGAGACCTCCCAGTAGAATCATTTATCCGGTATATGAAGCAGGATTACGTGTTCTTAATAGACTATTCCAAGTTGTTTGCATTGGGTTCGGTTAAAGCGAGGGAGCTTGACACAATGGCAGTTTTCGCAAAGCTGCTTCATGAAACATTGCATGGAGAAATGGAATTGCACCGTGGGTACGCTACCAAATTCGGCATTACCCGGCAACAGCTCGAGGAAACAAAGCCGTATCCCATCAACTTAGCCTATACACGCTATATGCTGAATGTCGCTCAAAATGGAACGCTTGAGGAATTAATCTCAGCACTGCTGCCTTGTATGTGGAGCTATTGGGAGATTAGCAAGATGCTAGCAAATAAATATCCAACTGCTAGTGAACATCCTCTGTATGGTGATTGGATAAAAACGTATTCCTCAAATGAATTTGGTTCACTTGCCATTTGGCTTATTGAGTTGTTAAATCATTTGACAGAAGGAAAGCCAGAACGGGAGTTAGCGATTTTAGAAGAACATTTCCTGACGACTTCCCGCTTTGAATACATGTTCTGGGATATGGTTTACGAGGGAGAGGATTGGCCTGTCTAACCCATTAATGTTATCAATCGAAAAACTTACATACGCTTTTGAAAATGCTAGACCCATTTTTCAAAAAATCTCAATGGATGTAAAAGTGGGTGAATTTGTTTCTATTATCGGTGCAAGCGGTTCTGGAAAAAGCACCCTTTTTCAATTAATTACTGGTTTACTAGAGCCAGACCAGGGGGAAATCCGGATCAATGGCGAAAATACTGAAAACAGGTTAGGCAAAGTAGGCTATATGCCGCAAAAGGATTTGCTATTACCATGGCGAACAGTTTTAGACAATGTCTTGCTGCCACTTGAGGTGTCAAAGGAAAATCGTCAGCGGAAAATTCCTCAGATTCGAGAATGGTTAGGCCGCTTTGGTTTGGCAGAAGTCGAAAAATCCTATCCGGATGAACTTTCCGGCGGGATGAGGCAGCGGGCCGCTTTTTTAAGAACCATCATGACGGGTAAGGACCTTTTATTGTTAGACGAACCGTTTGGGGCACTTGATTCGCTGACGAAACGGAACATGCACAGCTGGCTATTAGGGCTGTGGGGCGAATTACAAAAGACGGTATTGTTCATCACCCATGATTTAGAGGAAGCCATTCTGTTAAGCGACCGGATTTATTTGCTTGGTCGGGAGAGTTTGCAAGAAGTAAAGGTGAGTCTTTCGCGTCCAAGAAGCACGGAAATAATCTATCAATCAGAATTTATCACGATGAGACAAGAACTGGAGCGGCTGATTCACGATGAAAATTAACTGGAAAAAATGGCTGAGGGATTATGGTCTTTTCCTACTTGTTGCCATTATGTTAGTAAGCGTTTGGGAGTGGGTTGTGACGAAAGGGTTGGTGCCCCCCTTCATATTACCGTCTCCTTCGGCAATCTGGCGGTCACTTATAGAAAACAGGCAGCTCCTATTGCAAGAACATTTGCCCGCAACCCTACTAGAGGTTTTGAGTGGTTTTGGAATATCTCTTACAGGCGGCCTGTTGCTTGGCGCGGGAATGCATTTTTCCCGTGCCTTAGAGAAAATAGTGTACCCGTTTCTGGTTATTTCACAAACCATCCCGCTGATAGCGATTTCGCCGATTTTTATCATGTGGTTCGGATATTCTATCTGGAGCAAAATCGCCGTGACGATTTTAATCTCCATTTTTCCAATCGTTGTAAGTACATATGACGGGCTGAAGTCGGGAGGGAAGGAATACCGTGACTTACTGCTCACAATGGGTGCTAATCGCTGGGCAATTTTTAAAAAAATTCAGGTGCCGATGGCCTTGCCAGTTATCCTGTCTGGGGTGAAGATGGCTGCCGTTTATTGTGTTGTCGGAGCAACCATCGGTGAATGGCTTGGTGCTAGTGTTGGCTTAGGCTACTTCAGCAGGCGAATGTCAGGAAATTTACAAGCGGATGCAGTGTTTGCCGCGATTTTCCTGCTGTCATTGTTGGGCATTGTACTGTTTTTATTGATTAGTTTCATAGAAAAACAGTTATTAAAAAATAAAATTCGCAACTTGAGAGGATGATTTCACAAGTGAAAAAAAGATTTTTGATTATGATTTGTTTTTTGATACTTCTAGTAAGTGCATGTGGGAAAGGGGATTCAGATAAAACCTCTAGTAATGCTGTTAATTTACAAAAAGTGAGTTTAATGCTGGACTGGTATCCAAATGCAGTGCACTCCTTCCTATATGTTGCTAAAGAAAAGGGCTATTTTAACGAACAAGGGTTGGAAGTGGAAATCCAAATGCCAGCTGATACCAATGATCCTCTTAGACTTGTTGCGGCTGAAAAAATTGACATGGCGATCAGCTATCAGCCACAGGTGCTGGTGGCGCGCAGTGAGGATATTCCCGTGCTATCATTTGCTGCAATTGTTCGCCATCCATTAAATCAATTAATGGTACCCAAAGAAGGGCCAATCCATTCTCCGAAGGATTTAACAGGCAAAACAATAGGCTACCCAGCAATTCCATTAGATGAAGCAATTATTCAAACGATGATGGAGTCAGATGGCGGGGATGTGAAGAAGGTAAAGATGGTTGATGTCGGCTGGGATTTAATCCCCGCGATGGCAACTAAAAAAACTGATGCCCTGATGGGTGGATTTATCAATCATGAGAAATTATTGTTGGAAAAAGAAGGCCACCCGATGCGTACCTTAAATCCTGCAGACTATGGGGTTCCGGATTATTATGAATTGGTTTTGGTGGCTAGTGAAAAAGGGTTAAAAGCAAAACCAGAAGTATTTAAAAAATTTATCGCTGCCATTACGAAGGGACAACAATTTGTTGTTGATCACCCAGTAGAAGGGTTGTCTTTATTAATGGGGCATGAAGAGAAAACGTCCCCACTGGAAAAGGATATTGAAACGAAAAGCCTACAAATCCTCCTCCCGCTGATGGACGCAAAAGACAAACCATTCGGTTCCCAAGACAGAGAAACCTGGGAAGAGGTCGCGGAATGGTTAAAAAGTACAAAAATGATCAAACAAGAAATAAAAGCAAAGGATGCCTTTATCAATTTCTAAGATCAATTGGGTGTCAGGCACCATATATGTCCACCGTACGCGGACATTTGTCCACGAGCGGTGCCTGACACCGCAGTTCATTTTATAGAACCCCTATGAAAAAAATAATGGAAGCAAATTGCAATTAGTGGTTAAGAGTAGTAGCGTATAATTAAACCTATTTATGGAAGGGGGTATGGATTTGCGAAAAGGGGGAAAGGTTTTACTGGTTTTTTGTCTGCTGTCTTTGGTAGGCTTTGGTGTATTTTTTTCACAAAATAAACGGGATAAAGAAGTACAGACTGAACCAATGGAAGAACAGGAAGAACAAGAAGAACCGAAGGGGGAAGAGGTTGTGACGCAGAATATTTATATTGACCCTAAGATTAATATGAATAGCCCGGCAGAGGTAACGATCATTATTAACTTCAAAACAAAACCGGCAAAAACGGCTGTCGCCTTGGCAGAAGCAAGTGGAATTCCATTAACATTGGAACAAGCGGAACAGGACGTCAAGGATAGTCATGAACGGTTTCTTAAGGACTCGGAAAAGTATTTAGGCGAAAAGCAAATTCCCTATCGCATTGTCCATACCTATACAGCTGCCCTTAATGGCGTGGCCATGAAACTGCCTGCGAATGAGATTCAAACGTTGTTACAATCCGCTGAAATAGAGGCTATTTATGCCAACCGGGAAATCAAGCTTGTCCCGCCGGTGCAGCCGTCTTAAATAAAAAATAGAAGCTTGGCAAGGGAAAGTATCCCAATCCCAAGCTTTTTTTAGTAAAAAATCAATTGATAATGGGGCCTTGTAATCATACTCATTAGGTAAGCTGACGTCTTCGGTTCGGTTTTTCGTTTTTTATTCAAAAAGTCAATAATGGTTTTTGCATTTTGGATCCCCACCCCATGTCCGTAGTATTGATCGTCACCAAAATAAATCACATTTTCAGCACGCCACCATGGCTGTTTCGGATCAAAGTCGGGATTATTGAAATGGAGGACATCCCCAGGCAGGTAATCATCCCCATTTTTCTGGTGTATCGGCAGGTCATCATCAAATTGCCAATCCATCAAATAAAGCCTGGCAAACAGGATATTAAACCTCTCTTCTCCGATCGAATATAGTGCAGCGAGATATAAAACAATAGCAATCCCAGTAGAGCACTCAAAGGCGTATAGCTTTCCATTTTTAATAATGTCTAAAATGGCGACAGAAGGACGAACATCAGGCTTTAAGAGAAAGCCGCCGTTCCCTAAGCGATCCCAATACTTTTTATTGCAGAATGCATAGCTAAACGTGGTAAACTTCGCACCGCTTTTGTTCAGCTCCCGAGCTGCTTTCATCGTATTCGACCTAAATAGAAGTTCGAATTTTAATTGGTCAACAGTGCGATATTGATAATTTTCATTAAAGGCGGCCATTTGTTTAAGGATGTTTTTCTGTTCAGCATTTGAAACACTAGAAAGGAGCTCATCGAGCTTGACAGGTTGATGATTGATTATAATCATGTTTCTCCCCCCTGTTTTTCTAAAAATCAACTCACCTTCTAAAATATGAAACTTAGCATCGTTATATTTGTATTTTTCCTAAACCTTTTTTACTTTTCAAAAATTTAATATACATGAGTAGGAAGACAAGCGAACTCATAAATCTAAATAAGGAAATTATTCCCATTTATTTTTGCATTCCGATTGTTTCTAAAAGCCAGATTCCGATTTGCGGTGCCATAAAGGCGACAAACGATAACAGGACATTATAGGTGGTAATACAGTATGTCCTCTTTTCCTTTGGAGATTGTTCCAACAGGAGGTTGAACAACAACAGCATGGTTCCAGATACAAAGAAACCCGATGTCATTTGCACGAAGGTTAGATAGATGAGATTAGTAGACAATACCGTTAAAAACGGTGCTGTAGCCATCCCGGCTGCTACCCAGACAAGCATTAATGTGTTTGATTTCTGTTCTGCCCATTTTTTCCATAATGGGAAAGAGAAGATTTGCACCAACTGACTGCCAACGGAAAAAATACTATCCCAGAGAATGGTCGCGTGGGCATACCTCACATTGTAAATATTAAAAAGCCTTATACAATCGAATCGCATTATTTCTACTAAATATTTTAAAATAAATATATTTTACAATAATTTTATTTTCAATAAAACGATTGAATTATCAAAAAATAATACTGTGTTTCCTGACGGAGAATTTTTTCAAAAACATTCTGTACACCGTTGAATTATTTCGTTGACATTTCGACAACAACATCATATATTTTAATTAATCTAATAAACACTTAAAGTATTCTGTTAGGTGAGGCTCCTAAATAGAGAAACGCTTCTGCCCAAAAATGTCGAGAGACGCCAATGGGTCAACAGGAAAGATCGGAAGAAGGTCTTTTTTAATGAAGCTGGTAAACGTACCTATGCTATTTAGTGCTAAAACTTGAACGAGGGGAAACTTAGGTAATAACTATTAAGCTGTCAATTTTCTAAAAAATTGCCGAACGAAAGTAGTTTTTTTATGTGCAAACATAGCCTTTATTTCCACTGGTTGAGAAATAAGGGCTATTTTTTTCTGCCGCAAAAATTTGGCTAGGCAGTGTCGAAGTTTACGATAATCGTCAACATGAGGTGAATACATGGATCTAAACCGTTTAAAAAAAATGGATCTTTTATTAGTCATTGCGGCCATTTTCTTATGTTTGTTTGGGCTTGTAATGGTATATAGTGCAAGCTTTCCGATCGCTTCGGTTGATTTCCAGGATTCTCGCTACTTTTATACAAAACAGCTTCACTCATTAGGAATTGGCTTCGTCCTGATGGTCATCACAGCTGTATTTCCTTATCGTGTTTACGGTAAACTTAGTCCTATTTTGGTAGTGATATCGATTATTTTATTGATCATGGTGTTACTTCCAGGGTTCGGAGTGGAGAGGAACCATTCGCAACGCTGGCTCCAAATAGGACCAATGCTTGTTCAGCCTACTGAAGCGATAAAACTTGTGATGATCATATATTTTGCCAACATATATGCAAAAAAACAAGCCTATATTGCCCATTTCTGGAAGGGTGTCATGCCGCCGCTGTTCATTTTGGCTGTTGTTTTTTTACTGATATTAAAACAGCCGGATTTAGGAACAGCCACGGCCATTTTACTACCTTGCGGGTTCATCCTTCTGTGTTCAGGAGCGCGAGTTATTCACCTGATTCTTTTAGGAAGTATAGCTGTAGGTGGAATTGGCTTTTTAGCCATATCCGCCCCTTATCGCATGAATCGGATTTTGTCGTTTCGAAATCCGTTTGCCGACCCATACGGCGACGGTTACCAGTTAATTAGTTCTTACCATGCTATCGCATCGGGAGGGACATGGGGGAAGGGTCTCGGACATAGTATTGAAAAATTTGGCTATCTTCCTGAAGCACATACGGATTTTATCATGGCTGTTGTTTTGGAAGAGCTCGGGATAGTTGGACTGCTGTTAGTAATATTCTCTTATCTTTTTATTATGTACCGTGGGGTTCGTATTGCCCTTCAAGCCAAAGATCCGTTTGCTAAATTATTGGCTATTGGTTTAACCTTTCAAATCATGGTACAGGTCATTTTTAATTTAGCAGCCGTTTCGGGTTTACTGCCGATAACAGGAGTACCTCTTCCTTTCGTAAGTTATGGAGGCTCTTCATTAATATTTATGTTAATTTCATTGGGGATTTTGACGAATTTATCATGGAAAAATACACATAAAATACCTCGAGCCACTTTACAAAATGGAGGTTATAATCATGGAACAAAACATGATGCTTGAATTGCAAACAATCTTACAAGAGCAAAGTCAAGTCAATTTAAATGAATTAATAAGTGATTTACAGCCATTTGATATAGCCGCCATGGTGAGTGAACTAGATACGGAAGAACAATTAACATTTTTCTTTTTAGCGCCTACACCACTAGGGGCAGAAATTCTTGAATATTTAGAACCGGAGCTTCAATATAAAATTCTGCTTCGAATGAAAGAACAATTTAAATCGGAATTCTTAAATGAAATGTCTAGTGATACCATCGTAAATCTGCTTTTATCTGTTCATCCGAATCAAGCGAAAAAACTAATGGACTATTTGCCAAACGATTATAGGGTGAAGATTAATACGCTGATGAACTATGAACCAAATACGGCAGGAAGATTGGCAACAATCGATTATGTTGCGGCCCGAATTCATTGGACTGTTGAGCAAACACTTGGACACATTCGAAAAGTGGGCCATGAGGCAGAGATTGTTTCCTACATTTATGTGGTAGATAGACAAGGTGAACTTGTCGGTGTTGTTTCTTTAAAGGATATAATCTTGGCTAAGGAAGGTACAGTGTTAGAAGAAATTATTCAAGGAGAACCGATATCCGTTTCTGTAGACGTCCATCAGCAGGAAGCGGCTGCTGTATTGTCAAAATACGACCTTGTTGCCATTCCCGTCGTCACCATCAATCAGCGAATGATTGGAATTCTAACAGTTGATGATTTAATTGACGTTATTCATGACGAAGCAACCGAAGATTTTCAAAAGCTAGGCGGTAGTCAACCGTTGACTGAACCATACTTTAAAAATTCCATCTGGAGCATTTATCGAAAAAGAATCGGCTGGCTATTAATTCTGTTTGTTGCTGAGGCTTATACGGGGACCGTGTTAAGGCATTATGAGGACACACTTTCTGAACAAATCGCCTTAGCCTTTTTTGTGCCGCTCTTAATTGGAACAGGGGGAAACACCGGCTCACAAACGGTAACGACATTAGTACGGGCGATGGCAGTAGGGGAAGTTGAATTTAAAGATATTTTCAAGGTATTTAGAAAAGAAGTGTCTACAGGGGTTTTTCTTGGTCTAACGATGGGGGCCGTTGCTTTAATCCGCGCCTTCTTCCTCGGTGTTAATCTCAACGTTGGAGCAGTTGTCGCGATTTCGGCATTATTTATTGTTATTTGGGCATCGATGGTAGCAGCTGTTTTGCCGATGATTTTGAACAAGTTGAAGGTTGACCCGGCAATCGTTTCAGGTCCATTTATTACCACCTTAGTCGATGGAACAGGGTTAATTTTATACTTTACAGTAGCAAAGATCCTATTACATTTATAATTTTTTCTAAAAAGAGACGAGGTTACCGCGTGGTGTAATAGTTTATCTAACGAACTGTTGACTATTTATCAATATTCAAGAAATAAATAAGCACTTTTTGTCAATTTAATCAATACAATGTTAAAAAAATTGGGAGTGATTTACATTGTCTTGGTTAATTATCTTGGCATTTGCTGTTTCATCCAGTGTCGATAATTTAGGGGTAGGTATTACTTATGGAATACGCAAAATCCGAATTGGCGTTGCGGCTAATTTATTGATTGGGTTGATTTGTTTTCTCATGAGCATAGCGGGAATTTCTTTTGGAGTTTGGCTTTCTAAGATTTTACCAGGTTTGTTCCCAGTGATTATTGGTTCGTTTATTCTCATTATTATCGGGATCAGAATTATATTATTGGCTGTACCACGGAAAAAGGCTTTACACGAAAGCCATAAAGAGGGGAACCCTTCTTCAGGCATGAAGGGTATTCTTAGAAATCCTGAAGCTGCTGATGTAGATAATTCTGGAGAAATTGGCTGGGGGGAAGCGATAATACTAGGTGTAGCCTTATCAGCGAATGCTCTTACCAATGGCTTAGGCGCCGGTCTTCTTGGTTTTTCACCGCTTGCTATTTCACTTACCGCTGCAATTGGCAGTATTATCAGTGTTTGGGCCGGAGTTAAGTTAGGTCATAAATTAGCTGCCGTCCGTATTGGTTCTTTTACACTAGGGGAATTCGGAACCATCATTAGCGGGATTATCATCTTAATCATTGCCATTACAGCTTTCTTTTAAATTTTTCTAAATAAAATTTTATTGACAAAATGTCAATAGTTATGTATATTCCACTAAGACACTTACTTTATTAATCTATAAAAAATAAAAAAAATCATTTTCTCATATGAAAAACGAGCTAATCTTTGTTCGAAGGGGATAGATGGGTATGGCGGATCAACCTAAAACGAGTAAACTTGGTTTACTGTTAAAAGAATTACTGAAGGAACGGTCATTATCAATGAGAAAGCTTAGTGAGCTCACTAACATTGATACAGCAACCATTTCGAGGATTATTAATGGGAAACGAAGGGCAAATCCTGAACATTTACAAAAAATCGCGAACTGTCTTGAATATCCAATCACTAATTTATTTGTAGCTGCCGGGTTCCCGGTAGATCAAAGTCAGGAACAGCAGAGTTCAGATATTCACTGGTCGATTGACAGCATTCAAAGGATTCTCGAATCATCTGAATTGAACAATAAAACGTTTTCGATTGAGTTGGTTGAACAGCAATTGGCAAAATATCAACAATATGCAAAGACCGATGAGGGGAAAGAGACGATTCTTACTGGCTTTAAGAAAAAGCTGCGAAAAGTTGGCAGCATCGGCCCATTTATCAGCCAGTTAAAAGAATTGTTTGAGCGGTTTCGCTTAAAGAATGGCACTCCTTTGGAGCTTGCTATCATTGGCAGTGTACTGATTTATTTTATTATTTCGGTAGATGTAATCCCTGATTACATTTTTCCGATTGGCTATGTAGACGATGCAATCGCCGTAAAACTTGGTTTAGATTTATTATCCAAAAATGCTTGAAACAAAAATGATTCTGACAGGTGATGTGTAAAATGGAAAACAGAGTAAGAACCAAAAAGAAACGAAAATGGCTAAGAAACAGCCTTTTAACCGTTCTACTATTAGGTATATCCGTCGTTATTTATAGTGTCTATCAATATAAAAATGGCTTGGCAGAAGCGAGTGCTGGAAAGCACAAGGACGAACAAACATCGTATGATGAATTTCAGGGAGCTGAACCTCAATTTGGCGAGATCAATATTTTATTACTTGGCAGTGATTCACGCGGTGAGGAACATGCACGTTCTGATACCTTAATGATTGCTCATTATAACCAAAACACACATAATATGAAGGTCGCTTCAATTATGAGGGATTCATATGTCGATATTCCCGGACATGGCAAGCAAAAAATTAATGCCGCGTTTGCATTTGAAGGCCCAGAATTAGTCAGGAAAACGATTAAGGAAAATTTTGATGTCGATATTAATTACTATGCCATTGTCGATTTTGAAGGGTTTTCAAAAATCGTTGACCTCGTTGCCCCTAAAGGAATTGAAGTGGATATTCCACATGAGATGTCCCACGGAATTGGAATGACACTTCTTCCTGGTAAACAAATATTACATGGGGATAAATTAATAGGATATGTTCGTTTTCGCCATGATCGCTTAAGTGATTTCGGCCGGGTGGAAAGACAGCAGGAAGTAGTTTCAAAAATCAAAGAACAAGCAGTCAGTGTTCAGAGTTTAGTTAACCTGCCAAAAATCCTTGGGATGGCTACGCCTTATATTGATACAAATGTCGATACACCAACGATTCTATCAATTGGTAAAGGGTTAATTACTGGGGACTCCAAAAAAGTGGAAAGTATTCGGATACCAATTGAAGGTTCATATGAGGATGAAACGGTTAAAGTCGGAGCCGTGCTTAAACTTGATTTTGAAAAAAATAAGCAGGCTTTACGTGATTTCTTGTCATCTTCAGAAGATAGCAGCCAATGAGCAAGGCCCACTAACACCGCTGAGTAAGCTCGGAGCATGCTAAATGATTGATCAAAATGGTTTGAAGGTGAAATAAATGAACACAGAAACAACAATTTTTAGAAGATTAGATGGTGCCATCATGCTCATTTTGATGGCCTTTTTTATGATAAGTATTGTATTTATTTATAGCAGTCAGCAGACAGGTCAGTATGGTGCACAAAATTTTGCCTTGAAACAGGGAATCAATTATATGATCGGTTTTGTCCTGTTAATCCTTGTGGCCAAGCTTGATATGGATCAAATTGAAAGATTAGCTTGGCCCGCCTATATTTTTATGTTTATCACCATCATTTTATTGCGTTTTGCACCGGAGAAGATTGCTCCGGTGATTTATGGTGCGAAAAGATGGTATAGCATTCCTGTATTAGGCTCAATTCAGCCATCTGAGTTTTTCAAAATTTCATTAATCATATTAGCTGCTAGACTCATTTCAAAGCATAACGCAGCTTATATTTTCAGGACAGTGGGGTCAGATTTACTGCTTGTTGGAAAAATACTGCTCGTAACGATTCCGCCTTCCTTGTTTGTTTACCAACAGCCCGACACGGGAATGGTATTTCTCTATTTCATTGCAATCGCGAGCATGCTGTATTTATCAGGATTAAAACGGAAATTGGTGACTATTTTTGTAATGGTGCCTCTTTTATTAGCCGGTGTGCTTGTTTATTTGTTTTACTATCAGCCCGACATTATTTATAAAGATTTAATTCCTCTCTTAAAGCCACATCAACAGGAGCGAATAATCGGGTGGCTGGATCCTACAGGGGATAGTAAAGGAGCCTATCAAAGCCAAAAATCCTTGCTAGCAGTTGGGAGCGGTGAATTCGTAGGGAAAGGATACATGCAGGGGAATGTTTACATTCCTGAGAAACATACTGACTTTATATTTGCAACCGTAGCAGAAGAAGGCGGTTTTATCATTTCCTCTTTCGTTGTTCTTTTATTCATGCTTTTGCTCTATCGAATTATTAGAATCGGTCATAAATCACAAACCTCTTTTGGTATGTATATTTGTGCTGGAATCACATTGAGTTTTTCTGTGCAAATTTTCCAAAATATCGGCATGGTTGTTGGAGTCATGCCGGTTAAAGGGATTGCCCTTCCGTTTTTAACCTATGGCGGCAGCTCCTTGTTTTCCAATATGATTTTAATGGGAATGATATTATCGATAAGAAAAACGTTTGGTTTATATATGTTTGCGAAATCGCAGCACTCTTAAAGGATGCAGACGAAAAAATCTTGTACTTTGCTTGCCATTATTCGGTTGCATTTTCCAATTGTATCTGTTATAGTTAAGAAGAATTATTTTTGTCTATCGGAAAGAACGTTAAAGTGATAAGCTTTTTGTCTTGAAGATTTGAGCAAGGATAGTAATACATTGTGCACAGCGCACAGCAGGAGGATATACAAATGGAACATGGTAAAGTGAAATGGTTTAATGCAGAAAAAGGTTTTGGATTTATCGAACGCGAAGCTGGAGACGATGTATTCGTTCACTTCTCAGCAATCCAAGGAGAAGGTTTCAAATCTTTAGACGAAGGCCAAGCAGTTACTTTTGATGTTGAGCAAGGTCAACGTGGACCACAAGCATCTAACGTTCGCAAAGCATAATTAAAGCCAACATAAATGAAAAAGACCCTCTCGCAGGGTCTTTTTTTATGCCAAAATATCCACCTCTTTATGTGCCATTCACTTTGTGTTCATGAAGTTTATGGTTTTCCCCTTGAAATGGTATAATCAAACAAGAAACATAGTGAAAGGAAGTGAAGTAGTTGTTATGGCACATGTACATATCGAACAAACAGAGTTGACCCGCTATATTCCGCCAAAAGGGGACTACGAGACTTTTCGAGATGTGGAGCATTATAAAGACAAGCTGAAGGAGTGGGGACTATCCTCAGCAAAGGAAGCGAAAAAGGAATTTTGGTACAAGGACCGAACCTATCAGCGTCAGGTTACTATCAAAGGATATGAAACCTACGGGAGTGGAGGGGGATTTGCTACACTGGTGATTGAGTTTCAAGACGGGAATGTAAGCTGTATCCACCCTGCCTATTTAAAAGAAATGCAGCAATCAAGTTTTGGGAAAGAAAGCCTGTTGACAGTCGAGGGCAAAGAACCTGCAGCATCTGCAGCGACAGAACCTGGTGGAGCAGTTACCCAACCATCACAGACTGCCAAGGACACAGATACTTCCAAAAAAGAAACAGCAGCGAAACCCGCAAAAGCAAAAGAAACGAAACCAAAGAAAGAAAAGGCTCCGAAGCTCGAACTTCCCGTCGATAAAGTTCACTTTACAGCCACCGTCAAACAATTTGCCCTAACCTACAATCCTTTTAATGAAGAAAATGATGAAGTGGTCGTTTTAGAACATGTACAAATTGTTCAGGAATCCCCGCTAGAGATTGGACTTGCCTGGTGCAGCCACAGCAAAACGCTTAAGAAATTTGAACTTGCCCCCGGTGATTTACTCGAATTCGACGGAAAAGTGGCCGCCAAGAAATTAGCCAAAGGGAAAGACGTGGCGGAGGAATTCTTGGTTGATACAGCAGTCCTGTACAAACTCAACAACCCATCAAAAATAATAAAAAAATAGGGTAATGAAGGTTCGTGCTTTAAAATCTTAAGGAGTACCCATTATGAATCAGACTTTTACCATCAAAGAAAAGACAAAACAAATTTTTATTTTATTAATACCGATTTTAATTACCCAGCTTGGCATGTTTTCAATGGTTTTTTTCAACACGATTATGTCAGGCAAATATGATTCCTCAAACCTTGCTGGAGTGGCGATTGGCTCCTCGATTTGGAGTCCGGTCTTCATGGGAATCAGCGGGATCCTGCTTGCTGTATCCCCTATTGCGGCGCAGCATTTCGGGGAGAAGAAGAACGAAGAGGTTTCCTCGGTTGTCAAGCATGGAATCTACCTGTCCGTCATCATTGCCGTGGTCGTTATCATCGCAGGATTTTTCTTGTTAGATCCCATCTTAAATAAAATGAATCTGCCCGCCCGTGTGCAAAACACGGCTTTTGAATATTTGGTTGGCCTAAGTTATGGACTTTTGCCTTTGTTTATTTTTAACGTGCTGCGCTCTTTTATTTATGCACTTGGAAAAACAAGAGTCGTAATGGTCATCCTCCTTTTAGCATTACCACTCAATTTCTTCTTGAACTATTGTCTCATCTTTGGAAATTTGGGTTTTCCGGAACTCGGCGGAGCCGGGGCGGGGTATGCGACCTCGATTACCTATTGGGCAATAATGGCCATGACCATTTTCATCGTTAAAACACAAGTTCCATTTTCTTTGTTTCCTGTGTTTGCCAATATGAAGGAGTTTTCGTGGGATCAATGTAAGGAAATTTTAAAAATTGGCGTGCCGATGGGACTGTCAACTTTTTTTGAAACGAGTATGTTTGCCGTCGTCACGATTCTTTTAAGTAAGTTTAGCGTCACGACAATTGCGGCCTATCAATCGGCGTTAAACATCGTCTCCTTTCTCTATATGATTCCAATCAGTATCTCGATGGCCCAAACGGTTCTTGTCGGATATGAGGTCGGTGCGCGCCGTTATAAGGATGCGAAACAATACAGCTGGCTCGGGATTTACCTAGCGATTTTAAGTGCGGTTATTAGCGGAGTATTTGTTGTAATATTTCGCTACCAGGTTGCCGGATTTTATTCCAATGAAGCAGCGGTCATCAACTTAACGGCGAACTTTTTAATTTTTGCCCTCTTTTTTCAAATTTGTGACGCGATTCAGGTAACAGCGCAGGCGGCGTTAAGAGGGTACAAGGACGTCAATATTGCCTTTATCATGACCTTAATTGCTTACTGGTTAATTTGTCTTCCCGTCGGATACCTCCTCGCTCATTATACCAGCTTAGGAGCTAGAGGCTATTGGATTGGATTAACCTTCGGATTACTTGCGGCAGGCATCGCTTTATCATTCCGACTGCTCTACATTCAAAAACGGAAGTTCACGGATGTAAAAATAAAAGAGGTAGTTTAGAAAAAAATCAATGGCTTACTAAATATTCCAGTGTTAAAATATGTATAAGGATATGATCGAAGTCCAAATGTGAGGTGGCCGCTTATGGGGAGAGTAGTGCGCTTTAACAAGGAAGATTTCAATCTTAAATTAACGGGAGTTTTAAGTTTGTTTGCCCTAAAGTGGCAGTTGAAAATTCCCTATACAGCAATTAAAAGTATCTATATCGATGAATTTGAACCACCGATGTGGATGCTTCGGATGCCAGGAACCACCATTGCTCCGCTCAATATTTATGAAGGAAGCTTCAAGTTTGGTGACGAATGGTATTTTCTTTCCTATGAACATAAGGTACCGCTCATACACTTGGAATTAGAGGGATTTGGAAAATATAAATATGTTATTTTTGAATTAGAAAACCCAAGAGCCGTATTGATTGAATTGCGAAAGAGAATACGAGAATTGGACGAATAAAAAAATGTAATGGACTCAAATCTATTACACTTTTTGGAATTAACAGGCAAACAATGACGCCATTCTAAATAGAATGGCGTCATACTATTAATATAGTTTTTTAAAGCTGAACCATTTCGAAAATAGATTTTGCTGTTTATCCTTGATCATAAGTTCTTCCATTATTAATTTCTCTCGATTATTGGTTATCCAATTCTGTAATTCTTGTTTATCTTTGCAAAGAGTATAATATGTTTCCCCACCTTTTCCAAGTGCGTTGACAACATACCTGCAAGTGTTCCCCATAATGTCCACCTTTAATAGTAATGTTTAGTATCTATATGGATTATAGCAGGCTTAAAAAATAAGTCCACCACTTTTTTTCAGCAAAATCATCCAAAATTTTAACAGATAAAAAAAACACTAATATTTCATAAGTGTCATCGGGTGAAGGAAGCGATTTCACATCGAATTACGATTTTTTATTTAAAAACTTCCAATGGAATCCGTTATAATAAAGATATCGAAACATTAAAAAAAAAGAATTGAGGGATGCTTGTGATGAACACGTATCAATCCAGAGCAGAAATACCTGAGAACGAAAAATGGAACATGGAGGACATTTATCCGTCGTTAGAAACATGGGAAGAGGACTATCGCCGTATCGAAGAAATGACAATGAAATTTAAGCAATATGATGGCGCCATTCACGATGGCACATCCCTTTATCTTTATCTATCTGAAAAAGAAGAAGTATCCAGTACATTCAACCTTGTATATGTGTATGGAATGCTGCAGGCAGATGTGGACACGAGAGATATCGCAGCGCAGTCACTGGTTGACCGGGCTAAGCAGCTTGCCGTTAAATTAAATGCGGCAACATCGTTTTTTATGCCCTATTTATTAAGTCTTGAAGAACATACCTTAAGAGAATTTATTGAACAAGAGCCGCGGCTGGATTACTTCGAACAGGATCTATTCGAAGCGTATCGTTACAAGGAACATGTCTTAAGTAAGGAAAAAGAAGAAATTCTTTCCCATCTAGGAGAAGCACTTTCAGCTCCCAGCCAAACCTATAATATGCTCAATAACGCTGATATCAAATTCGGTGAGGTAACAACGGATGATGGAGATAAAGTGGAATTAACGCGCGGCATGTACTCCAAACTGATTGAAGATGATGACCGAAATAAGCGCCAGGAAGCCTATAAGTCCTATTACCAACCATACCTTCAGCTGAAAAATTCGCTTGCCTCCACCTTGGCTGCCAATATTAAAACAAACGTAACCCTAGCACGCCTAAGGAACTATCCTTCAGCATTGGAGAAGGGGTTATTCGGGGACATGGTTCCAAAAGAAGTTTATGAAAATCTGATTGCAGCCACGAAGGCAAATATCGCTCCGCTGCACCGGTATACCACGATTCGAAAAGAAAAGCTGGCGGTAGAGGAACTGCGTCAGTATGATCTAAATGTCCCGTTAGTGAATGGGGTGAAAATCGAAATTTCTTATGATGATGCCTATGAAACCATTCTGGAAGCATTAACCCCTCTTGGCGAGGAATACGTCAACACACTGAAAACATTTAAAGAGGCCCGTTATATTGATGTACGGGAAACGCCAGGAAAGCGGTCCGGTGCTTACAATTTAGGGGTTTACGGCGTTCACCCGTTTGTCCTGTTAAATCAACATGACGACTTAGACAGTATGTTCACGATGATTCACGAATTCGGTCATGCGATGCATTCCTGGTATTCCAGTTCGCACCAGCCTAGAATCTCAGCCGGATACAGCATTTTTGTCGCCGAAGTGGCCTCAACCGTGAATGAGGTATTACTGATTAATTATTTACTTAATAAAGAAACAAATGAAGCGATTCGAAAGCATTTACTTAATCATTTTATCGATCAATTTAGAGGAACCTTCTATACCCAGGTGATGTTTGCGGAATTCGAGAAAATCACTCATGAGCTCGCGGAATCAGGCAAGCCGCTAAATGTAGCAGTATTTAATCAAACGTATGAATCCTTATTCAGACAATACAACGGTGATGAGGTTGTTTTTGATGATGAAGTCAAATATGGCTGGTCAAGAATCCCGCATTTCTACCGGCCGTTTTATGTATACAAATACGCAACCGGCTTTGCCTCCGCTATTCATATTGCCGAAAAGCTTTTGGCTGGAGACCAAGCGACATTAAAGGCCTATTTAGATTTTCTGAAAAGCGGAAGCTCCGATTATCCACTCGAATTGTTAAAGAAAACAGGCGTTGATTTAACCACGCCTGAACCGATAAACAACGCCTTAAAGCGTTTTGACCAGTTGGTAACTGAATTCTCGTCCATTTAAAAAAATACCTATGTGGCGGGGAATGTCCTTCATATGAGCTATGAAGGACATTCTCCCCGCTAAGCTCAATTAAAATCTAACACTTGAATCCTTATCTTTTTCTCTCATCGCTGCTCTCATGGTGTTGTTCCTCATGAAATTCCTCTGGAGAAAACCCAAACGGTCCTCTTGGCATTGGTTCGGCACGATAAATTAACACAATGGTTTCGATTCTTATGGCCAAATTCACTGGACGAATTCTGCCTCTTCTTTCCAAAACAATCACATCTGTACCTACATTTATCAGCCGTCCGCTAAAATTCCCTTGAAGCGTAATAACCTCAACTTCTTTCTTTAATAACTCATGGGCAATTTGATGAAAATTCGTTTCAGTCATGAACATCATCCTCCTTCACCTTACATTAAATGCAGCTACGTAAAAAGTGGTATCGTTTTTAAAAAAAAATATGGGTGAATGCCCTGAGGGTTAAAGCAAAAATGGTTTGTCCAACTATTCGAGGTTCTATATATTAAAAAAAGAGCCCGAAGGCCCAAAGGAACATTTTTTAAATTAAACGCTAAAAGAATCTGCGTCTCCTTTCGAATTCAAACCGCCTTCTTCTCTCAATCTCAATCTCGATTTCAATTCGTCTTCTTCTCTCTATTTCGATTTCAATTTCAATGGGGAAAAACCGTCTTCTTCTAAAACCGTCACGAAAAAACCTGTCTCTTCGATCAAATCCCCCAAATCCAAATGTCATTTAATTAATCCTCTCTTCATTAGAAGTTCAAATTCATAGGAAAAATGAACTCTTAATGTGCCCGGTGTTCAGGACAGTTTACTAGCTCATGAAAGAAACACCTACGATGATAAGCAGAACGAACAATACAACGATTAATACAAAACTGCTTCCACCGCCATAGCCACCGCCATAGCCGCCGCCATAACCATACATATCTAATCACCTCCTTTTAGAAAATTGGAGGGAAAAACACTCCACTATTTAATATATTTGCTAATTCTAACCTTGATTGGACAAGCGTCATATTGTTTGAACAAATTTCGCGATTTGCTTAACCAATGATAAAAAAGGGTTGGAAGACACACAAAAAACACTTCAACGTAAGAACGAGAAGTGTTAAATGCCATTTTAAAAAGGCTACATTCTATTAGTACATGGGAATCTCCCGAATATAATCGTGAGAGTTTCCATGTATATATTCATAAAACCCTTGGTTAAACACCGGATTTCCTGTACTGTTCATAAAACACTTTAAAAAGCCGTTCATCTCCTCCTCGATCAGGATGAAGAGCTTTAAGTAGTTTTTTAAACTCTTTTTTTATCAAAGCTTTGTCAGCATCCGGATCTAATCCTAAAAATGTGGTGTATGTAAAAGGTGGTGACTCGGAAAGAGCATATTCTGCTGTTAACATTTTTTTTAAGCCGCGAACTTTGGATTGTTCGATGCGAATTATACTTTTTAATTCTTCGATTTCCTCTTTTAATATCTGGTTTTCATGGAACGTTTTCTCCCATTGTTGATAATCAACACCAAATTGTTTGCTCTTTTTCTCAATCTGCATTTTTAATATGAATGCTGCTAAATCCCCTGGTTTGATTATGTAATCAATATTTAAATTCTTCGTCCGCTTAGCTTTAATTTTCCCTTCCAAAATCCAACGTATAACGATCTGTTCGCTATCTGTTATCTCTAAGTCCTTTAAGTGGTCAGTAACTTCTTTTACGTTCAACATGTAATCAACTCATTCTTTTTCGCAAAATAGAAGCAAAATTTATTCTTACAAACTCTCAGGTTTTTTAAAAGGCTAAAATCAATGTATCATACATAAAACCACTATTGTTTTACTAGATTATTTAATTTTTATTAAAAATTCTTTTCGAAAGTAACGAATATATCAAAAGCTGTAAAATGTTACATATTGCTACTTGTTTTTCAAATTCGATATCTATTATGTTAAAAAATCACTAAAAACACTCCAAAGGAACCTTTTTTAATATATTCTGAATTGTTAAACTATTACTAACATCATGGGTTGGCTTCAATTAAATCTGTTAGGAGGGAATTAGATGGAGCGAAAAGTACGCTTGATTCCGTACCAGGTGATTGCAGAGTTTGAAGAGGTAACCGAGGTGCCAAAAGGGGTGGAATTGATTCAGGCCCCTGAGGTTTGGGGAAAAACAAAAGGGAAGGGGATCACAATCGCTATTTTAGACACTGGCTGTGAGAGTTCCCATCCCGACTTAAAGGATCGAATTATTGGCGGTCGAAATTTCACCAAAGATGACCGCAGTGATCAAACGAACTATCGGGATTACAATGGTCATGGCACACATGTTGCCGGTACGATTGCAGCAACCGCGAATGATCTCGGAGTAGTAGGAGTTGCACCGGAAGCCAATCTGTTAATCGTGAAGGTTCTTGATAAACATGGCTCCGGACAGTATGAGTGGATTATCAATGGAATCTATTATGCGATTGAACAACAGGTGGATATTATCTCGATGAGCCTTGGCGGTCCTGCAGATGTTCCTGAATTACACGAGGCGATTAAAAAGGCCGTAGAAAGTGGGATTCTTGTTGTTTGTGCGGCCGGAAATGAAGGGGACGGACGGGATTCAACAGACGAGTTTTCCTATCCTGCTGCTTATAACGAGGTAATCAGTGTAGGCGCCACCGGACTGGGTCGCCATATCTCGGATTTTAGCAATTCAAATGAGGAAGTTGATTTAGTCGCTCCGGGTGAAAATATAGTATCAACCTACCTTAATGGAAAATATGCGAAGCTTAGTGGAACTTCAATGGCAACACCGCATGTATCCGGCGCACTTGCGCTGATTAAAGCGATCTCGAATCAAGCTTTTGAAAGAAAGCTAACCGAGCCAGAGCTGTATGCTCAACTGATTAGAAGGACCGTACCACTAGGGAATTCGCCAAAGCTTGAAGGGAATGGAATCCTATATTTAACGACCATAGATTATTTAGCCAATTTATTAGGCGCAAAGGAAGAACGAGAAGTGATGAATGTTAATTAATCGATTTTACGAATAAACTAGCTTTTTTTAAAAGACTTTTCCTCTATTAAAAGATGTAAGTCCTTTCACGTATTAAATAAAAATTAATAGTTTGAAAATTGGTAATTTATGCACTATTTACAGATCCCTCCATATCCAACAATTGAATTTAATAGGGTAAAGGAGGGATTTAATGAAAAAGAGAGCGTTTTCTCTAGTAACCACTTTAGTAACAACCATCGCTTTAACGCTATCATCTGTGAATTATACAAATGCGGAAACAGTAGCGCCGAAGAAGGGTCAAGCAGTAAACTCATTGGCAAATGTAAAATCAGAGGCGAAATATTCCTACAAGGATGCCATTCGCGAGACCGTTTTTGTCCAATCAAGCCTTGACACGGATGAAAACGGGGTTCCTGATCGAATTGCCGTAGACATCATTCGGCCGAAAGAGTCTGACACAGGGCTGAAGGTACCTGTGATTATGGATGCCAGCCCTTACTATGAGAGTTTAGGAAGAGGCAATGAAAGTGAAGTAAAGGACAAAGATAAAGACGGGATTAATGAGAAGTTTCCGCTTTATTATGATAATTATTTTGTTCCAAGAGGATATGCAGTTGTCTTGCCGGATATGGTAGGAACCAACCAATCGGATGGCTGCCCAACTACCGGCGGTTATGAAGAAATTGAAAGTATAAAAGTTGTCATCGATTGGCTTAATGGAAGGGCAACGGCAGTTGATAAAAATAATAACGAGGTAAAGGCCTCGTGGACAACCGGTAATGTTGGGATGATTGGTAAATCGTATGACGGCACATTAGCAAATGGTGTCGCGGCTACGGGAGTAGAAGGCTTAAAAACAATCGTTCCGATTGGCGCAATTAGCAATTGGTATAATTATTACCGCTATGCAGGGCTTACGTACTATAATAATGGGCCTGGTGGATTGGCAAGCAGGGTGGTAAACAGTTCCCGGAAAGCAACATGTCAGCATGTGTTCGATCGTGTAAATCAAGCGGCAGATGACGCCACCGGCGACTACAATGAATTTTGGAATGAAAGAAACTATGTGAAAGAAATAAAAAACGTAAAGGCCAGTGTCTTCGCCATCCATGGTTTAAATGACTTAAACGTGAAGATGAACCATTTCAATGACTGGTGGGAAGCACTAAATAAGGAGAAAGTGCCTCGCAAACTATGGCTTGCGCAAACAGGCCACGTCGATCCATTTGATTTCCGCAGAGCAGAGTGGGTCGATACGCTGCATCGCTGGTTTGACTACTGGCTCCTTGGCATGAAAAATGGCATCATGGATGAGCCTGCTGTAGATATTGAACGAACAGCAGATGTTTGGGAAACCCATGCCTCATGGCCGGAGAAAAATGTGAAATCAACGAAAATCCGCTTTGGACCTGGGGAAAACGAAAATTCACCTGGAGTTTTAACAACTGGTCCGGTAAAAGGTAATTTTACGCAAACCTTTACAGACAATCCGAGGCAAACAGAAACGGCGATGGTCACAAATGAAATGACCGTGAAAAGCGACCGTTTAGTATTCCTCACTGAACCACTAAGCGATGATGCCCGCATGAGCGGTGTACCGGAAATTTCACTTCGAGCAACAGTAGATAAGGATAATTCCAATTTAACCGTGATGATCGTCGATTACGGAATGGACACAAGGGTAAATCATACCGGAAGCGGAGAAGGAATCAGGACGTTAACAAACAGAACATGCTGGGGTGAGAGTACGGAGACCGATAGCGCATGTTATTTAGAAACAGAAAAAACGTTCCGGACAGCAGCATATGAAATTGTCTCTAGAGGCTGGTTTGATCCGCAAAATTGGAAATCACTTTTAGCAACAGATCCACTAAATCCAGGTAAAAATTATAAATTTGAGTGGGGCGCATTGCCTCATGACTATGTCTTTAAGAAAGGCCATCGCATCGGAGTCATTATAGCAGGAAGCTCGTATCAGCGGACACTTCCTTCGGCAACAGGTGCTACTTTCAATGTCCATCTTGGCCAAAGTGTTATAAATTTGCCAATCGTGGAAGGGAAAAAAGGCGTTAATTTTTAAAAGTATGCTGTGTTGCCAAACCCACCAATGATTTAGTGAACGGTAGACTATGTTCCTCTGTAAATGCAAGCCAGCAGTATCCCTTTGGAGGCTGCTGGTTTTTAATGTGCTCCCTATAAATCTAGCAGTCTATTAAAAGAGGTAATACCCAAGGGGTATTACCTCTTTAACTATTATGCTTTAATTTCCATTACCAGGGCCAACACGGCGAGTCACGGTAGATGTCTTTCCTGCATCAGTCTCTGATGTGCTTGTGAAGGTAAGGTTTGTCGGTGTTGGCTGCATCTGACCTTTGCCCCCTTTAGGTATCTTAACGTAAACTGGTACGGAAACCGTTTTACCTGCTTCCAATTCAATCACGTTATGTTGTAACTGAATTTCCCAGCCAGCAACAGTTTTGGCATTAAGACGAATGAGATCTGTTGCATTCCCTGTTTTCTTTACATTGAAATAGTAGACAGCTACTTTACCTGGTGTAGCAAAGTCTGACCTACCGATTGCAACAGACACACCACGTGTAAAGGAGCCGGCGCCATCCAGATGCCGCACTGCTACCCGATAAGAAAGAGCACCTTTTGCGTCATATTTTTTATCTAACATGTAGAAGTGAAGAAGGTTATATTCATCTGTGTACTCACTAACCACGTCATCACCAGTCCCTGCCTTAAAGAGGGCGTCGGCTAACTGTTGATAATCCCCCTTGGAGAGCATGGCAGTGGATCCATCTGGCCGTTTGAAGTCTACTTTATTGATATCTTCTATATGCGAGTCTACTACCCAGATGTTTGGTGCAGATTCGCTATTCTTTGTTTTCGCCAGTAATACACCTGAGTCCGGAACAAAAGAATCTGAACCTATGCGGTCGACTACTTCGACTGTATAGTTATCGTACCATTTAGGCCCGCGCTGCATGTCAGCACGCCAATCGTCATTTAATGAGTTTGCAGGTGTGTTATCCACCATGCTAATATTGATGCCGTGTAATCCCTCGCGTCCAAATTCGCTGCCAGTAGGCACCTCACGCGCAAGAATATCGGCGAATACTGGTCCAGTTTCAGCAAGTTTGTCACGGTCCAGACTCAGATATTGGTCCGGCGCGAGGAAGCCTTGTTTGATTTTATTTCGCAGCATATGGTGTGATGGTGCGGATGCTCCGAGAGTAGATGGGACCATCCAGCGAGTGTGTGAACCACCTGGACCGTTGAAGTTGCCGCGGCTCATAATTTCCCAAGGACCCGAGTAAGTACGGGATACAGGAATAGCATATGGATTATTATAGTTGTCGCCTAGATTCATAATATGACCAAATTCATGAGCAAATACGCCCATTCCATCATTTTCACCTTGGATGGATGTGCCGCCGCCGGCACTTGACCAGATACTTTTGGCAGCATACCAGGAGGTCCACGGTACATAGCGGGTAATCGCCGAATTAGGCATACCAGGTACATTTGCTCCAGCAACGATTGGACCGAATGGATTTGTTATCGCATCGGCATTTTGAAACATTATTTCGCCAAATTCCTGCCAGACGCCTGATTCATCATATCCTGCATGGATGACAAAATTAAAATCGAACTTTTCACCTGAAGCAGCCATATCAGCCTTCGCTGCGTTAACAGCTTCTGTCCTTAGGTTTCTGCCTTTGAAGCCGGCAGGCATGTTTACCGTCTGTCCGAACTCGTTAAGACCATATTCGAATTCATTGCCCTCCATCCGATACGTACCGAAGGATTTAACCTCAATTTGCCATTTGCCGAAGTAAAAATGATTAAGAGGTCCTGATTCTTAAGTCTCGAATACACCGTTACTAATCCTGCTTTGGTAGTGGATGAATATTTACCAATAACTAATAAATTTTTTATTAATTTTTAATAATTAAAGTGTAAAATAGAGGATACAGCTAGACATGTGTGTTAATGATGCTGCTTTTTCTATCCTATGAAAAAAATTTTTTGAAGGGTTAGAATTTACCGCTAATATAGAATATAATAAACTTATCTTTTTTTTCACTAGGAGGGGAACCTTATGAGCATAAAACAAAAAAAATATAATGCTTTTCAACGGCTTGGACGTGCTTTTAAGTTAAACTTCTTAAAACTTCTTCGATCTCCTGAAGGAGCCAAAAAGGTTTCATTGGGCTTTGCCCTTGGCTTTGGCTTGGAAATGCTCGTTATTTCAACGGCTTCACTAATATATATACTATTTGTACCAATTGTCCGGTTGGCTAAAGGATCATTACCGGCGTCCATCATCGGAAATGTCATAGGAAAACTTACGCTGCTTCCCGTGATTCTGTTACCTTTTGCTAGAACACTTGGAAAAGCAATCTTTCCAATGCAAGTCAGAATCGGACACCATACATCTTTCTCTTTTCATCAATTCATACAAGGTGATTTCCACAGTTTAGTTGGCCTCCTTCATGGGGGAGTCCATGCTTTAATTGGAATGACCATTTTTGGAGTTATCCTGAGCATTATTTCTTACTTTATTGTTCATTATTTCTATCAAAAAGAAAAAGCGAATAGGCTAAAAAGAAGACGACATAAACATGAGATTCGCCTCAATAAAATCAATGAGAATTTAATATAAGAAATCTCTTTTGTAAGCTCTTACGGTAAAATTAAGGGCTTTTTTTTAAATTCGAATCACACGTCCTTTAAACGCGTTTTTCCAATAACCTTTCGTCATGTCGGCAATGGCGACACCGGTAGAGCTTTGGGATCCAATAAATTTTCCGTCACCAAGATAGATCCCAACATGTCCGTCTCGTTTATATGTGTCAAAGAAGACAAGATCTCCTGGCTGCATTTCTTGAGGAGAAACTTGACGACCGCCCTTTTTTATTGAATCTGTATGGCTGCCAATTTCGATATCTGCTTGTGCAAACGCCCAATGAACAAAGCCGGAGCAATCAAATCTTCCACGGGCAATATCATTAGCGTTTCTTCCGCCGCCAAACACATAAACAGAGTTTCCAATGTACTTGCTCCCTGCCGTGGTGACCGTACTTATGTATTCATTCCCTATTATCGAGACGACCTCATTGACTGTTTCAGGAATTGCCTTACTATTCTCTTGAATAGTTTCAGATACTCGTTTCATTTCGTTATTTAGATGGATAAGAAGGTTGGGGATTTTTGGTTCCGCTGTTAGTTTGCTTACTAATTTATCTTTGAGGTTTGGAACCTCTGGTTCAGCAGTTAATTGCGTTGTTTGAATGGCTGCCTGCTCTACTTGGATTGGTTTGTCTTGATTATGTAAGTCACTGAACGATTCCGCATAAACCATATGTATAGAAAATTCATTCGCGAACGCGGTAAGCATGATGGCCAAGCTAAACAATGTTACGATCTTTTTTATCACTTAACATCACAACCTTCTTTTTAAAATAATGATTCTATTATTAATTCCCCGAATGTTCATACTATTAAATGTATCGAAATTATATCAGATAATTCTGTCAACTATGTTATAAGAATATTACAATTTAATAACAGTGAAATATGGCAGTTGAAATCCGCTTCATTAGATATTTTTTCTCTTGTATTGAATTCGCTTCCATGGTATGATAAAAAACATCAAATGTGAACAAATTGTGAACTTTTAAAAAATTATGAATCACTTTTAATACGAAATAGCGTTCCTGTTGATCGGTTAAAGGTATTTATAACTCTATTAAACAATAACTGTTGGTACTTAACAGCGTCCCTGTTTAAGGCAAACCGTTGTAAGAATTCATTATGATTCCCTTTTTCTTAGGAACCTACAGTGAATTTTTTCAACGGTTTTTATTTGTTCACAAAGCTTATATATAAAATGAATTTCAAAAGGGAGAGGTAAGTAAAAATGAAAAAGACAAAAAATCGGTGGCTGATTGCTTTATCGGCAGTTGGGATTCACATCTCAATTGGTTCTGTGTATGCATGGAGTAATTTTACGACTCCATTAAAGGACTTATTCGGATGGACGGATTCAGAAGTGGCTCTGACATTTAGTATTGCTATTTTATTTTTAGGTTTGTCTGCCGCATTTCTTGGTCACTTTGTTGAAAAATATGGCCCTAGAAAATCAGGGTTACTAGCTGCAATCTTTTTTGGAGTGGGTATCGTCGGGTCTGGTCTGGCTGTTCATTTAGGTTCAAAATACCTTTTATATGTTTTCTATGGAGCACTTGGCGGAATTGGATTAGGAGTGGGGTATATTGCGCCTGTTTCCACGCTCGTAAAATGGTTTCCTGACAGAAGGGGGCTTGCAACCGGACTTGCGATTATGGGTTTTGGATTTGCAGCCGCCATTGCTAGTCCGATTATGAACATGCTCATTGAGACAGTAGGTGTTGCCAATACTTTTTACATACTTGGAATTTCGTACTTCATCATCATGATGCTATCCTCGCTTTATCTTGAAAAACCTGAAGAAGGATGGCTCCCAGACGGATATAAACAGAAAATTAATAGTGGCAAAGCGAAACCAAATATGGATTTATCACAACTGATGGCTAATGAGGCGGTTAAAACAAAACGTTTCTGGTATTTATGGCTGATGTTATTTATTAATGTGACTTGTGGAATTGCGATTTTAGCAGTTGCAAAGCCACTGGCGATGGAAAGTATCGGCATTGATATGACGGCAGCCGCAGCTCTTGTCGGAGCGATTGGAATCTTTAATGGTTTAGGAAGAATTGGCTGGGCTAGTTTTTCAGATATTATTGGACGACCTGCTACATATACTTCCTTCTTTGTCCTGCAAATGGTGATTTTCTTCTTCTTACCAGAGGTATCGATTAAATGGTTGTTCATAGGGATGCTAATTATCGTCTATACTTGCTATGGCGGTGGATTTTCCTCGATTCCAGCCTATATCGGTGATTTGTTTGGCACAAAGCAGCTCGGAGCAATCCATGGGTATATTCTAACCGCTTGGGCAGCGGCGGGTCTTGCGGGTCCATTATTTGCCGCTTGGATTAAAGATACGACAGGCAGCTACTCAGGCAGCTTAACGTTCTTCTCAGGATTGTTTGTCATAGCGTTTGTCATCTCAATACTTATCCGTGCTGATATTAATAAGCTAAAACGTGGCCAAATGAATAAAAATACACCATTGAAAAACCAGGTAAGTTAAGAAAGTTGCAAATTTTCTAGTAAACTAATACAATATTAACAACATTAACAGTATGTAAACCTGAAGTAATAGCAAGTGAGATGAGTTTATTGAGTAAATATGAAGCGGAATTTAGTAATATTGTTCGCGCGTATCGTAAACGCCATATGGGGAAAGGCCCTAGTCAAGTGCGAACAACCTTTTGTAAGAACTGGGCAATCTGTGAATTAGAGGGGAATTTATCTCCGATTGAAAAATTTATTGCTACTGCGGAAGATGGAAAACAAATGCTGCGGGCTGCTCGGACCGAAATGGTTAAGGAGATTTATAAGAAAAATCACCCAGCTGAGATGGAGGAACTTTTAGGAGTAGAATTCGTTGAGGTATTTGTTGATATCAATATCGAAGAGGACAAAGGAATGTCCATCTTCGTGTTTGATCGGGATATTGAAGAGAAGTTTAAAAATTAATGACTACTAAATAGTTGGTACTTGGCAGCGAACCTGTTGAAGACTAACCACCTTGGTGCATTCATCCTTTTCCTGAGATGAATGCTGTCCTTGGTGGTTTTTTATTTGTTTTAAAATTGGAGAACTTGAGGAGGAATGAAGGATGGGAAAGACATTACATCCAGGTCCACAGAAAAAATCAGTTGTGCCTGCACCCGAACACTGGGTGAGTCCAATTCCTTTTGGACTAGGAAAAATGAAACCAAAACATATTCGCGATACGATGAAGGTCGCTTGGGAGAATAAAGATAATCTCGGCTATGCCGCCAATATATTAACAAAAGGGGTATGTGATGGCTGCGCGCTTGGTGTATCCGGTTTATATGACCAGACGTTAACAGGACCACATGTGTGTACAACTCGCTTAAATGTCCTAAGACTCAACACCATGCCTGCGATTAAGCCTGAAATTCTTCATGCAGATATAGATGAATTAAGGAAATATGACAGCTCAGAGCTTCGGAAGCTAGGCCGTATTCCCTATCCATTAATCCGCCGTATAGGGGAACGAAAATTTTCCCGAATTACTTGGGATCATGCAACGGAAATGATTGCGTTGAAAATGAGAAAGCTGAACCCACAGCAATTTGCTTTTTATTTAACAGCACGCGGGATTACAAATGAAAGCTATTATGTGGCCAGTAAAGTAGCCCGTTTTCTTGGGACCAATCACATTGATAATGCCTCACGGATTTGTCACGCACCAAGTAAAACAGCGTTAAAGCGTTCAATTGGTGTCGGAGCTTCAACGTGCAATTATTTAGACTGGATTGGCACAGATGTTCTATTGTTTTGGGGCAGTGTCGCAGCGAACTCTTCACCAGTTTCTTCAAAATACATGCTTGAAGCGAAGAAAAAGGGCACCAAAATCATTGTTGTCAATCCATACCGAGAACCAGCGATGGACCAATATTGGATTCCTTCAAACCCAGAATCCGCCTTGTTCGGAACCAAAATTGCTGATGATTTCTATCAAGTCAACATTGGCGGCGATATCGCGTTCATGCATGGGATTATGAAGCATTGGTTTGATATGGATGAGAAGGTGTATGGTTCTGCAATCAACCACGAGTTTGTTGGGGCACATGTGAATGGTTATGAAGAGCTTAAGAAAAAGGTTCAAGTCCAATCGTGGGAAGCAATCACTGAATCTTCGGGTGTTTCGAAAGGACGGATCATTGAATTAGCTGAACTGTTAGCAGGCAGTAAAAATGCTGTTTATGCATGGGCTATGGGACTTACTATGCATTCATTTGCCACTGATAATATTTCTCAAGTGGCAAACTTGGCACTTCTTCGCGGACACTTAGGACGAAAGCATACAGGTCTTATGCCGTTCCGGGGACATTCGAGCGTTCAAGGAAGCGGTGAAATGGGTGCTGATCCATTCGTCTTACCGGGCGGCGGCTGGGATGGGAACACTGTCGAGAGAATCGAACAGCTTTGGGGATTTGAACTTCCAAAGTGGCAGGGGGATATCGTGGGAGTTACTCTGGAAAACATTGTCCTTCCAGAAGATCATGAGCGCAAAGTTAAACTCTACTACTTATCTGGCGGTAACTTTTTAGAGACGATGCCTGACCCTGATTTTATAAAAGAGGCCTTATCTGAATTAGAAATTCGTGTGCACCAAGATATTATTTTAAACACCTCGACATTGGTCGATGCAAAAGAAGCAGTCATCATATTGCCGGCGAAAACACGTTATGAGCAGGAAGATGGCGGTACGAGTACTTCAACAGAACGGATGGTTTATTTTTCACCTGAGATAACGGGTAACAAAAATAGGGTGGAAGAAGCACGGGCAGAATGGAAGATTTATATCGATCTTGCTAAGCGTGTGAAACCGGAAACGGCTCATTTGATTGATTTTGCTGACGGTTATGCCGTTCGTCGTGAAATTGCGAAAGCAAACCCTGATTATGAGGGCATCCAACACTTGAAAGTACAGGGAGACGTCTTCCAGTGGGGCGGCGCTTGGCTATGTGAAGGCGGGATTTGTCCAACTCCGGACGGAAAAGGAAGTTTAATACCAGTTGATATTCCCGATTTAAATAAGAAGCCTGAACAATTTATCGTCACCTCCCGCCGTGGGAAGCAATTTAATTCAATGGTTTACAATGAGGTGGATCCGTTAAACGGGGCAGGTCGTTATGACGTGTTAATGAGTGCTGTCGATGGGCAAAAACTAAGCATTGCCGAGGGTGAAGGAATCGTCGTATATAACGGATTCGGCGTATTCCAAGGCAAAGCAAAATTTGTTGAGATTGCACCAGGGAATATCGAAGTGCACTTTCCAGAGGGTAACTTCTTGCTGCCGCGGGGCCGATATGAGAAATTTGCGGGAATTCCTGATTACAATATCACCGTTCATGTTGAAAAAGCAGAACGATATAACGCTAGGAAAGATACCGTCTATCTTGAAAAGCCAATTCCTGAACTCGAAACAGAAGTAGGTTAATTTTCCATGGAAAGGGGCAAAGCATGTGTTAAATGAAATCACTACTTCACAAAACATTCTCAGGTTTAACGGACAAGACTTTTTCGAGGATGAGGATGATGTTGCTGTTGAATCAGCTTTAACTATTGCGGTAGACGGAAACGAGTTCGCCACCATGGTATGTACCCCTTCTGACTTGCAGGAATTGGTGGTTGGATTTTTAGCATCGGAGGGTGTTATTCGCGCTTACCGGGATATCAAATCCCTTCAAATTGATGAAGATCGGGGATTTGCCTATGTGGACCTGATAAACAAACACTCCGTTTTAAAAGAATTTCATTCGAAGCGATTTATTGGTTCCTGTTGTGGAAAAGGTCGGCAGTTTTACTTTCATAATGATGTGAAAACAGCAAAAACGGTAATGACAAAATTGACAATCACGCCGGAACAATGCCGCATGTTAATGAAGCAAATGCAGGAAAGCTCTTCTCATTTTCAGCAAACAGGCGGCGTTCATAATGCTGCTCTGTGTACAAGTAATGGAATTGTAGTATCCAGAACCGATATTGGTCGTCATAATGCCTTAGATAAACTGTTTGGCTACTGTATTATCCACCGAATTTCACTAAAGGATAAGATAATAGCTTTTAGCGGCCGAATCTCATCAGAGGTGTTGCTGAAAGCCGCCAAGATTGGGGTTGGAATTATCCTATCGAAATCAGCGCCAACCAATCTTGCCTTAAACTTAGCGGAGGAACTGGGAATTACCGCGGTAGGCTTTATTCGAGGAAACGGGTTTAATGTATACACTCATCAGCACCGGATCCAGGGGATCGGATCACTTCCTACAATCATTGGTTTAGATGATTGATAGAAAGAGAGGTTCATAGTGCCCGTGAAACCGAAAAAAAGCGGGAGCCGGTCACTAAGAGAGGTTCATAGTGCCCGTGAAGGTGAAAAAAAGCGGGAGTCGGTCACTTAGAGAGGTTCATAGTGCCCGTGAAGCTGAAAAAAAGAGGGATTCGGTTACTTAGAGAGGTTCATAGTGCCCGTGAAGCCGAAAAAAAGCGGGAGTCGGTCACTTAGAGAGGTTCATAGTGCCCGTGAAGCCGAAAAAAAGAGGGATTCGGTCACTAAGAGAAGTTCATAGTGCCCGTGAAGCTAAAAAAAAGCGGAACATGGTCACTAAGAGGGGTTCATAGTGCCCGTGAAGCTGAAATAAACCGAATTAAGGTGGCCTCCCTCCATTAAGTTAATACGTTATTTCACCGGGGGGCAATCATTCCCCTTTTTATCAAAAAAAGTTGATTTTAAGTAAACAATCATTCTTTATTATAAAAACGATATAATTAGAGAAAGGTTATTTACTTAAGGGGTGGATATTTTTGGAGATTGGCAATCCATTTAAAGATTTTATTGAGTCAGAAGAAGAGCTGCGTTCCCTTGTTGGTTATCCAAGTGAATTAGTTAAAAATAAGGTGATTACCTATATTGATCACCATTGTTCAAGCTTTATTTCCAAGTCACCATTTTTAGTTCTTTCTACTGCTGATACTTCCGGTTTTTGTGATGTGTCGCCACGCGGGGATAGTCCTGGATTTGTCCATGTTCTAAATGAGACCTATTTGATCATCCCAGAAAGACCAGGGAATAAAAGAATCGATTCGATGCGAAATATCTTATCAAACCCAAAAGTAGGGCTGCTATTTCTCATACCAGGTTTAGGAGAAACGCTAAGGGTTAATGGCAGGGCAGCTTTAGTAAAAGATAACGAGTTACTTGAAAAGATGGCAGTAAGAGGACGAAAACCTCTTGTTGGAATTGGGGTAGAAGTAGAGGAATGTTTTATCCATTGCGCGAAAGCCTTTAAACGCTCAGGATTATGGGAGCCGCATTTCTGGGCTGATCAAGAAACCTTACCTTCGGCTGCTCAAATATTATTTGAGCACGCAAAGCTCCCAAATAGCAGTGCCGAAACAATAGAAGAAAGCTTAAATGAAAGCTATACTAAACGGCTTTATTGAAATCAAACGACAGTTCGCTGTCGTTTTTATTAAAAATTATAATAATGTTATGTAAACTCATTATTGAAATTTGTATCAGCAAATTTCATTTCCCATTTGTTTAATTGAAAAATAGGTTCATTAGCATATAATATTAAAAAAAGTTTATGACCCCGTATCTATTTATCCTTCTTGAAACGTTTATTGGGTAGAGAGTGCAAAAGGAGTGAAAACCATGCCACAAAAGCTTAGCCCTTTCAGCAGTGAAAATTCACAGGTTGATGATAGGCTGTGGAGCGAATATTATCCAAAGCTTCAGCGATATTGCCGTTTTCTAACCCAAAACTCATGGGATGGAGACGATATCGCACAGGAGACCTATCTTAAAGCATTAAAATATAACCAGCAACAAATGAGTTCAGCTTTGTTAAATAAAATTGCTTATCATCATTGGATTGATTTGCTTCGAAAAAGAAAAAATGTGACGGTAGAGGCCGATTTTGATCATTCCACTCATGAATTAACAGCTCAACTCGATGAAATGTCACATGCAGTTGATTTGCTCTTGACGCATTTTACGCCAAAGCAGGCCGTTATCTTTATGTTAAAAGAGGCATTTCAATATCAGTCAAAGGAAATAGCAGAGCTAATAAACACGACAGAAATGGCCGTGAAGGCAAGTCTTCATCGGGTGAAAAAACGTCTCGAAAAAGATAGTCATTCATATTTAGCCGAATCATTTTGGAATCAGGAAGAGAGGGCGGAGCTATCAGACATTTTTTATGAAGCCTTGAAAAATCAAGACCCAACCGTCCTGATTCAATCCATTCCATGGCTAACAAGTATTAGTGAAGTGCCAAAGCTTGTTTCACGGAATTTACAACCCATTCAAACTTATTCCCCTTCAAGCACTCTCTGTATGGCGGCATAGCCAATAAATCGCTTTAAGGAGGAAAAGTAAATGAGTACCATTCCATATGTGATCGAACAATCTAATCGTGGTGAACGTTCCTATGATATTTATTCAAGACTGCTAAAGGACAGAATCATAATTATCGGTGATGAAATAAATGACCATACGGCCAATAGTGTCGTGGCTCAATTATTATTTTTAGCAGCGGACGCCCCAGATAAAGAAATTTCTCTCTATATTAATAGCCCAGGTGGTTCAACTTCAGCAGGATTTGCTATTTTCGATACAATGCAGTACATTAAGCCGGATGTCCGAACGATTTGCACGGGTATGGCCGCTTCATTCGGGGCGATGTTACTGCTTGCAGGTACAAAGGGAAAACGGTACGCCCTGCCAAATAGTGAAATCATGATCCATCAGCCCTTGGGTGGTGCCAGGGGGCAAGCAACAGAAATCGAAATATCAGCACGGCGTATCTTAAAATTAAAAGAACATACCAATCAAATTATTTCAGAACGCACCGGACAGCCAGTTGAAAAGGTGGCAAAGGATACCGACCGGGATTACTTTATGAGTGCTGAGGAAGCGAAAGAGTACGGGATTATCGATGAGATTCTTTATCCAAAATAAGACACTCCAATTTGAACAATACAGGAAAAAAACGAGGAAGGCAGTCTCAAGCTGCCTTTCTCGTTTTTCCTTTTCCAACTTTAAAAAATAACCTTAGGAGCGGTGGTACGGCAAAATAGATAAAAAATAGCCGGAATAACTGGTACCCCGTCACCATAGATAAATCAGCATCGACTTCGTGGGCAAGAATCCCCATTTGATCCATCCCACCTGGAGCCAAGCTTAATAAACTGGTGGATGGGGTAATATGGTAATAATTAACAAGCAGCAAACCTAAACCAACAGATCCAAAAATCATCAGCATGCCGCTAAGCAGTGCAAGGGTAATTATTTTTGCCTTATGCTCCAGTTTTTCGGGCTTCAATAATAAGCCGATATACCCTCCAATCATAAATTGAGAAACGTCCAATATTGGCTGCGTAAGAGCAGGACCATGGAAACCTGAAATGCTGGCGATGGCTGTTCCTAATATTGGACCCAATAAATAGGGAGTAGGAAACTTAAATTTCTTTGCAAGAAAAGCACAGAGCACACAAATTACGGCAAACAAAACAATGGTTGAAAATAGCGGTTCTGAAGTTTGAATTGACTTTACAACCAAATCCGATGTCGGTTCAGTAGCTGTATTTTTAAAAAGTGGCCCAAAGATGAGAAAAGGGACGAAGAAAATGATCATCATTAATCTTGCCACTTGCAGGAACGTTACGGTGGTAATATCGATTCCTTTCATTTCTTCGGCAAAAATAATCATTTGCGAAAGTCCTCCTGGAATGCTGCCGGTAAGTACAGTTGGATAATCCACGCCCGTAAGCTTGGAAACAACCCAGGCAATTCCGGCACAAAAACAAACGAGTAAAACGGTCATGATCAGCATGGAAGGCAGTTTTGCTGTAATTTGGATGAGCGCTTCTTTCGTGAAGGATAAACCAATTGAATAACCTACTATTATTAATCCCATATCCCGAATGTAAGTTGGCCAATAATATTGAATTTTTCCAAACCTTGCACCAATTAAAACAGCCGCCATTGGCCCGAGCAGCCATGGAATTGGTGTATGAAGAGCTGTGAATGCCAGGCCGCCGGTGAATGCAGTTAATACAGTTATCGAAAAACGAAGCATTTTATTGTCATGTTTTTTTGAAAAATTAAACAAGGGAGCCATCCCTTCTGTCTATTTAAGTTTTTATATATCTTTGTATTTTAGGTGATAAGCCTTTTTTTTATGTCTATAAGAAGGGGTATTAAATACATTGAAATTAATTGGCTAGAAATAATTTCTATTGCTATTCAGACCCCAAAACCGTTTCTCCAAGTAAGAGCACATTTAGTTGTTCTTCGGGGAGCTGCCGCTTTTCCCATTCACGGTATAACCGTTCTAATGCTTCAGGCCCCGTGTCATCGGCCAAACGATAGGCACCATAATGCATCGGTACGAAGTGTTTCGCTTTTAATTCGATGAACGCTTTCACACTGTCTTCTGGAGAAATATGGGATGCAGCCATAAACCACTCCGGCTCATAGGCGCCAATCGGCATAAACACTGTATCGATTGTAAAGCGGTCTGCAATTTGTTGAAAGCCGGCGAAATAGCCTGTATCGCCAACAAAATAATACGTTTCTTCGGTAGTTTGAAAAATCCAGCCGCCCCAATGGGATGTATTCATATCTCGCAACGTTCGTCTCGTCCAATGCTGGGCAGGGACAAAATGAACGGATATCCCTTTGTATTCGGTGCTTTCCCACCAACTCATCTCAGTCACCTGCTGATAGCCTTTTCGGATAAAAAGGGACTTTAAACCAGCAGGAACAAGGTAGTGCGGATTTCCTTTTAATTTTTTCAAAGTGGGGAAGTCCAGATGGTCGTAATGGCCATGGGAGATGACAACGAGATCAATTTCCGGCAGATCTGCTAAGGAAAGGCCCGGCTCCGTTAATCTTTTTTGAAACCCCATCCGCTTGGCCCACACAGGGTCCGTTACAATATTTATGCCATTCAGCTGAAGCAAAAAAGTAGAATGGCCAACCCACGTATAAGAAGTCCGGCTTTTGTTTTCGATTAGTTCTTTCACTTTTTTAACGGGAGATTGTTCGATGTTTACCGATAAATCCTTCACTTTACTTCGTCGTTCTTTCTGCCATTTCCTCATGTCTTTAAACGATTTGTTGTTTGACACATTATCCAAATTAGCAAATTTCATAATCATCCACTCACCTTGATTTTCTCTGAAAACTATCATTAGAAAAAGTATAGCAAAATTCCACATCAATCATCAAAAATTTGCTATCGGACCGAATGTAAATGGGGATAAATCAGCCACTATATGGAAAACTATTGGGAATTAGTTGATTTAAGGGTGGCGTTAAATGGATAACTATTCAAATGATAATACTGCAAGACGTTATAAGGCTAATGTTAGCATATTTGGTACAACGCTAATCCATTTACGCAATCCTTATATTATTGCCTGGTGGTCAGCCGCTTTCCCTGGATTTGGACATCTGCTGTTGTCAAAATATTTCAGGGGATATGCCTTATTTATTTGGGAAGTGGTTGTTAATATTAAGGCGCACGTGAACCTTGCGATGGTTTACTCATTTCAAGGAGATATAGCGATGGCAAAAGAGGTATTGGATACCAGATGGTTACTCATGTATATTCCCGTTTATCTATTTGGAATCTGGGATAGTTATCGAACAACGGTTGATTTTAACAAGGGGTATATTTTAGCGGATCATGAAGACCACCGTTTCAACTCATTTAGCTTAGGACCAGGGGAAATAAATTATTTAGATAATAGAAACCCCTTGATGTCCGTCATGTGGTCACTATTTGTGCCTGGGCTAGGGCAGCTTTATATCCATAGAATTTTGACCGCGTTCTTTGTCATTGTTTGGGTTGTCGTCTTTTTTTATCAATCACATGCCCTTGAAGCGGTTTCTTTATTATTCCTAGGAAAAATAAAAGAGGCTACCACTATTTTAAATCCAGAATGGCTATTATTCATTCCTTCCCACTATGGGTTTGCCACCTTCGATGCTTATATGAATTCGATTGAAAATAATAAACTGTTTGAAAAAGAACAAAGGAAATATTTGATAGAACATTACCAATCAAAAGGTTTCCGAATACTAAAAGGACAAAAAGTGAAGTGATGATGTGCAGCTCTTTTCCACTTTTGAAAATCAGCCGGGTCTAGAAATGGCGATTTCTACTTTGGAGAAACATGGTATTAAAAAAGAAGATATATTTGCTGTTCCCCTCGATAATCGGCAAGAGGAGCGTAAAGTTTTCGATACGCTTCACCGTTCGGACGGAACATCACTAATCGATATTGGCATGGCTCTTGCCACGGCATTTTCTGTGGTAGGGGCAAGTATCGGTTTTAAATTGTCGTGGGGTCCCATTTACTGGGGACTTATCGGGGCATTTATCGGATTTGTAATAGGATTTGCCATTAGACTTTTGACCGAAGTAGTTTTAAAAAAGAAAAAAAGACTATTAAAAGGAAAGCAATCAGAGGTTATTCTTATTATTGATTGCAAAGAATCACAGTCTGAATTGGTAGAGAACATTCTTTGGAGTCATTTTGCGTTAGGGGTAGCTAAAGTAAAAAATACATGAACCCCTAAACAGTAGACATCTTGGGTACAGCCCGCATATTCCAATTTTAACAACTTCCCCCCATTTTGAATAAAAATAAACGAATGCAAAAAACGGAAGGAGAAGGGGCAATAAGCCTCTATTCCATACAAAGTTTTTAATTGGGGGGAAACACTTGAAGAGTTTGGAAAGTTTTTTTCAAAAGATGGAGAAGGAAATAAAGAGACGGCTTTATCAATTGAAAAGGGGTAGCGTATAAAAAAACGGGTGCATGTCCCCGCTGTGGAGTGGGGGGAGTGGTACCAGTTAGTTGTTTTTCCATACCCTAAGCACATAGCCCCCACAGCCGCATTGATCGATAAATTTGCTTTTAATGCTATCACCAAAAAATAAGGCCAGCTCCTCTGTTAAATAATCATCAGGTTCTCCGAAATCTGCCGGCGTGACGATATTGACATAAAACCCCTTTGAAGTATTCGTAATTGCGTCAATAGCATCTTTTACAACCAATTCAACATCATTTTCATATTCCTCATGTTCAAGTGAAACAGACCAATTCTTGTCCATAAAACTCACCTCTTACCATTATTATAAAAGGAATGGGAATTTTGGTTGGTGATATGTATCACACGCTCCCATTTTCCTTCCAAATGATTTGAAACCCATCGACAAATATCTACATAAATCTGCTATACTATAAGCAATAAACGAAGGAGGTGAAAATAGATGGAAAAAACACTCAAGTTGATATTGGACAAGCTTGATAGTCTGGACCAAAAGGTAAGTACTATGGACGAAAAAATAACTACTATGGACCAAAGATTAAATCAATTAATTAATACCGTAGCAGTCACGAATGTAAAGATTTCTGAAACAAACCAAAGAATAGATGCCCTTGAAACGAAGGTGGACACTGTTGTAGAAGATGTTAAAGAAATCAAAAGTTCTATGGCGACAAAACAGGACCTTGAATTTTATGATCGCAAAATTTCTGAACACTCCAGGGAAATTTACAAGTTAAAAAACAACTAAGTCACTCCAGATATAATCCACATTTAAACCTATTTCAATAAATTAAATTCCCCGATCCTTCTTGTATAAAGATACGGGGTTTTTTGTATTTCATTAACAGAGCCAGTCCCTACAGCGAAGTAACGCTTTAATTCGTCAGAGAACTAGACGCCTTAAAAAGAATTTTTAAAATATTTAGTTTTCCTATTTACATTAAACCAATTGGTATGATAGGATTAATTTCATTAATCATTCAATTCTTATCAAGAGTGGCTGAGGGACTGGTCCAATGAAGCCCGGCAACCTGCAAAGCAAGGTGCTAATTCCAGCAAAATGACCTTCATTTTGGGAGATAAGGTGTTAACAGTGGTAGTTCTAACGCCTTTCCTTGATGGGAAAGACGTTTTTTTTGAAAGGAGACGAATCAATCTGAAGGCAGATGAAAAGGAAGAACTAATCGCACATCTCGAGAAAATGATGGAGACCTTAAAATTTGGCTCGATCACCTTAGTTGTCCAAGATGGCAAAATTGTTCAAATTGAGAAAAATGAAAAGGTTCGTCTTAAACCAAATAAGCATCGCTGACTAGACAAACTAGAGGCGGTCTTCACTTTATCAAAGTGGAAGACTGCCTATTTTTGTGGGAAATTCTCAGGCAGGAATAACTGATTCGTTTTTCGATAGATGAAACTCAAGTTAGATTTAGTGAAAAAGGAGGCGTTGAGCCATGAATGAAACAATAACGTATCAAAATTGGCAGCAAATATCTGATACTTTCCCAATTGCGGATGAAACCAAGGGTGCTCATTCTGTGCTGGAGTGGGCTTTCCGGGCTTACCAATCCGATGAAATTGTGTATGCGTCCAGTTTCGGGGCAGAAGCGATTGTTTTGATTGACCTCATCCAGCAAATTAAAGCGGATGCCCGGATTGTTTTTTTAGATACGGGACTGCATTTCCCAGAAACATATGAGGTCATAGACAAGATTGAAGCTCGATTCCCGTCGTTAAGGATTGAGCGAAAACAGCCGAAGTTAAGTCTCGATGAACAAGCGGAACAATATGGTTCGGCGTTATGGAAGACTGCTCCTAACCAGTGTTGCAATATTCGCAAGGTTATTCCGTTAAGGGAAACATTGGCGGGAAAACAAGCGTGGATCTCGGGGCTTCGGAGGGAACAGTCACCGTCAAGAGCGAGCACTGAATTTCTTAATAAAGATGAAAAATTCAGGAACATCAAAATCTGTCCCTTGATTCACTGGACATGGGATGAGGTTTGGGGCTACATCAGGGGACACGAGCTCCCGTACAACACCCTGCATGACCATCAATATCCAAGCATAGGCTGTTTTCCCTGTACCCAACCGGCTGCAGCTGATGGGGACTCACGTGCTGGACGCTGGGTTGGAAGCGGCAAAACGGAGTGTGGCTTACACACCAAATAGGGAGGGCTAAAGCTTTGCTTACAATCATTGCAATAACAATTGGGTTATTTTTTGCAATAAATATTGGTGCCAGTGGTGCGGCGGCTTCGATGGGAATCGCCTATGGAGCCGGTGTGGTGAAAAAACGGCTGGCTTTGCTGCTGTGCAGTATCGCCGTGTTCCTTGGTGCTTGGCTTGGCGGTGGTGAAGTAGTCAAAACGATTGGCAGCGGGATTGTCCCATCTAGTACATTTACCGTGCCTGTAGCCTTAATCGTATTAGCATCAGCGGCATTATCATTGTTTTTGGCCAATATTTTTGGTATACCACTTTCTACCAGTGAAGTGGCAGTTGGATCTGTCGTTGGTGCCGGGATTGTTTATCAATCTGTGTTTGCCAGTAAGCTTGTCTGGATAATGCTTTTTTGGCTGCTTACACCTTTTACCGCGTTTTTCATCGCAATTGGTGCTTCGTTTTTGTTGGAAAATAGAAGGCTTAAGGGCTGGATGAAGGCTCGGAAAGCTGTTCCATTTCTGTCTGTGCTGGTTGTATTTATGGGTTTGTTCGAAGCCTTTTCAGCAGGGATGAACAATGTTGCCAATGCTGTCGGCCCACTTGTGGGTGCCAACATCCTCGCTGTTGGAAGTGGTATTTTCTGGGGTGGGTTGTTTGTCGCGGCGGGCGCACTGCTGCTGGGTCAGCGCGTCCTAGAAACGAATGGAAAAAAAATAACGACGCTGCGGCTCGAAGAGGGCTGTGTCATCTCGGGAACAGGTGCAACCATTGTAACCGTTGCCTCCGTGTTCGGGATTCCTGTCCCACTTACCCAAATCACAACCTCATCCATTATCGGAATGGGTTTCGCCAAGCATGGCAAAGCAGTATTGAAAAAAGACATTGTTGTTCAGCTCCTGACCGTTTGGATTGTTTCACCCGTCCTATCGATGGTGCTGTCATATACCCTCATCCAATTGATTATCGAACATAACTTTTACCCAATTATTGCCATGGTTGGGGTCCTGATCTCTGTGTTCGGGGTGTTGTCGTTGATGAAGCGGCAGAAGCCCGCGGTAGCGGTGCAGCAACAAGTTGCAAAAGAATAGCCGGCTTTCGGTGGTGGAAGCGGGAGTCGCCAGTGAAATGCGGGTATCCGTTGCTTGAAGTTGTTAGTCGCCAGTAAACGGCGTTTAGTCGCCAGAAAACATCCGATATCCGCCAGTAAGCAGCACATCAATACCGGTAAACAGTTAAATTAAGCAAAGGAAGGATTTGATTTACATGTCATTTTTACCAAAACCACATGGAGGAACGCTGGTTCAAGCCTTTAATCCAAACTATGACGTAGCGCATATCGAAAAAGAGCTGGAGATTGACGCAATTGCTTTGAGTGATCTGGAGTTAATCGGCGTGGGACTGTTCAGTCCGCTGACCGGATTTCTTGGCAAAGCAGATTACCAATCGGTAGTCGACCATATCCGTTTAGCGGATCAAACGATTTGGTCGATTCCTGTAACGCTGCCAGTATCCGCTGAAACAGCAGCTACCCTCGCAGTCGGGGAAGAAATCAAGCTTATTTTTCAAAAAGAGGTTTATGGCGTGATCAAAGTAGCGGAATGGTATGAACCTGACCTAGACAAGGAAGCACTTGAGGTATATAAGACACTCGAGCTTGCCCACCCGGGAGTCAAGCGGCTTTATGAAAGAGGTCCAGTCTACGTGGCTGGTGAAATCACACTCGTAAAAAAACAGGAAAAAGGGGTTTTCGCCGATGTGTGGCTTGAGCCGAAGGAAACACGGGCATTGTTTGAAGAAAAGGGCTGGAAGACAGTGGTTGGCTTCCAGACGAGAAATCCGATTCATCGTGCGCATGAATACATTCAAAAAGCAGCACTGGAAACGGTCGATGGGCTATTCGTCAACCCACTTGTCGGTGAAACAAAGTCTGACGACATCCCGGCTGATGTCCGGTTGAAGAGCTATCGGGTCCTGCTGGAAAATTACTACCCTGCAGAACGGGTACAACTCGGTGTTTATCCTGCTGCCATGCGTTACGCAGGACCAAGAGAAGCGATTTTTCATGCGATAGCCCGTAAGAATTTTGGCTGCACTCATTTCATCGTCGGCCGCGACCATGCTGGCGTCGGGAATTACTATGGAACGTATGATGCCCAGCTTATTTTCAGCGAATTTCCTGAAGGGGAACTTGGCATTGAGCCGCTATTCTTTGAACACAGCTTTTATTGCCATAAATGTGAGGGGATGGCATCTGATAAAACTTGCCCGCATAGCCATGATGATCGTGTCATTCTATCCGGAACAAAAGTTAGAGAGTTACTGCGCGCAGGAAAGATGCCCCCGTCCACCTTCAGCCGGAAAGAAGTCGTCGAAGTGCTGATTGAAGGATTGAAAGAACATCAGACGGTGTAAGGAGGGTATGCAACCATGTCAAAATCAACAAATATCACCTGGCATGACGCGGCAATAACGAAGTCAGACCGCCGAATTCAAAATCGCCATGGAAGCTGTGTCCTCTGGTTTACAGGCCTCTCGGGCTCCGGAAAATCAACAATTGCCAACGCAGTTTCAAGTGAATTGCACCGCCGGGGAATTAATGAATATGTCCTTGATGGCGATAATATCCGTCATGGCCTTAACCGAGATCTTGGCTTTTCGGACTATGACCGAACGGAGAATATCAGGAGAATTGGCGAAGTGGCCAAACTATTTGTTGATAACGGCACCGTCGTGACAACGGCATTCATTTCGCCTTTTCGATCCGATCGTGACCAAATCCGTTCCCTTTTTGAAAAAGAAGAATTTATCGAGGTATACGTCGAGTGCCCGTTGGAAGAATGTGAACGAAGGGATCCAAAACAACTATACGCAAAGGCACGCCGCGGTGAAATAAAGGATTTTACCGGGATAGATTCACCGTATCAGGCGCCGGAACGCCCGGAAATTACCGTCCGCTCCGACCTTTTGACAGTTAAAGATGCAGTAGGACAAATTTTTCAATACCTTCAGGAAAAAAACATTATTTAGTTGGGAAAGGATGGGAAGCCATGGCTGGCAAGGTTTATTTAGTTGGTGCGGGACCAGGAGATCCGGATTTAATTACCGTAAAAGGACTGCGATGCCTCGAACAAGCCGATGTCATTCTCTATGATCGGCTTGTCAATCCCGAACTGCTGAAGCATGCAAAAAAAGAGGCACAGCTGGTGTATTGCGGCAAGCTCCCCCATTATCACACAATGAAGCAGGAGACCATCAATTCCTTTTTGGTGAAATATGCTAAAAAAGGGTATCAGGTTGTCCGCTTAAAAGGAGGAGACCCGTTTGTTTTCGGCCGCGGCGGGGAAGAAGCGGAGGAATGTGTCAAGCATGATGTGCCGTTCGAAATAATCCCGGGCATCACGGCCGGAATTGCGGCTTCCGCTTATGCAGGAATTCCAGTTACCCATCGTACCTTAAGCAAAAGCTTTGCGTTTATTACTGGACACCAGGCAGGCGATGTCGCTGCGGAGCACCAGTGGTACCATCTAGCAAACGGGGTCGATACCATTTGTGTCTATATGGGGGTTTCTCAGCTTTCAACGATAATTAAGCAATTAATCCGGCATGGCAAACAACCGCAAACGCCAATCGGCCTTGTCCAGTGGGGGACATTAAGCGACCAGCGAACCGTGACAGGCACGCTCGAGACAATCGAAGAACGGGTGAAAGAAGAAGGAATTTCTAATCCCAGCATGATTGTCATTGGCGAGGTTGTCCGTCTTCACAAAAAATTAAATTGGTTTCATGAAGAAATAGTTCCTCATTTGCCAGTCGTTCATGGATAAAGGCAGAGGGGGCGGTTAGGATGAAGGCCATTTTATACATTGGTCACGGCACACGCTCTAAAAAAGGAGCGGAGGAAGCGAGGGCCTTTATCGAAAGAGTCATAGGTCGAATTGATCTTCCTATTCAAGAAATCAGTTTCCTTGAGCTGACGGATCCTTCGATTGAGGAAGGCTTCAAGCGCTGTGTAGATAAAGGCGCGACTGAAATTATTGTTGTTCCTTTGTTTCTGTTGGCTGCGGGTCATATCAAAACAGATATCCCTCAGGCCCTGTCTTTATTGCAGCTCAGATATCCTCATATTGAGGTTCAGGTTAAGGATCCTTTTGGGGTGCAGGAGAAAATTCTTGATGCAGCAGTTGAACTTGTCAGTGATTCTGCAGGTACCTTGGAGCCGCAGGACCGGTTATTGATTGTTGGAAGGGGAAGCAGTGATCCTGAAATTCACGGTAACTTTGCCGTTATTGCGGAGGGTATTAGGAATCGGCTCGGAATAAATCATGTATCGGTTTGTTATTTGGCCGCAGCCGAACCAAGGCTCCAGGAAGCTTTGCAGACTATTTGTGTAAAAAATGTTGGCAGAACGATTGTCGTCCCCTACTTATTATTTTCTGGCCTGCTTATCGGCGAAATAAACCAAGAGGTCCTTAAACGGCAAAAACTAGGCTACAAGATTCTCTATACCGGCCCATTGAGCGGGCATCAAATGTTTGAGGATATCGTGGTCGAACGGGCAATAGGAAATAAAGCTTGTGTAGCTTCATGTAAAGTCAGTTCATAGTGCCCGTCGTCCGGAAAAAAGAGCGTTCATGGGCACTATAAGAGGTTCATAGTGCCCGTCGCCCGGAAAAAAGAGCGTTCATGGGCACTATAAGAGGTTCATAGTGACCTTCGCCCGGAAAAAAGAGCGTTCATGGGCACTATAAGAGGTTCATAGTACCCGTCGCCCGGAAAAAAGAGCATTCATGGGCACTATAAGAGGTTCATAGTGCCGTTGCCCGGAAAAAAACGTGTTCACGGTCACTATGACCTTCACAAAACAAAAAAAATTTGCGGCACTCCGCCCCATATCGATAAACAACTTTTATACCATAGCGAGGTGGTAATATTGCAACTTCAAGTATTAAACAGTCCGTTTAATCAGGAGCAGGCAGAGCTCCTAAATCGCATTCTGCCGACCTTGACAGAATCACAGAAATTTTGGCTCAGCGGTTTTCTCGCTGCATCTCACATGAATTCCGCACTGGAAACATCAGATGCACAAACAACACAACAACTGGCAAAAGAACAAACAATCCCAAAAAAAATAACCATTCTTTACGGATCACAGACGGGAAATGCCCAAGGACTGGCGAAAAAGGCTTCCAAAACGCTTGAGGGGAGCGGTTTTCAAGTAACCCTCACATCCATGAGCGATTTTAAACCAAATAATCTAAAAAAAGTCCAAAATCTTCTGATAATCGTCAGCACCCATGGAGAAGGTGACCCGCCGGATAGTGCGCTTACATTTCATGAGTTTTTTCATAGCAAACGGGCACCGAAGCTTGAAGACCTTCATTTTTCCGTATTAGCGCTTGGCGACAGTTCGTATGAGTTTTTCTGTCAAACGGGAAAAGAGTTCGACAAGCGCCTCGAAGAACTCGGCGCTACCCGACTTTACCCTCGCTTTGACTGCGATGTGGATTATGATGAACCGGCGGCAGAATGGCTGGAAGGAGTCCTTGGCAGCTTAGGGGATGTAGAGGGCGAAAGTCCAACCCCGTCGCAATCAACAGCTCCTCAAGGGGTAGAATCGGCATACGATAGATCCAATCCATTTCAAGCAGAGGTACTAGAAAATATCAATTTGAACGGCCGGGGCTCGGATAAGGAAACGCGCCATCTTGAGATATCTCTTGAAGGTTCAGGCCTCACATTCGAACCAGGAGACAGCCTTGGTATCTACCCGGAAAACGATCAAGCACTAGTCGACCTGCTAATTGAGGAAATGAAATGGATTCCAGAGGACCTGGTGACAATTAAACCGGGAGATGTTCGACCTCTTAGAACAGCCTTACTTTCCCACTATGAAATTACGATTCTAACAAAACCACTGCTAGTGAAGGCTGCACAGCTTTCAGCGAGTAAGGAACTAAAAGAGTTGACCATACCGGGAAATGAACAAATGGTAAAGGCGTACCTTGATGGACGCGATTTACTAGATCTAGTTCGTGATTTTACCCCTTGGATTTGTTCGGCTCAGGAGTTTGTAAGCATTCTTCGAAAAATACCGGCTCGGCTATATTCGATTTCGAGCAGTTTAGCAGCCAATCCGGATGAAGTCCATTTAACAATTGGTGCAGTCCGCTATGATGCACACGGGCGTGAACGGAATGGCGTCTGCTCGATTTTGGCAGCTGAGCGAATCAAACCAGGGGATACATTGCCAGTTTATATTCAACATAACGAAAACTTTAAGCTGCCACAAAACCCGGAAACACCAATCATCATGGTTGGCCCAGGCACAGGTGCAGCGCCGTTCCGTTCTTTTATGCAGGAGCGTGAAGAAACCGGGTCCCCTCAAGGGAAATCATGGCTGTTCTTCGGAGACCAGCACTTTGTCTCCGATTTCCTTTACCAAACAGAATGGCAAAAGTGGCTGAAGAACGGCACACTGACAAAAATGAACATTGCCTTTTCACGTGACACCAAGCAAAAGGTATATGTGCAGCACCGGATGCAGGAAAACAGCAAGGAATTGTTCGAGTGGCTTCAAAATGGAGCAGCGGTTTATATTTGCGGCGATGAGAAACACATGGCCCATGATGTCCATCAAACACTCCTCACAATTATCGAAAAAGAAGGCGGCATGAGCCGTGAAAAAGCAGAAGAATATCTTGCCGGGATGCAACAGAACAAACGGTATCAGCGTGATGTATATTGATTGTGTGGAAAAGGGGCGGAGCGCCGCAAAAACGAATCATTTTAACCAATTTGAGTGGGTTTTATTCATTTTTCACTTCGAATTGGTGAAGTTCTGCTCTGCTCGCACCGCCTTTATTGGCAGGAATGGACCTTTGAATAATTTTTCATAGTAAATGGAAGTGTGAAACGCTATATTTATTTTGGAGTGAAGGGAGTTTTTTCAAAATGGTGAAGCAAACGTTAACAGCGCCAGTGGGAGATCCAAGCGATGTTGAGCGTATAAAAGAAGAAAGCAACTATCTAAGAGGCACTTTGGTGGAAGTAATGCAGGACCCAATCAGCGCGGGTATTCCAGAAGATGATAACCGCCTGATGAAACATCATGGCAGCTATTTGCAGGATGACCGTGATCTCCGCAATGAGCGCCAAAAACAAAAACTTGAGCCAGCGTATCAGTTTATGCTCCGTGTCCGTGCTCCAGGTGGAGTGGTTACACCTGAACAATGGCTTGTATTAGATGAGCTTGCAGAAAAGAATGCGAACGGAACGATAAAGCTGACGACACGGCAGTCGTTTCAAATGCACGGTATTTTAAAGTGGAACATGAAAGAAACGATTCAGGAGATTCATCAGTCCCTTTTGACCACACTTGCAGCATGCGGGGATGTAAATCGGAACGTGATGTGTAACCCGAATCCTGATCAATCTGGAATCCATGCCGAAGTGTATGAATGGGCGAAAAAGTTGAGTGATTACTTATTACCGCGCTCAAGAGCCTATCATGAAATCTGGCTCGATGAGGAAAAAGTGGCATGTACACCAGATATAGAGGAAGAACCCATGTACGGAGCACTCTATTTACCGCGGAAGTTTAAAATCGGAATAGCTGTCCCGCCCTCGAATGATATCGATGTTTTTTCACAGGATCTTGGTCTCATTGCGATTGTAGAGGATGGCAAACTTAGTGGTTTTAACGTGGCAATCGGCGGCGGGATGGGGATGTCACACGGCGATAAGGCGACATACCCTCAGGTAGCAAAGATCATTGGCTTCTGCCCGCCAGACAAAGTGGTGGAGCTGGCAGAACAAACAATTACGATTCAGCGCGATTACGGGAACCGTTCTGTTCGGAAAAATGCCCGCTTCAAGTACACAGTAGACCGCCTCGGACTCGAATCGGTTAAGGCAGAATTGGAAAAAAGACTTGGCTGGAGCTTGGAAGAGGCAAAACCATTTCAGTTCAATCACAATGGTGATCGCTATGGTTGGATAAAAGGAATGCAAGGAAAATGGCATTATACGCTGTTTATCGAAAATGGCCGCGTTGCAGATTTTGCGGATTACAAGCTCAAAACAGGCTTACATGAACTTGCCAAAATCCATACGGGTGATTTCCGGCTGACAGCAAATCAAAATCTAATCATTGCAAATGTATCAAGTCCGGAAAAGAAAAAAATAAGTGAATTATTGGAAAAATACGGACTGTCAGACGGCAAACATCACTCCACATTAAGACGCAGCTCGATGGCGTGCGTCGCCCTTCCAACGTGCGGTTTGGCAATGGCAGAATCAGAACGCTACTTACCTGAACTTATCGATAAAATTGAGGAAATTGTCGATGAAAATGGCCTGCGTGACGAAGAAATTACGATTCGAATGACAGGATGTCCGAATGGCTGTGCCCGTCCTGGACTCGCAGAAATTGCCTTTATTGGCAAAGCGGTCGGCAAATATAACATGTATCTTGGCGCAGCCCGCAACGGGAGCCGCTTGAATAAAATGTACCGCGAAAACATTGGCGAAGCTGAAATTCTGAGTGAGCTTAAGGTACTTCTTTCAAGATTTGCCAAAGAACGCCGGGAAAGTGAGAACTTCGGTGACTTTGTCATCCGCACGGAGATTGTCAAAGCAACAACGGACGGAACGAATTTTCATGAATAATAAGGATAAAAAGAGACAGGGTTGCTGTCTCTTTTTTCCGCATCAAGCAACAGTCGCCAATAATATTTTCCGGATCAAAAGCGCCATTGGCAGCCGAAGTGAAAATGCTAGCAAAGGCAATCACAGGTATTGTAGATGCTGATTCCCATGAAACATTTTCAAAATATACTCCGAATCCGGTACGTTCTGCCTGTTGTAACCTAATAAAAATTCTTTATTATCATAAGGGGCTTCTTTAAATGTAACGCCTATTTCACCGCGTTCACCGATAGTCAAAATTGTGTAAGAGGCGAGCGGCTTCGGATAACATCCCAGTGAGCAGGGATTAAGATAGAGCCTTTTCTTTGTTTTAAAATGATGGATGACATGATGATGGCCAAAACAGACGATATCAGCAGATGAATCTCGGTAAAGGAAGTCCAATTTTTCAATGGTCGGTTCATAATCAACCGATAAAAAATCACCGTGTTCGTCTAAATGATAATGGGAAAAAAGTAATTTTTTTTCATTATATACAGCATCAATTGTTGTGGGAATCGCCAGTAAGAATGGCAGGAATTTCCGATCTAAATGGGAGGCAATCCACTCGTGGTGTTCCCTTTCTTTCTTCTTACTGTAAGGTTCTCTGCCTGCGATGATATCTAGGATTGCTTCATCATGATTTCCTAATACAAAAGAAATATCGTCACGAGAAAAAAGCAACTCAAGCACTTCATTTGTTTCATAGCCAATTCCAACTAAATCCCCTAAACAATAGATGTGGTCAATTTTCCCTTCTTGACTGATATCGTCAAATACAGCTTTTAAAGCAGATTGATTGCCATGAATATCTGATATTATAGCGATTTTCTTCTCCATACCGAAATCTCCGTTTTTCTCTAGTTTCCCTATTTTGGTAAAAATTAATACAAAAAATTATTTTTTCCTCCACCGTTATCTTTTTTTCTTTTTAGAATTATCAACAACCACTTTATTCTTTTTGACAGTTTCTAAGATCACTTGCACATGAAAATTTTTTTCATCCATTTGAAATACACTCGAAACCTTTACTTTACGACCCTTAATATTTAACTCTTCCCCAACAGATGGTACACGTTTAAGCAACTGAGTTAATAAAACATTTTTCTTTTCTAAAAAATGAACAGCAAACATTTGGCCTCACCTACTCCATATAGTATCTGTTATAAAAAAGCTCATTTTGTAACCTTCATATAAAATATTTAATAATAGGTAGATTTAGACCAATTTCCTACTATACAAACTTTGAAAAATTGCTGAAATTCTCGATCCCTATTATCAACGCAGACTTTCGGTGTGGAAATCGGTGCCTGACACCTTTTAGGCTAAAAATTGACACTTCAAATTCACAAAGTTTCTGATGCATTCGGTTATAATTAGTATTGGAAATATTTACTTTACAATCGTTTATGTGAAGTGTTGAGCAAGATAAAGGGAGGCGTTTGTATGAAGTTCCGTCATCTATTTGAAAAAGGAAGAATCGGGAGTTTGGTTTTGAAGAATAGAATTGTGATGCCTGCAATGGGAACGAATTTGGCAGGCCCGAATGGTGAAATCACAGACCATCAAATTGCCTATTATGAAGAACGGGCAAAAGGGGGAACTGGATTAATTTTTGTTGAATACACATCAATCGATTACGAATATGGCAGAGCCGCATTTAATCAACTAAGAATAGATGAACATCGTTTCATACCGGGGATTCATCGCTTGTCGAATGCTGTCCAAAAATATGGTGCAAAACTATTTGTTCAGCTACAACATCCAGGCAGAGAAACCACTTCCATGGTATTAGGCGGCGGGAGACAAATCGTAGCGCCGAGTCCGGTTACTTGTGCGGCAATTGGAGAAGAACCGAGGGAATTGACAACGGCAGAAGTGAAAGAAATCGTAAATAAATTTGTGATGGGTGCTGTTAGATGTCAACTAGCCGGTGTTGACGGAGTCGAGCTTCATGGTGCACATGGCTATTTAATTAACCAGTTCCTAAGCCCTAATACCAATTTACGGTCCGATGAATATGGCGGCAGCTTTGAAAATAGAATGAGATTTGTCGAAGAAATCGTTGTCGGTATAAAGGAAAAATGCGGCTGGGATTTTCCGGTTACGATTCGACTAAGTGTAGACGAGTTTGAAGAAGGTGGAACGAATGTAGAATTAAGCAAGGAAATTTGCCGTTACTTGGAAAAAGTCGGGGTAGATGCGATTCACGCTAGCTGCGGAAACTATAATTCTTTGAATAAAATAATCGAATCGATGTTGTTCGACCAAGGGGGGAGAGTGTACCTTGCGGAAGAAATAAAAAAAGTAGTGAAGATCCCAGTGATTACTGTTGGGGTTATTCGTGAACCGGCATTTGCCGACAACATTTTAGCCGAGGGCAGAGCTGACTTTATTGCGATGGGACGTTCCCACCTCGCTGACCCGGAATGGGCGAAGAAAGCATCGGAAGGCCGTGATCAAGAAATTAGGAAGTGTATTTGCTGCCTAAATTGTACAAGGTCTACCGCTCACGTTCTGTGCGCACTTAACGTTCGAACCGGCCGAGAACTGGAGTTTAAGGAAATCAAACCGATTGAAGATAAGCGAAACGTGGCTATCGTTGGCGGCGGACCTGGCGGAATGGAAGCGGCAAGAGTTCTTACTTTAAAAGGATATGACGTTACCATAATTGAGCAGGACAATAGGCTTGGCGGGCAATTGAACCTTGTTACGGCACCAAAAGCAAAAGAGAAAATGAACTGGATGATCCAATATCATAGCAATGAAATGGAACGATTAAAGGTGGATGTACGCCTAAATACAAAGGCTTCAGTTGAAATGATCAAAGCTTTAGATCCCTATGCTGTATTCTTAGCAACCGGTGCTAAACCAATCATTCCGGACTTAGAGGGAAATGATTTTACGAATGTATGTGACTATGAAGATGTTCTTTTGGAACGCAAAGCATTTAATGATAAAAGAATTGCCGTAATCGGTAGCGGGATGGTTTGCTATAGCGTAACCCGCCAGCTTGCCGAAAAGGGGAACGCTGTCACATTGATTGACGTCCCAACTGCCACTGGAGAAAAGGTCTCAGTCCACACCAGATTGATGCTGTTGAATCGTTTGAAAAAGGTAAATGTCGAGATTATCGAAGGTCAAAAAGTAGCAGAGCTCCGGCCAAATTCCGTTATCGTCGAGGATGAAGTATCAGCTGCGCAAACTGAGTTTGAAGTCGATCATGTCGTGTTCTCCATGGGAACAGAAGCCTATAATCCACTAGAAGAGCTCTATCGAAGCCATTTTGAAAATGTCTTTGTTTTAGGAGACGCAAACAATCCAGGTTCCATTACAGGTGCGATTAAAGATGGATTTGAAATGGCCTATGTTATTGAGTCGCTTGTTTCTAAAAGGAATGAAGCGGAAGAATTGGTGGGAACTAACTGATCGGAGGAAAAAAGAACAGGGTCCTTTTAACGGGAACCTGTTCTTTATTTTTGGCTCACTTCTAAAGGATTGTTGTTTTTTTGGATTCGCTCATTGAAAGGAAAAATTCGCTCATTGAACCCGCAAATTCGCTCAATGAACACTATAATCCGTTCGTAAAAGGGTTAGTTTGTTTTTGTTCGCCTCGGAAATTGACCTTTGAAACGATAACCAACGTTATCTACGTTGAGTAAACATTAGCACAGCCCTATCCAAGAAAGTGGCGATGATAATCCCTGCTGTATATCGAATGAGATCCGCCGTAAGAAAACCTTTACCCAGGATCAACCCACCAAGGACTGTACCCCGAATCTGATTAATCCAGTCTGCCTGATACAGCTGGCTAAATTCAATGCTGAAACTGAATAAAAGACTGAGCCAGATGGCAGTGGGGAGACTATTACGCACCAGCAAGAACCGGAATCCAAAATAGACCATCATCGCCCAGAGTGCATCCCCGGCGTTTTGCGCTACAAATTCTGGGAGGAGAGGGCCGTATTTTCTGGAGGCTAGGCCTATTAATATGGTGATCAAAACGGCTAGAATATAAGCTATCCTCATGTTACTGTAAATCTTATCCGTGGGTTCGCTTATTGATAGTTTGGAAGTCTGCATAAAAATCACTCTCTTTAATATCGTTTTGGTATTATTATACAAGTATTTGCTTAGTGTGGGGCTGGCTCATATTCTTCCCTTAAGGTAATATAGATTTTGTCATGTATAAATAATAAGCTATTTTTAAAAAATACATAACCACTAATCTTCGATGAAAGAGGCATAAATATGAAAATTGACTCACCTAAAATTTCAGTTGAATTACCTACAAGGAATTTTCAAGATATTTTTTATGAAGAAGATCATGAATTAGAAATGTGTCAGGTCGTTGACTCCGTTTTTGAAAATGAAGCTGTTGGTAGAGTGCGATTATCGAATATGATGATTAAGAATTGCCGGTTTAACCATACTGATTTTAAAAATATTGATATTACGGATGTATCGTTTGAAAACTGCGATTTTTCCAATGCCAATTTAAGCAAGTCTTCTATTCACAGAGTGGTATTTAAAAATAGTAAATTAGTAGGTGTGGATTTTACCGAATCACGATTTGGAAATATTCAGTTTGACAATTCCGTTTTAAACTTGACGACATTTGCAAATTCAAAGCTGGAAAAAGTAAGATTTCAGGAAACGTTATTAAAAAGTACCGATTTTTATGAATGTAAATTAAAAAACGTAGAATTTAAACATTGTAATCTTGATGGCGCAAACTTTGACCAAACATCATTAAAAGGAATTGATATCAGCACTTCCACATTTGATACGTTGACCGTGGCAATCGAGGATTTAAATGGCTGCAAGGTCTCATCATATCAAGCAATTCAATTTGCGACACTAATGGGATTGGTCATCAAAGAGTAGGAAATATCCAGAAGAACCTGAATTATATGTGACCCAAGATGGTGGAGATTCATGGGTGAGTGCATCGATTCCGATTCCTGATCAATATAATAAAATTTTCGTTACCGCCGAACTGCCCTTTAAAGAAGAAGACCATTTAGCCGTTCTTATTAATCAAGGGCCAACCGGCGATTATCGAGGCGGAAAGGTAAAAGGGAAGTTTCTTTCGAAAGATAACGGTCTGACATGGGAGTTTTTCGAAGAGGTACAAGCAAATGAAACAGAATAGGGATCAAATGAGAAGAATCTGTTTCTGGATTCTTTTCTTTTTATCTATTGACATCTTCAAACCTCTGATTAGAAATTTGGTACCTGCCCCTGAGTTGACTAACGAGTTAGCCTAGCAGAGGGGCGGTTTTTAATTTACTAATATAATTCCTTAAATTTCCCTTTTTAAAATTATTAAAAATATTCTAAAAATTCTTTGACATTCTGAAAAGCATTCGGTTATTATAAAAAATAAAGAGGTGAGATAATATGTTTGAAAGTGTTAACAGTTTACACTTTTCGCTGTTCTCAGGAAAAACGGTAGTAGTGACGGGAGCCGCACATGGGATTGGTGCAGCGATCTGTTGTGCATTTACGAGTCAAGGTGCGAATGTGATTGGGACGGATATCTTAGCTGAGGAACTTGAACAGGTTAGAAATGATATAAATGATCGATTTAAGGATTCTGAGAATCAAAATCAATTTGATATTTTTCCATGTGATATAACCGAGGAAAGACAAGTGATTGATCTCATTCAATACATAATTGAAAAATATAAGAAAATTGATATCCTGGTAAATAACGCAGGTGGGGTTTGTGGACAGGTGAATCAACCCATTGAAGATGTTCAGGAAGATGAATGGCGAAAAATATTTAATGTTAATCTTGATGGGGCGTTTTTTACAACAAAGGCTGTCGCCCCATATATGAAAAAGCAAAAGTATGGACGAATTATCAATATTTCTAGCGGAGCCGGTCGAAGTACCAGTTTAACAGGTATTCAAGCATATGCGAGTGCCAAAGCTGGTCAAATTGGATTTACTCGACAAATGGCTCAGGAATTAGGTCCTTTCGGAATAACGGTTAATAATATTGCACCAGGATTTGTCCTCTCCAATCCCTCTACCCGTAAACAGTGGGAAAGAATGACTAAATCACAACAAGAGGGCTTAATTGAATCTATTTCAGTGAAACGACTTGGAGAACCAGTAGACATAGCAAATCCCGTGTTATTTTTTGCCTCAGATTTTGCTAGTTATATTAGTGGTCAAACGATTTCAGTAGATGGAGGGCAACAATTATTTTAGGGGGGCTAGGGATATGGATATTACCATTATTGGGGCAGGTGCAATCGGAGGTGTCCTAGGGGCTTACCTTGTAAAGGATGGAAAACCAGTTACTTTTTGTGATATTGCTGAAGACCATATTAACAAAATGAATGACGATGGTTTAACGATTGAAGGGCCGGATCAAACATTTACGGTACAATGTTCGGCGTACACACCCAACGAATTAATTAGAAGAGGAAAAATGTTAGATACAGTTTTTTTATGTGTGAAAGCGCAGCACACAGAAGAAGCCATTAGATCAGTATTGCCTTTATTATCGGAAAATTCAAAAATAATATCATTTCAAAATGGACTTTGTGAAAATGTGATTTCAAAGATAATTGGGAAAGAAAGAACGATTGGCTGCTTTGTTAATTTTTCCGCAGATTATTTATCCCCTGGGAAGATTCTTTATGGAGGGGTTGCCTCCATCTATTTAGGGGAGTTGGACGGATCAATAACGAAAAGGCTGCTGGATTTACAGGATATTTTAACCTGTTGGGGTCCAGTTGAGGTAACAAACAATATTTGGGGTTATTTATGGGGGAAACTTTCCTATGCAGGGCTTTTATTTGCAACGGCATTAGTGGATGAAACAATGGCAGAGGTTGTGATAAAACAAGAGTTTCGTCCAACGCTGATGGAACTATGTTCAGAAATACTTGAGGTTGCAGCGAAGGAAGGAATTCAACCGCTAGGCTTTGATGATTGGGAACCAACCTATATCTATCCAAGAGAAACGCGAAATGAACTGGTTTTGAACGCACAATTAGAAAAACTCGCTAAGCGGATGGCAACCAATAAAAAGGCGAAAAGTGGAATCTGGCGGGATTTAGCAGTACGAAAGCGTAAGACAGAAATCGATTTTCAATTAGTGCCAGTTATTGAAATCGGCGCAAAGCACCAGATTCAAATGCCATTAACTCAATTACTTATTTCCCTCATTAAAGATATTGAATCAGGGGCTGCTCAAATGGATTGGAAAAATTTATCTAAACTAAAAGAAAAATATGAATCTGGTGAAACAGTATGTTAATAAACTATCAAAATCTTTCAGATCACGTGGCCGGTTTAATTAGGAAAATGATTATGAATGGGACGCTAAAACCTGGTGAGAAGGTAAATCAGGTTCAGCTTGCAGAAAAACTAAACATTTCGAGAGGCCCTATTCGTGAGGCGTTAAGAATGCTTCAGAATGAAGGACTAATCAATCATGAAACAAATAGGGGCACATTTGTTACAACATTATCTAACCAGGATGCTTATGAAATCTATACGATGCGAGCCTTGCTTGAAGGAAAAGCAGCTGAATTGGCTGCACCAAACTTAACAACCAATGACTTTTTGAGATTAGAAGAATTATTAGGGGAATTTAAAACGGCCTATCAAGAGGAAGACTTGGAACGTGAGGCAAAATGTGATATTTCTTTCCATCATACGATTGTGCTGGCTTCAAAGCATCAACGATTAATTCATATGCACCAGCAGCTAGATACTCAGGTTGGAGCCATGTTTCTTACTGTAGCAAGCGTAGTTCCTGAAAGGGCAAAACTCGTGGTCGATATCCACAAACATCTTTTAGATGTCCTAAAATCAAAAGATTTAGAGAAAGTAAAAAAGGCATTTTCCGATCATTATCTGCACACCCTTAAAGACTTGAAAAAGATGGATGTTTTTTGACATTAGGAGGAGGTGTTTTACCTATGCTGCTTCAAGTGAAAAACGTAGCTCTTTCCTTAAAAAGAGAAGGAAAATACACAAAAATTTTAGATGATGTTTCTTTTCAAGTTGAAAAAGGAGAAACAGTAGGAATTGTCGGCGAGTCTGGCTGCGGAAAAAGTTTGACGGCATTATCAATCATGAGACTTCTTCCTGAAAAGGCAAAGCTCGAAGGATCGATTCTCTTGGATGATGAGAATGTGACCGAATTTTCTAAACGGCGGCTGGAGAAAGTTCGTGGTAACCAGATGTCGATGATTTTTCAGGATCCGCTAACCTCTTTAAACCCTCTTCATACAGTTGGAAGGCAAATCGAAGAAGCGCTAATCCTTCATACGGATAGTAACAAGGCGGAGCGAAAGCGAAGAGTCATTCAACTGTTAAAGGAAGTCGGCTTGCCTAGGGCTGAAGACCTTGTAAATGAATACCCTCATCAATTATCAGGCGGGATGAGACAAAGAATCATGATTGCGATTGCGATGGCTTGCCATCCAAAGTTGTTAATTTGCGATGAGCCAACAACTGCTTTAGACGTAACCGTTCAAGCGCAAATCCTCGATTTGATGAACCATCTTAAACAAATAAATGATATGGGGATTATTATGATTACCCATGATCTTGGTGTTGTTGCTGAGGTTTGCGACAAGGTAATTGTAATGTATGCCGGAAAAGTGGTGGAACAAGCAAATGTAAAGGAGTTATTCCTGAATCCTAAGCACCCCTATACGAAAGGATTGCTTGAATCCATTCCTAAACTAGGGAAGAGAAAGGAAAAACTAGGCTCCATTTCCGGGATGGTTCCATCACCTGATCAAATGCCGTCAGGATGCCGATTTTACGATCGGTGCAGTAAGAAAATGGATATTTGCAAACAGGAAATTCCGCCGGTGCAAGAGGTTGGAGAAGATCATATAACAGCATGCTGGTTGTTTAAGAAGGAGGTGGAAGAGGATGACACTTCTCGAAGTAAAGGATTTGAAACAACACTTCACCATTAAAAAAGGATTTTTAGGTGAAAAGAAAATAGTAAAAGCTGTTGACGGTGTCAGCCTCCACATTGAACACGGTGAAACATTAGGTATTGTCGGAGAATCTGGCTGCGGGAAATCCAGTCTTGGCCGCACGATTCTCCAACTTTTAAAACCGACCTCAGGGGAAATCATTTTTAACGGGAAAAACATTACCCATCTGCCGAGAAGAGAAATGAAAACTGTCCGTAAAGATATGCAGTTAGTCTTCCAGGATCCTTATGCTTCCTTAAATCCAAGGAGTAAGATTCGGAGTATTCTAGAGACTCCATTGATTGTCCATGGAATGAATAACAAGGCAGAACGAATGAAAATAATTGAATCTTTAATCGATAAAATCGGGATTCGAAAAGAGCAGTTAGATCGGTATCCTCATGAATTTTCCGGAGGTCAAAGGCAAAGGATTGGCATTGCCCGCTCCCTAACGTTAAACCCGAAACTCATTATTGCCGATGAACCTGTGTCTGCCCTGGACGTGTCTGTCCAATCGCAGGTGTTGAATTTGATGGTCGATCTGCAAAAGGAATTTAATTTAAGTTATATGTTCATTTCCCATGATCTTTCCGTTGTTCAACATATTTCCGATCGCGTTGCTGTGATGTATTTAGGGAAAATTGTGGAGATTGCCAATGTCGAGGATTTATATAAGAATCCGTTGCACCCCTATACAAAGGCTTTATTGACGGCTGTGCCTCAGCCAGATCCGACGAAGAAACGAGAAAGGATCATTTTACAAGGTGATCTCCCAAGCCCGGTGAATCCGCCAAGTGGATGCCCTTTCCATACAAGATGTCCAGTAGCAACAGCAGAATGTAAAACGGAGGTTCCTGAACTGAGGGAAAAGGAAATGGGCCATTGGGCGGCTTGTATCCATGTTCAGCCAGCCCAACTGGAAAAGCCGCGGCTCATTATTTCATAACAAATCGAAGGAGGGGAGTAGGAATGGATGCGCTCCGTTACATAATAAAGAGACTCTTACTAATGTTTCCGATCCTTTTTGGCATCACTGTCTTGACTTTCTTTATCTCAAATACAATTCCCGGCGATCCGGCAAGATTAGCTGCAGGACCTCATGCCGATGCAAAGGTAATTGAAGAACTCCGTGAAACAATGGGATTGAATAAACCGCTATATGTTCAATATGGAACGTATATGAACAACCTGGTTCATGGTGATTTTGGATTTAGTAACTTTAGCCACCAGCCAGTAATCGAGGATATTAAGGCTTATTTTCCAGCCACGCTTGAATTAACGTTATTCTCGATGTTCATCACTATTTTAATAGGGATACCTTTTGGCGTCATTAGTGCGAATAAGAAGGATAAAATAGCAGATCAGTTTACACGTGTCATGTCGTTAATGGGAGTTGCCATGCCTGCGTTTTGGCTCGGAATTTTACTTCTCCTCTTTTTTTATCTCCAACTCGGTATACTTCCGGGATCTGGCCGGTTGGACACGGGGCTGTCGCCTCCAGTAACGATTACCGGTATGTATACTCTTGATGCATTACTTTCGGGGAATTGGACGGTTTTCCAATCAGCTATCATTCATCTAATTCTACCTGCTATTACTCAAGCTGCGGTAACAATTGGGATGATTACAAGGATGACGAGATCCAGTATGCTTGAAGTTTTAAAAAGTGATTATGTTAGAACCGCCTATGCAAAAGGGGGGACAGATACGAGGGTGCTTTACGGGCATGCATTACGAAATGGAATGATGCCAATTTTGACGCTGCTTGGAATGACATTTGGCCATTCCTTAGGCGGTAGTGTCCTTGTAGAATCGGTCTTTTCCTGGCCTGGCTTAGGGAAATATGCGGTAAATGCAATTACGTATTTGGATTTTCCTGCCGTTATGGCCGTTACGATGCTGATTGCTATATTATTTATTACGGTCAATTTGATTATTGATATTCTCTATCAAGTTATCGATCCGAGACTAAATTATGATTAAGGGGAGGCAGAGTGAATGGCTAGACGTTTATTTTCCAGTCCATTAACGTTGATTGGACTTTTCATCGTATTAATGATCATTGTTCTTACCATTTTTGCTCCCTGGATTTCCCCAAAGGATCCATTGGAAGTAAACTTGGGACAGAAATTGCTGCCGCCGAGTTCAGAGCATTGGTTTGGCACTGATGAGGTAGGAAGGGACATTTTTAGCCGGATTATTTATGGCACGAGAATATCTTTAAAAATTGGTTTGCTAGTGGTAGTTATTGCTTTTCCAGTAGGAACCGTACTCGGTGCGATTGCTGGTTTTGTTGGTGGAGTGGTTGATCAAATTATCATGAGGATTACCGATATTTTTCTATCATTTCCAGGAATCATTCTTGCTATGTCGATTGCTGCAGCCCTTGGACCTTCGATTGAAAACGTATTGCTTGCTCTCGCCATCACCTGGTGGCCTTGGTATACACGGATTGTCCGTTCCTCCGTATTATCCATTAAGAATGCGGAATTTGTTGAATCGGCACGAGTGATTGGCGCAAATCCCATTAGGGTCCTGTTCAAGGAGATTATCCCTAACTCGATTGCACCGGCTAGCATTCAAGCATCCCTTGATCTCGGGTTTGTTATTCTGGCTGCCGCGGGCTTGAGCTTTATCGGTTTAGGGGCCCAGCCGCCTTCACCAGAGTGGGGGGCGATGCTTTCATCTAGTAGAGAAATTTTACGTGATGCCTGGTGGGCTGCTACGTTTCCTGGTTTAGCTATCCTTGTGACAGTTCTTGGTTTTAATCTTTTAGGTGACGGATTACGAGACCTATTAGATCCGAAAAACCGCTGAGTGTTCCGAATTGAAAGGGGTGATCGCACCGTTAAAAACTATGTTCCACAAAACCAATGTTAACTATTACGAGGGGGAAAACGAATGAGGAAAAACAATTTTGCAATAAAAATGCTTGTTTTAGCTTTGACGGTTCTTTTGGCGTTGGCTGGGTGTAATAAGTATAACGAGGAAACAACAAAAACACCAACAGATGGAAAGGATAACCAGCCAAAGCAAACAGAGAAAGCAGGTTCTGGAAATCCAGATGTCTTTAATTATGCTACTAACCAAGATATTCCACACCTAGACCCTCACGGCACATCGTCCAATACTTCGTTTCGTGTAACCTATATGCTTTATGATCGTCTTGTTACCTACGATGGAACGGACACAGAAATTAAACCGCAGTTGGCTGAGAAATGGGATTTGCCTGAAGATGGGGTAACCTATACGTTCTATTTAAATAAAAATGCGAAGTTCCATGATGGGACGCCAGTAACCGCTGAGGCAGTTAAGTATTCCTATACACGTGCGTTAAAAATCGGTAAATCAGCCGCTGGACAATTTAATGGCGTAATTGACGAAAATAGCTTTGAAATTATTGATGAGCACACCATCAAAATTAAATTACTTAAACCGTTTTCTCCATTCTTGAAAACGCTTGGAACTGTGTTTGGAAATATCGTCAACCCTAAACTTTCTGAACATGAGGGGAATGATAATGGCGAAGCTTACCTAGCGGACAAAGATATGGGCTCAGGTCCTTTCGTATTAGATTCCTGGGCTCGCGGTCAAAAGCTCGTTTTGAAAGCAAACAGCGATTACTGGGGAGAAGTGCCTAAATTAAAAACAGTCAATGTCCAAATTGTTAATGAACCAGCCACAGCACGCTTAATGCTTGAAAAAGGAGAGCTGGACTTACTTGATGATACGATGCTTTCTCCGGATGTATTAAAACAATTGGAAGGCGCAGATGGCATAGAGATTCTTAAATCTCCAGGATATGCTATTGATGATATTTCGATGAATATCGAGAAAAAACCATTAGATAATGTAAAAGTTCGTCAAGCGATAGCACATGCTGTAAATTATGATTCTATTATTAACGATGTATTATTAGGTGCAGGTGAACGGATCGGCGGGATCATTCCAAAAGGCATGTTTGGCTACAATGACGCTGTGAAATTGTATGATTTTGATCTCGAAAAAGCAAAAGAACTTCTTAAAGAAGCTGGTCAGGAAAAAGGCTTTAAATTAGAAATTGCCATTTCTGAAAATAACGAAGTTCGTAAAAACATCGCAGTAATGTTACAAAGTGACTTCAAAAAGATTGGTATTGATCTTGAAATTAAATCATTGGCATGGCCAACATACTTGGATTTAGTTACGAGTGGTAAGCACCAGTTAGCAATTGGAGGATGGACACCAGATTATGCGGATCCAGATTACAATCTTTGGTATTTTGCCCACTCTTCAAGTAAAGGACCAGGATTTAACCTAGCATTCTATGACAATAAGAAGGTCGATCAATTATTAGAAGAAGGAAGACAAACGGTTGATGAAGGCAGACGTGAAGAAATTTACAAAGAGATTCAAGCCATCATGGCAGAGGAAGTTCCATATATTTTCCCTTCGCAGCGTAAAGTCCAAGTACCAGTGAGAACATGGGTAAAAGGATTTGAAATCAATCCGATGAACACATGGTATGTGCCATTCCAAAAGATAACCAAAGACTAATATCAATCATGCAGAGCGATCGTTATTTTCTATACGGTCGCTTTGCACCATTTTTTTCTATAGGAGGTTTGACATGTGGAATTTTGGAAACCTTTCTGTTGGCCACGGAGAAAAAGTGAAGGGTTATTTACAATTTCCTCTAATTGAAGAAAAATTGCCTGTCTTTTTAATTAATGGAGAAGAAGAAGGACCTGCAGTGCTCATTCTAGGGGGCATCCATGGCTGTGAGTATACATCGATCGATGCGGCGCTCGAAATCGGTAAAACGCTTTTGCCAAAAGAAGTAAAAGGAAAAATCGCCGTAATCCCGATTGCCAACCCAAGGTCCTTTTACACGCGAAGCATTTATGTTCATCCAGAAGACAATAAAAATTTAAATCGATCCTTTCCCGGTAAAGAAGACGGTACTGCTGCGGAAAAACTGGCATACTGCCTTAATGAAACAGCGATAAAAGAGGCTGATTATATCATTGACTTGCACGGCGGTGACATGATTGAAGCCTTAGTTCCGTTTACGATTTATCATGTTAGCGAGGATGCTGAAATTACAGAGAACTCAAGAAGGTTAGCTTCATTATTTGGGATTGAATATGTTGTCGGCTCCACAGGGCAAGTGGGTGGTTCGACATACAGCTCAGCTGCCTTACAGGGGAAAGTAGCCATCATTGCCGAAGCCGGTCAACAAGGAATTTTAGACAAAGAAAACTCGCAGCTTTTACAAGACGGCGTAAAAAATGCGCTGCGCTCAATCGGTTCCTTAGATGGTGTGGTTAAGCAAACACCAGCAAAACTATTAAGTACTTTCGATTGGTCATTTGCCGATTACACAGGATTATGGTATCCAAATGTGGCCATTGGTCAAAGTGTTGCGAAAGGGGAATTACTTGGGGAAATCACCGACGAATTCGGTGAATCCATCAAAAAATACTATGCAGGAACGAAGGGTGTTGTTTTGTTTTTAGTCACGTCCTTGGCCATAAATCTGAAAGATCCACTGTTGGCGATAGGGGATTAAATAGCAATGAAAGGAAGAGGATAGGTGTCAACGATCCTAAATTTCTTAAAAGAGAACCAAGATTCTATTACGAAAACATTAATGAGGTTAACAAGGACAGAATCACCCTCGCATACAAAAGAGCTCGTTGACCAATGTGGTGATGTGTTAAAAGCAGAATTTGAATCCCTGGTTGGCGGTACAGTAGAAATGATTGAAAAAAAGGAAGTAGGGAATCAGTATAAATTTACATATGGAACAGGAGATGAAACGGAACAAATTTTAATCATCGGGCATATGGATACGGTTTGGGACAAAGGAGCCATCCCCATCAAGCAAGATGGAGATCTTCTTTACGGGCCGGGTGTGTTTGATATGAAAGGCGGATTGGCGATCACGCTTTGGGCACTTAATGCGTTACGAGAAAAAGGCGTCCAAGGAAAACGAAAAGTTGTCTTTCTTGTCACAACAGATGAAGAAATCGGAAGTGAACACTCGAAGGAAATCATTCTTGAGGAAGCAAGGAAAAGTTCGGTTGTGTTTGTACCTGAATCGAGTATCAGTCCTCATGCCGCAGTCAAAACGGAGCGAAAGGGGGCGGGGCAATTTACCCTAAATATAACAGGGGTTTCAGCTCACGCCGGCATAAATGCGTGGGATGGTGCAAGTGCTATCGAAGAATTAGCCTTTCAAATCATCGATTTAAAAAAACTCGCCAATCGGGAGGAGGGAATATCAGTCAATGTCGGTGTTATCAATGGCGGAACGAGAGTGAATGTAATTGCAAAAGAAGCAATCGCCGAGATTGATGTGCGGATTACCAAGAAGAACCAGGCCGAAAAGCTAGCGCGGCAAATTAGGAACCGACCCGTTTTTGTCGAGGGGACAAAGGTAGTAATAACTGGGGAAATCGAACGGTATCCATTAGAAAGAACAGAATCGGTCATTGAATTATACAAACAGCTGAAAGAAATTGCCCATACACATGGTTACGACCTTGGCGAAGGCTCTTCGGGAGGGGCAAGTGATGGCAATTTTACAGCCGGACTTGGGATACCAACAATCGACGGGCTTGGACCACAGGGAGATGGGGCTCATTCAGAAAACGAACATGTTTTTTTATCGAATCTTCCTTACAGAGCAGCTTTATTAGCAGAAATTATTTTGAAACATATCCATTAGGTTATTTTTAGAACGAATCCAGCTGACACGGAAAGTTATTTGGCAGCCAAAAACGAAGAGGTGAACTTGCGATGTATATGATGAATTTAACCGCAAAGCAATTTACAGAGGTAAAAAAAACGGTGACTACAGTCCTTTTACCAATTGGAATGATGGAAACACATGGACCACACTGTTCGTTAGGGACAGATGTATGGATCCCTAGGGAATTTGTTCGTCGTCTAGACTTATTAATTGGCGAGAAAGTCATGATCGCGCCAGAGGTGCCTTATGGGCATTCTTGGGGATTAGCGCCATTTGATGGAACGATCGACATCTCAGCTGAAGCGTTTTCCGCTTATGTGTATGAGATTGGGAAAGAGTTTCATAGAAATGGTTTGAAAAATATCATTCTCTTTAACGGTCATGGAGGGAATATTGCCAGTTTAACTAGTGTTGTTGAAAAACTTGCTGATTTAGGAATGAATGTTTTAACGATTAATTGGTGGGTCGATTATCGGGAACAAATTTTAGAGATTACAAAAGGACCGGGTCATGGCGGCGAGGACGAAACGTCTTTAATTCTCGCTATTGATGAAAAGCTTGCGAACCCAAGTCTGGTTGGAAATCACGAATCGAAGTTAAATCCGAAAATCAAATTTGAAAAAATGGGGACTGTGTTATTCAAAGATGGATATTTGGGTGATGCAGGTAGTGCAACTGCAGAGAAAGGCGAAAAGTTATACGAAATGATGCTTCAATTGATTTTAGTTGATATTGAGGATCTATGGAGAATTGCTGCAAAATAATACATCACAAAAGGGAGAGATGGTAGTGCTAAGATGGACCGATTCACCAATTGGGGAAAAAATCGTTGATATTGTTGTGAGCTTAAATGAACAAACAGAGAAACTCCATGGCCAAGAGGTAGCAACAGCTAGTTATAGTGATATCAAGCCGACACTCAAAACATTTGATGAAATTGGCATGGTGCTTGATGAAGTAGAAAAGGCGATTTCGTCAACTGAAGGACATGAGGGTGAATATGTAAGGGCAATGACAAACGGGTTCCGTTACTTTGCCCGCAGCCTGCAAGGCGATGATGTACCATATGAACAATTGATTGCATCTATTCAGGAACTTCCATCAACATTGATAACTGATAACCAAATGGAGCATGCTGGTGAACTGGTAGAAAAAGGGCTGACTGATTTAGGGTATAAAGGAACGTTACAGGAAAAGGCGGCTGCCTGGCGCAACGATACCATGATTGAACCAGAGAAAGTCACATCAGTTGCCGAAAACTTTCGCGAATTAAGCAAGCAAGGGACATTAAAGCGGGTCATCGGGCTTCCGGAAGAAGATGGAATTGATTGGATTAAACCGATTCGCGGTGTTTTCTGGAGTGGTTATTCAAAATACACGGGGAACTTCCGGGGCAATTTAACCTTTAATATTGACCGTCCATGGACTGAACCTATCTTGGCCCAAATTATGACTCATGAAGGCTATCCTGGACATCAAGCATTTTATTGTCGTTGGGATTATTTATTCCAGCAAGGAAAACTTCCACTAGAAGCTTCCTATTATATAATCAACAGTCCAACGAATGCATTGTTTGAAGGCGGACCGGAAACAGCGCTTACTTTCCTCGGCTGGGATGCCTTGGAGGAGGATACGCCGGGTGTTAGTGAGGATCAGAAACAGCAATATCTTTTAGCAAGAAATTACTTAGACTATCAGCGAATGTTCACTACTAACGCTTGTTTTATGTATAACCTTGGGAAAACAACGAAAGAAGAGACAATCGACTACATGATCAACCGTGGTGGAATTACCGAAATTGAAGCAAACAATGCATTCCGCTTCTTCTCTGACCCAGTCCAGAAAACGTATTTTCCAAGTTATTACTATGGCCGTTGGATGGTAGGCAATGCCTACAAAGAGACACCTAAAGAAAAAAGAAAAGAATACTTCTCTATCCTTTATGATACACCGCACACAACCAATACTTTTATCAAGGCAATCAGTCAGTTAATTGGCAAAGAGTTCGACGCTTTTCGGACAAGAAATTAATAATAATGGATAATTTTACAGGTGAGGCTGGATTGGCCTTCACCTGTAAAATTATTTGATAGAAAGATAGGTGTTAGCGGATGATCACCATCATTGGTGCAGGTGCTATCGGAGGTGTTTTGGGAGCCTACTTAGCAAAGGGGGGTGAAGAGGTCGTATTTTGTGACATTGAAGAGGAACATGTTGTAATGGTTCGTGAAGAAGGAATTCGAATTGAAGGTCCTGATGAGGAATTTCAAATTAGAGTAGACGCTTACACCCCGGAAGAGTTATTAAATATTAATAGGCCATTAGATTGGGTATTTATTTGCACAAAGGCTCAGCATTCTCAAGGGGCAATTGAGAAAGTAATTCCGCTTTTGAATAATGGGACAAAAGTAGTCTCTTTTCAAAACGGACTGACAGACTTAAAAATTCCTCCTCACCTAAATGTACCCACTCCTTTATTATGTTTTGTTAATTTCTCAGCAGATTATTTAGAACCAGGTCGGATTCTATATGGAGGGGTATCCTCTGTTTCAATCGGAGAATTCGATGGAAAATGGACCAATAGACTTCTAGAATTAAAAGCTTTACTCGAGAATTGGGGGCCTGTAACAGTTACTGGAAATATTCCTGGTTACTTATGGAGCAAGCTTTCTTATGCCTCTCTCCTTTATGCGACAGCCCTTGTGGATGAAACAATGGCGGCTGTAGTCTTCAAAAAAGAATTAAGACCTACATTAATCGAGCTGTGTGCTGAGTCACTAGAAGTAGCTCATTTGCAAAGAATAAAATTAAAGTCATTCGATGTCTGGAAACCCGAATCAATCTTTCCAAGAGAAAATCAAATTCAACAAAAATTAGATAAGGAATGGGACTTTCTTGCTGAATGGATGTCAAAAAATAAAAAACAGAAAAGTGGAATTTGGCGAGATTTGGCCATTCGGCATCGGATAACTGAAGTGGATTTCGACCTAACTCCCATTGTTGCTCGAGGCCGCCACTACAACTTATCACTCCCACTGACCCAATATGTAATTAGTAGTATAAAAGAAATAGAAGTCGGCAAAAGAGAAATGGATTGGCAAAATTTATATCAATTGAAACATATCTATGAAAATAAAATAAAGCAGAATAGACTTTGAAAGGGGATTAGAGGATGAAGAATAAAAAGTTCCGTGCCTTTTCGACTTTCCTTTTTTGTATACTATTGGCATTAGCAGGTTGTTCGAAATATAATGAAGAGGCAAATACAACGCCAGTGGACAAGGAGACTAATGACAATAGTAAACCGAGCAACAAAGATGTTCTCACATTTGCTACTAACCAAGATATCCCTCACTTAGATCCACACGGAACTGCATCAAATACTTCATTTCGGGTCACATATATGCTCTATGATCGTTTAGTTACCTACGATGGAGAAACAACAGATATTAAACCAATGCTTGCCGAGACATGGGATATAACTGAGGATGGGAAGAGCTATACCTTTCATTTACGGAAGGATGCCAAATTTCATGACGGCACCCCTGTAACAGCCGAAGCAGTTAAATATTCATTTATAAGAGCAATGAAAATCGGAAAATCAGCTGCTGGACAATTTAAAGAGGTCATTGATGAAAATAGCTTTGAAATTGCCGATGATCACACCATTACCATTAAACTTAATCACGCCTTTGGACCATTTTTGAAAACGTTAGGAACAGTGTATGCAAATATCGTCAATCCAAAATTAGCCGCAAATGAAGGAAATGATTTAGGCGAGAAATATTTGTCAGATAAGGAAATGGGGTCAGGGCCGTATACACTTGAAGGTTGGGATCGTGGCCAAAAGATCGTATTAAAGGCTAATGAAAATTATTGGGGTGGTAAGCCTACACTTAATAAAGTAAATTTGTTAATTATCCCTGAAGCATCGACAGCAAGGATTATGTTAGAAAAAGGCGAAGTAGATCTATTAGATACGACAACTTTGTCACCTGAAACGTTAGCTGAAATGGATGGTAAGAATGGGATTAAGATTTATACAGCTCCAAGTTATAAGATTGTATATGGGGACATGAACCAATCAAAACCGCCATTTGACAATCCACTTGTTAGAAAAGCAATGGTTCATAGCATCAATTATGACTCTATTATTGAAAATATATTTCTCGGTAAGGCCTTCAAAGTTAACTCGGCTGTTCCTAAAGGCATGTTTGGATTTAACGAGGATACGCCATTAAACGCATACGATCTTGAACTAGCAAAAAAATTACTAAAAGAAGCAGGTTACGAGAATAAGCTAAATTTTGAAATTTCTATTTCTCAAAATGATGAAGTATATAAAAATATGGCTGTGACCATCCAATCTGATCTAGCAAAGATAGGGGCTAAAGTTACTATAAAGGAATATGCCTGGCCAACCTACCTCGATTTAATCACGAGTGGAGGTCATAATATTTCCCTTGGAGCATGGACACCAGATTTTGCGGATCCAGATTATAATCTATGGTATCTTGCACATTCTTCAAGCAAGGGAGCAGGATTCAATACGGCTTTTTACGGTAATAAGAAGGTAGATCAACTCCTTGAAGAAGCGCGGACAATCGTCGATGAAGCAAAACGTGAAAAAATATACCAAGAGATCCAAAGCATCATGGCTGAAGATATTCCCTACGCCTTCATCGCGCAAACAGAAGAGAGTGCACCAGTTAAGGACTATGTAAAAGGCTACCAAATTAATCCGATGAACACTTGGTATGTTCCCTTTCATAAAATGTCAAAAGAATAGTATTTTCCTATAATGAGTTACTTATTAGGGTCTGGCCTCTTAAAACGAGGTCAGACACTTGTATATTCATCTAAGATCTGACGATAAATATATAGATGAAAAAGTGAGGTAGGATAAATGAATAGCGGATTAAGTCCAATTGAATACGAAATCACTAGCGAAATCGACAGCAATCAGTTGCTGGAATTTAACAGGGAAATCGCAAAGGAAGTAAGGTTATCTGGATCTACGGAAGAACTTCGTGCCTTTGAATATGCCAAGCGCACTCTGGAAAGCTATGGACTATCAACAAAACTAACCTTTCACGATGCCTATATTAGTATTCCGGGACGTGCAAGTTTAGTAGCAGGAAACCAAGATATCGCTTGTATTACCCATTCGATGGCACCCAGTACCGATGTTGAAGGATTAAAAGGAACGGCAGTCTATATTGGTGAATTTTCTGAGGAAAAGCTTAAGCTTGTCGATGGACGGATTGCAGTTGTCGAGAGTATTGCCCTGCCTGAAATTCTACTACAATTGGAGGCTTCAAAGGCAATCGGTGCAATATTTATTAATGGACCGTACACACATGAAATGATTGTCTCCACTGTTTGGGGTAGCCCTTCCGAGGAGAACATCGATTCAATGCCGAAAATCCCAGTTGTATCGATAAATAACGAAAATGGATTAACACTTAGATCACTGATTGATCAAGGTGAAAACGATGTTATATTTCATGCAAGGGTTGACACAAAATGGATTAAAACCCCAACATTAACAGCGGAAATCCGGGGTAATGAAGAAGCGGATCATTTTGTGTTGTTCAGTGGTCATATAGATTCCTGGCATTATGGTGCAATGGATAATGGTTCCGCAAATGCAACGATGATGGAAGTGGCCAGAGTACTTAGCAAATTTCAAAAAAATATGAAAAGATCATTACGATTTGCTTTTTGGTCAGGACACTCACACGGCAGATACTCAGGTTCGCAAAATTACTGTGACAGCCATTGGGAAGAAATCCATGAAAATTGTGTGATGCATTTTTATGTCGATTCTGTTGGCGGAAAAGGGGCCACGATTCTTAGCGAAAGCAATTGCATGGCAGAAACTAAGGAAATTGCAGCTGAGTATGTATGGAAAATAGCTGAACAAAAATTCATTGGAAGCCGATACGGCAGATATGCAGACCAATCCTTTTGGGGAGCGGGTGTTCCATCTTTGTTTATGGGGATGAGTGAACAACCTATTTCCGCTGATCCAAATTCCAAAATGGTTTTTGAACTCTTTAAAGGGAAAAAAGCTGGGGGTTTTGGGTGGTGGTGGCATACGGTTGAAGATACCATTGATAAAATTGACCCTGTAAACTTAAAACGGGATTGTGAAATATATGCACTTTCTATTTACAAGGTTCTGATGGATCCAATCGTACCCATCAATCAGGTCGCAGCAGTTAAGGAATTGAAAAAGCTGGTGGATGAATATTGGGCAATTTCCAGTGATCATATTGATTTGGGGCTAACCCAAAGCCGCCTAAGTAGTTTAGAAACCATGCTCAATGAAATTTATCAACATAAAACGAAGGATACATTACCAAAGGAGGATTTGAAAGAGCTAAACCAAAGTTTAATCCGGATATCACGCATCTTAGTACCACTTAATTATGTGGAAAATGATATTTTCGACCATGATCCGGCCAATAAAACGTGCCCACTTCCTGCGCTATCATCTATCAGAAAAATGTCGGAGGTTGAAAAAAATAGTCATGAATTCCACCTCATACAGACTTCCTTAAGGAGAAAAATCAATAAGGTGAATTATTCATTGAAACGAGCCATTGAAGAAACGGAAGCGTTACGAATAATGGTAAACAAGGATCAAATCAAATGATCGAGTTACAATTTTTTGAAAAAGAAGATTTTCAGCAGCTTTTGTCGTGGATCGATAGCCAGGATTTTCTTGTTCAATGGGCCGGTACTAGTATGGAATTTCCTTTGGATGAGCAACAGCTGGAGCAATATTTAAGTATGTCCAATTCCGAAAACGCAGCCAATTTAGCATATAAAGTAATTTATGTAGAATCAGGCAAAATAATTGGCCACATTTCTCTAGGAACGATTAATCGTAAAAATGGAACTGCGCGAATGTGCAGAGTGTTAATCGGTGATAAGAGTCTGCAAGGAAAGGGCATTGGAAGATTGATGGTTCTTGCCCTTTTAAAGATAGCATTTGAACAATTGAATCTGCATAAAGTTAGCTTAGCCGTATATGATTTCAACGAAGCGGCCGTCAACTTATATAAAAAGATCGGGTTCAAAACCGAAGGATTCATTAGGGAAGCAAGCAAAGTTGGCAATGACCATTGGAGCTATTTTGAAATGAGTATGTTGAACAGGGAATGGCAGGCATTAAATAATGTAGATGCCAAATAGTGCACATGTATGATGAACAAAAGCGAAGTTCTCCGTTTAGGGGGGCTTTTTTGTATTTTTTTTAACAGAATAAACATCAAAATGGTGTGGCTATTTCATAATGGGAGGGAAAAAATGAATGGTTTCTATGAGAAATCAGCATGAGTTGAACATTGTTTAAGGACTAACCAGTCGAGGTTAGTCCTTTTTCCATGCTTGATTTGATAGTCCCACATCAGATAGGTCTTAAGTCCGAGAGATAAATCAAGCTCAAGCGCAATTATGAAACATGTAGAAAAAAGGTAAGATGAAATCAAGATAAATGATTTGTTAAACATAGGAGGAAAATAAAATGAAAAAATTTGCGTTACTTTTCGCAGGTGGCCTTGCCGCCATTATTTTACTTAATACAATTGGCCCGATGGTTGGATTACTGGTTAGTCTAGCAATTCTATACTTTATCTTTAAACAGTTCTTAAAGACGGAATCAACAGGTTGGAAAATCGGGCTAATTATTATTGGCCTAATGGTGCTTTCATCAACAATTCACCATTTACCAGCTCTAATTGGAGTAGGTGCCGCATATGTGCTCTATCTTGTATATAAAAATTGGAACCAAAACAAAAATACGGAACAAAAAAATGAGACAGATCCATTTGTTAGTTTTGAAAAGCAATGGAATGAATTAAAAAAATACTAGGATTTAAGGAGAAGATAAACATGGGGAACTTATTTACAAGAATAAAAGATGTTATCGTCGCTGATTTAAACGAAACTCTTCAAAAAAAGGAAAAAGAAAATCCAATTGCTTTGCTCAATGAATATCTCCGCCAATGCGAGCAGGAAACAGCGAAGGTGGGCAAATTGGTTGAACGTCAATCTCAATTAAAGGATGAATTCAGGAGAGAGTATAGCCAGGCGATGGAATTGGCCGAAAAAAGGAAGTACCAAGCGGAAATTGCTTTAAAAGCAGGAGAAGAAAAGCTCTGCCGATTTGCAACCGCTGAGCATCAACAATATGTAGAGCGTGCGGAGCGCCTAAATAGTTCACTTGCACAAATATCGGAGCAGCTACAAGAATTAGAAAGAAAATATGAAGAAATGAAGCGAAAATTAAAGGATATGCAGCTTCGAAGAATGGAATTAATGGGACGAGAAAACGTAACTCGGGCTAACATCGGAATGAACCAGGTGTTAGAATCGGATTCATACTCATCCCAATCTTATTCAAAGTTTAAGGACATTGAAACCTACTTAGAACGCCTTGAGAAAAAGGTAACAAGTTACTTCAACGGTAATACAATTGATCTTCAGGTAGCACAGTTAGAAAAAGGGATGGATACTAAGGAAAACAAATCATTAAACTTATTAAAAGAGTAAATCCCAGCATACAAGATCAATGCCGGCAGTTTTAAGGCTTTAAAAGGATACCACTTATGGAGCGGCGGCGACAGTTACTATGAAAATAGGTTGTTGCTATTATTGGGAATTTATTGTATTATGAAGCAAATCTAAATATATTTTTTATTTTATAAAAAGCAATGATGAGGACATGAGTTACTTTTAATGGTTTCCAGAGAGGGAAGAGAACGCTGAAATCTTCCTAACGCAAACAAGTATCTTACCACCTCCTGAGCTGTATTGGGGAAAATAAGTATCCAATAACCGTCCATGCTACGTTACAGCACCAAAGCCATAAGTTTTTTCTTATGGGAAATTGGGTGGAACCACGAGTAAACGCACTCGTCCCTTGTTACAGGGATGAGTGCGTTTTTTTTATTTTCAAAATAATAAAAGCTATGAAAAGGACATGAATTATTTTTTTGGTTTTCAGAGAGGGAAGGAGAGCTGCGATCTTCCTAACTTAGAAAAATAATTTACCGCCTTGAAGCTGTATTGGGGAACTAAAGTATCCAATATCGTCTAATGCTGCGTTACAGCACCAAAGCCATAAGGTATCGATTACTTATGGGAAATTGGGTGGAACCACGGGTTTAAACACGCTCGTCCCTTGCTATAGGGATGAGCGTGTTTTTTTTTATTATTTTTTAGGGAGGAATATAGTTATGAGTGAAAAATGGATTAACATTCAATTTCCAGACGGAAAAATAAAGGAGTTTCCTCAAGGCATTACAGTTGAGGATGTGGCCGAGTCGATTAGCACTAATTTACGAAAAAATGCGGTGGTTGGGAAATTTGATGAACAACTGGTGGATTTAGGCTTCAAGTTAGAAGAGGATGGGGAACTCGCTATTTTTACTCAAGAATCGGAAGAAGGATTGCATGTTTTAAGGCATACTTCAGCGCATGTATTGGCACAAGCCGTGAAAAGGCGCTTTGGTAATGTGGAATTAGGTATCGGACCCGTCATTGAAGACGGATTCTTCTATGATTTGAAATTAGAACATAGTTTGACATCCGATGATTTACGATCGATTGAAAAAGAAATGGAAAACATCATCAACGAGAATTTAGTAATAAAGCGAATGGAAGTAACATATGAGGAAGCTAAAAAGGTATTTGAAGAAAAAGGCGAGCCATATAAGCTAGAACTACTAAATGACATCCAGAAAGATGAAAAAATCACTCTGTATCAACAAGGAGAATTTATCGACCTTTGCCGCGGGCCACACCTTCCATCGACTGGATTAATCAAAGCATTTAAATTAACTCGGGTTTCAGGGGCTTATTGGCGAGGAGATAGTCAAAACGAGGTGCTTCAACGAGTATATGGAGTGGCATTTCAAAAGAAAAAGGACCTACAGGAATATTTACATTTCTTAGAAGAAGCAGCTAAACGTGATCATCGGAAGTTAGGGAAACAATTAGACTTATTCATGTTTTCTGAAGAAGCACCGGGAATGCCATTTTATTTACCGAATGGACAAATTGTTCGCAATGAGTTGGAAAATTTTTCACGGGAACTTCAAATAAAGGCAAAATATGAAGAGGTTCGGACACCATTTATGATGAACCAACGATTATGGGAGGACTCCGGCCATTGGGACCATTATCATGAAAATATGTATTTTTCCGATGTCGACGAGACAAAATTTGCGATGAAACCAATGAATTGCCCTGGCCATATGCTAATTTTTAAAAACAGCCTATACTCCTATCGAGATTTACCAATTCGAATGGCAGAGTTTGGTCAAGTTCATCGCCATGAATCCAGTGGTGCCTTAAATGGAATGTTTCGGGTTCGGACGTTTTGTCAGGATGATGCACATATCTTTGTTCGTGAGGATCAGATTGAAAGTGAAATTAAACAGGTGTTTTCGCTCATTGACCAAGTGTACCGCACTTTTGGTTTCGAATATTCGGTGGAGCTTTCTACTCGACCCGAGAAATCTTTAGGGGATGACAGCATTTGGGAAATTTCTGAAGGAGCATTAAAGAATGTCCTTGAAAAGTTAGAAATTAATTACCACTTAAACGAAGGGGACGGGGCATTTTACGGACCGAAGATTGATTTTCATATTAAAGATGCACTAAAACGGAGCCATCAATGTGCGACAATCCAACTTGATTTTCAGATGCCAGAAAAATTTGATTTAACATATATTAGTGAAAAGAATGAAAAGGTTCGTCCCGTTGTCATTCATCGTGCTATATATGGATCCATTGATCGGTTTTTTGGCATATTAATCGAGCATTTTGCCGGTGCCTTTCCTGTTTGGCTAGCACCGGTTCAAGTACAAATCATCCCTGTTTCACAAGTTCATTTAGACTACTGTTTAAAGGTTCAGTCGGAGCTGAAACAATCAGGAGTAAGGGTGAAAATTAATCAAAGCAATGAAAAACTGGGCTATAAAATAAGAGAAGCCCAGATGCAAAAGATTCCATATATGCTGGTTCTGGGGGATTGTGAAGTCAATGAAGAGGCAGTGAATGTTAGAAAGTATGGGGCTCAACAATCAGAAAGTACTTCGCTCATTAGTTTTATCAAGAAAATTAAAAACCAAATCAAAGAGCGTAGTTTGTATGCAGATAAAATGACGAGGTAATGGATTAGGGTGATAATTTTGGTGCATAACACCCATTGTGCTAAAACATTAGCACAATAAGTGTCATGCACCGACTTTGGATTATTTGATTTTATGGCAGACTGTGGTTTTTCTAGTATTATCTTATTCTTGCTTTACGATAACTCTGGAATATTTCAATTATTATGGAGACAATGAAGGACGCTGCGATGATCTTCCAGATCCATTCCAATGAATAAGCTACAGCTGAAGAAGTAGTTTCAAACACATCCGCCATATAGGGGATGATTTCTTGATTTAGCAACTGTGGATTGCTAGCGATGACGATAAAAGTAATCGCGCTTGATAAACGAATGATCGCATTCATGGTTACAAGCTTCATCGTCCATTTTGCTGCTGTCCATTTATAAACGATCAAACCTACTTCCAAAACGATAAAAATCACGATGATCGGCCAGTAGGACAACAAGGTATCCTGATTAAAAAAAGGCATAACGAACTGTAATACGTTTCCATCAATTGATCGATAAATGCCAACAAGATGGTCAGCATAGAAATAAGCAATGGCCCAAATGGCTATCCAGATGAAGCCGAAAATAACATCGCCTTTTGATATTGCTTTTTTCTTGGGTATGATTTTGACATTCTTTAGATCTTCTGGCGTCCATGTATCACATTTCTTTTTATGTTGCAGGTCAGAGTTTGATAAGCCAACTCTCTCAAAGACGGCAAATACAATCGTGAACCAAAAGAACACTTGAATGAGCACATTTATCACATTGCCGATTATAATCCCAAAGGAGTTAATGGCTGCAGAAAGAATAGCTTCTTTACCTTCAAAAGATACAATACTCTCGAAAGTATGGATGGAGATTGTAATCAAAATGGCCCATGGTATTACCCTTTTCATTGTCAGAATGTAAATATCATATAGATTCGGTCCAATTAAATACATAGGTGTATCACGATAACTTGCAGCGAGCACTGCCGGATCACCAAGTTTCGAAAGTGCGTCCTTCACATCTACTTCCGCATAATTTTCCGGGAGCATATCCTCGATGGTAGACTTAAGCTCCAGGGCGATATCATCCCGTGTCTTAATAGGAAGCCTTTTAGTTACTTCATACACATAAACCTCAATCAGATTCAATGTTTTCATCTCCTTGTAATAATGATTTTAGTTCCAGTGTCATCTTTTTCCATTCATCCATTAATTGCTTGTAAACCTCAATTCCGTAGTCACTTAATACGTAAAACTTCCGCGGCCTGCTTTCGTTTGTGTCCCAGCTGCTCGATACGAGTTCCTGTTTCTCTAATCGTCGCAATAGAGGATACAATGTACTTTGCTCAATGATTACACCGGCATTTTCAAGCTGCTGTACGAGTGAATAGCCATATTGGGGCGTACGTAATTGACTTAAAACGGCCAATGTGAGTGTTCCTCTTCTTAGTTCCGTCGTGAATGTATCCAACAAAGAACCCATGCGTTAATCACCTCATTCATTTATACTGTATGTCGTACACTATTATGATTTAAATAACAATGCACATCGTATCTTATTCAAATTTTATAAAATTGCTTAGGTGTTATAACTAAAAAACCCCTTAATTTACAAAAAATTAAGGGGACAGGGTTTATTCTTTTTTTAATCTTCCAGCCTTTTTGGCGGCCTCTTTTAAGATGACTTCGATTTGGGCGTTCACGAGAGTAAATGACCATCAATATTTTATTCCTTTCAATAACAGTAAAAATGAGAAAGATTAATCCAGAAGAAGCTGCCCATCAAAATAAAGTTGAAAAACTCTATCAAAAAAATAGAGATCAGCAAATTTCAATCCGGAGGTTTATGAGCTAAAATATGTTGATTGTGTATCTCTGAAAGTTGATAATCACGTTCTTTGGACTTGGGTTCTTTCAGCAACCTGCGATATTCCTTAGCAGTATTTTGAAAGACAGCATCTGCAAAAATTTGTAGATGTTTTTTTTGATTGAGAAAATTCCCCCAGATAATATTTTCTTACAAAACAAAGGGAAAGTTGGCGCATTCCCAAAGCGTTTCAGTGGAATTCATGAGGAAAAGAAGGTAATCTGTAACAGTGTTATTTTACTTTTTAGAGCAGGGGAGTTGGATGAATGGAGAAATCAGGCAATAAACAGTCAATGATTGTCGGACTGTTGCTAGCGGGAACTTTTATTGCCATTTTGAATCAGACACTGATGATTACAGCAATACCTCCAATTATGGATGAAATGAACATTACCGCAAATAGTGCACAATGGCTAACGACCGTCTTTATGCTGGTGAATGGGATCATGATTCCCATCAGTGCCTTTTTATTAGAACGATTTACCACGAGACAGCTGTTTATTTCGGCAATGAGTATTTTTGTAGTTGGAACCGTTGTGTGCGGGATTGCTCCTAATTTTGCAATTCTCCTTTTAGGCAGGGTCATTCAGTCGATCGGTGCAGGAGTGATGCTGCCATTAATGACCACCGTATTTTTACTAATATTTCCAATCAATAAGCGCGGTGCAGCAATGGGGCTTGTTGGTCTTGTGATTTCCTTCGCACCGGCCATTGGGCCAGCGTTGTCCGGATGGGTTACATCCCATTTTTCATGGAGAGTGTTATTTTTTATTATTTTACCAATTGCGCTTATCGATATCATTGTCGCATTCCTTTTCTTAAAAAATGTAACAGATGTTTCCAGACCAAAAGTCGATGTCCTATCGATTCTGTTATCTTCATTCGGGTTTGGCGGGCTTCTATATGGATTTACTTGTGCTGGAAATTATGGTTGGACCCATACAGCGACACTTCTTTCACTCGCAATTGGCGGTGTATCCTTGCTCGTGTTTATTTTCCGCCAATTAAGGTTGAAACACCCCATGCTGGAATTCCGTGTATTTAGCTTTTCGATTTTCCCGTTCGCCATTATCATTGGAATGATTGGCTTTATGGGCTTAATCGGAGCTGAGACGATTATCCCGCTGTTTATGCAGCGAATGAGGGGATTTTCCGCTTTTGACGCGGGTCTTGCTTTATTGCCTGGTGCCTTGATAAGCGGCTTCATGTCACCGATTGTTGGGAGAATCTTTGATAAAATCGGTGCGAGATGGCTTGTGATGATTGGCTTAACAATCATGACAGCAGCTTCCTTTGCGTTTACTAAACTAAGTCCAGCGACAACTATGACCTATATTACGGTCCTTTATGGAATTCGTATGTTTGGTCTTTCGATGGTCATGATGCCTGTCGCAACAGCTGCCTTGAACCAGTTACCCAAACGATTAATTCCCCATGGGGCGGCCATGGATAATACGATGAAAATGATCGCTGCTTCGGTAGGAACCGCCATCCTTGTTACAGTGATGACAACAACAGCAGAAGCAGGTAAACAGCGGCCAGATATTGCCTATCCGGATATCCACGGAGCGAATATCGCCTTTATGGTAGTTTCCATACTTTCCTTAATTGGACTAATCCTTTCTTTTTTCATTAAGCATAACCGACAGGCCGAGGATGAGACGGATGGAAAAAGGCAAAGAAACGCACGGGTGAAACTCCAGGAGTAATGGCTGAAATCGACAAATTACAATACAAAAGTGAAAATTGGTGCCTGTCCCTCCGTTGTTGGCCTTATGCGCAGCGGTGGGCAGGCATCATTTTTTTTGCTAATATTCCTACTTTCTCATTACTAAAAAACTTGACTAGTATAAAAGATTTAGTTTAATCTTAATATCCAAATGTTTCAAAAATTACCTAGAGAGGTGATGACTGAATAGGATGAGTGCTAAAGATCAAGTGTCTGTCCGTGACCATAAAGACTATCAAACAGAAGTGGAGCGCTTAGAGTTTACAAAGGAATATATCCGAACTGTTTTAGATATTTCTAAGGGGAATAAAGAATTTTTTGTTGAAAATATGAAGCAATCTTTTGCCGATTTAAATTCTAAGGATAGTAGTACGAGCTACACGGATCTCCTCGCGAATGCAAGTTTTCTTGAATTAGCGGAAAGTGAACTGAAAAGGCTAGAAAGCGTGATTGGCAAGCCCTATTTTTCAAGGATTGATTATACGAGCAATAGTACGAAAATGGAAGAAGTTTTGTACATCGGCAAGGTTTCCTTGTTTGATCGTGTGACACAGCAGCCGATTATCGTCGATTGGAGGTCACCGATTGCCAATGTCTACTATGATGGCCGGCTCGGAGACGTGTCCTATGATGCATATGGGGAGACACAAACCGGTTACTTAGCATTAAAGCGGCAGTATGAAATCATCGAAGGATTATTAAAAGAAATCCGAGATATCGATCTGACGACACATGATGAACTTTTGCAGAAATCTTTGTCAGGTAAAGCAGACAATCGATTAACAGAAATCGTTGCGACCATTCAAAATGAGCAAAATGAAGTGATTCGGGCATCACTGAAGCACCCGATTATCGTTCAAGGGGCCGCCGGAAGCGGGAAAACAACCATCGCACTCCATAGAATATCCTACTTTCTCTATACACTAGGGTTTCAATTTCCTCCAGAAAAATTAATGATTCTCGCACCAAACCGACTATTTATTGATTATATATCGGCCGTTTTACCTGAACTTGGAGTTAACAAAATTAACCAGACCACTTTTATCGATTTTATGAAAAGTTGTTTGGGACAGAAAATTAAACTATTTTCTCCTAATTCTAAGCTGATGAAGCTCCTTGAAGGGAATGGGAAATCTAAGCAACTGCAATGGGTTTCGAGCTATAAGGGATCACTCGAATTTAAGGAATTAATCCATAGTTATATAAAAGAATTGGAGTTAAAACTCGCCCCTGGAGAGGATTTTATTGTAGAAAAATCGATTCTCCTGAGGGGAAAAAATCTCAAAAAACTATTTTTAAACGAATATACATACTTACCAATCTATAAAAGACTTAATAAAATAAAAGCCCTATTAGCAAGTGATTTAAAAAAGAAGAAAGCCATTATGCTGTCAAATCTTAACACTAGATATGAAGAAGCACTAGAGAAGGCTCTATATAGCAGGAGGCTGGAACCAGAAAAAAGAAAGCAAAAAGTAGTTACCCTGATGGAGAAGAAAGAACAAAGAGTAAAAAGGGTGGAGCAGGAGGCAAAGGTCGCAGTAAAAAAATATATGGATGCGTTTGTCATGAAAGATATGTTTACCTTGTATAAAGAACTAATGACTTCTCCTGAAATGATCAACATGCATTCGACTACACTTACAGATCAAGAGTGTAAGCTGCTAAGTAAATATTGTCAGCGGATTTTTGATCGAGGTGCATACGAACTTGAGGATTTAGCTCCAATCTTTTATATGAAAACAAAATTGGAAGGGATCGATGAAAAATATAAAATGCGGAGTATCTTTATTGATGAAGCACAGGATTACAGCTATTTTCAATTTGCCGCATTAAAAGAGGGCTTTGATACAGATTTGTTTACCATTGTGGGAGATTTAGCACAAGGGATTCATTCCTATCGCGGCTTGAATAGTTGGGCGCCGATATTGAAAGATATCTTCCCTAATGCGAATTATCAAGCCTTACAAAAAAGCTACCGAACGACTGTTGAGATAATGAATTTGGCAAACGATATCCTTCAGTTGATCGACCAAGACTTGCCAAAGGTCAAACCCGTCATACGACATGGTCAAAAACCATTGTTTAAAACCATTGACCCTTCGAATCTAGAACAAGTCAGGCTGCAGCTGGAACAAGATATTTCCTCACTCAAAGAGGAAGAGCTTCACACGATTGCAATCATTGGACGAACCGACAAAGAATCTCAAAGAATCCATCAAATCCTAAAAAATAGTCCTCTTCCAATTCAATTAGTCGAGGAAAAAGAAGATATGAAGAAGGGGCACATCGTGATTATACCTTCTTATTTATCGAAAGGGTTAGAATTTGATGCCGTCTTGATTGTTTGCTTGGAAGAACCATATGCAAAAGTAGATCTGGATATCAAATTGCTGTACGTGTCGATGACAAGACCGATGCATCGATTGTATTTATTCGGCAAGAGTCCGTCAGACTTTTTATTACAGCATGCGGATGATTTACATTTTGAAAAGTAAAAAATTCAAGTGTCAGACCCCCGATGCGCTAACGCTTGGGGTCTGCCCCTTATTCCACGGTGAAATCCCATTCATAAACTAACCCTTCAATGATTAGGAACGATACATCTTACCTTGATACTGCGTGATATGCGATATAAACCAATATAGCACCAAGGGCTATGATATATGCAAGAAAAACGGGATTTAACGAAATCCAATTTTTTCTAATTGTGCTATGAATTTCTCCATCCAATTCGCTATTTCTCACTTCGACCGCTTTACCAACTCTAAGTGTATAAAATAAACCGCCGACTATTACAATTGCTCCGAGAATAAGCGCAATGGTCATAGAATAACACCACCTTTACTTTATTTTTTGAAAAAGCCGGCTTGCTATTCATGAACCTTTTTTCCATTATATCCAGATATCTTTTTACAACTTGGATGGTGCCTGTTTTGTTCCCTGAAAATTCCGTATAGGATAGTCTTCTAAAACAATGGGAAACCTATTATCATCAAAATATAAAATGTAAGATCTCATTAAAGTAAATAAACTGCTTTCTTTGATCACTTTACTTTTGAATTAACAAAACATTCTCTAATTACGATGATCTGGATATGATTATTTTCGAACGATCGCTAACAAACAATGAGAAAGATTACTTCCCTGAAGTCACATTTTTCTTTTCAAACAACTCCAAAAATTAATTTGACTCTTCCGACAAATTAGCGAGTAAATTTATCGATCACAAAAAACTCCATTGATGATAAAGAGCAACGGAGTTTTTTACTTCTTGTTTAATAGTGTCCTCTATGTTACGAAAATGAAGGCATGTTTTTCAATACTCGTAGCCAACCAGTCAAACGATTAACATGTTGAGGGAAATTTCCGATATTGTGAAGAATTGTACTTAAACAGACGGGTAGCAAGAGTTCAAGATGGATCGCTGCGGTGTTCTTTTTTGCTTTTTGTGCTAACGAAAACAGGTTAATTCAAAGAAGAAATTTGTATTTTTGATTTGTTTCTCGCTAATTTTTCTAGCAAGTTGTTCGCAAGTCATTGCTATGCATAATAAAGGATTAGAGAAATCTATAAGTTCTGCTTTGGAGAAAAATAGTGTGACAGAAATCGATTTTAATTCTGTAAAGGGCTTTGATTGGGATAAAGCATATTTAATAACCCCTTATACTGATCAAGAAACCATAAATAAGCAATTGGGCGTTAAATTTAATGATCCAACTAATTATCAAATGCAATCATAAAGATACAAAAGAAATAAAAATTTTATACCAAAGGGACAACAGAAAGATTAAAGACCAGCTGCCATTTTCGGCGGCTTTTTTTATTGAACAGAGCTATTTATAGACTTTTTTTAATTTTTGGGACAAACATCTACACTCGGAGACAAAACCATCATAGTTTATCTAAATGAGTAGAAAAGAGAGGGGAAGAAGTCATTGGTGGGGAATGATAATAATCAAAAACAAAAGCCAAATGAGGATAAAATGGTGGAAGAACAAATCATCCCTATAGAAAAATACAATTTAGTTCACAATTGGAAACTCATAATGCAATTCAATTTTGCTTTATTTAAAAACAAAGATGAATTTGTAATTATTAATAATAATGATGAATATATAGCTCGTTTTAGCATTACCGATGCAGGGGTAATCGAACTAAAAAAAACCTCATCTGAATTACCTCCGAAGATTGATTTTAAGAATAAAATGATTAAGATACCTAATTATAACAGAGCACGGTGAGTACTGAGTATTTATAATATAAAGGAAGTAGCATATAAAAGAGGCAAACATCCTTTGTGTAAAGGATGTTTGCTCATTTTCATGATTCTTAGTGCCCCAGTGTGTGTATGATTAATCCTATATGAGTAAAATAATTCATAATACCGAATGCAGTCCAAATGATACCAGTAATAGTCCATGCCCATTGATTGAATTTAAACAAACTTGGGCTTGGATTTTCTTTTTGGTTTACTGCGAAAAGAATAGCCCCAACACCTGTAAGAGCAAGTAACAAAGACATAAAAGTTGCTTCAATCATTGGATAATCAGCGAATAATCCGGAAATAGGTTCTTGAGGCGGTGCGGCAAATAAATGAAACGTAACACCGGCACATCCCATTGCAATAAGAGCAAATCCCATTGCAGCACCGAAATAAGATAAAGGCTTAAGTAAATATGGCAATTCCTTCCTTAATCTTTCAGATACTACAGTTGAATTGCTAGTATCAATCCCTTGTTTTAAAAATAAATTTGCTTTTCTCCATAATAGAACCGTTATTCCTAATAAAAGAACCCCAAAAGCTATGGATGATTCACCAAAGATAATATCATCAAATGGAAAGCCCATTTTTGATAGAGGCCAAGTCAATGACATGTGAAATCCAGTTATCGTTAAAATGAGCCCTGGAACGGCAAAACCAATAGCCCAACCCTCTAAATGCCCAATTTTATTTGCATGTAAGTGAGAAAAAAATCTAACAATTAATAATAATCCAATACCTACTGATACGGCCATAATCGTATTATATACTGCTGTTGTTGACCATTCTATAACCATAAGTTATACCACCTTCTAGTTTCGTTAATAACTTTTCTAATATAATAACAAACTTTATAATACCCTTGTATTTATAAAGATATGTAATCTTTTCCTAAAATTTTTTTTTGCTAGTTGTAAAATTATTTGCAACTAGCTATCCTCAGGCAAAGATGTAGGAAGATATGAATTGTGATTACAAGAGGGAAAACTTAAATGTTCGAGTAATTGATATTGAAAAAGATAAATATATTTTTATTCAATTTAAAAAAACGGAAATTAAATAGATGGTCATGCTTCATCTAAATGTAGAAATCGAAATGCCGGAAGCTAACAGCCTAAAAAAATTGTGAATGAATATACTTAAACAAAGGGGTGCTTGAGTTTAACAAAGGAGGAGTTGGTTAAAGATGGAAAGCTCTGTGCAGTTATTGATTTTGGTATTTTGGGAGTAGGAGATCCCTCTTGTGATGCAGCAATAGCCTGGACTTTTTTTGATGATGCCAGTAGAAAAGTGTGCAAGAATGAAATGAATTTGGACGAGAAAACCTGGAATAGAGCACGAGGATGGGCTCTATGGAAAGCATTGATAACATATGATGTTCAAAAAGAATCTGATAAAGTGAAAGCAAAAGAAGCATTTAATCCTATTCAGATAATAGTTGAAGATTACAAAAAAATTAGTTCAATTAAGAAGTGCTTTTTTTATTGGAGTAGGACAGAAGAGTTAAATGAGATAAATATATTTTTAATATGAGGAGATGATTATTTGATTAGTCTATTGGAAAATATATTCCAATTATCGGCAGTATTACTACTCCTATGTTCATTCTATTATTATCGACATTTTAAAAAAATTAAGAGAGAAAGAAAATTAACCTTATTTGAATTTTTTATTTATGTCATAACTCAAGTGGCAATTTATCTTTGTGCAGGTAGTTATCTACTTCTGTTTTTGGATAGGAATTTTGGATAGAGCTTATTAAACAAACGGTTGCTGCGGCGACTTTTTATCTTTTTCCTCTAACCTGGCAGACTGAAGAAGGACTTTTCCAATTTTTAACGAACTTCCTATAATAACCGTTATAAAGGATGGGTGGTATTTATAGGAGAGCAAATTAATTTTTATATTGATGACAAAATTAAAAAAAGTATAATCGAGAAACTTCGCACCGCCGGTTGTGTTTTCGCAGAAGAAGAGGCTAAACTTCTAATGTCTGAGGCACGGACATTGGATGCCCTCTTCACTTTGGTTAATCTGCGAATAACTGGTATCCCCCTTGAACATGTCCTCGGTTGGGCGGAGTTCTGCGGCATCAGGATAGCAGTAGACCCAGGAGTCTTCGTCCCGCGCCGCCGTACTGAGTTTCTCGTCCAAAAGGCTGTTGCCTTTTCTATTCCTGGAGCCATAGTCGTTGACCTTTGCTGCGGTACTGGCGCGGTCGGTGTCGCGATAGCCAAAGCTGTGGGGTGGATTGAGTTGTATGCAGTCGACATCGACCCAACTGCAGTGCGCTGTGCCCGCCGCAATGTTACTAACCAAGGTGGTCACGTATATGAAGGCTACCTCTATGAACCACTACCAGCCAAACTGCGTAGGAATGTCGATATCCTAGTTGCAAACACACCTTACGTACCTACCAAGGCAATCAAGCTGCTTCCCCAGGATGCACGTCTACATGAACCAAAGGTGGCGCTTGACGGAGGAGATGACGGACTTGATATTCAGCGAAGAGTGGCAGAGGAAGCAACTCTCTGGCTGGCTTCGGGCGGGCACCTATTAGTAGAGACAAGCCAAATTCAGGCACATCAGACCTTTGAAATTTTTAGCCAATACGGACTAATACCTCAGTTAGCACACAATAATGAGCTAGACGCTACTATTGTAATTGGAACCAAGCCTACCCCTCTAGAATAAATAAGGGAAGCTATTATTTTCGCTGTTTTAAAGGGGGAGAACCTCGATGTGCTACACTGAGGATCAGACTTTTTTAAAATTGATCGAATTACTGCGGGCTTATTGAATTTCTCTTAAGCCCTTCCCTTCATGAATCTCTCGAATCCCTTCCTCGCAAACCCCATAAGAACGCCAAGAACAAGTTTCACAGACTACTTGAATATCGGAGGGTTTGACATGCTTTCGGATACGGGACTCAATGTCGTCCCATTTCAGAATTTGGCCGATTTTAAGGTCCATTTTGTCTAAAATAACGGAATCCCTTTCATAGATTTGGTCGTTTTGACAATGGCATTCACCTGAATTAGGGTACTTTTCACACAACTGATCTGGTCCCTTTACGAGCTGAATCAGCGTTTTTGGGTTGTTTCTCAAGATTTGATGCAATCGCGTCATATTTTCTACGTATTCTTTGGAATAGCCCATTCCCCGATAGCCTAGAAGGCAAAATAGATGATGTCCTCGCAGCTGATACATAATTTTCCCCCAGTGTTTTAATTCCTTTGATTTAAAAGTAAACATATTTTTTGGATAACAATATAATATTAAAAATAACAGATGATCTTAGTTTTGGGGAGCTTTTGACTTTTGAAATACGAAATTTTTTCTCGATTTTTAGAAAATCCACCTTGTAATACCAAATAAATATCGGGAAAGAATGAAAAAAGAACCTTTTTTAGAAAAGATTCAGGGAAACACATTTGCCATTGTTTAACATAAAATAAAGCAAAATTTGTTCTGGGGTTGCTAAGAATGGATTATTCAATGAATATCAATCAAAAGGGAAAAGATTATAGCGATCATAAAAGTATAAAAATTTTACAACTAGAAAAACAGGTTTCATTCGGGCTTTGGGTTCAAGTCTTGGGACAGATTATTGAACTTAAAGGATTATCAGAGCTTTTTCATTTAGAAGATAATTCGAATAATATAGGCGAACAACAAATACTAACTGGTGTTTGGATTAGGACGATTGGCCAGATTCTTGAAGCTGTATCTGTATCTAGACAATTAGGAGAAACAGATTTGGTCAAACTTTTTCAAGAACAACAACTAGCGATTACAGGAGATTTACTTGTGTCACTTGGTTCAGCTTATGAAGTAATCGGAGGAATTCATGTACTAGAAGAAGAAGCAGCCAAAATAACTCGCATAGTTCCATAAAACTACTAGGGTCAGAACCCCGACGTGCTCACGCTTTAGTGTGCTGGGGGTCTGACTCTTTTTACCTGTTAATACTTAAAAGGTAATGCACGATTTCCATTATTAGATTGTTTTTTGAAACCACTAGGTGCATAAGGAATAATTATTTTACATTTTCTGTTTTAAAGCTAAAAAGGTAAGAATTAAAGAAACTAAGACAAGCAAATAAATTGGAGTCATCCATATTAAATAAATTGAGACGTGCATTGAATTGCCAATTTTGTCTTGAATTAATCCAGTATCTATTGCAATGAAATACCAATGGAAACTAACAGGATTATCAGCATTTATATACATCTGAGGAAGATATAATGATCTATGGGTAATCCGAACAACTACATAAATTAAACTAAACAATAATAGCAGATTAGCGATTAATAATTTTTTCAATATCAAACCTCCTTCGGTATTACATATGTTACCGATTGGACAATAAGTATTAAATCTTATACTTAATTTTAATTGTAGGAATCAACAAATCTGGCCTATAATATATAGAAAAGAAGCTGAAGGAAAAGTGAGGAGGATGATGAGAATCTCCGACTTGATTTACTCAAGTTTCTGCTGTTAAATTTGAAGGAAAATCTTTTGATATTGATTATGATTGCATCTGTAAGCTGTAGCTGCCTTACCTTATAGAGAAACTCATTGAAGGGAGTGATTAATTATGGGCAAGACAATTCCGGAAATTACACTAAATGATGGGATGACAGTGCCGGTAATCGGTTTGGGAACATATAAACTTAAGGGAAATGAAGGTGTTAATTCTATCCTAAGTGCAATCGATTTCGGCTATCGTCTTATCGATTCTGCTTATAATTATGAAAATGAAGGAACGGTAGGGGAGGCCGTTAGACGCAGTTCTGTTCCAAGAGAGGAATTAAAAATTACATCCAAACTGCCCGGCCGCTATCAGTCTTATGATAAAGCGATTACGACCATTCAAGAATCATTATATCGTGCAAATCTTGATTATTATGATCTATATTTGATTCATTGGCCAAACCCTAAACAGGATACTTACGTAGAAGCGTGGCAAGCATTAATTGACGCTAAAAAAGAGGGGCTTATTCGTTCTATTGGTGTTTGCAATTTCTTACCTGAGCATTTAATGCGCTTAGAAAAGGAAACTGGCGTAAAACCTAGCATGAATCAAATTGAATTACACCCATTTTTCAATCAAGCACCACAAAGAAAATGGCATGAAGAGAATAAAATACAGACTGAGTCTTGGAGTCCATTAGCTCGTGCAAGTGAAGTTTTACAAAATGATATGATTCAACAGATTGCCGAACACCATAACAAGTCTTTATCACAAATTATTTTACGTTGGCATTATCAGCTAGGCGCCATTTCCATTCCAAAATCTGCGTCTCCTGCACGGCAACTTGAAAATATATCTATTTTCGACTTTTCACTAGATGATACTGAAATGAACAGGATTTCAGGATTAACTCGGGCGGACGGCAGAATTAACAATCAAGATCCAGCTACATACGAAGAATTTTAAACCCTTTCAGATCGTAAAGCTTAAAAGCACATCACTAATATAAATATGTGATGTGCTTTTTTAATATTAATCCTGTACTAATCGGACAAGCATATGTGCCAGTTTGTGTTGTTCATCTTCCTTACCTACTTTCCAAAGCTCCTGCAATAATCGCTCCTCGGAATTTTTAGGCGGCTGCTTATCGGCAAGGTAATCGGCTACTTTCTGAGCCGAATTGGCTAATTGCTCCTCGTCCATCCCTAGTTTTTTTCCTAAACTAACTTTTCCTCTCAGGTATTCTCTGAAATCATCAAAACTTGTTAATGAATCTCCGTTTTTATAAATATGGTTTGCTAGTTCTTGGTCATTTAACTGCTTGTCCACGAAAATCACTCCTCTTTAATTATACAACAGGGGTTACTATGTCTAGAGGATACATTCCCTGTTTTCTATTAGATAAAACCTAGTTATGGTGCAGCAGCGTGTTAACCTTGCATGGTCATCGTAGTGATAAAGTATCAATAAGTAAAATGATTGTAGATAGCTGTTTGTTACCGATTAACGAAACTTTTCAGTCATTAAGAACGTACACAATATAATAATATGATGACCTAAAAAAGTAGGGAGGAAGAAAATATGAACTTCTCCACAAAACAACGAAGCGTGTTGCTATCAATAACCACTGAATGGCAGACAGCGATACAGATTGCTAATCAGCTTCCGAAACCATCGGGGAATTTATCGGACGTACAACAGGTACTCAAGGATCTTTTGAGTTAGGGATTGGTGCAAATTAATCCAGTTGTTTTCGGATTATATCGACTAACCACAGATGGCATAACTATAAAGGAGTTAGAATTGAGTGAGAACCAATGAATTTTTGTACAACTTACACAAGAGGATAAAATTCATTTTATTTGATATACTTTTATCTAAATAGAATTTATCAAAGAGGAGAATATGAGTTTTATGTCGGTAACAAAGAATCTTTCTCTCGTTAAAAATCAGAATTTTTTAATCGTCGCAATCGCTTTAGGTGTAATATTAAACCCATTAAATACGACGATGATAACTGTTGCTTTACCAGAGATAAAAAATGAATTTATGCTTTCATCAAAAGATATTACATGGTTAATTGCTTCCTATTTTATCATAAGTGCTATTTTCTTACCCCTTATTGGTAAACTTAGTGACTTCTATGGAAGGAAAAAAATCTTTTTGTTTGGACTTCTATTGGTAGGTATTTCTTCATTTACTGCTCCATTATCTCCGAATATGCCGTTTCTACTAGCAATGAGAACGATACAAGCAATCGGTACATCTGCTCTGTATCCTGCTGGAATTGGAATCATTCGTTCTACTATTGAAAAAAATCAAAATAGAGTAATCGGTACACTTTCGGTATTTGCTACCACTACCGCTGCCTTTGGGCCGACAATCAGTGGGCTGTTAATTCAGCAGGGCGGCTGGCATGTGATTTTTTATATAAACTTTCCAATTATCATTATTTCAGCCATTTTGGCTGTCCTTTCTATCCCAAATGATGAAAAGAAAACAGCTAGAACATTCAAATGGGATGGGATTGGGATTTTATTATTCAGTTTTTTAATCACTGTTTGGATGTACTTCTTCCAAACATTAGAAACTGGTTTAAATTTATGGACATTTATTGGTTCTTTAGCGTTAACATTATTATTTTACTACTTTGAAAAAAGGAAAGACGAACCTTTTATTGATGTCGTGTTCTTGAAGAAAAATCTCAACATTTCATTCGTGTATGTTCAATATATTTTATCTACCTTAATTTTTTTTGCCCTGCTGCTTTCCATGCCAATCTATTTTCAGTCTGTATTATTGCTTAGCTCTAAACAAACTGGCATTATGATGCTCTCTATTTCCATATTTGGTATTATCATGACTCCTCTTGCGACTCGTTGGATTGAAAAGTTAGGATATAGAATACCTTTACTTACAGGGGGTGTTATAGGATTAGTGGGTGTTATCCTCTTTTTGACAATCAATCATGACTCTCCACTTTACTGGATATTCTTGGTGTTGTCGACCATTGGAATCAGTAATGGTATTTTAAATATAGGTTTACAGACGTTACTCTTTTCTTTTGTTTCTGTATCTGAAACTGGAACGGCTTCAGGTTTATTTATGACATCGAGATTCATGGGCAATATCCTCGCCTCTAGTTTATTTGGCGTGATGTTTGCCACTGGAGTCAACGATACTAACCAAAGTTGGATGACCATCATTTTAATTGTTGTATCAGTTATTTTATTGCCAGGAATTCTGTTTATCACAAAAGGCAAACTCGTAACCAATACTCCATAGGTTATAAAAAACTTAGTTTTTACTTCAAGTAGCTTGGAACATTGTGAGGGAATGTACTTAAACAAACGGGGTCGTTCAATATGCCTTGAAAAATGACAAAGGAATGTACGTCTAAAACTCCAAGAGTAATGGTGGAAGTCGAAGGAACAAAAACAATGATTGAACTTTTTTTAGTGACCCAAAAAGAACCAGGCCCCATCCAGTAATAGGACGGGATCTGGTTCTTTTTTATGTTTGGACTCTGAATGCTGTCCGGAGGTGGAAATGGGGCCAGCCGGACAGAACCACGCTGATCTAGAAAAATGACGGTGATTAGGCTTTATTCCCCATTCTGCCTGAAAATAATTTAAAAAGGAACACTACGACAGCTACTACGAGTAACAGGTGAATAAGCCCTCCAGCAATATGGAAAACAAGCCCGAGAACCCAACATAATAGTAAAAATCCAATAATTGTCCAAATCAAGATAATCCCTTCTTTCTTAGAAAAATAATTTGCTCTAGAAGGTATAATACCCATTTTCCTAAATAAGTATCGATTTCTATTATTTTTTTTTGATAGAATGCTTAATTAATGCCAGATGGTCAGCCTTCGGGTGCAGCAGATTCATTATTTGTTTACATCCAGAACTCTTGTAATCGTGGGATTTTTTAATTGAGCCCGAAATTTCATTGGATGTCCAAGTTATGATTCTATGTTGAAAGGGTATGTAAAAAAAGTAAAAGAAACGAAAGAGAGGAAAAAAATATGTTAACAGAAAGGGAACTCACCCATTTTAAGAAAAAATTGACACGAATGAAACAGGAAATGCTTGAAGTTATCGAAGCAAACAAGCCATTGTCATTTGAGGATTATGGTGAATTGGCAAGCTATGATAGCCACTTTGCTGATACGGCCACACAATTGGAAGAAAGAGAAGTACAATTTTCAATAAAAGATTCAGCTCAACATATATTAAATGAAGTAAATGAAGCGTTAGACCGAATTCGCAGCGGAACATATGGAAAATGTGTAGATACTGGAGAGGACATTCCTTATGACAGGCTAGAGGTTCTTCCGTATGCAAAACGTACGGTTAATGCGCAAGAAAAGTTTGATGAATTGGCAGATTCCATTCCTCAAACAGAGCTTTCCTTTTCCACTACGATAGACGACCAAAGAGGTGATTATCGCCTTCAAACGGTAGATGAGCTGCAACAAGAACACGGGAATTCATCGTATAGAACGAAGTAAAGACCAGAGGCACGGTTACTCTGGTTTTTTTCGTTGCGAAACATTCACAAATGTTGTTTTTTCAACATTTGTGGGTGTTTTTTTGTGTGGGGAAAAATGGCTAGTGGGTCAGACCCCCGGTGAACTATAGCTTTAACGTGCGGGGTGTCTGACCCTTTAACACTGGGATTAACTGTGTTCATTCGCTTTTTCTGATCGAAATCCAAGAAGGCAAAATATTTTAGTTATTATCAACCATAGTCCAAGCCATTTCTCATTTAAAACATTTAATAAAGAGTGAAATTACATTATATAAGGAACGGAGGTGATTCACTTATGTGTCAAAGTTTTAACGGGAACAATGGAAATAGTGGTTTTAGTTGTTGTGATCCTAAAAATTTTGTACAAGACAAAATTTGCAATGAATTTACAGTTGCTGGTGATCTTGTAGCAAATGCAGAGGTTATTTTTGCTACAAATTCAAATGATGTTATTTTTACGTCAGGGTATGTAAAAAACACTGGAAATTTCCCTATTACAGTACAATTTGTAAAAGGAGCTGATCCTATCGATGGGACAGGCGGTGTCATCGTAAGGCAATCAGTAGTTCCAATTGAAGGGACATTTAATTTTACTATTTCACGATTTGATACAATTCGAGTATTCGCAACAGGAGCTACAGCAGCTCTTCCGGCAGCAGGTGAATTTTGTATTACTCCTCGTTATAGAATCCAATAACCAGCTGAAAATTAATTTTAAATTCAATACTAATTCCAACTATGAGACCTTCAACAGCCCACCCTCCTTGGCGTCCAAGGGGGGGTGGGCTTGTTTATCAAATGATCTAAGGAATATATTTATATTCACTCTTTTCCTCAATTTGCATGAAGTCCCACTCAAAGCTCATTCGATTTCCATATAAATAATTAAAAAGGTATTTCCATTTAAGGGGAAGATTTTTTATGGAGAAATGTCAGATTGATGAAAAGAAATGCTTGAAAACAACTTTAGAATTAATATTAAATACACAAAGAAAAATGAGTAAACAAAAGTGTGACTTTAATAATTCGTTATCCTGTTTGGAACCTTTAGGGAAGACCTTTAAAAATACAATCCCATTCATCCTTTATGGTGATTTAGAGCCATTTAAAGTGGAAGGTGTTACCACATGTTTTGATAATGAATCAAACAAGGAAAAGTTTGTTTGTTTTACAACATTTCTTTTTCGGGTCATTAATTTAGAAGGAGATTGTGCTGTCTTGGAGCTACTAAAATTTAAAAATCATGACAAATGTGTTCCAAATTGCAATGATCACAAATGTTCTCCTTGCTGTCAGTTACATTGTGAAAATGTAGATGATTTAATTTCAACATGTGTGTTTATGAACGTGGAAATTTCCAGCTTTAGTGGAATACAATGCTTACCTGCCGTTTGTATAAAAAAATCTTTGAATGTGTAGCTGGCACCACCTATAACCATTCAAAATGTTGTTTTTTTCAACTTTTGTAAGTGTTTTTTGTGTGAGGAAAAGAATACATCATACAAAATGGGAGGGGGTGGAACCCCTACTCCCACATATCCTCCATTAACTTATTAATTTGCTTTCTTCGCTCCTGAGTTCCCGTCACATCAACAGAAATATGCTCGCCATCCATTACCAAGATATCGCCTACCCTTGCGCCACTAGGAAGTCGGTTCGTTCTTATATCGACAAACGTGCCATCTTCTTTTTCACAAACGACTAGATCTCCTTCAAATCGATCAATGATCAGCTTCACTTCACTCACTCCTTATTGGGGAATAAAAGATGTTTGTGTTTGATATTCTTTCCCATCTGCCTGAACTGTAATATCGATCAGCACTTCAAATCCGGCCGCCGCTCGGCTGATTCTAACCGGTAAGGTAGTTCCAACGGTTCCGGTATACGTGGTGTCCTTGCTTTTATAGTGAAAAACAGCTGTAAAGGGTGCACCTGACATACCGGATATATCTAAATGAATCGTTTCGTTTTGGCCAGGAGTCGGATTATCTACTTTTGCTTTAAGAGCGGTGGCGGCCGCTTGACTTGTTGTTGTCTGCGGTGCTTGTGTGACTGCTGGGTTAGCAGGAGTGTCATTCGCATTGTTTTTCACCGTATTCTGTTCGATTTTGGCTGGATCTGTATGAAACGTGATGGTTGATCCATCACTGGTCGCAATAATCGTTCCTTGTTCATCCGTTCTGAATACTTGGATGTTATGTGCCTGCATTTTTTGCAGCGTTTCAGCGGTTGGATGACCATATTGATTGTTTTTACCTGCCGAAACAATCGCATATTTCGGTTGTACCTTCGTTAAAAAGGCTTCACTCGTTGATGTATTGGCTCCATGATGGCCTAATTTCAGCACATCTGCTTGCAGTTCGGTGCCCGAAGCAATCATATCCTGCTCGGCTTTGACCGCCGCATCTCCAGTAAATAGAAACGTGTTTTTGTCATATGTCATTTTTAATACGGCACTGGAAGAATTCAGATCCTCACCGTAGCTGGTAACAGGCCCAACAAACTCCGCATCCACTCCTGCTAACTCTAATGACACGCCGGCCTTCGCTTCCTTCAGTTTTAATCCTTCATTTTTAACAGCTAAGATAAAATCTTCAAATGTTTTCGTGGTATGGGTAACCTTAGGCATATAAACCGATTTGACGTCGAAATTTTGGAGGACGGTATCCAGTCCGCCAATATGGTCAGCATCAGGGTGCGTTGCAATCATGACCTCTAGATCGTCAACATGGTATTTCTTCAGAAAGGCGACGACATCATCGCCTCGATCGTTGTTCCCACCGTCTATTAATATGTCATCGCCATTGGGTGTCTTAATATAAATACTGTCACCTTGTCCGACATCTAAATAATAAACCTGCATCTTTCCGGCTGCGGTCGAATTTGTCTGTACCGCTTGGTCATTGGGTTCTTTCTTGACTTCCTCACTTGTCTCTTTCACTGGCGTTTTGTCCGTAGTCGCAGCTGTTTTCGCTGGCGCTGGCGTACTCTGACAGGCAGCTAAAGAGATGGCGAGAAGGATACTGCTAACTATGCTGAATAACCTTTTTTTCACTTTATTACCCCTTAATCATTATTCTTTTCAATATTGTCTAGTATGTTGAACTATTATTTATAAGTTTACTATATTTATTATAGTACATTTTTGCCAATCACATTGAACTTCATCCTTTTTTACATAATTAAAGTTCGAAATGTTGTAAAAAAAGAAAAGAAGGTGGACTCATCTTCCTAAAACGACTAGAGAGACAAAGAGCAGATAAATTGTCTTTTAAAAAATTTAGAGTGATAATTTAATTGTAAACACATGTGTTACATCTTAAATCTTTTAATTGAATAATATTTTCAAAGACTGTACAAAGCTAGGAGGGCTTCTTAAGATGAAAGCAGCAGTATGGTATGGAGCAAAAGATATTCGAGTGGAAGACCGTGATGTTCCAACAGTTTCTAGTAACCAAGTAAAGATTAAAGTTGCTTGGACAGGGATTTGTGGAAGTGATTTACATGAATATTCTGTAGGACCGATTACTATTCCAGCAAATGGCCCGGATCCTTTAACAGGTAAGCAGGCACCGTTAACAATGGGACATGAGTTCTCTGGTGTGGTTGAAGAAGTTGGCTCAGAAGTGAGTGGTTTTAAACCTGGTGATAAGGTTGTAGTAAATCCTTTAATTATTAGTGGAAATCATAAGGATCCATTAATTGATATGTATAAAGGATTTGGCTTTGTCGGTTTAAATTCCGATGGCGGATTTGCAGATTTAGTTGTTGTTGATGAAAAAAATGTTATTAAGCTTCCTGAAGATTTGTCCTTAGAATATGCAGCTCTTATTGAACCGACAGCTGTTGCTGTTCAAGGTATTAAGGAATCCGGATTGAAATTCGGTGAAACAGTAGCTGTCTTTGGCGCAGGTCCTATCGGTTTACTTACAATTATTGCAGCAAAAGCAGCAGGTGCTAAAGAAATATTTGCTTTTGATTTATCAGAAACTCGATTACAAAAAGCTAAAGAGGTTGGGGCAACACATGCTGTCAACTCAGGCCAACAAAATCCAGTTGAATACATTAGATCCATTTATCCTGACGGAGTTGACCGTACATTTGAGGTTGCTGGAGTTGCGCCGACTTTTAACCAAGCGATTGCAGTCACTCGTGCCCGTGGAGTTGTAACTGTCGTTTCAATTTTTGAAAAACCAGTAGAGTTCTCTCCAATGCAATTAACTGTTACTGGTGTGCATTTGGTCTCAACACTTGCCTATGAGCCAGATGTGTTTGAAACAACTGTCAAATTAATAGCAAGCGGCCAAATTGATCCTTCACCTGTGATTACTGATCACATTGAATTAGAAGATATCGTTAATAAAGGATTTGAAGCCTTGATGAAAGATAAATCTCAAGCAAAAATCTTAGTAAAATTAAGTGGAGAAAAGTAAGTTCTGAAATATACATTTCATAATAAATGGTAGAAAAAATGCTAACAAGGCAAAAGGCTTCTGTACATTTTGTTCAAGGGTTCCGTTTTGAGGTGCTTTTCTTAAAATACGTGCCGAAATGACAGTTGTATTGGCATCGTTATTGGGATATAAAAAAGGAAAACTCGCCATAGAAATGGCGAGTTTCTTTATTAGGAATACAAAAACCTGATTTATATAAAACCTCACTTACTTGTGATATGGTTCACCGTAATGCATCAAAATGAGGTTCTCTTGGATTTTTGAGATAAGATTCACTCCCTTTTAAATAAAATGTCTTGTCCTTAATCGAGTAACCAGCAAAAGTAAAATAAGCGGAGAGTTTCAGGTTAAATGCAGAATAGAGCTCGTTTTGAGGAAAATAAGGTGAGGTTTTCCGGTTATGCAAGGCAAAATCCCTCATTTTCACGTTTTTCGAGTCAATAGGCGGAATCTCTCCGTCTATTTAAGCCTTTTTTAATAAAAATCACTAATTAGGTGAAATTTTTCCGTCTATTTTTCAGCTCGGGTGCTTAACCTGATCCCCCAACCGATAAGTGCGGACACTTTTAATTCTAGAAGCGGGAATCAGCTCCTTTTTATCGACCAACTTATAAAGATCAATAAAATGGGTACTCAAAACGGCACTGCAAATGACAGAAGTTTTGACCCTCTTTTTTGATTGTACAATACTTATTGACCATCATAATAATGATGTCAATTGCTTTGTCAAAGTTAATGGAATTTCGTAGAAACCTTGATAAATAAAGAAAAGACGTATGCCAATTCATACGTCAATTCTTGTGTCTTTTAATAAGAAAGCACCCGAAAAAGGAACCCTTTAACATTTTGTACGGAAGCCTTAATGTTTACTCATTTCTATAAAAGGTGCTCCCACCAAATGTCCATCACGTCTTTTCCTCAAAAGGATAAACTCCATAAACAGATGAATAAGTAACACAATAATACTACGACTAATAAGAACCTTTTAAAAAAATTTGTAAACCTTCTTGATATTCTAAAAATATAGGTATATACTATTTTATGAAAACGGTAACAAGATTGAATATTATTTTTTTTCTATCTTTGTAAACCGGTTTCTAAAAAAGTTGACGTATATGGCTATCAGCTGCCGATGAAAATATTCACTTATCAGACCTAAAACCTGGAAGTGAATTTAATTAATTGCCTTTTGTAAACCGGTTTCTAAAGAGAGAGAGAGAGTGACCAGCTGATAAATATAGTATTCACTTAAAATTCATTCAGTCCCAACTGTAAAGTGAATTTAAACAGGATTGTCTTTTTGTGAACCGGTTAACTAAATCGATAAACACGATATTTCAAAAGAAAAGGAGTTGGGTTGATGAAATGGGTCATAAGGCTAAAGGGGAAAAAATTCGAGTAACTATCAATGAGGTTGCCAAAAAGGCAAACGTATCCAAAACAACAGTCTCCAGATATTTAAACGGTAAATATGAATATATGTCGGAAGAAACAAAGGAATTGCTCGGCACCGTCATTGCCCAATTAGGCTATCGACCGAGTAATCTCGCTAGAAGCTTAAAAGCGAAGAATTCGGGTGTTATTGGCTGTACCATTGCCGATATTGGAAGTCCTTTTTCATCGATTGTTTTAAAAGGAATAAGTGATTATTGTAAGCAATTGGGTTACAACGTATTATTTGCAAACATTGGTAATGATTCGATTAATGAGATAGAAAGCATTCAATCATTATTGGATAACAAAGTAGATGGCTTAATTATTAACACAACCGGTAAAAATGATGACTATCTTTTATCACTAAAAAATGAAGGAATTAAAATTGTTTTGACCGACCGCAGTTTAAGTAAGCCCAATCTGCTGGATACGGTAGCGACTAATAATTATGAAGCAACATTCGATTTGGTGAAATATTTGTACGAGCAAGGCTACAAACGGGTAGCGTTTTTCACCCAAGATATGACGGTTATTAGCAGCCGTTACCAGCGTCATAAAGGATTTAAGGACGCCATGAGAAAGTTTTTTAATATGGATGGAGATTTGACTACTTATGTTGTCGAACTTGATGATCCTCAAAATACAGATGATAGTTTAAGGAAATTTGTAAGCGTTTCAAAGGGTGAGCCGGCTGCTATTTTTACTGTTAACGGCGTGACGCTATTAACGGTCCTACATGGAATGCAACGGCTAAATATTGAAATCTCCCCTCAATTAGGAATATGTGGATTTGATGACTGGGGTTGGGCGTCCTTGATTCCCCCTGGAATAACAACTCTGACACAAGAATCCTATGAGTGCGGCGTTCAATCTGCCAAGCTATTAATCGAGCGCATTAAAGAACAAGGCGAATTCGAACCCAAATATATAGAGTTGCCGGCACAGCTTGTCAAACGCGGCTCTACAGATCCGAAAGCTATTAATGGAGGCGGTTAAAAAATGAAAAAACAAGAAGTCATGGCAAAGCTGCAAGGAAAAATCATCGCGGTTATTCGTGGAAATGATCTGGAAGAAGCCAAAGAAATCTGTAAAGCTCTCGTACACTCGGGAATTACCACGTTAGAAATTACCTTCAGCCTTCCGAAAGCAGAAGAACTAATCCATACACTGAAATCGGAACTTCCGGAAGCCGTAATTGGAGCAGGTACGGTTTTAACGAAGGAACAAGCTGAATTAGCTGTATCAAATGGAGCAGATTTTATCGTTTCTCCTTGTGTGGTAGAAGAAGTTGGTTCCTATTGCAAACAGCATGAGATTTTTTGCTCATTAGGGGCTGCTACCCCAACTGAGGCTTATCGTTCATACTTGGCAGGAAGCGATGTGGTGAAATTATTCCCAGGTGAGTGTGTATCAATGAAAATGATCAAAGGAATTAAAGCGCCAATGCCATTTATTGAGATGATGCCGACCGGGGGAGTAGATGATTCGAATATTAAAGAGTGGTTTGAAAGCGGTGCCTTTGCAGTTGGATTAGGCGGCTATTTAACCAAAGGGATTCATGTCGATAATCTGGACCTATTGAAAGAAAGATGTGAAACGATTTTACACGCATTACAGTAGGAGTGGGGAAACGTGAAAAAGAATCAAATAGTCATTAATACACTTGTCTATCTTGAAGATTTACAAGCTGGTGTACCTCAAAGTGAAATGGTCGACTGGGTTCATGAACTCGGAGTAAAAAACATTGAAGTTAGAAGAGAGTTTATCAAAGACCGCCAAGAACTGCAGGATATTAAAAATAAATCAGAACAGTATGGAATGAACATCTTTTTTTCTGTGCCAGATGTGCTCTATGAAAATCATCAACTAAAATATGAATCGCTTGAAATGTATTGTAAGGAAGCTTTCGACATGAATGGCCGCTGCATAAAACTAAATATTGGCGAGTATAAACAATTTGGTGACGGAGATTTGCAAACGATTACTAGGTTGACAGAACAATACAAAGTCAAGATCACCGTTGAAAATGATCAAACCGAAAGCAATGGAAGATCTCAAAAAATCTTTGATTTCTTGACCGAGGTTAAACAACTGGGCGGATCGATTACCTTTACCATCGATATCGGGAATTGGCTATTCCAAGGGGAAGACCCTGTTGAAAATGCCAAACTGCTTCAATCATTTGTCACTTATATTCATATAAAGGATATAGATAAAGAGAAAAATACAAGACTATTGAATGAAGGGCTAGTGGATTGGAAAAAAATCATCGAGATTCTGCCGAAGGATCTACCGGCTGCCATTGAGTATCCAATATCTACAAAAGAAGTACTAGTTTCAGAAATTCAAAAACTGCTAGAAATTTAGGAGGCGATGCCCAAAACTACTAACAAACAGATCGCAAATAACAGTTAAGTATCTATTGATAAACATTTTACTAGGAGGAAAACATAATGGCGTTAACAATTGGTATCATTTTGCTAATTACGTTTATCGGATTTATCGTTTATGCAGTTAAAGGTGGAAACCTAATGATCGGATTCCTGATCATGGCTGTTATTTGGTCAGCACTTGGAATGATTGGTGGAAAAATTACTTGGGATCAAGCAATGACGCAGATTTTCCAAGGCGGGCCGGAAAGCTGGGGGCCAACGGCCGTTGTTGTTGTTTTTGGTAGCTGGTTTGGTCAAGTATTAGTAAAAACAGGTGTCGCTTCAAAGATTATCCGTATGACTGTAGAACTTGGCGGGGACAAGCCTCTTGGTACAACCGTATTATTGTCCATCGTTACGGGCCTAATTTTTACAAGTACATTTGGTGCTGGCGCTGTTGTAGCAATTGGGGTTATTGTTCTTCCAATTCTATTATCACTAGGTGTACCGAAATCCTTAGCTGTTTCTGCGTACTTAATGTCAGTCGGTTCCGGTATGTATGTCAACATCGTGTTATTTAAGCAAATGCAAGGGATCTTTACAGATTTCCCATATGATGCAAGCTATTTGAAATTTGGTTTTACAGCGATGGCTGTTCAATTACTCATTGTCATTCTCATGTTGTCCGTCAGACTTCGTAAATCAAAGGTTAGTCATGCTTGGGCTGCAACAGCTTCAGGCAGTAATGAACAAAACGTACCAGGTATTGCGCTAATCACTCCATTATTGCCCGTTGTTCTTGCAATCGGATTTAATTGGCAGCCAATTCCGGCGTTCATTGTATCCGCTTTATTTGCGCTATTTATAACTGGAAAAATTAGATCTTACAAAGATGCTGAAAAAATTATTTCTAAAACCTTCTATGATGGTGTAGTTGACGTTGCAGGTTTACTTGGTTTCTTGTTCATTCTTCCAATGTTCAATAAAGTATCAGGAGCAGTTTCACCATTCTTTGAAAGTATTTTAGGCGGAATCATGCCAACCAGCACATTAACTGTAGCCATTTTATTCATGGTCATTGCTCCACTTGGTTTATTCCGTGGTCCATTAACCGTATTTGGTGCTGGTGCTGCAACAATCGGGATTTTAACAGGAGTAGCTCACATCCCAGTGGCATTCTTATTCCCATTAATGTATATCCCAACGATTTCAATGAATATTTCAGCTTGTCCTACTCAATCTTGGAACTTGTGGTCAATTAACTATACAAAAACAGATACAAGAAGCTTCCTGCTTTCAGGTGCACCATGGACATGGGGTGTTTGTGTCATTAATATAGCCATTGCCTATATTATGTTCGGTTAAGAAACGCCATGAAATCGGTGGGTCCTGTTGAAGGAGCAGCCGATTTCAATAAAATTGGAAGTGGAGGAATAAAAATGGCCAAAAAAGCTATTCGCGTCGGTATAGATGTTGGGGGAACTCATACAAAAGCAGTCGCAATTGATAATGAAACACATGAAATCATCGGTAAAGGTTCCGTCATGACCACCCATGATCATCCAAATGGTGTGGCTGCTGGTGTTATCGAAGCCTTTAAATTATGTTTAACAAAAAACAATATTAATCCAGAAGATGTAATTTTTATCGCTCACAGTACGACACAAGCAACAAACGCTCTTTTAGAGGGCGACGTTGCCGAGGTTGGGGTTATTGGGATCGGTAAAGGCGGCCTGGGCGGCTGGCTTGCAAAAAAACAAACTAAAATTGATGATATTGATTTGGGTACTGGCCGAATGATTAAGACACATCATCGCTACATGAAACAGAAAGAAGTAAACGGTGAAAGTATCAAAAAAACAATCAAAGAATTAAAAGACGAAGGTGCAGGAGTTTTTGTCGCTTCCAAGGCATTCGGTGTTGATGATTTAACTGAGGAAAAAGAAATCCAAAAACTTGCTGTTGAGCATGACGTTCCTGTTTCAGTTGCATCTGAAATCAGTAAGCTGTACGGTCTGACTCGAAGAACAAGGACAGCAACCATTAATGCCAGCATTCTGCCAAAAATGCTTGAAACGGCAAACAGTACAGAAGGCAGCGTCCGTCAAGCCGGGATTCAGGTTCCATTAATGATCATGCGTGGTGATGGCGGGGTTATGGGGATTGATGAAATGAGAAAACGTCCTGTATTAACCATGCTGTCCGGTCCTGCCGCCAGTGTGGTTGGTTCATTGATGTATTTAAGGGCATCAAACGGTATTTATTTCGAAGTAGGCGGAACGAGTACGAACATTGGAGTTATAAAAAATGGACGCCCGGCTGTTGATTACTCAATCGTTGGAGGCCATCCCACATATATTAGCTCCTTGGACGTTCGCGTATTAGGTGTAGCCGGAGGAAGTATGGTCCGTGCATCAAAAGAAGGTATTGTTGACGTTGGGCCAAGAAGTGCCCATATTGGTGGTATGCCTTATGCCGTCTTTACACCGATTGAAGAAATCGTCGATCCGCAAGTAGAGTTTTTCTCTCCTAAAGAGGGTGATCCGGCTGATTATGTCTATATTAAACTTAAAAACGGCAACAAGATCACCATTACAAATAGCTGCGCAGCGAACGTATTAGGATATGTAACCCCTGAACATTATTCATATGGAAACCCTGAGGCTGCCCGGAAAGCAATGGAGCCGCTCGCCAAATATATGAATAAGACGGTAGAAGAAGTGGCTAGACAGATTTTGGAAAAATCTTATGAAAAGATTAAACCAGTCATCGAACAATTCGCGGAAAAATATAAACTGGAAAAAGACCAAATTTCTCTCGTTGGCGTGGGAGGCGGCTGTGCATCTTTACTTCCATTTACTGCTGAACATATGGACTTGGAGTACAGCATTCCAGAAAATGCAGAAGTCATTTCTTCTATTGGTGTTGCCTTAGCGATGATTCGTGATGTGGTTGAACGGGTTATCCCATCACCGACGAAAAAGGATATTGCGGATATTAAGAAAGAAGCCGCAAATATGGCCATCGCTAATGGAGCCGTGCCTGATTCCGTTGAGGTTCAAATCGAAATCGATTCTCAAACGAATAAAGTAACAGCGATTGCAATGGGTTCTTCGGAAGTTCAAACAACGGATCTGTTAATGGCATTAAGCGAAGAGGATGCCAAAGCACTGGCTGCCAAATCAATTGGTGTACCGATTGAGGAAACACAATTGGTTACGAAGAGCAATGTCGTTTATGTCTTCTCTGCCAATGGGAAGAAAGAAGGTTCTAAACAAATCAGAATCGTCGACAAAAAAGGCTTTATTAAGGTACAACGCGGAGACGGTGTCGCTGAAAAATGCACCGTAGCAGAAGCACAAGAAGTGATCGGCAAAATGTGGGAAACTTTAGCCGTCTTCAAGAGTGATATTAAATTAAGTCCTGATATTTATCTTTGTATTGGCGGTAAGGTATTGGATTATGCAGGCATGCTAGATAAAGATCAGTTATTCATGGTCGTTGATACAGAATTATCAACCATGGAACCAAATGAAGAAATCATTATTGTCGGAGCAAAAAATGATTTATGATCACCGATAAAGTAAACTTTTTAACAAACATATCGGATCATGAGTGGGGTAGATATGCATTCAGCAGAGACCCTCTCAACCGTAAAGTGACTGATCCTGTAAAACAGGAACTTATTGAAAAAGCAATTGAATGCGGCAATCAGCAAGCTGTTCAACTAAGGCAAACATATCCCGTTCTTTCCGTTAAAGAAATAGCAGCGAGGATGAACGCAAAAATAAATTATAAAGATTCATATAGCATAGAAAATTATATAATGTTTGCCGTGTTTCACAGTCCAAACAGCATTACATTATTTAATGATAATATTGAGCTTGTCAAAAAATTTATCCAGGAACATCAGCTCGGGTTAATGCTCGATCATGTTGATGTGGAGGAGCTTTTAATAGCCCATGAATTGTTTCATTTTATAGAAGAGCATAATGCTGATATTTTTACAAAAAACACGAAAATACCCCTTTGGAAACTCGGGAAATTTCAATATAAATCACGGCTGGTGGCACTTAGTGAGATTGCAGCGATGCAGTTTGCAAAAGGCTTGCTCTCGCTTGACTTTAACCCATTCGTTTTCGATGTTTTAATGTTGTTTCCCCATCATGAAGGGAAAGCTAATCAGTTATTCAATGAAATTACAACTATCATAAGGAGTTAATCGATATGAGTAAAATACTGTTATTTGGTGAACCAATGGCTATGTTTACTGCAGAAACAGAGGGTCCGCTGGAAGAGGTCGAGTTATTCAGAAGATCACTGGCAGGTGCAGAGGTGAATGTCTGTACAGGGCTTTCCCGGTTAGGGCATAAAGTATCCTATGTAACCAAGCTGGGACAAGATCCGATGGCACATTATATTAAAAACTTTTTAAATCGGGAAGGAATCGGTACTGAATTCTTAACCTTTGACCCCATTTATAAAACAGCCACTCAATTAAAGAGCAAAGTTTCCGAAGGGGATCCTGTAGTCGCCTATTATCGTAAGGGGTCAGCTTTTTCACATATGAGTGCTGCTGATATTGATTTAATCGATTTTGATGGGGTTGATCTTGTTCATGTGACGGGGATTCCACCAGCATTATCGTTAAGCTGCCGTGAAGCAACATACCGCCTAATGGATCGTGCAAGAGAGAGTGGCATTTATATTACCTTTGACCCTAATCTTCGTCCAGCTTTATGGGAAAGCGAAGAGGTAATGGTAAAAGTAATCAATGAACTGGCCGCTAAATCCGATTTGATTTTGCCTGGAGTATCCGAAGGATTGATTCTGGCCGGAACGGATAATCCAGAGAAAATTGCAGATTTTTATCAGGATCTGGGTGTCAAAGAAGTCATTATCAAGCTTGGAAGCAAAGGAGCTTACGTAAGAACTGAATCCGGAAGCTTTTATCAAGAAGGCTTTAAAGTGGAAAAAGTAATCGACACAGTTGGAGCCGGAGATGGCTTTGCTGTAGGCGTCGTTACCGGTAAGCTGGAGGGGCTGTCGATTCAGGAAACCATTACCAGGGCGAATGCGATTGGTGCAATTCAGGTCACATTTGTAAGCGATAACGAAGGCCTTCCAACGAGAGAAGAATTAGACAAATTTATTGGGAGTCATTCAAAATGAAACTTCAATTAGCAGTGGATCGGGTAGCGATTGAAAAAGCGATCGAAATAATCCGTGAGGCCGAAAATGATATTGATATAATTGAAATCGGCACTTCACTGATCAAGGATTTTGGTCTCGAATCTGTAAAGCGAATCAGAAAAGAATTTCCGGACAAGGTTATTTTGGCCGATATTAAAACAGTGGATGAAGCAGAATATGAATTCGAAGCAATTTATCAGGCTGGTGCCGATATTGCCACTGTTCTTGGCGCTGCTTCCTTGGAAACGATCAGAATCTGCCAAAAGGTCGCCCAGAACTATCAGAAGGATTATATGATTGATTTGCTTGAGACGTCACCTGAAAAGCAAATAGAACTTAAACAATTTACAGACGGTATCCTTTGTGTTCATCTTCCGTCGGATAAAAGCACAGGTTTACTAACTTTAATAGAAAGTACTTTATCACAGATTCATGATTTTCCAAGATTGTCCGTTGCTGGGGGAATCAATTCTCAAAATATTGCCGAAATCAAGAAAGCTAATTTTGAAATTGCGATCGTCGGTAGTGCGATAACGAAATCAGCTAATATAAAAGAATCAGCAAAAATGTTTAAAACGATAGTGGATGGAGATGAATGAACATGCTTGCTTCCATTTTAGAAGAAATAAATGAAGTCGTTTCAAAAGTTGATGAGCAATCGTTGGCAGATGCTGCCGCGGATATCGTAAGGGAAAAGAGAATCTTCGTGGTTGGTGAAGGCCGTTCAGGGCTTATGGCGAAAGGATTTGCCATGAGGCTCATGCATTTGGGCTATGAAGTATATGTAGTAGGTGAAACCATTACACCAGCCATTAAAGAAAATGATGTAGTGGTTGCGGTTTCTGGTTCAGGCAAAAGTGCGAATGTGGTTTCCGATGCAAAAAAAGCAAAAGAAAAAGGAGCAAGGGTCTTAGCGTTTACCAGTAATTTGGAATCGGATTTAGCAGGCAGTGCGGATTTGACTGTATTGGTGCCTGGCACTGTAAGAGGAGACCAGGGCGGTAACAGAAAATCAATTCAATTGTTAAGTTCTTTGTTCGATCAAAGTGTTCACATCGTTTTAGATGGTTTATGTTTATATCTGAGCAGACGTGATGGCGTATCCAATGAAACTGCCACAGGAAAGCATTGGTAAATAAAGAAGATACATGGAAAAATAAATCTATGATGAAGTCAACCCCTGTCACGTTTTAAAGTGCAGGGGTTGCTTCGTACAATAACCATTCCCACGGGTCAGTCCCCCGGAAAATTAAAGATTTACCATGCCGTGGGAACTGATCCCTTTTTCCCTTTTTCGAAGTGTGGTTATAAATGTAAAGACTAGAATAGGAAAAAGGCTCTATAGAAACTTCCCTACGGCTTTCTGTTATAATATATAAATATATTAAAATAACATCAAGGGAGAGGCATATATGAAGTACATAAGTAACCTGCTTTTAAAATTTGAAATAGATCCCACCATAGCTGGGTATCTTTCAATTATTATTATGATTCTTTTAATAGCGATTATCTGTGTTGTAGCCCATTTTATCACAAGAAAAGTAGTGATCAGGGTTATAACCCATATTGTGAAAAATAACAAATTCACGTGGGATACAATGCTTTTGGAAAGAAGGGTATTTCATAAGCTATCTCATTTTGTTCCTGCAATTATTATTTATTATTTTGCATCAACCTTTCCAAGCTATCAGAAATTGATAGAAAAGGGTGCCATTGCCTATTTAATCATAATGGGATTAATGGTGATGAGTAGCTTATTAAATGCAATTAATGATATTTATCAAACCTATGATATATCTAAGGTTAAGCCAATAAAAGGGTATATCCAGGTAATTAATATTATTGTCATTACACTTGGAGTTGTATTGGTGATTGCGAACCTGGTTGGAAAGAGTCCACTTGTTTTTCTAAGCGGGATTGGTGCTCTCTCTGCCGTACTTATGTTGGTTTTCAAAGATTCTTTGTTAGGACTTGTTGCAGGGATTCAATTGGCTTCCAATGATATGGTTCGGGTTGGGGACTGGATTGAAATGCCGAAATACGGAGCAAATGGGGATATTATCGATATTTCTTTAAATACAGTAAAGGTACAAAATTTCGACAAAACGATTACTATGATTCCAAGCTATGCGATGATATCGGATTCCTTTATAAATTGGAGAGGGATGCAAACCTCTGGAGGGCGACGGATTAAGCGATCCTTATTTATTGATATAAATAGTATTTCATTTTGTACCGAGGAAATGATTAAGAAATTTAATACAATCGACTATCTCTCGGACCATATTATCGTGAGGGAACGTGAAATTGCAGAGTACAATACGAAGAACGATATTAACCGGAGCAATCCAGTGAATGGAAGGGCTCTTACCAATATCGGTGTATTTAGGGCGTATATCAGCAATTACATTCAACATCATCCTGGAATCAATCAAGAAATGAGCTTAATGGTTAGACAATTAGAACCAACAGAACATGGGCTGCCTCTAGAAATATATGCATTTTCAAATGATATAAGATGGGCGGTATACGAATCGGTCCAAGCGGATATCTTTGACCATCTTTTCGCCGTAGCACAGGAGTTTGGACTTCGCATATTCCAGAATCCATCTGGGCATGATTTGAAAACGATAGTAGATGAATCAAAGAGGGAAGTAATGAAATATAGGGACTAAGTTTTAAGGTCAGAACCCAACGTGCTAATGCTTTAGCGGGCTGGGGGTCTGACCCTTTTTCTTGGAAATGAACAAAAGTGCCTGGCATCAACCAGAAATTTGGAAGGTGCCAGGCACTTTTCAGTATTAAATAGTATGGATTTCTATCATTTTAATTTGATAGAGTGTTAATTTATGCCGAGTTCTAGGGCCAGACCCTTTAATCCAATAATTTAGAATGGGTAAGGAAAGAAAAATATTCATCGAGTCTGGGAGGGGTAATGTAAGATAGGTGGGTTAAGTTCCGTGAAAAGGTAGAGAAGGGTAACGACGTGATACTGTTGGAGTCGAAATTGGCGATTGATCTAGTGGTGGCATTAATTGTTATCATCAGGTTGATGGGGAAATGGAATTAGCACAAATTACAACATTAGATTTTTCATTTGAGGTAATTTTAGCAGATTTGGTTGCTAATATTAGCGTGGAAGATACATATAAATGGTGGCATTTGGTTATCAGAAAGCAGCATAATACCCCCTAACTTCAGATATGGGGATATAAGCTGTTATTTCATTTTTGGAAATGGACTAATACTTTGTATTCTATCAACCTATTTAATATAATAAGAACATAGGTTCCGTTTAAAGGAGGTGAAAAGAATGTATAGTGCCTATAAAATTCAAATCCATTCCGATCATGAACTATTTGAATATTGTGATTCTCTCTGCTTCAAAGCGAAAAATTTGTATAACATTACAAATTACTACGTTCGACAGGTATATACAGCCCTAAACGCAGAAAAGAAAAATGAAAATCAACAACAAGTTTTGATGGATATCGAAACATATTTACCGATAATGAATGAAATTCGACAGAAACACTATGAAAAGGAAATGGTAAAACCTAAGAAAGTAGATAAAAAGGGTAAAGAAATAGAACCGAAGCTAAAACTCTTTAAAATGCCAACCAAAGATCAATCATTCATTGGGTATAGTTTTGTTGAGGCCTTGTTTAAAGTCATGAAGCAGGTTGATTACACTTCCATGCCGTCTCAGTCCAATCAACAAACAATGAAAAAGGTATTTGATGATTGGAAGAGTTTTTTTAAAGCGTCAAAAAAATATAAAATCAATCCAAGCTGCTTTCCGGGTAAACCAAAGATTCCTAAATATAAATCAAAAACAAGCAGAACAACGTGTTATTTAACGAATCAAATCACAGAAATTAAGGAAGGAAATGTTCTCAAGTTACCGGGAACCAGATTTCAACTGAAATTAGGAAAGGTAGCCCTTTCAGAAGGAAAGCTGCAACAGGTTCGAATCGTACCTTCCTATGGTCAATATGTTGTGGAAGTCGTTTTCAAAGCTGAACCGCAAGAAAAGGCGATTTTAAGAACAGAAGAACAAATCAATAAATTCATTTTCGAGCCGAAAAAA
>NZ_BCVP01000009.1 GCF_001591805.1 Neobacillus novalis NBRC 102450 | reverse complement strand
TCTCCTCCTTAAGTTTTTTCCCCTTTTTCAGGGCTTTTTTTTGAAAAGCGGCCGATATAACCGATATAGAAAATTGAAAACCCCGTATAGATGCCCACGATATTTATTACCCGCTGTGCCAGGCGCACCGGCACAGAAGGTATTTACAAAACAGTGAATCTAACCTATTGCCAGACCTGAATCATTGCATCGACATTTGCTTTCAAACTGTTATATGCTTTCTCAGAGATTGCATTCGTATTTTTATTTTGATCCAACAGTACTTTAAAGCCATTCATTTGTTTGACAACTTTGTCCGCAGATCCTGTCTTTTCAAATTGGGCAACGCCCGCCAAATGAATTTTCAAAGCTTGCGCTGCTCCAGCTTTGAAGGCTCCCGCCTTGTCAAAGCTATCAATAACAAAACTTAGACCGGTTGCGCTTAAGCTGCTCGGCAAAACATTGGTTTCGGTTACGCTTTGCTTGGCATCAGTCTCTGAAGTAGCCGTGAAAGTAAGGTTAGCCGGAGCTGTCTTGCCCTTCGGAATTTTTACGTATACAGGTACATCGACAGTTTTACCAGGCTCCACAGCCAATACGTTGTGATCAAGCTGAACTGTCCAATCAGCACCTGCGGAAGCGTTGACACGAATAAGATCCTTTGCTTCACCTGTATTAGTGACATTAAAATGATAGACTGCCACTTTGCCCTCAACTGCAGGTTGTACAGTACTAGCGCTTACATTCACTCCGCGTTTGTAGGCACCTGCGCCGTCAGTGTTACGGACGGCAACCTGATAATGAAGTGCGCCGTCCGCATCCTTGGATTTCCCTAAAATATAGAAATGAAGTTTATTGTACGGATCGATGTACTCACTGACAACTGTATCCTTGCCAATGGAACCATCGAATTTTCCACTGACCAAAGTTCCACCATTCCCTGCATGGAATAAAGCATCAAGAGCTTGCCGTGGGTCACCCTTGGTAACCATTGCTGTTGTGCCGTCAGGTCTTGTAAAGTCTTTTAGAGTGATATTCTCCGGATGTGAATCAACTACCCAAATGAACGGGGCACTCTCCGCATTTTTCGTCTTTGCAATCAATACACCGGAATCGGCTGCGAAGGAATCCGCACCTACGCGGTCTACCACTTCAATAGTGTAGTTATTGTACACTGCTCTTGAAGGCATATCGTTACGCCAGTCGCCTGTTAGGTAATTAGTTGGCGTTGCATCTGTCATGCTAATGTTGATACCGTGGAGTCCAGTTCTGCCATATTTACTTCCAACCGGTATTTCACGCCCAATAATATCCGCAAACAGCGGTCCAGACACTTTTAAATCATTATTGTTTAGCTGCAGGATTTCATTATTGGAAAGGAATCCCTGTTTCATTTTATTTCGCAGCATATGTGGTGCCGGCATGGTAGAACCCTGGGAAGCTGGAATCATCCAGCGGGTGTGCGTTCCACCTGGACCATTGAATGCACCGCGGCTCATCGTTTCCCAATAACCAGAATAAGTTCGAGGGTCTAATGCCGCATTATTGTAATTATCGCCAAGCCCCTTAACATGGCCAAATTCGTGAGCAAATACGGACATGCCATCACTTTCGCCTTGAATAGAAAGATTAATCTTTTTGCCGTTGAGCGTTGAACTCGACATGGCAGACCAAATACTTTTGCCTGCTAGCCAGGAAGTCCATGGCACATAACGGGTGCTCGTCCAGTTTGGCATGTCTTCAAATCCCGGCAAACCCTTTGGTCCAAACGCTTCGGGTATTGCTTCTTTATTCGGAAACATCATTTCACCAAGTTCCTGCCATATGGTTGATTCGTCATAGCCGGCATGAACGATGAACGCAAAGTCATAGTCTTTTCCAGATGCTAATATATCGTTTGCCGCTGCTTGCAAACCATCATTAAAAAGGTTTCCAACTTTATATTGCTTTGGCAGGTAGCCAGAATTAAAACTGTCAAGCCCGTACTCAAATTCATTTTTACTCAAACGATAGACGCCATAAGAATCAAATGTTACGCCCCATTTTCCGTAGGAATTCTCTTTCCAAAACCCATCAATGGTCTGGTAATGGTTCATTTCACTTGGGACATTCAGGTAATTTTTCCAAAACTCCGGAAGGTCCTCGCGAGAAATGGCATTGATTTGTGGATTACCCGCTGGGTCAGACCCCTTAGGTTTGGTCAAGATAAAATCTTGATCGGGGAAGTCTACTAAAATCAATGCCCCTTTAAGACCTATTTCCGGCTGAATATTATCGGTGCTCCAGTTAATGCCCGGAACCGGTTTATAATCATTCCATGTCATATTCTCTGGATTCACCCATGACTGGGGATCCATATGACCAGGCATTTTGTCTAGCCCTGGGTCCGCTGCAAAAGCGGATGTTGAAGACATCGCAAGCAATATCGTGGTTGATAATGCGGCAAACTTAGTTCTCAACTTCAAAGTAATTTTCCTCCCTATTGGATAATAACCTACTTTTTATGTAGGTATTTGTTTTCAAACTCTCCCTGATGATCCTTCCTACAATTCTATTATTTTTAAGTTGGCAAAAATCACATAGATTTATTTTGCATCCCCAGCCATTTGTGATGCGATAAATGTCCAATCAAGTTTAAGAGTGTCACCTTGGAAAATGTTTTGATCCTGGCCGTTATCTAAGAAGTCAAACTGTACCCATAGGTCATTTACTGCACCAGGTTCAAGTCCACTATTTTTCTTAAAAAATGGATCTAAAATGGACTTCTGAACAAGATCTGGGCTCATTGCTTTTAAATCTGCCAGTGTCGTTTCAAAAATAGGTTCATTTTCTTTGTCCCAATTCCATAAGAATCTCACCATAATATGTTTTCCGAAATCTGCAGCACCATTGTCACCTTTAACATCAATGACCGTATAATCCGTTTTTAATTTCACATCTTTGATTTTCAATGAGCCCTTGTTGGCTAATTTGAAATCACGTACCATCGTGTCGCCAGGTTTAAGATCTTTAAGGTTAACAAGCATACCAGGATCAACAGATAAATCCAATGTACCTGCAGCAAATGTATTATGCGTTACTTCTGTATCGCTGAAGAATGCATATGTACCTCCGCCAATTAAAGATAATCCTAGTGCTGCTGATGCTAAACCTAAACCAAATTTTTTCTTAATACTCACTTTGTTTCCTCCTCTATTTTTGTGAATTGCCTAAATATTAATCCTACCGCCATCTCACTAGCATTCTACTAGTTATGCATTACATATATACCTATTAAGACTTTCGATCACCTCACCTCTAATTAAAGTAGTAACTAGTCTGGTGATAGTAAAAATAAACACCATTTTTTATTGAGGTTCTATCATTTCTTTATAAAGAACGCCCAAGAAAAGTATAACCTGTTTTTATATGTTTTTAAAGTTGGGAATACAAACATTTTTCCTTTATAAAGTACAATTTCCTTCGTTTTTTGAGTTATTTCTTTCTTTTTCCCCATTTTTTGAAAAATTTATATATTCAGTAAAAATTTATCTCAAAATTCCCCAATGTCCAATAAAAGAAGAGACTCAAGTTTGAGTCTCTTCTTTTATTGCTTCATTTTCGGATCAAGAACATCTCGTAAACCATCACCCATTAAGTTGAACCCGAGCACTGTCAGCATAATCGCCATACCTGGAAAAAATAATGTCCAAGGTGCATTTGTAATGTAGTTTTTAGAATCCGCAAGCATTTTCCCCCACTCAGGTGTAGGGGCTGTTGCGCCCAATCCAAGAAATCCAAGTGCCGCCGCCTCAATTATTGCGGTTGCAATGGCCAATGTTGCTTGAACAATCACTGGCGAAATACTATTCGGCAAAATATGGCGAAGGAGAATCCGGGCATCTAACATTCCAACCGCTTTAGCCGCCATTATATACTCTTCTTGTTTTACACTTAGAACCCTTGAACGGACTAATCGCCCAAAATTCGGAATATTGATCACAGCTATCGCAATAAGTGCATTTTGTAATGAAGGACCCAATATTGCAACAACCGCAATCGCCAATAGAATACTTGGGAAAGCTAGCATAATATCGAAAATACGGGAGATTAAGGTGTCAACAAAGCGGCCATAGTATCCTGCCACAATGCCAAGAGTCGTTCCCACTACCACAGAACCTAATACAGAGAAGAAACCAACCCATAGAGAAATACGCGCACCGTATAACACTCGTGAAAAGATATCCCGGCCAAAATCATCTGTCCCGAACCAATGCTTGCTCGAAGGTGCCTGCATCCGTTCAGCCATTATCTGGTCTTTAAAACTATATGGAGCAATCCACGGGGAAACAAGCGCGATTACGATAAAAAAGATAACAATACCTAAGCCAATGACCGCCAATTTATTTTTATAAAAGGACTGCCATGCCTCCTTCCACGGAGGTGTCAGTTTTTCTTGGATGGGGGTCATAGTAATTTCTGCCGAATTTTTTACAATCTCTGCCACTGCTGTTACCTCCTTTATTTCGAATATTTAATTCTAGGATCGACCAAGACATACAATAGATCCACAATTAAATTTATTAATACAAAGATAGCGGCGATTATTAGAATTCCAGACTGGATGACAGGATAATCACGAAAAGTAATCGCATCATATAAATACCGTCCAATCCCTGGCCAGCTGAAGATGGTCTCCGTCAGGATTGCTCCTCCCAATAAAAGGCCTGTCTGTAGACCGATTACCGTAAGAACCGGAATAATCGCATTTTTTAATGAGTGCTTATACACTACCCAAAACATTCTCAAACCCTTTGCCCTGGCTGTACGAATATAATCCGACTTCATTACCTCCAACATCGTGGCGCGAGTCATTCTCGCGATAATCGCCATCGGAATGGTCGCAAGTGCAGCACTCGGCATTACCAGATGCTTAACAGCGGTGATAAAATGATCCATCCTGCCTTGCAAAAGTGTATCAATCAAATAGAAATTGGTAATTGCTGTAATGGGATCCCTTACATTTTCTCTTCCGGTCGTTGGTAGCCAGTTTAATTCAATAGAAAAAACCCATTGCTCCATTAAACCTAACCAAAAAATTGGCATGGATACACCAATTAGGGCCAATACCATTGCTACATAATCAAACCATGATTTGGAAAACCATGCACTAATAATCCCTGCATTTACCCCTATAACGATAGCAATAAACATCGCCACGATTGTTAATTCAGCCGTTGCTGTCAAATATGGCCATATTTCTTCATTAATAGGTCCTCTCGTCCTTAGAGAATTACCCAAATCCCCATGAATGAGATTGTTAAGATAATCAAAGTATTGTATGTACCAAGGCTTGTCCAAGCCTAATTGTTTGGTTACTTCCGCAATTGCCTGCTCAGTTGCTCTTTGCCCTAGAATTACCTGCGCAGGATTCCCTGGAATGGCATGAATAATGGCAAAAACAATGAGGGTCATACCGAGTAAGACGGGAATTAACGAAAATATTCTTCTAGCTGTATACGTAAGCAGCTTAATCACCTCTTCTTTTAAAATTATTTTAACGTTGTTAACAAAAGGGGAGGCAAAGTTACCCCCCCTTTCTCCTGTGATTATTTAAATTCAACTTTGAGTAGGGACTCAGAACCGGTTGGGTGCGGCAAGTAGTTCTGTACGTCTTTAGCTGCAGCCAATAATGGTGTTGAGTGAACAAGTGGAACCCATGGTGCGTCTTCATGGATGATTTCTTGAGCTTTCTTATATAGATCATTGCGTTTAGTTTGATCTGTTTCGGTTTGTGCTTCAATTAAAATATTATGGAGCTCGTCATTGCTGTACTGAGCGTAGTTATTACTTCCAATGCTGTCTTTATCAAGCAATGTATAGATGAAGTTATCAGGGTCTCCATTGTCACCTGTCCAGCCTAGCATAAAGATGCCAAACTCTCCTTTTCTTGCCTTTTCTAAATAAGTAGCCCAGTCGACAGATTGGATATTTGCTTTAATTCCAACTTTGCTTAAACTTTCTTGGATAACCTCTGCGACCTTTTGTGCTTCAGGCATATATGGGCGTGCAACAGGCATTGCCCATAGGTCTATTTCAAATCCTTTTTCTAACCCTGCTTCTTTCAATAATGCTTTCGCTTTTTCTAAATCGTATGTGTATTCTTCAATAGCATCGTTATACCCTTCAATAGAAGGAGGCATTGGGTTCTTGGCTGGAAGAGCCTTTCCGCCGTAAAACGCATCAATAATTGTTTTCTTATCAACTGCATGGTTAATCGCTTGGCGGACAAGCTTATTATCCAATGGTTTTTTCGTTGTATTCAAACCAATATATCCAATGTTGTTAGACGGACGCTCAATTACTTGAAGATCTGGGTTATTCTTAACGGTATCCTCATCAGAATTGTTCAAACCGTCCATCACATCGATCTCGCCTTTTGCAAGAGCGTTAAGACGCGCAGCATTTTCTGGAATAACACGGAAAATAAGTTTGTTTAACTTTGGCAGACCTTGTTGCCAATAATCCGGGTTTTTCTCAAGGACAATCTTGTCGTTTTGTTTCCATTCGACGAATTTGAATGGACCAGTGCCGACAGGGTTGTTCCTAAAATCATCGCCATACTTCTCAATAGCTGCCGGGCTGGCAATACCAAACGCAGACATCGCTATGTTTTTAAGGAACGGAGCTTGCGGCCTTTTCAAATCAAATTCTACGGTATTTTCATCAACTGCTTTAACTTCTTTAATTACGTGCCCTTCATCTTTCTTATAGCCGCCAAACATCGAATAGTAAGGGAATTGCTCGTCATTCCCGTTCATCCAGCGATTGAAGTTATAGACAACTGCATCTGCATTAAAATCAGTGCCATCATGGAATTTAACACCTTTGCGAAGATGGAAGGTATACTTTAACTTATCGTCAGATACATCCACTTTTTCCGCAAGCCCTGGATTAATCGTAGTATCCTGATCCCCGTAATTTAACAATGTTTCATAAATGTTAATTGTTACTTTATAGGCTTCCCCTTCAGTCGTAGTAATCGGGTCCAGGGAAGTGGAATCTCCACCGCGACCATAAACAAGCGTATCCTTCTTGGAACCGCCTTCACTAGATGTTGTTGGAGTCTCTTTTTTTCCACCTGTTTCCTTTGAATTGTTGCTGCATCCTACTAGGAACATACTAATAGCTAGCAAGGAAATTAGCAGCATTTTAAATGTGGTACTTTTCTTTTTCATTTTTTACCCCCTGTGTTGTTTTATTTATCATTTAACGTTTCATCTCACCCATTAAATAAGTGACATGCCACATAATGACCATTAAGATTGTGTTCCTCTGGTCTGGTAGATTTACAAATATTCATGCACTCAACGCATCTTGTATGAAATGCACAGCCAGATGGTGGATTGGCAGGACTCGGCAGCTCTCCTTCGATTAAAAAAGTTTTCTTTTTTATATCAGGATCAGGTACCGGAACTGCTGAAAGGAGTGCTTTTGTATAGGGATGTTTTGGATTTTCGTAAAGTTCTTCACTTTCTGCTAACTCTATTAATCTACCTAAATACATCACGCCGACACGATCACTAATATGTCGTACAACCCCTAAATCATGCGCAATAAATATGTACGTAAGCTGAAATTCCTTCTGAATGTCCTTCATTAGGTTGAGAACCTGGGCCTGAATGGAAACGTCAAGGGCTGATACAGGTTCATCTGCAATAATCAGCTTCGGTTTTGTCATCAATGCTTTCGCAATTCCAATCCGCTGACGCTGCCCTCCGCTAAATTGGTGCGGGTACCTTTTCGCATGGTAACTGCTTAAGCCAACCACCTCGAGCATATCCTTCACTTGCTTTCTCCGTTCTTCTCTTGTCCCTATTCCATGTACAATAAGGGGTTCCTCAAGGATTTGTTCGATAGAGTGCCTTGGGTTTAACGAGGCATATGGATCCTGGAACACCATCTGGATATCTCTCCGGGTTTTTCTTAATTCTGACTTTGACATGCTGGTAATCTCTTTATCTTCAAAAACAATCTTTCCGTCACTCGCCTCAATCAATCTCATAAGTAAGCGGCCAGTTGTCGATTTCCCGCAACCGCTTTCACCAACAATACCCAATGTTTCGCCTTTTTTCACAAAAAATGAAACATCATCAACCGCTTTGACTTCGCCTTGTTTTCTTCCTAAAAAGCCGCCAGTAATCGGAAAATATTTTTTAAGTCCATTTACCTCAAGAAGTAACTCCGACATGTTTGTCACTCCTTTCATTTAATGTATGTAAGAAACAGCGCACTTCATGTCCGTCTTTTTCTGTTTTAAATAATTCTGGTGATTCCTCGCGGCATTTGCCGAATACTTCCGCACATCTTGCAGCGAATCTGCATCCCTTAAGGGTAGTACCTGGGGAAGGGACAGTTCCCGGGATACTGTAGAGGCGGTCTTTTTTTCCTCTTAGATCAGGTACGGATTTTAACAGGCCTTTTGTATATGGATGCTGCGGGTCTTTTAAGATTTTACGTACGTCACCCTGTTCAACGATTTGACCGGAATACATAACAATTACTCGTTCGCAAATTTCTGCTACCACACCTAAATCGTGTGTAATGAGAATAATAGAGGTATTTGTTTTTTTATTCAGATCCTTCATTAAGGCGAGGATTTGTGCTTGAATCGTTACATCGAGAGCTGTTGTAGGCTCATCCGCAATCAGTACCTTAGGATTACAGGCCATGGCCATGGCAATCATAACACGCTGTCTCATACCACCAGATAATTGGTGAGGATGCTCTTTTAAAATCCCTTCTGCCCTCGGAATACCGACCAACTTTAATAATTCGATACTTCGTACTATTGATTGTGCCTTTGTTAGATCTGTATGTAATCGGATAGCTTCCAATAACTGATTGCCTATCGTAAACAGCGGATTTAATGACGTCATCGGCTCCTGGAATATCATTGATATCTGATTTCCACGGATTTTCCGCCATTCTTTTTCGGAAATATTTTTTAGATCTTTTCCTTCAAAAAAAATTTCACCATTCTCGATTTTACCTGGCGGGGAAGGAATCAACCCCATCGTCGCTAAAGAGGTAACACTCTTACCACTCCCAGATTCGCCAACAATACCAAGAATTTCTCCATTTTTTAAATCAAAACTAATACCATCCACTGCTGGGATGAATTTTTTTCCTGATTGAAACGATACCTTTAAGTCTTTTATTTGTAGAATTGGTTCTTTACTCATATACACACCTACCTGACAGTTCTGTTATCAAACACTTCTCTGAAATATCAAAATTCACTGAGTTTTATGATTACTCTATCATACTTTACAATCGTATTTTGTCGAAATTTGTAAGGGTAATAAAAACTTTTTCATAAATAGCCATCGCTGTAAAATTAATGACTATCCATAAGAATATCTTTCACTCCATTTTGTATTAGGAATTCTCTAATCTCTTCTTTCACTATTCCTATATTCTTAGCTTCAAGTATTAGTTGCAGCCATTCTTGATCAATTTCCTCTAATCCTGCTTTTCTATTAATCACACTTTCTTCCCCCCAAAATACAAATCGTGTCCAGACAATCAGTCATCTCAATATTTATTTTTTTGGCCTCTCCCTAAACCTAGTCGTACATTAGTGCTGATATTATTGTTCAATTTACCAATATATGAGTTTAGTATAGTCCAAATGTATCATTTTTAAAAATTCTGAATTCTGCCATTTCTTCGTTTTAAAGAACATTTTTCTTTAATTTTCTCTGCGTATCTCTATTTATCTCATTATTTCATATCTTTTTAATATTAGATTTGTTCTTTATAATGAAATGAGAGATGCTAACTTAACCTTTAATAGCAATGATTGTTCCAATTAATTTATGATAAAAGGAGAAATATACATATGATAGGAATTCGCGTTAAACTCTTGAGAATGCAAACTGGGTGTTCCATTACTGAACTTTCTAAAAAATCTAGGGTATCTAAATCATATTTAAGTTGTATTGAAAGAGGAATTCAAAAGAATCCGTCCCTGCTTGTACTATCTAGATTGGCAAAGTCGCTTGGTACTAACGTGGAGAACCTATTAGACCAAAAACAAGGGGGAGATACTTCAAGTAAACATAATATTGATGATGATTGGGTTCAACTAGTACATGATGCCGTGCTGCAAGGGATTACTAAGGAAGACTTCGCCTTTTACTTGGAATTCATTAAATTCACGAAAAAGTGAGATGGAAATGTATAAAATGCAGCAGAGAGGCATGCTTCTATGTTTACAGGACTACACCTTCTTTTTATTTTGATTTAGAAATTCTCTTATTTCTCCTTTCTTTATTCCTATTTTATTTGCTTCTATGAATAACTGAATCCATTCTAGATCAATTTCCTCTAATTCTTCCTTTGTCATAATCACGCTCTTCCCCCCCTAAAATATCCTAATATATATGTATTTTACTATCTATGTATCACCAATGTTGTCACTATTTGTCTAATGTTAAAATATTTTTAATCGTGTTAATATTTAAATTATTACTTAATCTTTCAAGTTAGAAAAGAAACTCAGATGACTTTTCGACTCGGCACCCCTGGATGTTTTGGGACAAAGTCGTAAGACTACCACTGCAAGAAGGCACTTTTACCTTCTTTAGGGCACGGCTTACGACTTTAGCCCCTAAAAGCCGCAACTAGACACGCTTATGACTCCGAGTCGTAGAATTCACGTTGGACTTAATGTTTCAACCCAGTGTAAATGAGAATGGCATCTCTTAAAAACTCCGCTGTCCCTGGCTGTTCTTTATCATAATAGGCTGTGAATCTCTCATCATCGACATACATTTGCGCAAGACCGGCATGGGCCTCCTTGCTGTATTCATTCCAATAGTAGCAAAGCCATTGCTTGTGCAGTTCGGCTGCTTTTTGAGCCAATTCACCAGCTGGATTTCCCGTTTTAAATGCTTCAGCTAATGTTACCGTTATTTGTTCCGCTAGAGCGGTTACCACATCATGTTGTACTTGAGTCATATTCTGTAATTTGGCATTAGACTTATCTACCGTATCGTTGCCATACTTTTGTCGTATTTCTTCCCCATATTTCTCCTCATTCTCATCAATCATTTTTTTCTTAAATCCCTCAAACTTTTCTTTATTTGACATGTCCATTCTCCCTTCCGTTAATGCGATAGTTTTATCGACATTAGCTATTAATAACTCCAACTGCTCTTTTTTCTCAAGGAGTTTTTTACGATGCTCTCTAAGTGCAGCAGCACCATCGAAAGAAGGAGCGGTGACAATTTCCTTTATGCTATCCAAACTGACTCCTAATTCCCTGTAAAAAAGGATTTGCTGCAGCCTGTCAACCTCCTTCTGCCCGTAAATGCGGTATCCTGATGAATTGATTCTTGCCGGCTTAAGAATGCCTATCTTGTCATAATACCGAAGCGTTCTGGTGCTAACCCCTGCCAAACTTCCCAGCTTTCGCACTGTATATTCCATCCGTTCACCTCCCTAAACTAAACGATACTCCTTTACGCAGCGTCAATGTCAACAACCATTATGCCTTTTTTTCTGAAAAAAATTCTGCAACTAAAAGCCGCTGCCTTTAATTTACGGCAGCGGCTTTTCAGCTCTCTCACTTTGTAACAAAAAATAAATTAATTTCTCGTCACTATTAGGCAAGAAACCTTTTCTTTTTACCATTTCTCTTGCCTCGGCTATTGTTCCCGAAAACTGAAGAACACCACTCTTTAAAACCCCAATCCGGTTACACAAGGAAAGTATCTCACTCATATCGTGAGTCGAATAAACAATCGTTTTTCCGTGGCAGGCTAAATCTCTAATATACTGATTAATCTCAAGCTTTGACTGAATATCGATTCCAACGGTTGGCTCATCCATAAGCAGAATATCCGGATTATGAATTAAGGCAGCAGCGATATTTAATTTCCGTTTCATGCCGCCAGATAAACTTGAAACCTTTTCATTCCATTTCTCCTCTAAACGGACGGTCCGACAAAGCTCATAAAGTTCCTCTTTAGACACCCGTTGTTTGGAGAATTTACTCCAAAAAATCAAGTTGTCCTTTACTGTTAAATGCTCCCATAATGCGACATCCTGCGGGACATAGCCAATTTGCTCCCTGACTAGTTTTGCTTGCTTTTTTAGGTCAAGGCCATTGATTTCGACCCTGCCGGCAGCAGGCTTGGAAATCGTGGACAAAATAGATAATAACGTCGATTTCCCTGCACCATTAGGGCCAAGGACACCGAATACCTCCCCTTTTTCTATCTTCAATGTCACACCTTGAAGTGAGGGTTTTTTGCCATAATATTTACTCACATTTTCAATTTGTATCATCGCTTTTCTCTTAACCTCCGAATCGCAAGCATCCATAAAACAATCGCTCCAGAAACAAAAAGCGGTGTATGAATTTTCACCTGATCATTACTTAACAGTAAATTCTGTGGAAAAAACATAGACAACTTTAATAGTGTGGACGAAAATTCCTGGACAGGAAAAAAGCTTCCGCCTAAAATTCCAATAATTATTACGAATAAAAAACTTACAATATAATAGCTGCCAATCTGCTTTGTAAAGCTCGCCGACCAAACGCTTAATGCCATACAGACGAACGGATAAACAATCATCAACATCAAAAGTTCAGGCCGCATCTGGATGATATTTATTTTTCCAAAAATATAAAAAGCCAGCATTGTCTGGAAGCTATGAAAAAGAAAAAGGGCACCTGTGCTTTGAAGCAGATAGGACACAAGTCCATGATAGGTGCTTTGAATTCTTAAAAACAAGACACCCTTCTCGCGGATGATCCAATCGGATGTTAAAAAGCAGCTTAACATGGTAAAAAAAGTCCACAGCCTCAGGTAAGGGGAATCCCCTAATTCCTTCCTATCCTCTCCTGATTCTTCTAAATAAAGTTGGTCATACTGAATTGTCATCAACGGCTCAGGTTCCCACTGACTATCCGTATAATGGTAGGCGGCATTCCAGGTTTTCGACTGGTCTATGTGAATATCTAAATTCTTAAATACCTTCACAACCCAATCTGCGGCTTTCACATCACTTGTTAATCGGGCCGTCTCACTAGCAATCACTTCTCTTACAATTCCTTCAGCTATGGAAGAAGGGGAAGTCCAAACATCAATAATTTCTTCACGTTGCCCGGTTAGCAGCCTCTTTTGGAACCCTTTTTTGATCACAAATACACTATCAACATCATTTTTCAGCAGCATTCGCTCAGCATTCTCACCTGAAACCTTATAAAGATGGAGTTTTGCTTGACTCGATATTCTGTCAACTAGTAATCTTGAAAAATCCGAATGATCTTCATCAATAATGGCTATCGGGATTTCAAGTTGTTTTTGGCCCTTTTCTACCATGTGACCCACAATAAGCGTTAATCCCAGTGGAACGAAAAAGATCAAGAGAAGGGACAGCGGGTGACGAAGAATCTCCCGAATTTTAAAATAGGTAATACTTAAATTCACCATTTACACCTTCTATTGCCTGTTTTTAAATAAACGGCGCTAAAAACCAAACAGGAAATTGTTATTAGCCCTAGCATTTGTATCGATTGAAGGGCTGTTGGATCAAAAATTCCCCTTAATGCCCAGCTGTTTATTGTGAACGTTCCGATTCGTTCTAACCAATCAGGAAAGTAGATGGCAGGGATAAAATGCCCTCCTGCTACTGATCCAACAATGATCAAGCCGATTCCGAGTAATAAAAACAATTGATCATTCGAGACTAGGACCGCAAGCATCATGAAAAAGGCGGAAAAAGTTAAAACAATAAGAACTATGTACAATAAGATACCGTTATTGAGCGCTGTGCTGCCAAACCACCAGGTAATTGGCAGGGATAGTAAATAACTAATCAGTGAAACACTGACAACAATAGCGGCAAAACCTGCGAATTTTTCTTTCCATTCCGTTATTCCTCTAGAATTGAGCCGATTTCGAAGGGGCGCATTTATTCTTCCTCGCAGTAAAACATGGAAGCCAAAGCTCCAGATTATGATTAAAAGAAGGTAAAATGAGATCACATAATATTGAAGAATGTCCTGTTGAAATAGGCTTTTCTTCTCTTTCATCTCGAATATTGTCCCCCTGCCAAGGATGTGAAGCGAGAATGATAAAAGACTTTTTTTAAACTCGGCATTCCGGACATTATTTGGAACATCTTCTTCAGCTAAAAAATGATCAATCGTATTAATTCCGCTTTGTGCAGCTGTAGTCAGTTTTGCTGCACTCTCCATTAAATGGCGGACTAATTGTGCTTGCAAGGGGCGCTTCCCATTTCCAATGACTTTTACAGGGGTGTTTCGTCCTTTTTTCACATCCCGGCTAAATCCATCTGGAATCACAATCATCGCTGCTACTTTGTTCTTTTTCATCAGCTTACTCGCTCTGGCATAATCCACGATAATTACCTTCGTTACTTTTGTAAGATGGCTGTTGTCTAGCAATTGCCCAATTACATACTTAGTTTCTAGTGTCTGGTCTTCATCCACAATGGCAATTTCAAAAAGCTGCACATGAGCTTCTTCGCTAAAAAGCTTGATGCAAACTAACCCTATGCCTGCAAAAAACAGCATAGGGGTTAGCAGTAATACCACGGTTATTTTCCAAGAATGTACCAAGGCTTTTAATTGAAAAAATAGTAAAGTGAAAAAATCCTTCATAATTAATAATCAGCTAATCCGAAATCCTCAAGTATACCTTCCATGCTGTTTTCCATTTCAAAGAGGATTTCATTAATATCATCATCTGTTAATTCAGCTACATTTTTCCCCTCACCTGCATTTAAACTTGGAAGTTTAATAGATTCTTTTAACTTCGTTTTTGCATCCACTGTCAGAGAAATGATTCCCGGTGAGGGCACGTCCTGAACATTAAGCTTAATATCAAATTTTTGATTGGAATATTTATCTTTCAAACTGATATCTTTCGTTTGATAAATACTTCCCTTGAAAGCTGGAACATCCCGAAATTGATCTCCCCCTAATCGCAGGTTAAAATCTCTTTCCACTGTTTGTTTGCTTGCGCTCTTTCCTTTAAATAATGAGTTCATAGTGAAATCCACTTTTGATTCAATGTCTCCTCGATTTTCGAAAGTGAATAGCACTTTTACGTCTTCTTTTCTTATCTCTTTATCCTTTGTAATCGTATTGGTATAGCGCAATTCCATTTTTCCTTCCGCTGCATCCTTAGGAGCTATTCCGATACTTACTTCTTCAAAAATCTTATTATTATTCAGAGGAACATGTTTTGTCTCGATGACAAACTTAGCAAACTCTTTATTTTCGCCTACAGCAAAGTTGATTTTACGGTCAATAATTTGTTTGTTTTTATCAATTAATAAGACATATTTGAAACCGTCTGGATAGTTAAGCCTGTTCATTTCCTTCTTCAATTCTTTTAAGCCTGAAATAAGCTCTTCTTTCACATATGCTTTATCTGTTAAATCCTTGCCAACCTGGTCATCTAACGAGGCAGCTTTAGCAACTTTCACAACGCGATCTGTAATTAATTTTTGTAATTCATCATCTTTTATTAATTGATCTAAAAAGCTGTTTATGAAAGCGTTCGTTTCTGCTGGAGAAAGTTTAAAGGTAATTTCCCGCAAGGAAAGTGATTCGCCTTCATGGTCAAACTTAACTCCTTTTTTTAGCGTAAAGTTTTCCTCTTTCATTGCGGTTAATAGGAATTTTGAGTATCGCTTTGTTAGGCTTTCTTTTTCCTTCTCGCTCAGCTTTAGTTCATTCCATTGTAAAGTATTTATTTCAAGTGTCTCTGGCCCCTGATAATATGGATTAACCTTCCGCATAAACTCGCCATATTGATTAAAGTTCAAGTAAAAAAATTGGTCATATATCTTCGGTATTTTTAAACCCGCCTGTTTTTTTGTTTGTACATACTCAACATCTAATGCTTTCGTTCCATCGATATTTAGTGCAACTGTAGAATGATTCGCTTGTTTAATTGGATCCTGATTTGTTTTGATAGTGATTGCTGACTGCTTTAATAATTCTAGTAACATTTCTTCTTGATAATCCATATTTCCTTCATCCAAATCTAAATTTCCAGAAAGCTTAATCTCTGAACTTGATGGACTTTCAAGAAGCTTTTCTTGAAATGCCAAATCATCTCCATACATTGTATTCCAATCGTCTGCCATTTGCTGATACGAGTTGTACTCGGAAAGTAAGAAAAGCTCTTTTGGACTATTATTTAAGAAAAACATTCCCACTGCTGTTCCCCCGCCGATTAAAACCAAGGCTGCAATGGTGATTAACACCCATTTTTTTGAGAAGTTAAATTTTGGTATTGTTCTAGTCTCAACGTATTCTAATGAAGAAGCTGTTTCCTCCATCTGTTCAACCGGCGCGCCGCAAGAATTACAGAACCTCCCTGCACCTGAAAGTTCCTTCCCGCAATTTCCGCAAAACTTCATTTCATATCCCCCTTAATTCTCTCTACTTATTACATGTAGAACGGTATATCCCTTGTTTATCATAAGAGAAGAAGGTCTATTTCACCATAGATTCGACAAAAATAGACAATTTCTGTAATGGAAAACTACTGATTTTGGCGAATGACCGTTATAGATTCCCTTTGTTAGAAATAGGTTTGCTTCATTTATGGTTTTTCAGTGCTTGTTTGTCCTATTTCTGCATAGAGTTTTACAAAGGAGGACGGACATGAACAATTACACTTCTTTAGCTTCAGATAAACTTATCCGCTATGCTGTTGCTTATGTCTTCATTACATCAGGATTAATGAAATTAATCAGTGCTGAATTAGCTAATGGTTTTCTGAGCTTAGGGCTTCCCTATCCACAAATATTGCTTAAGCTTGTAATATTGCTGGAGATAGGGTGTGGAATTCTAATACTGGTTAATAAAGCGGTTAAAAACGCAGTAATTCCTTTAATTGCGATTATGATTACAGCCCTTCTCTTAACAAAAATTCCAACACTACACACGGGCTTTGTACAATTTGCTTTTAACGCACGCTTAGATTTTGTTATGTTAGTTTTACTGATAATTCTATATAAACGATATCCAAAATGAGAAGGTTGACAATACGGACCATTCTATAAACTGCACCGGTAACTAGGCAGTTTTCTAGGATGGTTCTTTGAAGTTCTGCAGCAGATTCCATTCTTTGTGGTAAAATGATAAAGATTTAAGCTATAGGAAGGGACGTATTCCTATGAATTTAAAAGACAAAGTAAAAAACCTGCCCGCATCCCCCGGTGTTTACCTGATGAAAGATTCTTCTGCTAGAATCATTTACGTGGGGAAAGCAAAAAATTTAAAAAACAGAGTACAGACCTACTTTCAAAACTCTAAGTCCCACTCACAAAAGATAAAAAAGCTGCAAGCAAACATTAACGATTTCGAAATTATCCTCACAGATACAGAATTTGAAGCCTTTTTATTGGAATGTAAATTAATACAGGATATTAAACCATTATTTAATAAAAAAATGAAAAATCCGCAATCATACACCTATATCCTGATCGATATGAAAGAAGACACGCGTAAACTTGAAATAAGCAATAATCCCGAAAAGGGAGGCTATCTATCATTTGGGCCATTTACCAGTATACATTCAGTTGAAAAAGCCGTTCAAGGACTCAAAGAATTCTATCAAATAAGCTGCAGCAGTCCTGCAAATAAGCACAGTCCATGTTTGAATTTTTCCTTAGGATTATGCCTTGGAATGTGCACCGGGGCTCCACAAGCAATTGCCCAGTACAATTACATACTGAATAAAATCATCGCCTTGCTGAACGGTTCAGACACAAGTATTCTTGAAGAAATCAAACAAAGAATGTCACTTGCAGCCGAGGAATTTGATTTTGAGACTGCTGCAAAATATCGGAATTACCTCGATGCCATAAACTTTCTTATCAAAAAAGAAGCTGTCATTGGTTTCACAGAAGCTAATAAAAACATCGTCATCATAGAACCGTTAACTGAGGACACTATTAAACTATTTCTTATTAAGGGGAACATAGTTTTATTTAGTGAGAGATATTTGTTACCGGTCATAAACTTGGAGCAGCTGGTTCATGAGATAAAGATTGCTATTTTGAGCTATTTTAACTCTAAGGCACACCATTTATCGCAAAAAGTAAGCAAGAATGATATCGACAAAGCCCAGATTATCCATAGCTATTTAAAAAGCAGAAATTGCATCCATCGAATTATTCCGCAAAAATGGATAAAGACAAGGGATTCTGCCAAAATAGCTGAAGCCTTAACCAAAACCCTGGTTAAAGTGAAAACAAGGTTAGAAAAAACCAATCTTCTCTCATAATAATAAAGCCCTCGTTTGCAAATCAGACAAAGGGCTTTTCGTGTTTCCAAAAATAATCTAGTATTTTACAGATTACTAATTCTATTTATCTATTTAGAGCAAATAATTAGTCGTTTTCGAATTTATTTACTATTTCAAAAAAACTTTCTTTTTTTATTTTATTTCTTCGAAACCTTAGTAAAATCAATGTTTGTAAGCGCTTAACTCTTATTTACCAAAAAATTAGTTTTGACAACCCAAAACCCTAATAAGTATTATAAAATAATAAGAGGAGGTTGGATTATGTCAAATATAAATAGGCAGAAAATTGTGGATAGTGTACCGCAATCAGGATTTTTTGGACATCCAAAAGGATTGTTCACACTATTCTTCACAGAATTCTGGGAGCGTTTTTCTTATTATGGAATGCGGGCAATCCTTGTATTCTATATGTATTACGAAGTCTCTAAAGGCGGCTTGGGGCTTGATAAAACCCTTGCGCTTTCGATCATGTCCATTTACGGATCACTTGTTTATATGTCCGGAATTATTGGCGGCTGGTTAGCTGACAGAGTCTTTGGTACATCGAAGTCAGTGTTTTACGGTGGAGTATTGATTATGTTTGGACACATTGTCCTCGCCATTCCTGGCAGTGTCAGCATGTTCTTCGTATCCATGGTATTGATTGTCCTTGGTACAGGATTGCTTAAGCCAAACGTTTCTAGCGTTGTCGGTGAACTTTACAGTGAACAAGACAATCGTCGTGACGCAGGTTTTACCATTTTTGTTATGGGGATTAACATGGGGGCATTTATCTCTCCACTAATTGTTGGAGCCGTAATGGACTATAGCTTCCACATTGGTTTTGGTATTGCCGCTGTCGGCATGTTTTTGGGACTAGTCATGTTTACTTTAACAAAGAAGAAAAACCTTGGACTTGCTGGTACAATCATTGCAAATCCAATGTCACCATCTGAAAAGAAAAGAACCTTTACTATTTTTGGCATTTGTGTCGTAATTCTTGCTATTATATGTGCTATTTTAATCCCTAACGGACTACTGACATTTAAGGGATTTGTCAATTTAGTTACCATTCTTGGCTTTTTGATTCCAATTATATATTTTGTTGTCATGTACAACAGCACGAAAACAACTGCTGTCGAACGTTCGCGTATTCTTGCTTATATACCATTATTTATTGCATCGGTTATGTTTTGGTCGATTCAAGAGCAAGGCTCCACTATTCTTGCCAACTATGCGGATGAACGTACTCAATTAGATTTTGCAGGAATTCACATTTCACCGGCATGGTTCCAATCATTAAACCCATTATTTATTATAATTTTTGCACCAATATTTGCTTGGTTATGGGTAAAATTGGGGAAACGCCAGCCAACGATTCCACAAAAATTTTCGTACGCTCTGCTTTTCTCTGGGGTATCATTCTTAGTGATTTTACTGCCAGCTTACCTTGGCGGTTCAAATTCTTTAGTAAATCCTTTATGGCTTGTTCTTAGTTATTTAATTTGTGTATTCGGCGAATTATTATTATCACCTGTAGGTTTATCAGCGACTACTAAGTTAGCGCCAGCAGCCTTCTCAGCACAAACGATGAGCTTATGGTTCTTATCAAATGCTGCTGCACAAGGGCTCAATGCACAACTCGTTAGATTTTACAAACCTGAAACTGAAATGACCTATTTTGGTGTGATCGGTGGAGCTTCCATCGCGCTTGGTATTTTGCTATTTATGCTATCACCGAAGATTCAAGGCTTCATGAAAGGTGTTCGGTAAGAAATAAAAAAGGTTCCTGCTTCCATCGAAAGGATGGAGGCAGAAACCTTTTTTTTGATATTTTACAGCCCGGCCGCGATCACCGCCATACTCTTACCTATTCAACAAGTGTTTTACTGAATAAACCGGATGATATAGGAGCATCCATGGGCCTGCATGGCGCATTACATTCTTCATCTGTTGTCGATAATTTGGTTTATAGCAGTGGACTTTGCAATTGGAGCAGGCACTTTTTTCTTCGCCGAACCTGCAGTGGGAAAGTCTTAAAAAGGCATAGTCTTTTAAATTCTGGCATTCCTCACAAAGCTCTTCACCGTGATGCTTTTTACGGCAATATAAACCGATCATTTTATTAACAATTTCTTTTTCCTTTTGAATATTTGGACCATTGTTAAGTTCTTTTACATGTTTACTCATGATTAATCCATCCTTTCGCAGGATAACTACAACAGTATCTTTACTTAGACGATACCATATATCCCTTTGTTTAAATGGAAAAATCTTTACAATTTCCGGACAAATGCAAAGTAGTAATGATTTGTTCTACTCAGTCAATTTTGCAATGATTTTTTCGCAGATCTCATGGGTCTCTAATGCATCCGCAGCTGAGATCATCGGCAAGCTATTTGTTTGAACAGCTTGAATGAAATCCGCAACCATTTGCTCAAAGCCACGTTTCCTTAAGGTCGATTCCCAGTCACTGCCCCGGACCTCGATATTTTCCATGTCTTTAGATATCATCAGCTGGGAGACATTAGAAACGGTTCTTTTCTCCATTGGCCCCATAACCTGGGCAACTTCTTCGTTCGTCCCATTATCACGATTCATAATCCCGACCGCTGTTGCCCCATTAGAAATAAACTGAATGACCACGTGATAAAGTGTTTCACCCTCCATACGGCCGTTCACGAGAAGCTCCTCAATTGGGTGTGGGAATAAATATCTCAGCGTATCCACGACATGAATAAAATCATCAAAAATAAAGATCCGTGGCTCACCCGGAAGACCTTTGCGGTTTTTCTGGACAATCACCATATTTGGATTGGCGACTTCCTTTAGTTTCAGGTAAGAAGGTGCATACCTGCGATTAAAGCCAGTCATCAGAATAAGACCTTTCTCTTCCGCAAATTCGACAAGTCTTTTCGCGCCCTCAAAATGGTCAGTAATCGGCTTATCAACAAACACATGAATACCACGATTAAGGAGCCGCTGAACAATTTCCTCGTGCGAAGCTGTCGCCGAATGGACGAAAGCACCAACAATGCCGCTTTCGACTAATGACTCAAAATCAGTATGAAGATGGTCAAAACGATATTGCCCGCCAATAGACCTTAGCTTTTCTTGATTTCTAGTATAAAAATGAAATTCAACATTCTTCATACTGCTATAGACCGGCAGATAGGCCTTTTGCGCAATATCTCCGAGTCCGATAACCCCAAATTTAATCATTGAAAAACCCCCATTTCTTTTCACCATTATCTCCATTCTTACCATACACCTTTGGGTCTTGAACTACCAATATTAAATAATAAAAGCTGCGGGATCACTTGCATCCACACAGCTTCCATTTATTGCTCTTTGCTTTCATTCAGCTCATCTATCAGTTGTTTATTACTGGGCAAATTCATTCACTTTAAAATTGATATATTCCCGATAATTGGCAGCGGTTTTTGTTCACCCTTATAGGCATTTACCATCCCAATAATCATCAAAGCGAACAATGCCAGACCCCATAAAGAAGAAACTAAAGACATTACTATCCACAATTGCCACAAAATGGCTGAAATGATGGACAACACAATTTGCCCGCCAACTGCAGTAATTAACAGGACAAGACTTTGATTGGCATGAAAGCGTCCAACCTTAGAATTAGGGCAGGCAACAAGCGGCAAGAAAAATAAGATTCCTAGATACGAGAGCACGAAAATCACCTTATTATCTTGATCCTCATTTTTCGCAGCAGGGGCTGTATTTTCCGTCTGTGGTTCGTTGTTTATTGCTGCGCCACAACCGTCACAGAACTTTGCATGATCCGCAAGCTGCTTACCACATTTGTTACAAACCATTTTGAAACACCTCCGGTAATTTGTATACTCCCCACCAGTTTATTTATATTTATGTATCTTTGTGCCAGGATTTACCTTGTCCCAATAATAAAAAACAGGCACCTATTAGGCGCCTTAAAACAAACTGCAACTTTTTATTTCTGCCTTTTGTTTACCCAGAACCCATATTAAAGTTCTGAGGTTAAATTCTTTCTAAACTTGCCGATAAGTGCATAGAAGACAGGGACAAAAATAAGGGTTAACAGTGTTGATGTTGTTAAACCGCCGATTACTGTAACGGCTAGACCCTTTGAAATTAACCCGGATGATTCTGATGTTGACATCGCAAGCGGGACAAGAGCAAAAATAGTCGCGAAGGCCGTCATTAGGATTGGGCGTAATCGCGTCTTCGCTGCCTCGACGACAGCCTCTTGTAGCTCAATTCCTTTTTTGCGATTTGCTTCCACACGGTCGAGGAGCACAACGGCATTGGTAACAACCACACCTATTAGCATCAGCATTCCAATTAATGCGCTCATGGAAAGTGGCTGTCCGCTAATTAGTAATCCTCCGAGAGCCCCAATTGGCACGAAAATCAACGAGGATAGGATGACAATCGGTGTCAATATGCCGCCAAATGTCACACTAAGGACTAAGAACACAAGGCCGATGGCTGCTCCCATGGCGATTCCCATATTAGAGAAACCATCTTGAATCATTTTCAACCCGCCGCCATATTGAATATCGACTCCACTCGGTAATGACAAGGCATTGACATCTTTTTTAACTTCCTTTGTTACACTAGCAGTGTCGTTTCCATTAATCACGGCAGACACTTTGACAAGTGGTTTACCGTCATCATGATACAAAGTTGTTGGAACCTTCAATTCTTTGATTGCAGCGACATCACTGACTTTTTGGATACCTGCCAACGTTTTTATTTCAATACCTTCAATATCCTCTTTAGAAGTCACTTTTTTATCATAGCTTAAGGTGACTTCCTCCGTATTTCCGTTTAGTTCGTATTCACCAACCGTGACGGGCGACAAATACTCGCGAATGGCTTGCATAAGCTGAAGATACTGAACACCGGCCTTTTCTCCATTATCGCTTATCACAAGCTGCCATTTCGTTTGTTCATCACCGAGGTTACTAGTGATATTTTTCAACTGATGGTTTTTCGCTAATAATGACGTCACTTTGTCTGACGCATCCGTTAGCTTCGCTAAATCTGAACTATAAAGCTGAATATCAATTGTATTCCCTGACGGAGGTCCGCCTTTTTGTGTTTCGCTCACTGTCACAATAGAATCTTGATATTGCTTCTGCACGATTTCCTCAATATTTTTTTGATACGTAGTTAAGACATCATTTACTTTTTCGCCCTTTTTCAATTGAATGAACAGTTTAATTTTATTTTTGCTGCCACTCATTAGCATGGCACGCCCATTTGACATGCCGATAGATACTTGACTGTAATCAATCGCTTGTTGATTTTTTAAAAATGATTCCACATTCTTTGCCACAGTATCCATTTGTTCAAGACTCAGCGTACTTGGAACCGTTACATCTGCCTGCATTGCGTTTGATTCGCTTGCAGGCAGGAAGGAAATCCCCAGTTTAGGAATCAACGCGAATGAACCGATTAACAGAAGAATCGATAAAGCAATGACAAGTCCTTTTTTTCGAAATGCCGCTCTTAACAGCTTTTCGTAAAGTTCTGCTAACCTGCTTTTCCTCTCGACATGTTTCACTTTCTTAAAGAACATGCTCCCTAAAACCGGAATTAAGATGATGGCAACGATTAAGGATACAGAGATTGAAAACACTACCGCGAGTGCGAATGGCCGAAACATCTCTCCAATAATCCCGCCAACAAAAGAAATTGGCAAAAAGACGACCAGTGTTGCAAGTGTGGATGATGTAACCGCTCCAAACACTTCTTTTGTCGCATGAAGTGCTACTTGCTTCATGCTTAGTTTATCTCCCTGTTCTTGACGCCAGCGGAAAATATTTTCAATGACAACAATACTGTCATCAATTATTCGGCCAACGGCAACGGCCATTCCCCCAAGTGTCATGATATTAAGGGTATAGTCAAATTGATGCAATAAAGAAATAGTAGCCAAAATCGATAACGGTAACGAAACGACCGCAATCAAGGTTGCACGGATATTACGTAAGAACAACAGAATTATCAGCACGGCAAACAGTACACCGTACCCGCCTTCCTTAACAAGTGAGGAAATCGATGATTCCACTTCTTTTCCTTGATCCTGCACGGTATAAAGCGTTAAATGGTTGTCCTTTTTAAATGTGTTGATTTTATCTTTTACATTCCGGACGGCTTCCGCTGTATTGGCATCCTGTGTCTTTGTCACAGAGACTAGGTAGCTGTCTTTACCATTGAAACGAGAAATTTCTTCTTGTTTCGTTGTTGTTTTGACTTCAGCGATATCTGAAAGCTTTACCTTCGTTTGCTGCGGAACGACTTGCTGCGACGGATTCAGGCCATTTGGCTGTTGCCCGGACACACTATTTTTCATCCCGTTTTGTGAAAAATTTGCTTGGCCATTTGTTTGGCTTACTGTAATTTCAATGTCATTTAACTCATCGAGGTTTTTAATATCCCCTGCCATCTCTAGCGGGATATTTGTTCCACCGTTGTTTACTTGGCCAAGTGAAACTTTATAATTTTTCAATTGAATGGCGTCTTTCACATTTTGTAAGGTAATGCCATGTTCCTTAGCTTGCTCTTGATTAAGCTCGATGGAAACCTTCTGCTGCTTCGCCCCTTGAAGCGTTACAGTCCCGACTCCGTCTACTTTTTCAAGTGTTGGAACAAGATCACTCTCTATTAATGATTGGATATTTTGTGTTGTGTTATCAGCCGTAATGGCAGCCTGATAGACTGCTTGACCGCCCATATCAATTTGTTTAACCTCAACCTTTGCCCCTTCCGGCACCTTTATCTTACTAATGACTTCTTCAAGCTTTGTCTTTTGTTTATCAATATCTGTTCCGTAAGGATAATTGACGGTGACTGTCGCCGCATTGTTTCTAGAAGTACTGGTTAATGTGTCATATCCTTTTTGCTGCTTTATACTGTCTTCAATTGGGTTTGTTAGCAGCTCTTCCAATTCTTGTGTTGAATGACCCATATAGGATGCTTGGACAAATAGGGCTGGAAATGTAACATTTGGAAACGTTTCTACTCTTATTTTATTAGTAGAATAGACGCCGCTGGCAATCACGAGAATCACAAGCAAGAGGATCGCCACTGAATTTTTCAAGCTTAGCTTAATTAAGTTGCTCAAAACAAACACTCCTTCTTCGATGATAACAACCAAAAGAATATACTAGTTTTGTGTCCTGAATGTGACCTAGTGAACAATTTATCAAAAAAATAACAGACCGAATTCGGCCTGTCCTTCTTATCATCTATCATTAATTTCCCTGTTTAGCTAACCGAACCACGAAAACTGTTTCCTGTCCCACAACACTTGTTACCGAGATTTCGCCGTTATGAAGCTCAATAATCCGTTTCACGACGGCCAATCCCAGTCCATAGCTTTCTGTTGTTCTCGTATGTGCCTTCTCGACGCGATAAAACCGCTCAAAAATATGCGGTAAATCATTTTGAGGAATCCCAACACCCGTATTGCTTATTACGACCTCAACATCGTCATCCAGCTCATATCCTCGAACTGTAATCCTTCCATTCATCCGATTGTACTTGATAGCATTTGCGAATAAATTACTCCACACCTGACTCATTAAACTATCATCGGCAAAAACCTTAAGCTCGGGGATGTCGAAATCAACTTCAAGCTGTTTTTCCATCCATAATGATTGCATCGCCACAAGCTGATTGCGGAGCTGCCGATCTAAACGATATTGTTTCGGCTGAAACGGTGATTGGTTTGCTTCAAGCGAGGATAAGTTCAACAGTTGTTTCGTTAAACTTGATAGCCGTTCACTTTCTTGTTCAATCAAAGCAAAATAATGCTTTTCTTCCTCCCGCTCGACCACACCATCTTTTAAAGCGATGGCCATCCCCCTAATCGCTGTAAGTGGAGACTGCAGTTCATGAGACACATTCGCAACAAAATCCTTGCGCATTTGTTCCGTTTTATCAAGTTCCTCAACCATGAAATTAAAGCTTTTCGAAAGTTCACCAATTTCATCTTTACTTTTTATCGGTAAACGGATTTGAAAATTTCCTTTTGCTAATTCCTTTGTCGCATGGGTTACACGAACGATTGGTTTTACCAAAAAGCGCGTCGTTACCAAAATAAGCGAAATACCCAAGAAAAGGACGAGCAATAGCGCCGTATATAAAATTTTCCTGATCTGACTAAATTGCTCCTTCAGACTAGGCTTTATGAACATAGCCAACCGTTCATTCTTATCATCAAACGGCAGGCCAATCAATTTATGATGTGAACCAGAATCTGATAGATTCCGATACACACCGCCATCTAGAACATAATCAATGTTTTTTTGATCAAATCCACTTGTTTGGGAAGCCTGAGGTGATTTGGTCACTAATCCATTCCGCTTATAAACATATATTTCATAAGGTATGGTAGTGAGGCTCTCCAAATATTCGTTAAACCCCGCTTCACCCAATCGTTGATATAAAGTAATGATTCCCTTCCCTTGCTCGATTGTTTCGGCTTCGCGCATTTGAATGACTTGCTTTTGATAAATGAAAAATGTGATCACGAATGAAAGAATTAATGAGACGATAATCACGAAAAAATAGTTCAGTATATTCTTTAGATAAATCGACCTAATCATGATGGGATCTCTACTTTATAACCAAGTCCCCTGACCGTTACAATTTGGAGCTGGTCTTCATATTCCCTGAATTGCCTGCGAAGCTTTTTAATATGGGAATCAACTGTTCTTTCATCACCCTCATAATCGATTCCCCAAATTCTTTCAATCAACTGATCCCTGGTAAAAATTTTCCCTAGATAGCTTGCTAACAAATACAATAATTCAAATTGTTTAGCTGGCAGGGGAACCACTTCACCCATAATTTGTACTTGATAACTGCTGCTGTCAATGGTGAAGTTAGTAAATTGTAAGTTTCCCGCAGCAATCACACGATACCTTTTTAATAGCGACTTTACCCGCATGACTAGCTCAACGGGATGAAATGGTTTTGTAAGATAATCATCGGTACCAAGCTGAAATCCTTTGATGATATCTTCCGTTTCGGCTCTTGCGGTCAACATCAAAACGGGAATCTCATAGTACGTTTTGATTTTCTCACACAGCTGCCAGCCATCTATATTGGGCATCATTAGATCAATAACCGCACAATCAATTTTCTCTGTTTCTAACTTGTTGAGAGCTTTCGCACCGTCACAAGCGATTGCGGTTTGAAACCCTTCTTTCTCCAAATAAAGCTGTGTTACCATGCGAATATTCGAATCATCATCGGCAATTAAAATCGTCGGTTTCATTATCCTGCTGCTCCCCCCAAAAAAATCTTAAATTCATCTTTCAATATTCTGAAGCTTTTTAGAGAAAATATCAATACTACCTGTATGGGGAAAGCAATATCTGTGTATTTTAGAATTCGATAGTTTTTTTGGCTTCGCTGAATGCTATCTCAGCCCGATTCAATAATGAGCAAACTTGAACAAAGACATAGATGAGAGCAGCCATCACCGCGATAATCAATAAAAATGCACTCAAACCATCGATAGAAATAGTAGGAAATGGCTGTTTGAAAACAATAATGGCTATTAAATTGACAGCTGCAATACTCATTGTATAAATAGAAAACAGTCTAAAAACTTTTCTTGCTTTTTCAGCTAGGGACTTATTATCTAATTCTTCTGCCGCCATTTCAATCCCTTTCGTGAGATGGAAGAACATATATACCATCATCGAAAGATAAGTAATCGTAAAAAGAACTACAAACACTCTGCCCTGGATCGTTTCAGGATTATTGATCACTCCATCTAAAAAAGATGAGTATTTAATAAACATATCCAAAGCGTTCAGGAAGATTAATAAAAGGCATGTTTTTTTGAAAATAGCAAAGTATCTATTTCCCATTTTGCTGATTACCTTTGCAGCTGCAAAATATATAAAAATGTAGCCAATTAAATCAGGCAAGATGTTTATTTTGCCAAAGTTAAAATCAAAAAATATAAAGAAAAAGCCCAATATCATCGTGCTAAAGCCCATTTTATCCCCCCCTAAAATTATCTCGAATTTTCCAATTATTACTGGTATTATTATACTATCAAATTATGGAAAGCAGGGGGGAATATGGGGACAAAGAAAAATTTTCTTCAGGCAGCGACAGCAATAACGGTGTTACTTTTTCTATATACCGCTTTAATTTATTTTGACCAGACATTTCAAGCATTAGTTATTACCAATCCGGAGAGACTTGAATCCAGCCAATCAGTCCATTCTGAAAAAAATGAAGCAGATGTCCAGCATTTAAAGAAGTTGGGTTTTTCCGACATAGTTATTTCACAAATGACTCAACCGGAAATTGACCAATATCAAGGTATTAACGGTAGTGTTGTCGATGAGCAATACATATACAGGAAAGTAACGGGGGAAAATGAGAAGCGATTGTCAAAGAAGGAATACAATAAATTATTACAAAGCTATTCAGAATCCAAATGGGCGCATAAAGCAGGCTTGGAACGAGTTCAACTAAAACTTGTCAATGAAGGGAATTATAAATTTCTAATCATTTCGGAACATCATTATGATTATGGCCCTAATAGGTTAAAACCTTTAGGAATTGAGGTTCAGTTAAGGTCGGAATATAGTTTACTAAATCAAACCTCCAAACAAATTTGGTGGACAACCTCAAGCTTTAAGCCTGAAAAAATAATATCCGGTGTAGAATATATCACTCCCTCCAACCAGATCCAGGAAAACAAGGAGTTAGGTTTAATAAATATAGTATCCGGTGACTCATTACTTTATTCTGTTCCCTGGAAGAAGCCTGGCTTATTTGAGGATGTAGTGGGCTTACACTTTTATACCGCTACTGAATTTGAGGTTCCAAAGGAATATACCATTATTGACGCCTTTATTCAGGGGCAAAATCCTTATCTTTCGGCGCATCTTCAGCATCAAATGTACTAGTAAAATTGAGATTTTCATTAAAAAGAAGAGCTGTTAAATAAAACAGCTCTTCTTTATTGTTAATCGTTATTTACTTCAAATATCTCCATTATTATGGCAATACTCTAGCTGCACTAGTAAATTTAGCCGGATTATACGAAGCAATTTTCACTACATCACCCGTTTGCGGGGCATGGATATATTGCCCGTTACCAATATAAATGCCGACATGATAGGCAGGAGAACCCCTAAATACTAAATCTCCTGGCTGCACTTGACTTGGAGAAATTCTTGTTCCAACATTTTGTTGATCTCGTGATACTCTTGGAAGACTAATGCCAACTGAACGAAACACATACGAAGTAAATCCCGAACAATCAAATCCACTTCTCGGATCTGTACCGCCCCAAACGTAAGGAACGCCCAAATATTTTTTAGCTTCCGCAATGACCGCACTAGCAGTAGCAGTAGGACTAGAGTTAGTTGGATTAGATACTCCAGCCGATGGTGTTGAATTGGAAGCTTTGTTAACTTTAGATTGCGGCTTGGACTGTTGCTGGGCTAATCTGGCTTGCTGCTCCAAAAGTTGTCGAGCCTGTTCCTCCTCAAGCTGTCTGGCTAATTGAGCCTGCCGCTCTTCTTCTTGTTGTTGCGCCAGTTGATCCTGTTGGTTTTGTAATATGTTTTTTGCATCTGCTAATTCTTTTGCAATTTCATTTTTATCTGCTTCGATCTGTTTTTGTTCAACAGCTAATTCATCCTGGCTCTTTTTTAATTTGTCGACTTCACTATGTAATTTTTCCTCTGCAGCCTTTAACGCTTGTTCCTTTTCATTTAAACCATTTAGTAAGTCTGTGTCACTTTCCATGATTTGAGATATCGCAGTGAAACGAGTTAAAAGCTCAGAAAGATTCTTAGAAGATAGCAAAAGTTCAGCGTATGTAGCAATTGACTGTTTTCCCTCTAACTGTATACTTTTTAATCGTTCAGAATAAACCTTTTTGTGAGTGTCTAATGACTTTTTAGCTGTTTCAATTTCAGCCTCGGTTGCTTCAATTTTCCCTTGTTGCGTTTTAATTTGATTATTCAGCTTTTCACTTTTCTCCATTGATGAAGAGATTCGGTCGTCCAATTGTTGAATCTTGGTTTCAAAGTCATTAATTTGTCCTTGTGTAGCATCAATTTGTCCTTGTGTTACTGGTGGAGCTACTGGACTAGCAAAAGTAGGTGTTGCTTGAATCATAGTAGCGAGAACCGCGGCCGATACCGTATATTTAATTAGTCTTTTTATCATATCAAAATCTCCTCTTATTCCCTATCATTAATTCAGCTTCCTAATATAATACTAGTGTATAGTCTAATAGGACTAAAAACAATGAAACTGTCGGTAATGTAATATAAATGTAATTTTATGTAGAAATATCTCATAAAGAATCGACTTTTCTATGAATTTTTTATAGGAAAAGGAGGAGCAGCCTAAAGACCTGCGCAATTATTACTTCAACTTCAAAAATCACCGAACCTTAAGTACCAAATATTACTTCAATTTAACCTACCGAATAGTTTAATAGATTCAATTTTCAAAAAAGGAGAGGATTACACATAGCGTAAGCGAATACATATGAGGAATTCAAACTCAAGGAGGTAATCATTTTGAAAAAAGGAAAAAAACGCTCTTCCATTATGCTATCTACTATACTAGTAACTTCAGGTTTGTATTTTTCTCCTGTGAATTTCGGTACTCAGGTGGAAGCAGCGGCCCAGAATAGTGTTAACCCTAGTGTAAAGGCTTTTGACCAGAAGGTAATTGCAAGAGTCAGTGCCGAACGAATTTATAAGGATATTCACTTTTTATCCGAAACTATTGGTCCACGTGTTACCGGAACTGAGGGGGAAGAGCTGGCAGCTAAATTCATTAAAGAACGCCTTTTATCTCTTGGCTATAAGGTAGAGACACAAGAATTCAGCGTTCCAGACAAAATGATTGGCCATTTACATACAAGTGATCATAATGAAGTGCTAGTTAATATCCCTTCTGGATCTGAGGCTACATCGAATGAGGGCGTTACTGCTAAACTTTTCAATGCCGGATTGGGAAAAGTAACAGATTTTACTGCAGAAGCAGCGGGTAAGATTGCCCTTATCTCAAGAGGAGACTTAACTTTTAAAGAGAAAGTGGACAACGCAATTGCGGCAGGGGCTATCGCAGTGTTAATTTATGATAATATCAATCAGACAGGTCCATTAAATCCTTCCATTGGAGGCAATGTAAATGTACCAGTAGGCGGAATAACTAAAGTGAGTGGTGAAGCATTACTGCAGGACGTGGTGGCACCGGGTAAAACGGTGTCGCTGAATGTGACACGGATTGCAAATGCGAAATCACAAAACATTATCGCGACCAGAGCCCCTAAACAAGGTAAAAACCACGACATAGTGCACGTATCTGCCCATATTGATAGTGTTCCGTTTGCGGCAGGAGCAAATGATAATGCTTCAGGAACGGCTGTTGCTTTGGAATTGGCCAATGTTTTAAAGAGTTATCCAATTGATAAGGAATTACGGTTTGCTTTTGTCGGCGCAGAAGAGATTGGCTTAGTCGGTTCGGAATATTATGTTAGTCAGTTAAGTAAGGATGAGGTCGGACGCAGCATCGCGAATTTCAATATGGATATGGTTGGAACTTCATGGGAAAATGCCACAGCGATTTATATGAATACACTAGATGGGAAGGCAAACATAGTGACAGATACTGCTCGGGCGACAGCAGCAAGAATCGGTACACCATCTCAATTGGTGTTATACCAACGCGGATCTTCTGATCACGTTTCATTCCATGATGCAGGGATCCCAGCTGTTAACTTTATCCGTCGTGAGCCAGGAACAGCGAACCTAGAGCCTTATTATCATACACCGCTTGACAAGATCGAGCTTAATGTCAGTCTTGAGCGTCTGAAAGAAGCTGGTGACTTAGTTGGAGCCTCTCTATACAGCCTAATCAGAAAATAGCCATTTGAATAGATAGTAAAAATGCTAGTTTTAGGAATGTTTACTCTTAAATAAATAAGCCTGAAATATATATAAAGGTGAATAAACCCTTATATATTTTCGGCTTTTAAAAAATAGTCGCTTTGATAAAATCAAATAAATTATATTCTCGATACCAGTGGGCTGCTAAACAGTCATTTTCCAGTTTGATATGGCCAGCCAGTTTTCCTTTTCCTTATAATCAGGAATTATTTTTCCAACAAGGCGCCAGAAGGAACGGTCGTGATTCAGATGGATCATATGGCACATTTCGTGGACGACTACATAATCAATTACTTCCTGTGGTGCCATGGCCAGCCTCCAATTAAATGTTAACTGTAATTTAGAATCACAGGTTCCCCATGTAGTTTTACTATCCGAGATATGAATAGAACGTGGTTTGGTTTTAAAATTGCTTTGATAGGATGAGATACTCTTCTTAACAAGAGCCTTACATTGCTGATAATAAAATCGTTTTAAAGCTTGTTTTATTTTCTCATCCTCAAGCAAATTTAAATATATAAGTAACTTCTCTCCCTCAAACACCACATAGTCCTGCTCGATATTTTTGACTTGAAAGATCTGTATCGGATAGGTGTTTCCTAAATAAAGAAAGGGTTCCCCATGCTCATAGACCTTTTCCTGTGGCCCTTGCAGCCTATCATTCATTTCATGTAATTTTTGCTGAATAAGATCCCATTTTTCCTCTAATAACTGAAGCACTCTTTCATCAGGGATCCCTTTCGGAGCCTGGACTTCAACATTTCCATAACTATCTATTGTAATTCCAATTGAGGTTCGGTTTTTGTATTTTATCTCAAAACGTATTGTCGTACCTAAGTACGTATGTATCATATCATCACCTGTAGATCCATTAATGCCGTTATCCCCTGTATTTGATTGCTAGTCCTTTTAAGAAATTCCTGGCAAATTTATCGCCGCACTCTTTATAATTCTTATGGCCTTCTTTTCTTAATAAAGCTCCGAGTTCACCTTTTGTTACGGTAATTCCTGCCTTTTCGAATAGCTCAAGCATATCTTCAGTAGTTAATGCTAGTGCTATTTTTACTTTCTTTAACAGGAGATTATTAACGTTCGCGCTTTTTTTGAAAGATGTCTCTAGTGTATCAGGCTGTCCTGGCTTCGGCTCTTGTTTTCCTCTTTTATAAATAATAAATCCATTTAAAAATGAATCGAACATACTGTTATTACATTTTATTTGCTCGTCATTTTCAGCTTCATCATCATCTGATTTTGTAAGAATTTTTATCACTTCTGGTACGGTTACCTCCACGCCGCCTAGATTAAATATTTCTGCCATTTCTTTATTTTTTATTTCCAGAGCATATCTCAATCGAATTAATATATCGTTATTATCCATTAATGTGCCTCCTATTTTAAAAACTAGTGCCTGTCCCCCGAAGCAACAAGCACGCTCATTCGTTTCTTCCTTTAATCGTTTTGACTAGCTAAGATTGTAACACAATGACAGCTAAATAGAGAAACCCCGTGGAGAATCTATCACTTTTAAGAAAATCCATTTATAAAATAGTCGATAGTTTCAATCTCTAATTCGTTTAATCCCCTATGTAACCTTTCAGACATTTCTCTGAAAATGGCTTCTTGTTCTCCCTTATACTTTTTGGTAAGAAGGGCTGCATCTTTTAAAAGCTGGATAAAAGACCCGAATTCCTCTTTGGTTAAGGGAGCCTCATGATGGGAAAGAAAAAACGTTTCTGCATCATATTTTTCAATTTTAGAAATCAGCTGAAGCATATTCTCAATGGTATAATTCCATTTTTCCGAATAAAGATTTGCATAGAGGCAATCCCCAATAAAAAGGCATTTCTCCTCACGAATATAAACAATGCTTGAGTCATTGGAATGATCTCCACCCACATGTTCGATTACACAGGACAGCCCCCCTAAATTTAATTCCATTTGGGTTTCAAACGTAATATCAGGTTCAGAAAGAAGGATATCCCGTTGATTTCCCAACTCTATCTTCATTGCATTCGCACAAAATGGAATTTCAATTCCTTCCTTAACACGCAGATCTATATCTCGATCTTCCCAGGACAACTTCTGTAATTCTTTGATTTTTTCCCGTGTCATGCTATGAGAAATAATCGGAACTCGGAACTCACTCATTCCAAATATATGGTCCCAGTGCCAATGAGTGAGGACAAGCCAGTCGCCGCTAATATTACGTTCTTCTAGTTGTGATATAAATAATTGGGCATGGCTTGAAGAGTTCCCGGCATCGATAAATAGTGTTTTTTCTTCTCCAACTATCGCTGCTAATATGGGCCGATCTGTTTCTTGATACGGTGGTAAGTATAAGATACGATTGGAGATTTGTTTTAGTTTTTGCATTTCCTTCCTCTCCTAATTCAATTTAATGAAAAGCATGATACTACTGTTTCCACATACAGATAACGCACTTTAAACAGTTAATTATTTACTCATAGGGTTTGAAAATATTATTACCTGAGTTTAATTTAACTAATTATATTACATATTTCCAAATAGCAAAGTACCATTAGTGTGAACACTAATGGTACTTTGCATGTTTATTGATTTTAAAAATTTATTCTGCTTCACCGACAACTGTAAAACGTTCATTTATATGTTGTGGATTTTCAATTTCATCCAATACTGCAATAGCATAGTCTGCATAGCTGATATAACTTTCACCTTTTGAATTAACTAGAAGGTGGTCTTTTCCAGACTGATAAGATCCAGTTCTTTTTCCTTCCGCATCAAATACCGCAGAAGGGCTGATAAATGTCCATGTAATAGTAGATGTTTCTTGTAATTCTTGCAAGTTTCGTCCTTGCCCTTTCGCTGTTGGGAGAACGATTTCTGGAAAATCAGGTGTATCTATTACCTTAACGGTTTTATTTTCATCTACATAAAGACTTCCAGCTCCACCTACAATGATGGCTCTAGTATTTGTTCCTTTCAGCGCCTCAATTAAAGCATGGCCAGCATCAACGTGTGCCTGCTCTTCACCAAGAGGAGCACCAAAGGCATTAACCACTACTTCAAACGTTTTAACATCATCTGATGTTAGATCAAAAATATTTTTTTCAATAATAGAAACACTTTTATCTTTAAGTTTTGACGCATCTCTTACAATTGCTGTTACTTCATGTCCCCGACTAACTGCTTCTTTCAAAATAAGACTTCCTACTTTACCACTCGCACCAATAATTCCAATTTTCATTATATAGCCCTCCTATAATTACAAATTATTAATTTTCCTGTTGCTCCAGTCAATATTATTTCCGCTAATTTCCATCTAGATTACATAAAAAGAATATCAGACACCTAAATTGCGTCTGATATTCTTGGTACAGTTCATTTATAATATTTAAATTTAACGTAAGGTTTTTAAAGCTCCGCTCCAAGCAAGAACATCATCAAGCATAGCATTTACATTATCGAGATGTAATTCTTGTGGCTTAAACTCCGTTCCATTAACAAAATCAGTAAATAAACTCAAAGTTGGATGTGTGCGAACATCCGCAACTTTCTGTTCTGCAAGAATACCACGTAAATGTTCAGCTGCACGAGCACCACCGGTAGAACCATAACTTACGATACCAGCTGCTTTGTTATACCATACTTCACGGGCAAAATCGATGGCGTTTTTTAACGCACCGGTAATACTGTGATTGTATTCTTGAACAATGAATACAAACCCATCAAGACTTGCCAGTTTCTCATTCCAAGCAGCAATACCTGGCTCCGTTCCATCAGTTGTTCCTAAAAACGGAAGATTAAAGTCAGCAATATCGACAATTTCATAATTCGCGTCTCCACGTTTGTCAGCAATTCCTTTTACCCATTCTCCTACTTGTGGGCTCACACGTCCTTGACGAGTGCTTCCTAAAATAATTCCAATGTTTAATTTTTCTGTAGTCATTGTTTCTTCCTCCTTAGTTTGTTTACCAAATAGTTTTTCTAAAAAACTCATTTTTAACACCGCCTATAAAGATTTATTTACTTGTTTCTCTTCGAATTATTGGAGCAATTTCGGTTGCTAACAATTCAATACCTTTTGCGACATTCTTAAAAGGTTGACCACCAATATCTAACTGTGCAAGGAAACGTTGGTGACCAAAGAGTTCGTATTGTTTAAGAATCTTTTCGATGACTTGCTGTGGACTTCCCACAAACAAAGCAGTATCCGGACTAGCCATATGTTCAAAGTCATCCCAAGACATCCTTGTCCCCATTCCACGCTGGCGGTTCACATATCCCCAATAATTGGAGTAATAAGGATAAAACTCGTCTTTTGCTTGCTGAGTTGTCTTGGCTAGATAAGCATGGCCGGTTACACCAACCTTCAATGTTTCTGGAGTGAGTCCTGCGTCTATTCCTGCTTGACGATAAAGATCGACAAGTGGCTTAAACCGTCTTGGATTACCACCCAAGATAGCTAAAGCCATTCCCACCCCAAATCTTCCAGCACGAACGGCACTCTCGGGTGTACCTCCGACTCCAATCCAAATTGGTAATTTTTCTTGTACCGGTCTCGGGGCAATTTCAGCATCCCTTAAAGAAGGACGGAACTTCCCCGACCATGTGACGGTCTCATTTTGGGTCAGTTGTAATAGGAGGTCCAAATGTTCTTCAAACAATTCATCATAATCGTTTGTGCTATAACCGAAAAGTGGAAAAGATTCTATAAATGCTCCCCTGCCAGCTAGTATTTCGGCTCGACCATCCGAAAGTAAATCCAAGGTAGCAAAATCTTCAAATAGACGAACAGGATCAAGCGTACTTAAAACACTTGTTGTACTGGTTAATCTAATTTGTTTTGTTACTTGTGCAATAGCAGCCAATAGAACCGCAGGGGAAGAAGAAGCGTAATCCAGACGGTGATGTTCTCCTACCCCAAATACATCTAGTCCTGCCTCATCAGCAAGTTTTGCAGCTTGAATGATTTCTTTTACTCTTTGACCAGCCGATATGGTTTTTCCAGTTAGGGGATCCGCACCAATATCGGCAAGCGTATAAATACCTATTTCAATACCTGGACTTTCTTTAGCAGCCATTTGGATACCTCCCATCTTATACAGCTAATTCGATGCGATTTCCAGAAGGATCAAAGGTTATATAATTATTATTGTCTTCAAACACATCCGCATCAATACGCTTTAAATTCGTTATTGCTTGTTTACGAGCCCCTTCATTATCAAAAATGAGCGTAAACGATTCGAGACCTACACTATTTTTGGCCGGTGCTGGAGCCCCTGCACCATTCCAAGTGTTGACCCCGACGTGATGGTGGTATTTTCCGTAGGAAAGGAATAAGGCCTGCCCCCCAAATCGATTTACGACGTCCATTCCCAGTCCTTTTACATAAAATTCTTCTGTCTTTTTAAGTTCTGACACGTGTAAATGAATGTGACCCATTACCGTTTCAGCCGGCATTCCTTGCCATGGTTTACTTGGTGTAGCATATTTAAGCAAATTTTCAAAGTCGAGTGGATCAACAGTCATTGCCACTTCATCACTATTCCAATTCCACTCAAAAGGAGCCCGATCACGATAGATTTCAATCTCGTTTCCATCTGGATCATGCAGGTACAATGCTTCACTAACAAGATGATCTGAAGAGCCAAAACGAACTCCTTTCCCCACCAAATGAACAACAATATTTGCTAAAGCCGATTGATCTGGTAATAAAATCGCAAAATGATATAAACCAGTAGTTCTTCCCTGTTTTGGGATAACATTTTCAGGTTGTTCTAGTGATAAAAAACTCGTTTTCCCATCAGTTGTTAGTTTTACTGTTGAAGTTGTTTGTTCTAAAATATTGAATCCCAGGACATCTTGATAAAATTCTATTGAACGTTGTAAATTTTCCACTTTTACTTTTACATGCCCAATAAATGTTGTTGGTTTCTTGTGAAATCCCATAGATAACCCTCCTAGAGTACATTTTTTATGATTGAAAAAATATTTGATCCAATGAAATTTTTGATTTCTCGACAAAAACGAAATAAATTGATACGGCTAATAAACCTACTTCTTTTCTAATTAAGTTACTTTATGTAAGTAAGTATATTTATATAATAACATAATGTCAAGTAACTTGATTTTAATTTGTAACTTAATTTCTGTATTTGTGGTACAATAAAAATCAAGAGAGGTGCATTTAGAAAATGAAACAACCTACAATTTGCCCAAAATTTGAAAAGGCAATTTCGCTATTAAGTCAGAGATGGACAGCATTAGTTATCTATCAATTATTATTGGGACCACAAAGGTTTAATGAAATTCTATCTTCCATTGGTATAAGTGGAAAGGTTTTATCAGATCGTTTAAAGGAATTGGAGTACCAAGGGTTGGTAAAACGTGAGGTTATACCTGAAACACCAGTCATCATTGAGTATTCTTTAACAGAAAAAGGACAATCCATTGAACCCATTTTGAGAACAATTGAAAACTGGTCACAGCTTTGGGTTAAAGAGGAATCAGATTCAACTGAAAATTAGTAGAGGGAATGTACAGATTTTATGAAGTTAATTGAAAATCAAAAAGAGACATTAACATAGGATTCCTTATTTGGAGTCGCTTTGCTAATGTCTTTTTTTAATCATTATCTTCGTCAAGCCATTGAATTAAACTGCTATCATACAGCATTATTACCTAGATTACAGAAGAAGAGAGGTTGAAGTTTAATGAAAAATAATCGTAAATTTTTAATGGGAATGTTAACAGCAGTATTAGTTATATTGGCTGCTTGTGAAAACTCATCTGACAAGTCAAGTGCTAGGTTGGATAATCAGTCACAAAATAATAACTCGACTCTTAACACAAACGACGATTCTCTGAATGCAGTTTCGACAGAGGATGCTTCAAAAACTGACAACACTAATGAAGATACCATTGATACAGGAAATAATGATGCAAACGAAAAAGTAGATACAACAAACAATGTACTTAAAAAAGTAGAAGACTTCTCAACAAATAATACAGCGAGTTTGAAGGAAGGATATCTCAATAAATTAAATGATGCTAAAAATGAAGTGGAAGAGATGCGAAAAAATCCTTTAGACGACACAACATTAGCTTTGAAAAAAGTAGAAGGAGATACATACGATGTTTGGGATGGATTGTTAAATGAAATTTATGAAGTCCTAAAGCATCAACTCCCTACAGAAGAGATGGACCATCTAAGAAAAGAACAACGTGAGTGGATTGATTACCGAGATAATACTGCAAAAGAGGCATCACTTAAATATAAAGGCGGTACAATGGAACAATATGAATATGTAAGGGTCGAGAACAATCTTACAGAAAAAAGATGCTTTAAATTAGTTGAAGACTTTATGAAATAATTTTTCATCATAAAGAGTAATTGATTATCCTTTAAGTCATTCCCTCCATTGACCATAATCGTAACAAGACATTGGAAGTATTACCACTTTTACTCATAAAAAAACCGAAGGTCTACCGGACAAATAACGGAAAAAACCTTCGGTTTGGAAACATTGATTTTCTTTAAGGAACGTTATTCTCTTTTAAGATTCTTAAGACCTTTTTCTCTCAGAAAACAGACTTTATCAAAACATAAGTTGCCGGCTGCAAAGAAACTTGGAACTGAATAAAATAAGTAAACATGAGTTGATGGGATTCATTTTTCTCTAACTTTTTGAGAGTTACATCATTCTACTATCCCCGTCCCATCAACTTCCTTTTCCAAAGTTATCAAGCAATGAACGCACTTCATCTGTTGATTTTGTGCTCATCAATTGATTCCTTAATTCTCCAGCTCCACGGAATCCTTTGACATAAATTTTGAAAAAGCGATGAAGCCCTGTGATTGAACGTGGCAGTGCTTTCGCATATTGATCTTGAATATCAAGCTGCAGTCTTAAAAGATCAAGGTATTCTTTACTGCTATGCTCTTTTGGCTCTTTTTCAAAAGCAAAAGAATTTTTAAAAATTCCTCGCCCGATCATAACGTCATCAATACCATATTGTTCAGCAAGCTGCAGCCCAGTTTTTATTGATACCTTTGGATATCCATCTGGTTAGATAGATTCCACACCAGAATTTGTCAAATCAGATATAAAACGCGGAATAAATTGCTTATTCAAAGCAAGTTTATTTCCAAAAGTGTCACGAATTGCAAGTATTGAACCCCTCAAAAGAATAAAATGCCCTTTCTTTAATTAGGGAATTGAGTCTACAGGTCCTCACTATTGCAAAATTGGTGAATACTTTTTTATTACTTTCAAAACCATTGGTGCTTTGTTTGGTAGTTAGGATTAGGTCTTTAATTTATTTAGCAGTCCATGCCTGGCAATTGAAATCAAGTTATTAAAATATCAAACATTCCCTTGGGGCTTCCCAAGGAAATGTTTGATATATTTGTTGCTTATCTGGAGATTCCTTACGGAATCATGCTGTTCGCCAGGCATTCACTATGGATCTATGAAGCTTTCTTTAGTGGTGCAACTTCATTCTTACTACTATTTTTCTGGAAACCAATTAGATCGGAAATAGCTTTAAAAACTACATCTCCGGTAAGTTGTATTCTTTCAGGGCTTACATGCTCTATTTTATCCTCTAATGAGTGATAATAAGGCTCGATATTAGCTCCCCCAGGTGGTGTTCCAGGTTCCATCCAAATGAAAAGTGCTGAAGGTACCCCTTTCTCGTGGAATGGAACATGATCAGACCTACTCAACATATGAACAGGCAATAAATTTTTGTTAATATCTAGTTTTTCAGCAGCCTGATGTGTTGATTGCGTAACAAGATTCGTTTTCCCATCTACAGTATTAATAAAAAGTTGCGAGGCAGGTACCCAAGCCGTACCTGTCATATCCATCTGGAACTGAACTTTTGTTCTTTTAACTTCATCTTGTGACAAATTACCGATATGGTATTTCGAGCCGACAAATCCAAGTTCTTCGCCCCCAAATGCAGCGAATCGTAATTCCTTGTCGCCATTATAGTCCTTAAAGATCCTTGCCAACTCCATTAGTGTAGACGTTCCAGAGGCATTATCATTGGCCCCAGGCGCGAATGGAACACTGTCCAAATGTGAGCCAACGTAATATATTTCAGGATTTTCAACGCCTTTTGGTTTTTTTACAGCGATTACATTTACTGTTTTTTGATTCGTAAGCGTTTTAATTGAAAGTTGGACTTGCACATTTCCCTTGGAAAGTTGAGAAACAAATGCTTCCCCATCCTTCTTGGTAATTGTTCCAACCGGAATGTTAGGGCGTACGGTGCCTAGGGAGACAGTTGGAAGGGTAAAACGATCTTGGTTGTCATATATAAGGACACCTATCGCACCTGCAGCCATTGCGTTTTTCGCTTTGTCACCGGCAGTGATTCCCCCATTTTGTATTAAGGCGATTTTGCCACTCGCTGCCGAAGTGAAATCACCCGGTTGGCCTGTACCCGCAGAGTATAGATTTCCTGTGATCCCATCCCCAGTCGTTTGAGGAGCATTGCTAACGGCCTTCAATGGAATGATCTTGTTATTATCGGATAGTACCTTAAGCAGCAATTCTGTCCGATTGCTTCTTGGTGCTTCCTCGATAGTAGTTTCATAGCCGTAACTTTTCAACACACTTTCAATGTATTCAGCACCCGCTCTCTCTGCGGCGCTGCCGGCCTCCCTAGGCCCAATATCAACACTTAGATGTTTGATATGTTGCATAACATTATCAGAGTTAAATGGACCATTAATTTTTCCGATCGCGTATTGCGTGTACGTATTCAGAACATCAAACGCTATTCCGGAAATGGCCCCGTTGCTTTTCTGATTATCAAGCAGGCGTTTAAAACTCTCCATTTGCTTAAGGACCTTATCCGTCTGTCCTTGTTTTTGAAAAAGATTTACTCCGCTAAGGTGCATTTTTAAGGAACGGACCGTGATATCATCCCGAATATCCCCATCTTCTTTAAAATAATCAATTTGTTTTTCCATGTCCGCGAAAACATTTCCCGTATGTGGCATATCATTGAAAATTCGGTTACCCGCAGCCGTAGCATCCCCCATTAGGTTCGTACCAAGTAGAAATGCTATTATTATCGCTATGGAAAAAACTTTTTTCAACCCAAACCTTTTCATCATAATCCTCCCTCTATAAATGTTGTAGTACCAACGGTTTTAACCATTGGTATAGTGTCAAAAAAATATTTTTTGATAAAATCTCTTACATTTAGTCATCAGTGTGACTGCATTCCTTCGTTCGATCCAGTCATAAGGCAGAGGCTTTCGAAGCTCTCTTTGGGACTCAAGGACGAATGAAAAAATAGTGTCAGCTTCTCCTTGTCATCCTCTTGTCCAGCGATGTAGGGGCCTTATGCATAATAGCTTACCGCATACAACCACGCTGGTGGCGGGACAGTTCTCCAACTATCCCAGCCATTCTTTTATTTTTATTTCCTATGAATCTCATAAAATTGCGAAAATCGAGGAAATAGATATGCCCCAACACAACCGTACCCTTGTTCAAGTTTGATAGGGAAGTATCCAAATCGAAATAAGTAAGCTGCATTAACGTACCTTTTTTTAATCTTATAGGTCTCTGCCGGCGCCTTGTGTGGCATTAAAAGTCCATGTTAGATTGAGCTTATCCCCCTGGAATTGGTTTTGATTTTTCCCGTTATCAAGGAAATTGAACTTCACTACCAAATCATGTTCTTCGCCCGTCTTAAGAATGCCACCATCTAGAGCTTCGTTAAATATCTTTTCTGACACTGCTTTAGGGCTCATACCCTTTAGCTGATCCAATGTTGTTTTGTAAATGACTTCATTAAATTGGTCCATATTGTACAGAAATTCCACTTCAATATACTTGGCGAAATCCTCCGTGTTATCCCCTTTAGCATCAACCACGGTATACGCGGTATCCAACGTCACGTTCTTGATATCCAGTGTCCCTTCATTATGCAGTTCAAAGATACGCGTCATTGTGTCTCCAGGCGCGATGTTTTCGATATTGATGATTGTTGTCGGTTGAACTGACAAATCGAGCGTTCCCGCCGCAAACGTATTGTTCGTAACTTCACTGTCACTAAAGTATGCGTAAGTTCCCCCTCCAATTAAGGAAACCCCCATTATTCCCGCCATAATTCCCATACCTAACTTCTTTTTAAATCCCATGTTTACTCCTCCTAAAGCTTTTTCCCCTTTTCAGGGCTTTTATTTTTGAACGGCTATTAAGTTGTAGTTTTATAACCGATTCCAACTGGTTAAATAGGCTAAAAAAATTTTGTTCCTTCGTTTTCTTCTTTTCTACTAATTTCCCTTAGAGTCTGCCAAATGGTATAACCTGCAAGTCCAGTAACAACACCCCTGGTAGTGGAATTAGTAGTAAAGCCTTCCCACACGTGAGTTGGCAATCTAAAAAGTTTTTGAGTTTGTTACCCCCTATGCCGGGCGCCCCCGGCACAGAAGGTATATCCAAAACCGTGAATCTAATCTATTGCCAGACCATAATCATTGCATCGACATACGCTTTCAAACTGTTATAGGCTTTCTCAGAGATCACATTCGTATCTTTATCATGGTCCAATAGCACTTTAAGACCATTCAGATGTTTGACAACCTTATCCGCAGATTTAGTCTTTTCAAATTGGGCAAGGCCCGCCAATTGAAGTTTCAAAGCTTGTGCTGCTCCGGCTTTGAAGGCTCCCGCCTTGTCAAAGCTATCAATTACAGAACTTAGACCGGTTGCGCTTAAGCTGCTCGGCAAAACATTGGTATCAGTTGCGCTTTGCTTGGAGTCAGTCTCTGAAGTAGCCGTGAAAGTAAGGTTAGCCGGAGCTGTCTTGCCCTTCGGAATTTTCACGTATACCGGTACATCGACAGTTGCCCCCGGCTCCACGGCCAATACGTTGTGATCTAGTTGAACTGTCCAATCAGCACCAGCGGAAGCTTTGATACGAATGAGATCCTTTGCTGCGCCGGTATTAGTAACATTAAAATGATAGACTGCCACTTTGCCCTCTACAGCAGGTTGTACATTGTTAGCGCTTACATTTACCCCGCGCTTGTAGGCACCTGCGCCATCAGTGTTACGGATGGCAACCTGATAACGAAGTACGCCGTCAGCATCTCTGTAATTCCCTAAAGTATAGAAATGAAGTTTATTGTACGAATCTTCGTACTCACTGACAACTGTATCCTTGCCAATGGAACCATCGAATTTTCCACTGACCAATTTGGCCCCACTCCCAGCTTTGAATAAAGCATCAAGAGCTTGACGGGGGTCACCTTTGCCAACCATTGCTGTTGTACCGTCAGGTCTTGTAAAGTCCTTCAGACTTATATCTTCGGGATGTGAATCAACTACCCAAATGAACGGGGCACTTTCTGCATTTTTTGTTTTGGCAATCAATACACCGGAATCTGCTGCGAAGGAGTCCGCGCCAACGCGGTCTACCACTTCAATGGTGTAGTTATTGTACAGTGCTCTTGAAGGCATATCGTTACGCCAGTCACCAGTAAGGTAATTGGTTGGTGTTAAATCGTTCATGGCGATGTTGATACCGTGGAGCCCTGTTCGGCCAAATTTACTGCCAATTGGTACTTCTCGCGCGACAATATCCGCAAACACCGGTCCAGAATCTTTTAATGCATCACGGTTTAGCTGCAAGACTTCATCATTGGATAAAAATCCTTGTTTCATCTTATTTCGAAGTGTATGCGGTGCCGGTAAGGAAGAACCAAGGGTGGCCGGAATCATCCAGCGGGTGTGCGTTCCACCGGGACCATTGAATGACCCCCGGCTCATCGTTTCCCAATAACCCGAATAGGTTCGTGGGTCTAGTGCCGCATTATTGTAATTATCGCCAAGTCCTTTGAGATGGCCAAATTCGTGAGCAAATGTGGCCATGCCATCACTTTCGCCTTGAATAGAAACACGAATCGAATTGCCATTTATTCTTGCGCTAGATGCGGCAGACCAAATTGTTTTGGCTGCATACCAGGAAGTCCACGGCACATAACGGGTACTTGCCCAGTTTGGCATGTTTTCAAATCCAGGTAAATTCTTCGGCGGCCCAAATGCATCAGGCACCGCTTCTTTATTCAAAAACCTCATTTCGCCGAGTTCTTGCCAAACGGTTGATTCATCATAGCCAGCATGAACAATGAAGGCAAAGTCATAGTCTTTTCCAGATGCGGTTATGTCGGCTGTTGCTGCATTTACGCCATCAGTAAAAAGGTTTCCACCTGAATAATTCTTTGGCAGGTAACCGGCATTCATACTGTCAAGCCCATACTGAAATTCGTTTTTATCCAAGCGGTAGGGACCATAAGAATCAAGGCTTACGCCCCATTTTCCTTGTGAGTTCTCCTTCCAAAATCCATCAATTGACTGATAATTATTCATTGCACTTGGAACGTTCAAGAAATTTTTCCAAAACTCCCCAAGTTTCTCGCGGGGAATTGCGTCAATTTGCGGGTTACCGATGAGCTCCGAACCCTTAGGTTTGGTCAGGATAAAATCCTGATCTGGAAAGTCGACCAAAATCAAGGCCCCTCTAAGTTCTGTTTCCGGTTTAATATCCGTGGTATTCCAGTTAATACCCTGAACCTCTTTATAATCATTCCATGTCATATTATCTGGATTCACCCACGACTGGGGATCCACTGGGCCAGGCATTTTATCCAGCCCTGGATCCGCTGCAAAAGCGGATGTTGAAGTCATTGCAAGCAATATCGTGGTTGATAATGCGGCAATCTTAATTCTTAGTTTCAAAGTATTTCTCCTCCCCCTTGGAAAATAACCTACTTCCTATGTAGGCTTTTGTTTTCGAATTCCCCCTGATGATTACGTTATGTCGTCATTTCTATATCGTTATTAGCCCTTTTATCACCTCCTTTCACAGCTTAATGCCATACCTAGGTCTACCACCCCCTTTAAAGCCATATACCATACAGTTATAAAACAGACAGCACCTTCATGAAATCTATTATTTGGGTAATATTGAAAACTCCCAAATAAAAGAATCTTCTATTAGAATTTTCCTATATGTAAAAATATGATGATGTCTTTATAAAATATTTAATAGTCTTTTATACCCTATTGTTAATTCTAAGCATTATTTATTGAAAATTCCGTCAATCATTGACGTTTTAAAAATCTTTTCATTGACAAATCCCTTCATACAATTAGTTTAATGATCAGGAATCGACATATTTAACGGGTGCCTTTCAAAGTATTTGTCACTTGTTCATGGATTTCGACCTGTTCTACGGGGATATTTTTGGTATAGAAAAATACTTGCCGTTGCCCTTAATGATTAAACCAATGTAGGGTCTGACATTTTATGTCCTGGAATATTGTCATGCTATGGAATTGTTAGAGCAGTCGATGGATACTGGTTGTGAAATGGTCCATAATTTGGATCAAAGTTAATACTTCAGATATAAATGCTAGTCTAAGAATGTCCAAAAGTGGTTATCAAAAATGTAGAGTTGGAGAATTAAGGACAAAATTTTACGCGTGTTGATTATCAAAATTAGGCAGATTAATCCTAAATCATTTTAAAAAATGCCTCCTTGGATTTTTCTTAAAAGAGAATGGGTTACAGTTCGAAGCGATGTATCGCATCGTAATGAACCCACTCCCTTGTCCGGTTGAAAGTGGAATTAAGACACCACATAGCTTGGCCAATTTTCATCAAATCGTGATTAACATCATTAACTATGTAATTGGTGTAAAGTTCGGTGATAATCATACCAACTACGACTATTTTGTCATACTAACCAGTCAGTAATGACCAGACATTTTAGTGGAGCTTTGGTTGTTGAGGTTCTACATCCTTAAATACATCTTTAAATGCATCATCTTTAATCTCAATTTCTTTATTCAATTTGTTTAATATCTCCTGTACCGGTTTTGCCTCTTTTCCCAGCAGTGTTTCTCTGATTTGATCTTTCACCTTGCTTAATGTCGTTTCCTTTCTATCTGTTACCTTAATGATGTGATAACCAAACATTGTCTTAACCGGTTCGCTCACTTCATCTTTTTTCAATTTCATAGCCGCCGCAAGAAATGTCGGGTCCATTTCCTTGCTTCCCCCGGAAAGATAGCCCAAATCTCCGCCTTCTGCTCCAGTCACCTTATCCGTCGAATATTTTTTTGCCAATTCGGCAAAGTCAGTTCCTTTCTTTAGTTCCTGTTCAATCTCTTTAGCAGTTGACTCCTTATCTACGAGAATATGGCTGGTTCTTACCTCCGTGTATTGGTCTTTATTTTGTTCATAGTAATCTTTTATTTCTTTATCTGAGACTTTCACCCCATCTGTTGTTGCTTTAAAGAAATAAATAGTTTGTTTAATATAATCCTTTAGTTCATTTTCATTTTTAAAACCCTGTTTTTCTAGGAACATTTTAAATCCATCTTTATCGCCGGCCTCTTCCTTTATAAGGTCCAGCCGCTGCTTCACCTCTTTAGCAGATACCTCATATTTGCCCTTCAAAATTTGCATATAGACCAACTTCTGAATCAATTCTTTTCCCCGCTCGGAACTGATTACTTCTTTATATAAATCATCTTTTTCGATAGTTCCATAGTCCGTTTTAACAAGTACCTTGCTCCCTTCGCCTGAGGTCAAAGCCGAACAAGAAACAAGTAAAAATAACAATGATAAAATGGCTAAAACCATGATTATTTTCTTCAATTATCTTCACCCCTACTTTTGACATATTTCCAAAGTCATTGTCGCCAACTAAGCCTTAAAATGCCTTCGCTATTTTTGTTTAAAAACGTTTCTAAACCTTTTTTAATGAGGCGGGACAGTTTCTTTAACTGTCCCAGCCATTCTATTGTTTTTATTTCCTATGAGCCTCATAAACTTGCGGAAATTTGGGAAATAGATATGACCCAACGAAACCATACCCTAGTTTAAGTTCGATAGGGAAGTATCAAAATTGAAATAAGTAAGCTGCACTACCGTACCTTTTTTAATCTTATAGGTCTCTGCCGGCGCCTTGTGTGGCATTAAAAGTCCATGTTAGATTGAGCTTATCCCCCTGGAATTGGTTTTGATTTTTCCCGTTATCAAGGAAATTGAACTTCACTACCAAATCATGTTCTTCGCCCGTCTTAAGAATGCCACCATCTAGAGCTTCGTTAAATATCTTTTCTGACACTGCTTTAGGGCTCATACCCTTTAGCTGATCCAATGTTGTTTTGTAAATGATTTCATTAAATTGGTCCATATTGTACAGAAATTCCACTTCAATATACTTGGCGAAATCCTCTGTGTTATCCCCATTAGCATCATCCACGGTATACGCGGTATCCAACGTCACGTCCTTGATATCTAGTGTTCCGTTATTATGCAGTTCAAAGGTACGTGTCATCGAGTCTCCAGGAGCGATGTTTTCGATATTAATGATTGTTGTCGGTTGAACCGACAAGTCGAGTGTGCCCGCTGCAAACGTATTGTTCGTAACTTCACTGTCACTAAAGTATGCGTAAGTTCCCCCCCCAATTAAGGATACCCCCATTATTCCCGCCATAATTCCCATACCTAATTTCTTTTTGAAACCCATGTTTATTCCTCCTTAAGTTTTTTTCCCCTTTTTAGGGCTATTATTTTTATTGTTGTGATAAACAAAATGAACTACAGTACCGTTATTGCGTTACTGATCCCTTTTAGATTGTTACCCTTTGTGCCGGGAGGCCCCGGCACAGAGGTATATCCTGAACAGTAAATCTAACCTATTGCCAGATCTCAATCATTGCATCGGCATACGCTTTCAAACTGTTATACGCTTTATTAGTGATAACATTCGTATTTTTTTGTTGATCCAACAGCACTTTAAAACCATTCATATGTTTAATAACCTTATCCTTAGTTCCAGCCTTTTCAAATTGGGCAACGCCCGCCAATTGAGCCTTCAAAGCTTGTGCTGCTCCGGCTTTGAATGCTCCCGCTTTGTCAAAACTTTCAATAACAGAACTTAGACCGGTTGCCGTTAAGCTGCTCGGCAAAAGATTGGTCTCTGTACCGCTTTTCTTGGAGTCAGTCTCAGAAGTCGCCGTGAAAGTAATGTTAGCCGGAGCTGTCTTGCCCTTTGGAATGTTGACGTATACCGGAACATCGACGGTTTTACCAGGTTCCACAGCTATTACGTTGTGATCTAGTTGAACTGTCCAATCAGCACCTGCGGAAGCGTTCAATCGAAAAATATCCTTTGCTTCGCCGGTATTTGTCACATTATAATGGTAAACCGCCACTTTGCCAGGAACGGCAGGTTGTACGGCTCCATCGCTTACATTTACTCCGCGCTTAAAGCTGCCTGCACCATCTGTGTTACGGACTGCAACCTGATAATGAAGTGCACCTTCAGCATCTTTGTAATTTCCTAAAATGTAGAAATGAAGTTTATTGTACGGATCAACGTACTCACTGACAACAGTGTCATTGCCGATTGAACCATCGAATTTCCCACTGACCAAAGTTGACCCATTCCCTGAATGGAATAAAGCGTCGGCAAGCTGTCGCTCATCCCCTTTGGAAAACATAGCTGTTGTGCCATCAGGTCTTTTGAAATCAGGCAGATTAATATCTTCCGGATGTGAATCAACAACCCAAATGAACGGGGCACTTTCCGCATTTTTCGTTTTCGAAATCAATACACCTGAATCGGATTGGAAGGAGTCTGAACCGACACGATCCACCACTTCAATGGTGTAGTTATTGTACAATGCTTTTGAAGGCATATCGTTACGCCAGTCACCTGTAAGGTAATTGGTTGGTGTTAAATCTTTCATGCTGATGTTGATACCGTGAAGACCAGTGCGGCCAAATTTGCTTCCGACGGGCACCTCACGGGAGATAATATCCGCAAACAACGGCCCGGAGTCTTTTATATTATCACGGTCAATCTGAATGATTTCATCATTGGATAGGAATCCCTGTTTCAACTTATTTCGCAATGTATGTTCCGCCGGTGAAGACCCACCCTGGGTGGCAGGAATAAAATAACGCGTATGCGGGCCGCCTGGTCCATTGAAACTTCCGCTGGCCATTAATTCCCAATTCCCCGCATAAGACCGTACCGGAGGGTCACCAAATGGGTTGTTATAATTATCACCAAGAGTTTGTAGATGGCCGAATTCGTGGGCAAATGTAGCCAAACCATTACTTTCGCCTTGAATAGAAACACGAATCGATTTGCCGTTGATCTTTGCACTGGATGCTGCAGACCAAATCGTTTTGGCTGCAAAATAGGAAGTCCATGGTACATAACGAGTTTTTGCCCAGTTTGGCAAGGTTTCAAATCCAGGTAAATCCCTCGGAGGTCCAAATTCGTCAGGTATTGAATCAGGATTTAGAAACATCATTTCACCGAATTCCTGCCATACGGCTGATTCGGCATAACCCGCATGAAGAATGAACGCAAAGTCATATTCAACTCCAGATGCGTTAAGGTCGGCCATGGCCGCATTTATTCCATCCTGAAAAAGGTTTCCGCTTGGATAGTTCTTTGGCAATGTACCAGGGTTCATGCTGTCAAGTCCGTACTGAAATTCGTTTTTGCTCAATTGGTATGGACCAAAAGCATCAAGGGTAACACCCCATTTTCCGTAGGAGTTCTCCTTCCAAACACTATCCATCGTTTGATAGTTGTTTAGGGCGCTTGGCTTGGTGAGATAGTCCTTAAAAAACTCAGGAACTTCCTCTCGGGGAATAGATCCGACGCCTCTAGGGTTCCCGGCCGGATCGGAACCTTCGGGTTGGCTAAGGATAAACCCTTGATCAGGAAAATCTACTACTATCAATGCTCCCCTTATTGGCTTCTCAGCTTTGATATCCGAGGTGAGCCAGTTGATTCCCGGAATCGGTCTATAGTCATTCGCTGTCATATTATCTGAAAGCATCCATGACTGGGGATCCACATGTTCGGGCATTTTATCCAGCCCTGGATCCGCAGCAAAAGCGGATGTTGAAGACAACGCAAGCAATATCGTGGTTGATAATGCGGCAAACTTAATTCTCAATTTCAAAGTAATTTTCCTCCCTCTTGGAAAATAACCTACTTTTTATGTAGGTATTTGTTTTCGTACCCCCTGATAATTACGTTATGTCGTCATTTCTTTATCGTTATTAGCCCCTTTCCCGCCTCCTTTTACAGCTAAATGCCTTACCTGGGTTTATCACCCCCCTCAAAGCCAAAACCATATAGTCATAAATCGGTCAACACCTACAAAAAATGTCAACATCTTCATGAAATCTACTATTTTGGTAAGCTTGGCAATTTGCAAGTAAAAGAATCTTCTATTGGAATTTTCCAATGCGCATAAATATGATGATGTCTTTATAAAATATTTAATAGATTCTTTTAAACCTTAGTGTTAATTCTAAGCATTGATTAGTGGAAATTTTGTCAGTTTTCCGAATTATGGGAAAGTTTTAATTGACAAAACCCTACATACAACTTGTTTAATAGTTAGGAATCGACGTATTTAATGGTTACTTTTCAAAGTATTTGTCAATTTTTCATGGATTTTGACCTGTTTTGTAGAGAGATTTTTGGTATAAAAAAAACTTGTCGATGCCTTTAATGATCAAGTCCATGTAGAGCCTGACATTTTATGCCCCGAGATATTGGCATGCTATGGAATAGTTAGTGCAGAGTTGGAGGATTAAAGACATAATATTACCAAGGTGAATATAGTTCATTTGATGTCACTTTGATCATTGCCACTTTTTTTCATTCGACTGGGGCTATTATTAGCGTTTGCCTTTTGTTGATTGTTTTCGGAAACTGTTTCTTCGAATCTATCAGATTTTTCACTAGGGCTGCCCTAGAGCCTGGGCATGGGTAGTAATCGAAGATACGAACAGTGGGGATGTGGCAGATACCAAAAGCCCTCTTTTTAAATAACATGTCCCTTGTAGGTTCTTTATACAAATTTCCGCCCAATATCTTCCATACTCGAGGCGTTACTAATAAAAGTAGGGATCAAGTTGGTTCTGATAAAATTAATCGTTGTCTGCAATACCCATGAGGCGATTATTTCTAAAAGGGATTTTGAAGCTGTACAGCAACAATGATTAGTAGAAAACAAACTCTTCCCCAGGTAGAAAATCATCTATTTACAAATAATTCTTACCGCACAGATTGTGGCCGTGGTATGCTTTTTTAAAAGAATTGTCGAGGATATATTTGTGGAAATTACAATAAACATGGTATTAAAGCATGTAGTGATCATTTGATAAGAGAGGCTAACTTGATACGAATAATATCACTACTAAAATCGATTTGTTGAAGTCCTCTCTTGAAACAAAAGAAGATGACATAGCAATCATTTAGCTAAAACAACAGGCCGACGGATTCGCAAATTTCCAAGAACTAACACCAGATATGTTGAACCGCTTAATTGAAAGAATTGAAAGAATTGAAAGGATTGAAAGAATTGAAAGGATTGAAAGAATTGAAAGAATTGAGAGAATTGAAAGAAAAGCAGATGGATGTCCGAGAATCTTTTACAGATTCTTGGACCCATCTGCTAATTATTTTATTAATTTTATCAACGCACAGCACTCCACATGCGCCGTCTGCGGAAACATATCCACCGGCTGGATATACTTAACCTCATATTTCGAACTTAAGGTTTGAATGTCTTTTGCCAAAGTCGACGGGTTGCATGAGACATAGATGAGTTTCTCTGGTTTTACTTGCAGGATGGTTTGAAGTAGTTGACCGTCGAGGCCCGTCCTTGGTGGGTCGACAACTACAACATCTGGTTTCCAGCCCTTTTTGACCCATTTTGGCAGGATCTCCTCTGCCTTTCCAGGTACATATTTAGTATTGGTAAATCCGTGGCGCTTCGCATTTTTCTTGGCATCCTCAATTGATTCAGGGATTACGTCCATACCGCGGATTTCTGCTGCTTGATTGGCGAGCCATAACCCAATGGTTCCGACTCCACAGTAAGCATCGACCACTTTTTCGTTGCCAGTTAGGGCCGCCGCTTTTTTCACTTCGTTATAAAGCTTGATCGTTTGAACAGGATTTAACTGAAAAAAGGTTCTGGCGGATAGCTCGAATTGCAGGTCACCCAATGTTTCTTGAATAAATTCTTCGCCAGCGAGCGGAACTGTTTCCTCGCCAAAAATAAGCGATGTTTTTTGGCCATTAATATTTTGGACAACGGATTTCACATTTGGCAGCCGTTTTTGGATTTCTTCAATGATGATCTCCATTTTGGGGATCTCATTTTGTGATGTAATTAGCACAATTTGAAGTTCGCCTGTTTGCACCCCGACACGGGTAACAATCGTTCGGATGATTCCCTTTCGTGACTTTTCATTATAAATAGGGATTCTTAATTCTTCTAAAATTTGTTTTACTTTTGATGTCGCTTCATTGGTTTGCGAATGCTGTACCGCACATTGGTCGATGTCAATGAGTTGATGCGAATTAAGGCCATATAGACCTGCCAGCACTTTTCCGTCTTTTTGTCCAACTTGGAAACTGCTTTTATTACGGTAGCCCCATGGATCCTCCATGCCAATCGTTTCACGGATATCAAGCTTGTCGATTGCCAGCTTCGTATGGCGTTCTAGAGATTGAAGGATAATGTCACGTTTTTCTTTAAGCTGCTGGTCATAATGCAAATGCTGAAGCTGGCAGCCGCCGCATTGATCATAAACCGGGCACAGCGGCTGCACTCGGTGCGGGGATTTAATCCGAATCTTTTTGATTTTCGCTTCAGCAAATTTAGGGTTTATTTTTGTTGCCTCGACGACCACCTCTTCACCAGGGAGGGCACCTGGAACAAAGACAACTTGTTTTTTAAAATAGCCGACACCTTCACCGTTAATGCCAAGCCTTTTTATCGTTAGTGGGAATGTTTGATTTAGTTGGATTTTGATTCCTTGTTCTGTTTTCATTTTTTCACTCCAAATTTTTGGATAAAGCTTGAGTTCCAATTTTATTTTCCCCGTATTATAGCATGTATCACAAAGAAAAACCGAATTCCAGACGAAATTCGATTTAGGTAGATTTTGATTCTTGTTTGAAGAATTTCATGATCCAAACATACTGAACAACAATTACGATTACCATTCCGATGATAAAGAAGTGATAGGCCATTAAATCCGCGCTGAATTGAATAAAAATAATGCCAATAATATTGGCAGCTACAGCGACTAATAGCATAATAATTTTCCCCCTGCTTTTCCCTTTCGTTAGGAGAAGCAGAGTACAAATTATTGCTCCTATACCCAGAATAATGGTATATATTAGGATTAATTGAGGTGTAAAATAAGTCGATTCAAACTGTTGCTTTTTAAAAATTAAATAGCGGGCAACTCCCATTTTTTCAGCTGATAAATTTTCTAGGACAATGGCTAAGATGATTCCCGAAAATTGCAGCAATGTAAGCAATGGGTATAAGAAAAATGTTTTCATGGCTTTTATCATTAAATCATCACCTTTTTCAGAAGAAAAAGACAATACCATTCGTCGTATTGTCTCTCCCTTAAACATATCATTATTTCTTATTTGGTTCACCTTTTTCAACAGGATTGGACGTGTCCATACTCCATTCATTCCAACCGCCATCGTATAGTGTGATATTATTTACGCCTAAAACGTCGGCATAAAATAATACTTCCGCAGCTCTCCAGCCCGTTCCACAATAGAACGCCAGCTCTTTATCCATGTTAATTCCGTCTTTTTCCCACATACTCAAAATCTCTGAGCCGCTCCGCATTGTATTATCGATATTTCTGAAATCTTCAAGTTTACTAGAATCAGAGCCTGCATGTCCCCAAACAGACCCGGCAGGACGCCCTTTGGCCTCTATATAATCATAACCCGATATTTTTCCGGTATATTCTTCCCAACTTCTAATATCAACAAGTGTTCCATTATTTTTATTAGCTTGTATTGCTTTTGCTTCAGGCAAATCAATAATATATTCCGAATTAGCAGGAATGACCGTTCCAAATGCTGTAACTGATTTCTTAGTATTCACCTTTTTTTCCACCTGGTAACTGCCATTTTTCCAGGAGGTAAATCCTCCGTTTAACACCCTAACATCAGTAACACCCATATATTTCAAAATAACAGCTGTACGAAAAGCAGGCATGGAATCGGCGCCATATAGAACAACAGTTGTGTCCTTTGTGATTCCATTTCTTAAGGCGAACTTTTCAAGCTCTTTGTCTTTCAGACGATTCCATACTGGCCCTTCCTCTACCTCATCCGTATTAATATGGACGGCACCTGGAATATGGCCGTTTTTATAATCCTTGGCTTCATCTCCCCAGCTGACTTCAAAAATTTTATAAGGATTGCCGTAATTTTTATTGTTAATTAAATCATTGACCCAAGATGATGGCACAAGCATTTCGTAATTAGGATAGGCTTCTAATGCCAAGTCTTGGTTTTCTGCCCATTCTTTCACATCATATTTATACATATTTTTGAAACCTTTATCTTGTAAGTATTCAACAACGTTTTGAGCATCTTTTCCGTTTGCATCATAAAGAACAACGTTTTTGTCGGTGGTAATACCTTTACTTTTTAATACTTCTGTTAGTTTTTCATCTTGTTTATCCACTTTTACCTTTAGCCAGTCAGCGGAAAAATCAACGGCGTCTTTAATATGACCGCCCCTTTTAACCCCATCTAATGCCCAGCCGTTAAACGCATCATTTGCTCTTGTATCAACAATTACCCAGTCATCTTTTCCGATATTTGCTTTCAATTCGTCTGTCTTGATATTTTGGGTTACCACTGATGTTTCCTTTTTGTTCTTACCCGCCGTATTATTATTCGAACAGGCTGAGAGTACTAGAAGACTGCCCAACAAAAGCAATCGGATTGCCTTTCTGTTAACTACCATTTTGTATTCCTCCTATAAATTTGCATGTGTCCATGGCAGAAGTTTGTTTGGATAACTGTTTCATGTTTTTCACCATTAACTACAGTACAAATATTGATTCCTATTTCATTATAAATAAATGGTATTCTAAAATAAATTCATTCTATCTATTATATAAATGGTTAGGAATCGATTTTCTGATTAGTACTATGAGGGTGTTGGTAAGTGCCTGTAAACGACACGCAAAAAAGCCGAATTTCTGTTGAATTCGGCCTTTTTGCGTGTTATTTCTTCTTTGTTAAATCGTTAAGGCTTTTGAATTTGTAGCCTTTCTTTTTCAAATCTTGGATTGCTTTTTCAAGTGCATCTGCGTTGTCTTTCGAGACGGAGTGAAGCAACAACACGCAGCCAGGATGGATTTGTCTCATAATATTGTCGTATGAGTATTGCCACCCTCTTTGCTGGTTAATATTCCAGTCGACGAAAGCGAGTGACCAGAATACATGCGTAAAGCCCTCTTCTTTTGCAATTTGCATCGTTCTTTCGCTAAAAACCCCACGCGGCGGACGTAAATACTTCATTTTTTTTTGGCCCGTTAATTCTTTTGTTTTTAGTTTCACACTATTGAGCTCTTCGCGGACTCTTTCATCACTCACCGCTGTGAAATCGGGATGATGCCAGGAGTGGTTGCCAATAATATGCCCCTCTTTTACCATTTGTTTTACAAGTTCCGGTTGTGAATTTAAAAAATGCCCCGTCACAAAAAAGGTGGCAGGCACCTTTTCCTTTTTTAAGACCTCGAGAATTTTTGGGGTATAGCCATTTTCATAGCCGCTATCGAAGGTAAGGTATAGGGTCTTTGAGTTTGGATCTCCTTTGTAAAATGCTCCGTACTTTTCAAGAAGCTGATCATACTGCGCACCTGCATCTGCCGGCTGTTCATTTACCGCTTTTTTGAATCCCCAGTGGATCGGTTTATTGGGTACTGATGCGTATGTAACATTAGGTAATAGTAAAAGCAGCATACTAAGGATGCCTAAAAAAATTTTCATCCATGTTCCCCCTAGTTTATTTGTTACTATTGTTTGTTTTATGGGGGAAAAACATTATTGGCATATTAAGGAAATGCATTTGGATGATGGTAGATACGTCCTTTTTGGGAACCTGAATAGGGGTAGTTTAATTTATGTAAAAACGCAGTGGTCGTTCTAGAATTCGGCAAGTGAAGGAATTCCCGTATTTCACGATTGCTAAAGGTAGGCTTATTCAGCAGGAAATAATCGTTTATACCATTTATAAAGGCTTCTGTTGAGAACAAAAAGCATTTTGGACAAATCCATTTTGCTCTTTTATAATCCATAGGGATGTACAAACATCTAGGACATTGAACTCCGGTAATTTTTTCTTCTTTTGCAATTTGAAACATTTTTAAAATATCAATTCTTTGAGGAGTATGCTGTGATAATAAAAGGTTTATTACTTTGGTAACGCTTTTTTGACTTATCTTTTTTTCACTATATCTTTCCTCTAGTTCTTCGATTCTATTTAACAAATCAAATGCTTTAATGACTTTTTGGTCGGCTTCTTTGTAGCCCGTGCTAATAATTATTTCTGTAGAGGGTTTGCAAACTGTGACTAGATTTTCTATAGGTATAAAGGGGATATTATTTTTTTCAAATAAATTTCTGAGTTGAATTTTATGTCTGTTTACTTGCGCTACCGGATTTTCATAAATTTCTCTATTGCCTGCATACTCATGAATCAATTGATTTTTTTCGAATCGTAAAATTCCTGAATGATTTTTAGCATCCAAAATAAGAATTATTTTTCGGGAAAGAAGAAGGGCATCTATTTGAAAGAAGGCATTCCCTGTGGGGAGGCGAAGTCCGTGAAAAATATGATATTTGTGTTCAGGGATTTGTTCCAGATAATATTTTAAAGTTTTTTCTCCGTTATATCCCGATCTTAAAATTCGTATTTTTAATTTAATATCCCGCATACTCCGATGAGTTTCTGTTATCCTTCTTTCTAAGGCCTCAGCCTGTAGTAACAAAGTGGGGGGAGTAAGTTCCATTTCAAGCAAAATTCATTCCTCCTCTGTATTTTTAAGTATTATTTCAATAAAAATCATAATAATCCTACTCCTTTTACAAAAATATTTTGACAATATTATGTCTTTTTCTAAATTGGAGTGAAATTCCCTAAATATTTTTAGTTAACTACCTATTTTTGAATAATTACTACATATCTCCTGCAATTAACTACACCTTTTTCGACTATTTCAACATTTACTGGATAACAATTGAAAATCCACTACCACTCAGGGAATAACTACATCTTTCTAGCCAATTACTACATATCTCCGGCAATTAACTACACCTTTTTCGACTATTTCAACATTTACTGGATACTAATTGGAAAATCCATCACCACTCTGGGAATAACTACATCTTTTTAGCCAATTACTACATATCCCCGGCAATTAACTACACCTTTTTCGACTATTTCAACATTTACTGGATACTAATTGGAAAATCCACTACCACTCTCAAAATAACTACACTTTTTCCGAAACTTTCCTCACATTTACTGGTTATTACCTGAAGCTACTTCATTTCCTCTTAACCTTTAGGCATATAAAAAGGGCAGACGCCATTATCTCACGCCTACCCTTAATCATCCTATTTAAAAACCGGTTCCTTAAACTGCGCTAATTTTTCCAACGAAGATTTGTCTACGTCTGCGTGCAGGCTATTGCCATGTGAGTCCATTGTCACCACAGCTGTGAAGCCCTCGACACGAAGATGCCACATTGCTTCTGGGATACCGAATTGCATTAAATCAACGCCTTCGACCCCTTTAATGCAGTCCGCGTAATATTGAGCTGCCCCACCGATCGCGTTAAGATAAACGCCGCCATGCTCCTCCAATGCTGCCAACGTCTTAGGTCCCATGCCGCCTTTACCAATCACAGCGCGGATACCGAATTTCTTCATGATGTCACCTTGGTAAGGCTCTTCGCGAATACTTGTCGTTGGACCGGCAGCTTTAACATGCCACTCTCCTGCCTCGTCCTTTAACATCACCGGGCCGCAGTGATAGATTACCTGCCCATTTAAATCGACAGGTGCATCATGATCGCTTAAGTATTTATGAATCGCGTCACGGCCAGTATACATTAAGCCGTTGATTTGAACGACATCTCCGACCTTCAACGAACGAATTTTCTCTTCCGTAATTGGTGCCTCTAATGTAATTACGTCTTCAGACCTTGAAGCAGCCGTTTCTTTTTCAGCCTCATCAGCAGCAAAATCAATAAACTCACCATCTTGGTACATCCATTCATTGATTTCTCCACTAGCAGCGTCAACGCTTACACCTAAACGGCGGAATGCCCAGCAGTTGTACGCAACAGAAACATAGAAGCTGGCCGGAATACGGTTCATGACTCCGACTTTACAGCCAAGCAATGTTGCTTCACCGCCAAAGCCCATCGTGCCGATTCCTAATTTATTTGCATTTTCCATTACATACTCTTCCAACCGGCGAAGATCCTCATTTGGATTCACATCTTCAACGGACCGGAATAACTGTTCTTTCGCTAAATCGTAGCCGGATGAGCGGTCGCCGCCGATTCCGACACCGATAAAGCCGGCGCTGCAACCTTGTCCTTGTGCTTGATAAACGGAGTGCATGACACATTTGCGAATGCCATCAAGGTCGCGGCCGGCACGTCCTAGCCCTTCTAACTCGCATGGCAGGCTGTATTGAATATTTTTATTCTCACAACCGCCGCCTTTTAAAATCAAGCGGACATCAATGTAGTCTTTTTCCCATTGATCAAATTTAATAACCGGGACCCCTGCACCAAGGTTATCACCGCTGTTTTCTCCTGTTAACGAATTAACTGAATTTGGACGCAATTTCCCCTCTTTCGTGGCAAGCACGATTGCATTGCGAATGGCTTCTTTTAATTCTAATTGGTTTACACCAACCGGCGTTTTTATTTTAAAAGTAGGTAAGCCAGTATCCTGGCAGATTGGAGACACTTTGTCATCCGCCATTTTGATATTGTTTGTGATCGTATCAAGGCTCATCGCAGCACTAGTGCCGGCATTTTCCTTTTGCTTGGCAGCCAAAACTGCCCGGCGGACATCCTTTGGAAGTTTGGTAGAAGTTTCAACAACAAGCTTGTACATGCTTTCTTGAAATTTCGCGATATTCAATTCGAGTACCCCTTTCCCTTTGTTCCTCTAATTAATCTATTTTAATTTTACAACATTTTACACGGTTACATTATACTCCTACAGCCGCTAGAATTAAAGGATTTGCTTGAAAACGAATACATGGAATAAAAAGGGGATTTCCAGACCATAAAAAAGAGCCTGCTATTTAACAGACTCACTCACGTCACGATTATTAAATTCTCTGCATTTTGATTCCATATCATCAAGCATGGAAATTAAGCGGTCAATATCCTCAAGATCCGTATCTTCAGGATCAATGGCATCAAGCACATCGATGAACATATTTAAGCGTTGTTTTAAAAAGTCTACTTGTGAATTTTTATCATTAATCGGGATACCCAACAAATTTCTCTCCTTTCACTGTCTTTATCATCCTACCGAAATAATGGAACTGTGACAAATTTATTTTTCCATATGAATAAAAGACCCCTGCATGAGGAGTCCTAACGTAACAATAAATTTCCGGTGCTAGCACCAATGAAGACGCTCTTCTATCTTTTTCAAAAATTTACCGTGGCCGCTCTGAAGCAAGAAAACCAAAGGAAACAAAATCCTGAACTGGAATCCAGGCGCCGATTCCCTGTGATGTCACGTTCTTGATTACGATCAATTTTTTATTGCCTTTTAGCATTAAATAAACTTCACCGTAAGTCACTTTCCCTTTTTCGTTTACACCAGGTGCATAGGCATACAAGTAGCCTAAGCGATTTGCCGGGATGTTATAAATATGGTCGTTCTTCGTGCCTGAACCGATAATCGTTTCAAAAGAAAGCGGAAGCCGGGTCTTTTCCATTGATTTTAGAAGCATCATCTTTTTGACATCTTCCGCATTAGGGATTTTCGCTGTCAGACCGCCTCTAATAACTTTTTGCGACTCCTGAACATACTTAATTTGATAAGGTAACTTACCACCACGGTTATCAAAGTAATTCGTATTAATTTTTTGGAACTCCCAGTTCGGTGATGTCTCAGCGGACTCGTAATTCAACGGCCATTGGCCTAAGTAAACAATCGCCCGATAGCCAATGGCAAACGGGGTGCTGTTAATACTTGACTCATTCAGCATCCGAATTAAATCTGGGTTTTCAATTTTGACCTTCGAAGAGTTAATTAACTTCTTGGTTAGATCGCTTGGCTGCAATAATGGTAAGTCCTGTGTCGAATTCGGATAAGTATTCTCCTTCGAAATGTTCCGAACAGAGGATGGCACCTGATATTTTACTGAGCTTTTTTTCGCTGGTGCTTTTTCAGCGAAAGCGGGCGGAATAAAAGTAAGCATGAAAAGCAGTGGCATGAGGACAGAAACCATTTTTTTCACTAAGTTTAACTCCTTTCACTAATAGCATTTTTAAGTCTGCTACTAGTTTTTTCGGAGTTGATAAATATTATCCATTCCCCTTCAATATTTCGCTTGAAGCCGTTGCATTAATTTTTCAAAATGCGGAAAGAACAGTTGGATTGCTGGTCCTACCGTAAAGGTGATAATGAACGTTCCATAGGAAATTGGTCCCTTCAAAATGAATGCTGGGACTAAGGCCGTGATTTCACCAATCGTTTTTGCCATCATCAGGTTGACACCAAACCGCTCTCTGATCGCCAACATAAAATTATCAATTGGACTTTGCGGAAATTTTGCCTGCAAATAAATCGCGGCTCCTAATCCAACGATGATGATGCCCAGCAATAACATACAAACCTTAGCTATTAAGTGGTCGACATTAAATAATTCGAACACAGTAAACAGCCAAAAATCGACTAAAGAACCGATAATGATAATAGTAAGGAGCGAGAGTAAATCCGGTCTCCTTTTGACTAAAAGGGAGTTGATGATAACTAATAAGGCACCATCAATCATAACCCATTTTCCAACCGATAAGCCTACCTTTTCAGTTAGCGCGACATTAAGGGCATCCCACGCCCCGACACCAATATCGGCTACTTTAATGGTCATGCAAACCCCAAATGTCATAATGGTTAAACCGATAATAAAAAATAATAACCGGATAAAAAATTTCATCTGTTGCTCCTCTGATATTGGTAAAAAGTAATGAAAGTGTAATAATCTGAACATTTACAAAATTCCATTTACCATTTATAATATAAGTAACCTTTCAAAAAGGAGGGCTGTAATCAATCGGCTAACCATTTATTTCAATTCCTTAAGGAGGTTGGGAATCTCGTTTAATATGACATTCAACACTCGTGTTTTCCTTGTTCTGAACTAAACATGAAAGTTGGTGATGGATGGTCCTATAGAGAAGCGATTGATTTTTTCCCCTAATAAAATGTGCTGTTTCATTATAGCACAACAATTGCAATTTAACGTACATTGTAAAAATTGAAAAAAGTTAAAAAAAGAGACTCTAAGCCGCTCGGCTCAGAGTCTTTATTTTTTGAAAACATGGTGCCTGACACCTAAAGTAAGAAAAACCCAATTCCCATTATCACATAGGCAGCTAGCAGTGTTAGGCCTTCGAACCAATTGGATTCGCCGTCGTTGGAGATGATGACCATTAGGAGGACGGATGATACCATGGCGATTAGTTCCTGCCAGCTAAACAAGAGCGGCATTGATTGCTCAAAGAAAAGCGATATGAGGACAAGCACGGGTAATACGAACATTGCTACCTGGAGGGTAGAGCCAATCGCGATTTCAACCGCTACATCCATTTTATTCTTGTAGGCCATTAATACTGCGGATGCGTGTTCCGCTGCATTTCCCACGATGGCGACAATAATCACTCCGATAAACAGCTCTGTCCAGCCAAAAGATTCTGCTACATACTCAAACGTATGAACCAAATGCTCCGATATGTAGGCAACAGCAATTGTGGCAATGAAGAGCACAGCGATGGCCTTCCCTTTCCCCCATTCCGGTACTTCCTCTTCATGTTCCTCCGTTTCCCCGCTCGGCTGATAGACACCGCGGTGGGTAACAAGTTTAAAGAACAAGGCAGCCAGATAAAGAACAATAAGAATAACCGAAATCCCAATACTTAATGAAATCGTTTTTGTTTCGTTCATATTCATTGAAAAAACTTCTGGAATAACGAAAGCAATCATCACCGCAAAAATGAGCAGTCCCGAATTATGACGGGCATCAAAGACATTAAATTCCTGGCGCTTAAATTTTAGTCCGCCAATAAAAAATGAAAGTCCAGCAACAAGAAGTAAATTTCCTAATACCGAACCAGTTAATGAGGCAAGAACAATTCCAACAAGTCCTGCTTTAAGCGAAAAGATAGAAATAATCAGTTCCACTGCATTTCCGAAGGTTGCATTTAGCAGCCCACCGATTCGCGGACCAGCCACAATGGCAAGACTCTCGGTTGCTCTGCCCATAAAGCTTGATAACGCAATAATTGTGAGACAGTAAATGATAAATAGAATCATACTCGGCCATTGCATTAGTGTCCCAATCACGGAAACTGGAACTCCAATGAGAGTCAGTAGCATGAAGATTTTGTTCGTCATCGCGTTCCCTCCACATATTATTTTTTCTTCTATCTATGTTATTTCCCTTTACCCCGATATTTACCTAGAAAAACTTATGATTAATAAGGCAACTTTTTTCTTGCAAATGCAGAATATTCTCGTTACCATCATTTAGAACTATATTTTTGAAGGAAAGTAGAATTGAGGAAGTTATATGAATAAACCTTATTTTCGTTTTTGGATTCTGGTTAGTATTGTCGCCATATCTGGCTTTTCTCAGGGGATGCTCCTGCCGCTCATCGCGGTAATATTTGAAAAAGGCGGTGTTTCTCCATCCTTAAACGGCCTAAATGCCATTGCTCTCTATATCGGCATTCTCCTTGTCTCCCCTTTTATGGAGATGCCGCTTAGAAAATACGGTTATAAGCCGATCATTATTTTCGGCGGCGCACTTGTATTCATTTCGCTTGCTTTATTTCCATTATGGAAAACATTTTGGTTTTGGTTTGCATTAAGATTGCTAATCGGCATCGGCGACCATTCCTTGCATTTCGCCACCCAGACGTGGATCACATCCTTTTCTCCCGCTGAGAAGAGAGGACGGAATATCTCCTTATATGGTTTGTTTTTTGGAATTGGTTTTGCGACAGGACCGTTAATGACACCATTGGTAAATGTGAATGAAGCCCTGCCCTTCATCGTCTCTTCAATCGTTTGCTTGGCCGGCTGGCTCTTTGTTTTTTCCTTAAAAAATGAACTTCCGGAACAAGTGGTAAACATTAATTCTTTTTTGGCAACGATTAAGCAGTTCAGAAGAGCTTTGAAATTTGGCTGGGTCGCTTTCTTGCCGCCATTTTCCTACGGCTTTTTAGAATCATCATTAAACGGTAGTTTCCCCATTTATGCCTTAAGAATGAATATTGATGTTTCAAGTGTCTCACTCGTTTTGTCCGCTTTTGCGATTGGCAGTATTATTACCCAGCTTCCGTTAGGGATATTAAGTGATCAATACGGGCGGCGAAATATCTTGATGTCTGTTCTTTTCCTTGGATTTTTCAGCTTTACAGCCGCTAGTTTTCTTGAACATTCTTTTATCGGTCTGTTTATCGCATTCCTGATCTCCGGGATGGTCGTCGGCTCCACCTTCTCGCTTGGCATCAGTTATATGACCGATTTAGTACCGAAGGACTTATTGCCAACAGGAAATTTGTTATGCGGCATCTTTTTTAGCCTCGGTTCCTTAAGCGGGCCAATAATCGGCGGCTTATTTATTAAATTTTTGCACGGCGTCAGCTTCTTCTACATTATTAGTACGATGCTCTTAGTCTTATCAACCATCATCTTTACCTTTGGAAAGAAGAACCAGTTGGTACTTGAGCAACAAAATTGATTTTGGAGCAAATTCATATCGCGCGCATAATATGTATGGTAAAATAAAAGAAAAATATAGAAGTTTTAGAGGATTCTGCTGTCATCACTTAGATGACAGCTTTCGTGTTTTTTAGGGGTAATGAGGTTGATTATTCTTCTCAATTCCTAATTAGTCTTTTTCTACTTTCAATTTTTTCTATATACTAAATGATAATAATTATTATTTATAATTAACCAAATTAATAAAAAGTCATATGTTATTAAAAGTAACTCTGATTTTCATTCTCAATTATAATATAATATTATCAATTAGAATTGACAGATACTTTTTCTAACAGTACAATGAAATTATTAGGGGGGGAGATACAAGATGAGTTCCGATACAAAAGTACTCACGAAAAAGGAACAGAATAATAGCCTTTTTGAAAAAATCAAACCACATTTGGAATTAATTGCTGCATCGCTAAGCGGTGTTTTCATTGCCCTTGGCTGGATTTTCGATAAATATGGATTTGGAACGGACTCCATCATTGCTTACTTGCTGGCATTTGTCATCGGCGGGTTTGCAAAAGCAAAAGAAGGCATTGAGGCCACGTATGAAAATAAAGAATTAAATGTGGAAATGCTGATGATTTTTGCCGCTGTTGGGTCAGCGATCATTGGTTACTGGACAGAAGGGGCCATCTTAATCTTCATTTTTGCCGTCAGCGGTGCCTTAGAAACCTACACCATGAATAAAAGCCATAAGGAGATTTCCTCTTTAATAGAGCTTCAGCCAGAAGAAGCCCTGCTAATCAGCAATGGCTATGAAAAGCGAGTCCCCGTCTCGGAGCTTCGCGTTGGCGATCATATTCTGATTAAACCAGGTGAACGGGTGCCATCTGATGGAATGATTATTAAAGGACAGACAAATATTGATGAAGCAGCGATTACCGGTGAGTCGATGCCCGTCTCTAAAGGGGATCAGGCAGATGTGTTTGCCGGAACCGTTAATATGACAGGTGCTATTACCGTTCAAGTGACGAAAGAGAGCAGTGACACCCTTTTTAGAAAAATTATTCAGCTTGTGCAATCCGCACAAAGTGAAAAGTCACCGTCGCAGCTGTTTATTGAACGCTTTGAAGGAACCTATGTCAAGGTTGTCTTGTTCGTCGTGGTTGCCATGTTCTTCCTGCCTTACTTTTTACTGGGATGGAGCTGGCATGAATCGTTTTACCGCGCGATGATTTTATTAGTGGTCGCCTCCCCTTGTGCTTTAGTGGCTTCGATCATGCCGGCATCGTTATCGGCGATTTCGAATGGGGCCAGACATGGGATATTAGTAAAAGGCGGTGTCCATCTTGAAAATTTAGGACATCTTGAAGCCATTGCCTTAGATAAAACCGGCACCCTTACAAAGGGCAAACCGGAAGTAACCGAGGTGATTGTGAAAGAAGGACTTAAAAAGGAACAGCTCCTTTGGCGGGCGGCATCGATAGAGAGCCATTCGAACCACCCGCTGGCGATGGCGATTGTGAAGTATGCAAAGCAGAACGTAACCAAAGACCTTTTTCATCCCGACAGTCTCGAGGATATACCCGGCTGGGGGGTTAAGGCAGAAGTTCATGGGGAACAATGGAAAATTGGCAAGGCTGCTTTCGTTGGGAAGGAAGATGTCGACCAGTTTGCTGACGGAAAAGCGAAAGAACTTGCAAGTAGTGGTAATACGCTTGTCTTCATTGAAATCAACGGTGAGCTTTGTGCGATGATTGCCTTAAAGGATGTTGTTCGCGAGGAAACAAAGCTGGCGATCGATCATTTAAAGAAACAGGGCATCCATACCGTTATGCTTACAGGTGATAGTGAGAAAACCGCCCGTGCAATAGCGGCAGAAAGCCATGTTGATGAATTTTTTGCTGAATGCCTGCCGGAATCAAAGGTAGAACATCTTAAACAGCTTAAAGCAAAATATAAAACGGTTGCCATGGTAGGGGACGGGATCAATGATGCTCCTGCACTGGCAATAGCCAATGTCGGGATTGCGATGGGGGGAGGAACAGATGTTGCACTGGAAACAGCCGATATCGTGCTGATGAAGAATGACCTGCCGCGAATTGCCGATGCCATCAACCTTTCACAACGAATGAATAAAATTATCAAACAGAATGTCATTTTCTCGATTTTGGTTATCATGCTTTTGATTTCATCAAATTTCTTTCAGATGCTTGATTTGCCATATGGAGTCATCGGCCATGAAGGCAGCACCATCCTCGTGATATTGAATAGTTTACGCTTGTTAAAGTCGTGAAAAAAAGGACCACATTGGCCCTTTTTTTTTTGACTAAATTGTTAGTTAGTGATATCCATTAGAGCCATTTGCTGACCCTGAAGTTTTTTGTTTTGGGTTACTCTTATTTCCTTTTTGCTTTGTACCGCCATCTTTTTTCGTATGTTTCGTCAACAGAAAAACCTCCCTTTGTGTTAGGGCCAGAAGCCCATAATGATAGTGTGGACAGATAAGACTTTTTCATAAAGGAAAGTATTAGCAGTTCGTACGATTTCTATCACTATAAAAGGCATTGATTTCTCCGCCAATAATAATAATAAATGCCGATATATATAACCAAATCATTAACACAATGATTGCCCCGATACTTCCATAAGTAAGTGAATAGTTGCTAAAGTTCCCGACATAGAAGGATAATCCAATCGAGGAGATAATCCAGCCTAATGTCGCAAAAATGGCGCCAGGAAAACTACTGCGGCACCGCAATTTCACATTGGGTGCAATCCAGTACAATCCGGTAAACATCAGGAACAAAATAATGGCACTGACCAACCAGCTTAACGCATTCCACAGCTTAATAAATTCGCTGGTGTAGCCAAATTTTGAAAACAAGAACAGACCAATTTCCTTGCCGAAAACCGGTAAAACAATGGCAAGGATAAAGACAAAAATCATCCCAAAAGTTAATAGTATTGCCACTCCTCTTGAAACAATAAATGAACGGCTTTCCTTCACATTGTAAGCCTTATTAAAAGCCCGTACGATAGCATTTATTCCGTTAGAGGCGGACCAAATCGTACCGATAATCCCGAATGAAAGCAAACCGCCATTCCGATGGTTCATAATCTCATTTACATTTTTTTCAATTAGATCCATTGCTTCAACTGGGGCAAAATCCTTAATCATCCCCAGCATGTCTGGATGTGGAATCGGTAAATACGGCAGCAGTGTGAATAAGACTATCAGGAGTGGAAACAAGGAAAGAAGAAAAAAATAGGCTAACTGCGCACTTAATCCTGGAATGTCATCTTCTTCAATCCGGTGCCAAAGCAATTTTAGTAAAGAGGAGCGTACATTCCCTGTCTTTTCCATGTCCAGCACTCCTTTTAGTTGATTTTTTCCTCTTCTCCCAGTATGTCCTCTAAGAGCTGTGATTCCTCACTCTTTGAAAAGGCATCTTTTGTTTCTTTTAGAATATCCGTCACTTGCGGTGTCAGCTCGCGTATTTCATCCACCTTATTTGATATGTAGGAAATATCTTCAGTTACCTGTTGCGCGGTTGTTTTGATTTTGGCCGCAGTTTCCTTCACCTTTTCGGTTATTTTGCCAGGATTACATAGAACATAGGAAACCTTGCTGGATGTTTTTTGAACGTTTTCCTTCATTGCCTGCCTTGTTTGTTTATCTAAAAGGCTGATTGCTCCGCCGGCGATGGCACCGATTAGCATTCCCTTCCAGAATTGATTTTTCTTCGTCATCTTAAACTCTCCTTCCACAATCCTAATTATCATTAATCTTTCTCTAATGAAAATAATAGCAAAATCAGCTCACCTTTATTTTGCTTTATATCAATTCCCTTTTGCAAGCCCGTCCAAACTTTTATTTGCTAACACCGGAAAAAGTAATGCCTCTACTTCAAAGAATGTTTGTATTGACAGATGCTTTTTAACATGAAAAGATGGAAATATTAATTCGGAAAGGGTGGCCGAAATGAATTTATCACAAAAATCTGTTGAAAATGTCGAATATATGATTGAACAAATAAAGGAAAAATTAAAGGTCCTCAACCTCGGAGCGATTAAACCATCACACTTTGATGAAGAAATGTACGAGGAATTAAAGGAAATTTATGAGATGGTCCTAAGGAAAAATTCTTTTAGTCCTAATGAAATGCAGGCATTAGTAGAAGAGCTAGGTAGTTTAAGGAAAAAGTAAGTAAAAACCCGTTATTTTTTCTGAATAACGGGTTTTTTGCCTATTTTTGATCCGTTAGGATAATCGGGCCGTCCTTCGTAATCGCAAGTGTATGCTCATATTGCGCTGAATATTTACCATCAAGGGTCCGGGCTGTCCAGCCGTTATCATCCATTTTTGTTTGGTACCAGCCGACATTGACCATCGGTTCAATCGTAAAAACCATTCCTTCCTTAATTCTTGCCCCTTTACCAGGCAGCCCATAATGCGGAACATCCGGTTTCTCGTGAATTACGGCGCCAATCCCATGGCCGATAAAGTCTCTTACAACTGATAGTCCTTCACTTTCAACATATTTTTGAATCGCATGGCCAATATCACCTATGCGATTTCCCACTACCGCTTGTTCAATTCCCTTGTAAAGTGCTTCCTTTGTCACTTTTAATAAATGGTCTGTTTCCTCTGAGACCTTGCCAACCGGATATGACCAAGCAGAATCAGCTAAGGCTCCATTGTATTTGACCACCATATCAATCGTTACAATGTCGCCCTCTTTTAACGGCTCCTTCCTCGGAAAGCCATGGCAAATTTCATCATTAATGCTTGCACACGTTGCATACTCGTAGCCTCTATAGCCTTTCTGCTCCGGCGTTGCTCCTTTTTGTTTTAGAAATTCATCAACAAACTCTTCAATCTCCCACGTTGTAACACCTGGTTTAATTAATTTTGCAATTTCTTTATGACAGGCTGCCAGAATTTCTCCTGCCTTTTGCATGGCTTCAATTTCTCGTTGTGATTTAAGAACAATCATGTTATTCCCTGCCTTTTTGAATTATTTTTATGTATGGTGAACAATATTGTTCATCTTAGAACATTTCCCATATAAAACTTTAGGACACCTATGGCAACACTTTTAATAGTAACTCTAACCCATGATTTTTTCAAAAATTCTATCCTGCTTGAAAAGCTCTGGAACAATATTTTTCAATGTTCAACATTTTGTAATATTCCGTCGTTCATTATATGGTACTTTCTCATTCTTTTTGGTAGAATTAATATAACAACAATAACAATAATAATAATTAGGTGTGTGAGAATCAATGATTGGTGACCGCGTAAAAAAATTCCGCTCAGAAAAGAAAATGTCACTATCCGAACTTGCTGAACAGGCGGGCGTTGCTAAATCTTATTTAAGTTCACTTGAGAGAAACCTGCAAAAGAATCCTTCGATTCAATTTCTTGAAAAAATTGCAGCAGTCTTAAATCTTCCCGTTGAACATTTAATCCATGAACAAATTGATAAGGACCAATTAGACAGCGATTGGATGAACCTAGTCAAAGAGGCCATGAATTCTGGTGTTTCAAAAGAACAATTTCGTGATTACCTTGAATTTAATAAATGGCGGATTAAGCAAAATAATGACCAATAGTACACAAGAAAAAAAGCATTCTACAATTATTTTGCAGGATGCTTTTCTTTTTTATGTAATTGCTCAGTTGTTATTCGTGATTAGCTTTAATCCTCCCTGTTGATTAAAGAAGTCACGAACCTCTTCTATGGATAGTCCAAGTTCCTTCGCTTCTAATATAAGGGTCATCCATTCCTGATCGATAACATCAACCTCTTTTTCTGTAATTACCAATATCCTCACCCCTAAAATACCATTCGTATTTCAGGCATCCCGGCCATCATAGCAAGCGTATTGCCCGCCTTAGATCCTTGGCTTTGCGTCCCTGCTTTTCAACAGGTTTGCCTTTTTCTGATCCTATTCTCCCCAGTGCATCCCCGATTACCTATCTCCCAAACAAATAACTAGGTCTTTATTCACAATCGTAATTGTTATCTTCATTATATCTAGTTCTTTTCTAATGGGGTGTTATATTTTGTCATTTTCATTGAATTTTCACACTTCTTTTTACTACAAATTATGGCAAGTTTCGACAAAAATACCCTTTTCTTTTAAAATTTATGTAAAAAAAAGGAGGTGAATTTTAGGACAAATTCCCTCCGCTTTTCTTATCACCGATGGCTTAGCCCCTTGCTGAAGTATTTCTGAAATGTTTCAAGTAATTTTTGCTGGTTCAAATCGGGGTGGACTGTTTCGCTCGTTTGGACTGTAATCATTGAACAAGAAACGCCAATTTTGCAGGAGTCTTCCGTGTTAAGACCTTTTAAATAGCCAAATAGGATTCCGGAAATAAGAGCATCCCCTGCTCCTGTTACATCTACAATCGGAACACTTGGAGGTACGATTGCTCCTGCTTCACCATTGTTTGTAAAATAAATTAAGCCTTTTTCTTTCCTAGTAATAACTACTTTCTCGACACCACTTTTTAAAATTATTTCTGCTGCACGATAGAAGTCGCCTTCAGAGATAATTTCTAATTTTGAAAGAGCTTCTGCTTCTTTTTGATTGGCAATCAGCCAGGTTACACCATCCAAGGAGACCGGCAATTTAGCAGTTTTAGCTGCTGACACTGTGGCAATACATATAGGTATTCCTACTTCGTTACTGCAATTAATCACTTCATTGATTACTTCAGCGGGAAAATTCGTATCTAATAGAATCATTTTTGCGTTTTGAATATGGGGCCAATTTTTTTCAAAAAAGGAGTCTTCAACCTCATCATAAATAGCCATGTCTGCAAAGGCGACGGCCATTTCACCCTCTTCATCTAGCACTGCTGTATAAGTTCCCGTGGATTCCCCATCGATTATTTCTGTTAGATTTATATCTGCGAAATGATTTGTGTTTTGCAACAGCCATTCCCCATCAGCATCGGATCCAATAAATGCTAATAAGGAAGCATTAAGGCCTAGGCGCCCAGAGTTTTCCGCGACATTACGTGCAACACCGCCTCTGGATTTCGTGCTAATCGCAGGATTCGAAGTCCCATACTCTAATTGTTTCAGTGCTTGTATTTTCCGATCCACATTGGCACCGCCAATACAAAGAACTTTCTTTTCTTCCAAAATTATTGCATTCTGTTTAATCATTGTCAGTACTCACTCCTCTATAACCTTATTGAGTTATGTCAGAAACGCAATAATATACTCTACTTATAACTATTAGATACAAATCCTTGAAATCCTCTTGTATATTAATGGAAAATAAGGGGATGAAAGTCGATAAAACCGCTAGGTATGCAGTAGTCGAACTTATTTTCATTGTTTATGACAAAAAAATTTGTTTAAAATGTGACAATTAGAATATAATGTAAACAACATGTAAATATACCTAATATTCAGAATAATCGAGGTGAAGCAATGCTATGACACTTATCCATGTGTTAAACTTTTCAATCCCGATTGCGTTTATTGTATTTGCTGGTTTTCTGCTTGATCGAATGTGTAAACCTGATAAACCAATTAAAAAAGCTGGTGAAGACTGAATCTTTTTTAAATAGTCTTTTTCACACAGCTTTTTCTTTTTGGAGGTCTAAACAAAAAGTAATTTTTTCACGTCTCTTAGGGAACGCTATTTGGGTAGATGAAAGGAGTGCTTAATATGTCACGTGGAGAACATTTTGAACACAAAAAGAAAAACCATCCTGGTAATTTCCCTAAGGACAGTCTAACGGAGAAACATGTAAAGGAAGCAATTGGGGATGAAGAATTCATTGTAACCCAGGAAGCTTTTAAAAATAGAGTCGAAGAAGAGGATGCGCGGGGAGATACCGCCCGCTTGCTGCCGGATCAAACAGAGTAAAGGCGTGTTATTATCACGCCTTTTTTGTGTCAAAGGATTCTTAGTATTGACCTTCTATACTTAAACTTCTAATAAATTGCGAAAACTCAATGGTCTTTAACCACTCTGCCGCTTTTTCTATATCTTTCGAGAATACACGGTCTTTTTTAATCGAAGGAACCTGCTCGCGTCCTTTTTCATAGAACAGCTTCGTATGGCTGGCCATTTTTTCGACACCGCGGATTTCCACTGCCTGCATCGCACAAATCAACTCAATCGCCAGCACTCTTCTGGCATTCTGGATAATTTGATAAGCATGTCTTGAGGCAATCGTTCCCATGCTGACATGATCCTCTTGATTGGCCGAAGACGGAATCGAGTCAACGCTGGCTGGATGTGCCAGTGTTTTATTTTCCGATACAAGAGCAGCTGCTGCATATTGCATAATCATTGCCCCGGATTGCAGGCCTGGTTCCGGACTTAGGAATGGTGGCAGGTCATTTAACTGCGGATTCACCAATCGCTCAATCCGTCTTTCTGATATATTCGCCAGCTCCGCGACTGCAATTTTCATAAAGTCCATTGCGAAGGCAATCGGCTGACCATGAAAATTTCCCCCGGAAATGACTTTGTCACCATCATCAAAAATTAATGGATTGTCAGTAGCAGCGTTTATTTCAATTTCTAGTTTTTCTTTTACATAATCAAGAACCTGCCAAGAAGCCCCATGAACTTGTGGGATACAGCGGAGCGAATAGGCATCCTGAACCCTAAGTTCCCCTTGCTGTGTTGTTAACAAACTATCGCTTAAATACTGACGGATTCTTGCCGCGGTATCAATCTGCTGTTTATAGCCTCTTGCAATATGCACTTCTTCTGCAAAAGCGTCAATAATCCCATTTAATCCCTCCATCGTCATCGATGCGATAAGTTCACTCTCGTGCGCCAATTGTTCTGCTTCAAGGTAGCCGACAACCCCCATTGCCGTCATTGCTTGGGTACCATTAATGAGTGCCAGACCTTCCTTTGCCTCCAATGTTACCGGTAAAATCCCCTCTTGCTTTAATGCGTCAATTGACTCCATCCGCTGTCCTTTGTAAAATACTTCACCTTCGCCGATTAAAACTAAAGCTAAGTGGGATAGCGGTGCCAAATCCCCGCTCGCCCCGAGTGAGCCTTGCTGTGGAATAACAGGGATTATCTCGTGATTTACTAAGTCCAATAGTTTTTCAATAACAAGCGGTCTTATCCCGGAAAAGCCTTTTAACAAGGCGTTGGCACGAAGGAGGACCATTGCTTTTGCCACATTCTCAGGAAACGGGTCGCCAACTCCGCAAGCATGGGAACGAATTAAGTTAAGCTGCAGGTCCTGCACATGATTCTTATCAATGAGAACATCACTAAATTTTCCAAAGCCCGTGGTAATTCCGTAAACTACTTTTGATTCTGAAACAATTCTTTCGACTGCTTCGCGGCTCTTTGCAACAGCTTCCATGCTTCTTTCGGATGCGCTGACCTTTTGACTGTGATATAAAACAGCTTTTATTTGCTCTAAAGTTAAACTTTCACCTGTAAGTGTAATCATTTCTATCCCGCTCCTCTACCACTTTATCACAATAAAGAAAGAGGCTGGAGTCCATATCAGATTAGATTTGGAGTCCAGCCTCTTTTATAAAAATTACCGCATATTGATCTGTCTTTTGGAGATGCCTCATTGGTTATCATTCCAATCGATTAACTTTCATTCTAATAATTATTGTATGGGAAGAAAAGCGTAGCTGTCAATTAAATTTTCTGAATTTTAACGCGATAATACTTTAGCAGGATAGTTTGTAAAAGGAAATTGGTGCGTTTGTAATTGAATTTCTGAGGTTATACAAAATTGAGGGATGATTCTACAAATTCTAGGGCTGATTCTACAAATTTAAGTGCTCTTTCTACAATTTTCTGCACTTATTCTACAAATTTAAATACTCATTCTACAAATTCAAGCTTCCTCGCTAAATAGTGTTTGTTTTAAGCTTCCTAGTCCTGACTTCTTTGTGAATACCGGGCTCTTAAGTTGAAGAAACAAAAAAAGGACTGTATCAAGTCCTTTTCTTTGAGAAAACATTAATTTTTTAAACTAACCAAACCCTTTTTTATGAAGATTTACTTCAATTTTAGCTTTTTTAAAGCATCTGCCAAAGCAGTATTAATTGGCTCTTCTTCCTTGTTTTGGTTTTTCAAATATTTTTGTACAGTCCGTTTATCCACTTTACCGCCAGATTCTTTTTGGCGGCGTGCTTGGAAAGCGGACAGTTTTTCACGATGTCCACATTTACATACAAAGACTTGACCTTCACCTTCACCACGTAACTCAAGTTGTTTATGACATTTTGGGCAGCGTGCGTTTGTGACGCGGGAAACATTTTTACGATGTCCACATTCCCGATCTTGGCACACGAGCATTTTGCCCTTTTTACCATTCACTTCAAGCATTGGTTTACCACAGTCTGGACAATTTTTTGTAGAAATATTGTCGTGCTTGTATTTTTTATCACTTGCTTTAATTTCAGCAACAATTTCTTTTGTGTAGTTTTTCATTTCGCTGATAAACACTTCTTTTTTCAACTTGCCATGTGCAATTTGATCTAGCTTTTGTTCCCACTCAGCTGTTAGAGTTGGAGATTTAAGCTCCTCCGGCACTAAATCCAGCAATTGACGACCTTTAGAAGTCATATGAATGTCTTTGCCACGATGCTCGATTAAGAATGAATTGAATAGCTTATCAATGATATCCGCGCGTGTAGCAACAGTACCAAGCCCACCCGTGGATTTTAAGGTGTCAGCCAATTGTTTATTTTTCGTATCCATATACTTCGTTGGATTTTCCATTGCCGACAGTAATGTCGCCTCATTAAAGCGGGCAGGCGGCTTCGTTTGACCTGATGTTTGGGCAATTAGTTTTACGTTTAGGGTGTCGCCTTTTTCAATCCGAGGTAAAATCTGTTCTTTCAGATCATCACCTTCATCGTCTTCGTCGAGTCGATTATTGTAAACTTCTTTCCAACCAAGTGATAAAATAGTTTTTCCTCTAGCAACGAAGTTTTCCTCGTCGATTTTTGCACGAAGCGTTAATTGCTCGTACTCAAATGCCGGGAATAATACGGCTAAGAAGCGTTTAACAACCAAGTCATAAATTTTCCGCTCTTTATCTGTAAAGGCTGAAAAGTTCACAAATCCTTCTGTAGGAATAATCGCATGGTGATCGGATACCTTGCTGTCATCAACAAAAGCTTTAGATGCCTTAATTGGCTTTTTTAAGATTTTGCTTGTTAATAAGCGGTATTCACCTATTCCACACGCCTTCAGACGCTCGGGTATGGTTGGAACAATATCTGATGAGATAAACCTCGAGTCCGTCCTTGGGTACGTTAAAACTTTATGCTGCTCATACAGCTTTTGCATAATGTTTAACGTTTCCTTTGCAGAGTAACCAAAGATTTTGTTCGCATCGCGCTGTAGTTCTGTTAAATCATATAGACCTGGAGAAAAAGACTTCTTAGGTTTCTTTTCAATTTCCGTTACCCTGGCATTTTGCTTGCCCAGTTTTTTTACAATTGCATCAAGTTTCTCTTTGTCAAAGCTGCGGCTGTTGCCTTTTACATCCTGCCATGTCAGCTTTAATTGGTCAGCTGTTTGGGCTTCAATGCCGTAATAGGTTTGTGCTTTGAAGTTTCTAATTTCGTCCTCACGAGCTGCAATCATCGCAACAGTAGGTGTTTGAACACGGCCGCAGTTTAGCTGTGCGTTGAACCTAGTTGTTAATGCGCGTGTTGCATTAAGACCGATATACCAGTCAGCTTCTGAACGTGCGACAGCTGATGCATATAAATTTTCATACGATGCGCCTGGCTTCAAGTTTGCAAAGCCGTCTTTAATCGCTTTATCCGTAACAGATGAGATCCATAGACGTTTAATTGGTTTATTGACTTTTGCTTTATCAATAATCCAACGTGCGACTAATTCTCCCTCTCTCCCTGCGTCTGTAGCCACGATTATTTCATTGACATCATTTCTAATCAGTTGACTTTTAACAGCATTAAACTGTTTTCCAGTCTGCTTAATGACGGTCAATTTTAAACGCTCCGGCAGCATAGGCAAATCTTCTAAATTCCAAGTTTTATATTTCACATCATAACTTTCTGGGTCAGCGAGTGTAACTAGGTGTCCTAGAGCCCACGTAACGATATATTTATTTCCTTCAAGATACCCATTTCCTTTTTTATTACAATTAAGCACATGCGCAATATCACGTGCCACAGAAGGTTTTTCAGCAATGACAATACTTTTTACCATAGTTAAACATCCTTTCGAATTTCCATAAGTTAAATATAGCATACGTGCCTGCTTTTTTTCTTGTACTAATTTCTGGCTGGATAGTATGATAAAAAGGCATGAAAATAGAGAAACGGGGATTTTTTACATGAGGATAAGGGATTGGGATTCTAATTTAAAGGTTCGCTTGTTTGGGGAAGCATTGATGAACATTACCTTTTGGATGTTCTTTCCATTCTTAACGATTTATTTTGCGGAAGAGTTCGGTAAAAATAAAGCAGGTTTATTATTAGTTTTTTCACAGGTTTTTTCCGTGATTGCTAACTTAATGGGTGGATATTGTGCCGACCGTTTTGGGAGAAAACGAATGATGGTTCTTTCTGCCATCGGGCAAGGACTTTCTTTCTTAGCCTTTGCCATCGCCAGTTCACCATGGCTTCAATCCCCTTGGATGGGCTTTGTTTCGTTTGCATTTGCCGGTGTGTTCGGTTCTTTTTACTGGCCTGCGAGCCAAGCGATGGTAGCCGATGTCGTGGCCGAAAAGGACCGAAGCAATGTATTTGCCATTTTTTATACGTCCATTAATATTGCGGTGGTAGTCGGTCCAATATTGGGAGCTATTTTTTATGTTCAATATCGCTTTCAGCTGTTGCTTGTAGCAGGAGCAGTGTGTATGTTCCTGGGGCTAATCCTGGCGAAATGGACGAGGGAAACCGCACCGATTCAAAAAAAAGTCGCTATTTCCAGCGATGGGAAATGGTACTACTTTTTACTTAACCAACTGCGGGATTATCGGCTCATTATTAAGGATAAAACCTTTCTATTATTTATCCTGGCGGGGGTTTTAGCCGGACAGACATTTATGCAATTGGACTTATTAATTCCAGTGTATATTAAAGATTTCGTAAAAAATCAAACTCTCTTTTCCATTGGCAATTGGTCGTTCGCTGTGAAAGGTGAGCAGGCGTTTGGAATTGTCCTGGCTGAAAATGGCTTCCTTGTTGCCCTTTTTACTGTTTTTGTAACGAAGTGGATGGGAAAATATTATGAGAGAAACGTGTTTGTCCTCTCCTCGGTCGTTTATGCGATTTCGATTGTTCTTTTCAGTCAAACGCATTGGATTTGGGGATTAATTTTTGCAATGGCTGTTTTCACGTTTGCTGAATTAATGGGGGCGGGGATACAGCAAAGCTTCGTTTCCAGGCTTGCTCCTGAGCATATGAGGGGACAATATTTTGCCGCCGCAAGCTTGCGCTACACACTTGGCCGCACAATTGCACCGCTTTCCATCCCGATGACGGTTTGGATTGGCTATGGCTGGACATTTTTCGTCCTCTCCATCCTTGCCCTGGTCAGTGCGGGCTTGTATTGGGTGATGTTTTATTCATTTGAAAAACAAAAAGTAGGAACGCACATGTAAAAAAGCACTTATGTGCTTTTTTATTTTTACCCGTTTCTAATATATTTCTAACGTTCATAAATTTGCCTAAAAATTGTACTTAATTGTTCACATTTACCTCTTTTAATATTATAATTAACATGTATACGGTTTCTATTTTAAGGACGGTGGAATTAATGGAATTATCACAGTTCATGGCTCCAACTTCATTGTCAGGCATTATTACCTTTTTAGTCCTATTTTCAGCAGGTGTTTATTTTAATATAAAAGTATATGGAAGCAAGCTGCGGTAGAGATGAAAATCTTTACTTTTTTTTTGGGTTTTTAGACTAGAAACTCGCGGTTTCTTTTTCCAATTAAAAACGCTACAATATAGGAAGATTCTGAAAAAGGAGATTATACATATGACTGAATTTCAAAAAAACCTTGAGAAATATGCTGAGCTGGCCGTTAAGGTAGGCGTTAATGTTCAGCCAGGTCAAACGTTGGCCGTCAATGCCTCCATCGATGCTGCTGAATTTGTCCGTTTAATTGTAAAAAAGGCCTATGAAACTGGGGCGAGGAATGTCGTTGTCAACTGGAACGATGATACTGTTACAAGAACAAAATATGATTTAGCACCAGATGAGGCTTTCCAAGAGTACCCAGTTTGGCGTGCAAAAGAAATAGAAGAGCTCGCTGACAAAGGAGCAGCCTTTATGTCAGTCGTATCTTCGAGCCCTGATTTATTAAAAGGCGTCGATCCTGAACGTATTTCAAACTTCAATAAAGCCGCTGGCACGGCGTTAAAAAATTACCGAAAAGCAATGATGTCAGACAAAGTCAGCTGGACCGTCATTGCCGCAGCATCACCGGCATGGGCCGCTAAAGTATTCCCGGATGAACCTGCTGAAACCCAAGTAAGCAAGCTTTGGGATGCGATTATCAAAGCTACTCGTGTCGACGTTGAAAATCCAGTAGAGGCATGGAAAGAACACGACGAAACCCTCCATGCTAAGGTTGACTATTTAAATGAAAAACGATATCAGAAGCTTCATTATACAGCACCTGGCACTGACTTAACGATTGAGCTTCCGGAAAAACATCTTTGGGTTGGGGCCGGCAGCGTAAATGAAAAAGGTTTTGAATTTATGGCCAACATGCCAACTGAAGAAGTCTTCACCGTTCCATTGAAAACAGGTGTAAACGGTACGGTAGCAAGTACAAAGCCGTTAAGTTATGGCGGCAATATCATTGACCGCTTTTCGATTACCTTTGAAAATGGAAAAATTGTTGGCGTAAAAGCAGAGGAAGGCGAAGAGATTTTGAAGCGGCTTGTGGACACGGACGAAGGCTCACATTATCTTGGTGAAGTCGCGCTTGTCCCTTACGACTCACCTATTTCACAGTCCAATGTTCTTTTCTTCAATACCTTGTTTGATGAAAACGCCTCTAACCATTTAGCAATCGGAAGTGCCTATTCCTTCTGTATTGAGGGCGGGAAGACAATGTCAGCTGAAGAATTGGAGAAAAATGGCCTTAACGAAAGTCTCACCCACGTCGATTTCATGATTGGATCAGCGGAAATGGACATCGACGGAATTACTACTGATGGGAAAACTGAACCGGTATTTAGAGCAGGTAATTGGGCGTTTTAGTTTACAGCCTAATAAAAGAGCAGGAATTCTGCTCTTTTTTCTATTGTTGGAAAAACATAGCGCTTGTATTTTTATCTAGGTTAAGGCTACAATATACTTTTAAAAAAATAAGAACAATTCTGGAGGAACCCTTCATGTGGAATGAATTTAAACAGTTTGCCATGAAAGGCAATGTCATCGATTTAGCGGTCGGGGTCATCATCGGTGGAGCGTTTGGCAAAATCGTTTCTTCCCTTGTCGCCGATGTTATTATGCCGTTAGTTGGAATGATTATCGGGGTCGTAGATTTTAGTGATCTAGCCTATGGAAAATTAAAATATGGCCAATTTATTCAAACGGTTGTTGATTTCTTAATTATTTCTTTCTCCATTTTTCTTTTTATAAAATTTCTTAATCGTTTTAAAAAGAAAGAGGAACCAGCTCCGGTCGCTGCGAAAGTGGATCGAAGTGAAGAACTTTTAGCCGAAATTCGTGATTTATTAAAAGAAGATAGAGATATTTTAAGAAAAAATGAAACATCTTGACCATTTTATCGTATAACTTAAATAAGAAAAGCGAAAGCGCCTTGGTCAGCCCCGACAAGCGCTGGAGGGCCTGACGGTGAAGTCGTTCTTTGACTTCATTGGCAGGACCGAAGCGACTCGAGGGGCTAGGCGCTGTAGCTAGACAATAAGAAATATTTTTTGAGGTGAATAAATTGTATACACAAACAACATCGACTCAATTTTTACCTTCTGTTTTACGGACGTTTGCTCTTTCCCTAGCGATTGCCTTCTTAGGCACAATGGCAGGTGTATTTGTTCCACCAGCTTTATTTATACCATTAGCTATCCTAGAATTTGTCATGCTGCTAACTGCTTTTTTCTTTAGACGTAAAAAAGCAATGTCCTATACATTCCTTTACATTTTCACGTTTATCTCTGGGATTACCTTGTATCCCCTTGTTTCTTATTACTTAGCTACTGCAGGTGCCAACATAGTGGTCATGGCCTTTGCCAGTACGACGGTTGTCTTTACGGGTATTGCCATTTACGCAACAAAATCAAAACATAACTTCTCGTTTTTAGGTGGATTCCTGCTTGCAGCACTGCTTGCCTTAGTGGCAATTTCGATTTTCAACATGTTCTCTCCACTAGGTTCCACAGCCATGCTTGCTTACTCCTTTATCGGTGTATTAGTTTTTAGCGGCTATGTTCTTTTCGATTTTAGCCGAATGAAACACTATGGAGTTAGAGCAGAAGATGTGCCATTAATGGCATTAAACTTATATTTAGATTTTATTAATCTATTCATCAGCATCCTGCGTATTTTAGGGATTCTAAATAGCAGAGATTAATTAATAAATAGGAGCTTGAATATTTCTTAAGACATTCCCTTTAGAATCACAAAAATTGAATTAGCAACACATATAGGGTATAGAATCGCATTGGTTCTATACCTTATTCATCTTTTGATTTCTGTAGACTTTCTAATAAAGAAAATCCTATATTTTCATCGTCATTCATACCTAATCTATAATTAGCCAAAACTACGGAGGCGACTTTTTTTTCTTTATCAATTCCTAAAAATGAACTAAAGCATCCTGTACCACCGCTATGCAAAATAACATTATTGTTTTTCTTTAAAAGCAACCATCCAAGACCCATATCATACTTCTTTTTTCCATTTCCATGTTTTTTATGACAAAGAGACAAATATGGTTTATCTTCGTAAATATTTTTTTTTGCATATTTAAGTAAATCATCAGCAGTTGAACTTATTGCACCCGCAGGTGATATAAGATTTTCTTTGTTCCATTTCCAGTTTCCGCAATCATTATTTTTTCTGTCATAACCATGTAAGTTATTAGTTGATGTTCCTAAATAAGTATCTTTTAATTCCAATTCATTTTGCAGAAAGTCATTCATCGTGTCCCAATATCCCCTGTCTGATACAATTCCCAACCCATACCCAATAAGTGCTATACCAAAATTTGAATATTTCCATGAATAATCCACATCTTTTAATTTATTTTTTTCCATAAGTATTTTCATTTTGTTTAAATCCATATTTAACGGATTTTTCTTACTCAAATCACCACCGCCTCTTATCAAACCTAAAATTAGGTTGAAATATTCCCGTTTATTTAATGGCAGTCTTGCTGAATATCCAGAAGAGTGAGTAGCAAGGCGGAGCAATGTAGGGTAATACTCGTCTTCCCTAAGTTCTTCAATATATTTTTGTATTGGATCGTTAATTGACAACTTGTTTTCAAATACATATTTTGATAGCAAAGATAGAGTAAAGGTCTTTGTAATAGAGCCAATTTCATAATGATATTTTTTTGATGAATCAAGTTCGCTGTTTTCATTATAAATTTTGATTACAGAATGATTGCCTGTTAAATAGCCAACAGTTAACTTTAAATGTTTTTTTCCTTTAGAGGTCTTTTTAATTAATCGTAATGTTTCATCACTGATTTCAAACATAATTATTCTCTCCCTTTGATAATATAGCAAATGGAAAAAGCATGTATCATTCCATAAGTGAATGATCATGCTTTTTCTTGTGTTAATTGATACGTTTTTTTACATTATGTGATTCAAAAAAGAACGTCTTGAAAATTCCCCAAGCTCCTTTATTTTTAGCTGTAATAAAATAAGGTTAATCCGCGCTGAATCATTTGTTGGACTGAAGGGTCCCAGTCCATGTTCTCGAGCTTTTCTACTAACTGAGTAATAGAAGGATGACTTGGATTATGCTTTTGATAAATTTCTAGCAGTTCCAGCCGCAATAGCCATTCGCGTTGATATTTGTCCTCGAGGACGGCGAAAGTTCTATCAACCTGGGATAAACTTTGTTCATTCCAATTCGATCCCTCACGTATGTTGCGTACTTCTTCATACAACTTCTCTAATTCATTCCAACTTCGTTGAACCGCACTTTCTTCAATTTCTTCAGCAGGCTCGAACTGATAATATGCGTCAGGATCTGCCGCGCCTGCGAATACAGATGGAATGCCGGCACCAACAGCCATATCAAACGTCCCCCAATCAGGTTCAAAAAGCACTTGATCCTTATAGGTCACTGTACAATCCTTAAATGAAATTAAGATTGGCTTCGCTGCTGAGGACAAAATGCTAGTGACTGTGCCCTCAACCATGACACCGCTTTCAAAATGAAGCAATGCTGCCTTTCCTTTGCTAATTCCTAAATCTCTTAATTGATCCTCCGTGCAATCTTCAAGTGCAATACCAGCCTCTAAACGGCCAATCGGTGTTCCAAAGCCTTTACGATGGGTTTCGATGCCATGCCCCGTCAATTGCTTATTCTCGAAAGATAATGCGGTCGGTCCTTTTGTCCGCAAATAAACAGCTTCCCCGTCATCATCCTTCAAAATTGTCGCTACCGTGCCAGTTACCTGCAAGCCAGAAGAAAAAGAAATCGTAGCGACACTATCGGACTGCAGTGCTTTCTCCAGACTTTCTGTTCCACCTTTGCGAAATGCCATCGTGGCGGCAAATTGATCAATAGCCGAAACTAGCTCATCAAAGGTTTTACAAACAAATAATTGCGGCTGTGGTTTGGTGACATCATATGGGGTCCTCACGCACTCTTCTACGGTAAATGGAATTTTTCGGACATCGTCCGCTAAACAGCTTTGGCTCTCGCCTACCGATGAAAGTAAACCCGCCCCGTAAATTTTCGGATCGCTGAGCTCGCCAATTAAGCCGTATTCCACTGTCCACCAAAACAGCCGTGATACTTGATCAGCTTCAGATAAACCTTTTACCTTTGCGCGTGCCACGGCTACCAGACGTTCTGCCTCTTTCACCTGCTCTTCGGTAGAATGAGGATCCTCAGCGACTATCGTTAAATGGCGAACCGCTTTAAATACCCCTAGCTTTTCTTTACTAGAAATAGCTTTGGAACCCATTTCACCAATTTTTTGTACAAACGCACGGTAGGATTCATCTAATAAAATCGGAGCGTGACCGGCTGCTTCATGAATCATATCCGGTGCCGGTGTATAGGCAATGTTTTCTATCTTTCGTATTTCTGTCGCAATCGGTAAAATGCCATTTGCCAAAAAGCCATAAAAAGCGGAGCCGGGAATTAATCCATCGATTGTCACAGCCCCCCAGCCCACTTTTGCCAGACTCGTATTCATGTCATCTACCTTTGGGATTGATTCCGTTTTGATGCCCGAATCCTTTAACCCATTTACATAATAGGGATGAGCAATCCCCTTTAAAAAATAATGATTTTGCTTCATTACAAATCGCCAAACCGCATGATCAATCGGAGAATAGCTATCATAATATTGTTTAGAAATAAATTGCTTTAGTTGCACAGGAATCTTTTTTGTATCCTTGTCAATCATCGTAAACCTTCCCCTTTGCAAAGAATATTTTGGAAACCATTAAGCAAGTGACAGCATTTTCGGCCGCAGCCGGTCCTTCGCCCTCTTCATTCTTGTCTTTACAGTCGACATGGGCAGATTGCTTTTCCTGGCTATCTCTACTAAAGTTAAATCTTGATAGTAATAAAGATAAATAGGATTGCGATAAATTTCGGGCAATAGGTTGATCTTTTCAGCCATTTGTTCCGCTGAAAATTTATGTAAGACTTCCTCTTCCGGAATAAACGCAGGTTCGAATGTAACGGAATAGGAATATACTTCTTCCCTCCAAAAATGCTTTGACTTATTTTCTTTCCGCCAATAATCACGGCACTTATTAATTGCGATGGTAAAAAGCCAGCTTTTGTATTTACTTTTCTCCTTAATCGAGGGGTAGGCCAAATAGGCAGAAAGTAAAACCTCCTGATAAAGATCCTCGGCAAGTTCTTTATGTTTTACTAACGAAAAAATATAGTTAAAAATGGCTTTTCCATGTCCCTTTACTAATTCTTCAAAAGATTGTGAAAATCCTTCCAGCATTTTCATCCTACCTTTCCTTCTGTAAAATGTTGTTCATTTTATTAGACGGAAAGGACCTTGCTTACCCCTACACATGAATAGGAGAAATTTTTATCGATTCGCTGCCTTTTGAACCAATCCTTTCATAAATATCGAAACACCAATCTTCTTACAAATCGTTAAATAATGCATTAGCGCTAATAAAACAGACCCTGTATTCATCCCAATAATAACCCCATCCATTCTCCAGTCCAATGATGAACCAAGCCAGAGAATAAGTGCAAAGGAAATGACAGTCGACCAAACGATATGAATAAACGCCTCTTTTATCATGTCGAGACCAATCATGAAGGCTTGCAACGGCATGATAAAGAAATGAAATAAGAAAAACGGCCATAGCAATTGTAGAAACACAGCAGATGTTGCCGATTTAAAGAACAAGGACGTTAATTCTGGAGCAAAAAAATAGAAAAGGGTCACAGCTGCGACTCCGTATACTAACGTGAGTTTCATAACCTGTTGAAGCATTTTTTGCAAGGTTGGGTAATCCTTTTGAGAATGAGTCTTCGAAACGGCCGGTATGAGGACAATCAATAACGAATGGGCAATAAACGCCGGGAAGAATCCAATGGACATGGCCACCCCCATCAGCATCCCAAATTGCTCTGTAGCCAATATATCGGTCATGCCTGAGCGTACCAATGCCGCCTTAATGATAAAGGGCTGAATCGCACCCGTGAAGGCTGAAAATAAACGCAAGCCTGTTGTTGGAATCGAAACTGCCATTAAATTTTTCCGAACCACTTTCCTGTTTAAATTGGAAAAAGGCTGCCGTTTAAGCTGTTGAAATTGTGCAATAAACAGGTAAATTAAATAAAGAAACACAATAATTTCACTGCCAATCAGTGTGCCAATAGCGACCAGCAGTGCTGCTTCTGGATCGAAAGCAAAGAAGCGAAACAAAACAAACAGACCTCCGAGTTGAATGATTTTCCTTAGAAAGTTGGAGACTGCGATTTTTCCCATTTGCTGCTTGCCCATGAAATAGCCTCTGGCAACAGAGGTGAACGAAATGACGGGGATGAGAATCATCACAAGCCATCTGACATAGGGGTGATAGGTATTAAATACCGGAATAAACGGCAGAATCGCCGCCGTCACTAAAAAGAGAATACTGGTAAAGATAATGGTAATCGTAAGCGCGTGATAAAGAATATTTCGATGGAACCGTTCCTCCCGTTCGGCAACGAATTTAGAAATTGACACCTGCAGCTCAAAGCTCGATAGCAGGACAATCAAAAATATGGTAGGCAGAATCGACATATACAACCCTAACCCGTGTGATCCCAACTCACGGGCAAGAATCATATTCACCAAGACTTCAATGCCTTCTCCTAAAAAAGCAGATGCCGCTAAGAAAAATAGCCCTCTGTAATAAATAGCCACTTTCAAATTCCCTCTTTCCTATCTCACTTTTATAAACTTATGAGACAAGTACACTGAATAGTAGGGAATTTTTTCTTCCATGCAAAAAAGGGCAATTTATATGCCCTTTTTAAACATTATATTAATGGGTTATTTACCATCATTTTTTAAACATTTGTCGTAATGATTGATTTACTATCATTTTTTTTAACCAAGAAGGTCATGAACATAATCACGGCCAATAAGAGGATTTGTGTTATTGTTGTTTCCCAAGTCGGGTACAGTCCTAACCAATCAATAAATGGCAATCTTTCTACCGTTGTCGTCGAAACTACCTTGGAAATCTGCAAGGCATGAATGCTGATGCCAAGAATTTTAAATGCCAAGAAATAAATAAGAATCGTTGCCGCTTTAAAAAATAAGCGAATTGGAATTTTTACACTGTAATTAATAATAGCAAAGCCAACGATGGCTAAAATGACTACCGCTAGAATCACTCCTGTGACAAGCTGCGCCAAGTCAATATAAGGGGTAATCCCAGCATAGAAAATAATCGTCTCTGCCCCTTCGCGAAAGACCGAAAGAAAACTAATAAATGTAAACGAAATAAGGCTTCCTTTTGCAATGGCTTGCTGCATTTGCTGATTAATATATTTATTCCACTGACCGATACTCGACTTATTATGTAGCCAAGCCCCGATCGTCAACATCATCACAACTGCGACAACACCGGTTAGCCCCTCAATATATTCCCGGCTTGAAGCGGCAATAATTTGTGAAAAAACAATGTTGATGATAATCGCCAGAATCGCACTAGCGAAAATACCCGCGGCAACACCGGACCAGACCCACTTTTGTTTGGAGGATTGACCCATCTTTTTCAAAAAGGCCAATAATGTTGCCACAATTAATAAAGCCTCTAAACCTTCACGTAACAAAATCAGGGCAGCATCCCAAATAGAATAATTCGTTTTGCTCATTAATGGAGCTAACCGTGTATTTAATTCACTCACGATTTTGGAGGCCTTTTCACCATTCACCACTTTTGAATTAAGGATACTAATCGCAGTAGGAATTTTCGTTTCTATATCACTGTATAAATTACCATCCCTTGTCTGAACGTCACCCTCCACCATCGGCCAAATGGTCAGGGTTTCATTTAAATTAGCGCTTGCATCTTTGTAATCATTTTGTGCAATCTGTTTTTCCGCTTTCGATAATAACGTGGAGAAATCTGAAAGCGTATAATTTCCCTCAAACTGTTTCGAGCCATTTCCAGCTAAGTAGTTTTCCACCTCGCTTGTCAATTGGTCAATATTCGTTTGTGCCTTTTTCCAATCGGCAGGTTCCTGTGTGATGGCAATTCGAATAAGGGCCATGTATTTTTCAATGTTCCCGTAGGAGGCTATACTCTCATCATGTACAGCTATTTCTGAAGCCGTCCACTGGTTCAGCAGCGCTTGATACTTTGCTGTTATCCCAGTTAGATTCTCATCCAGGATGGCGCCTTTAAGATTATTTATCAGTGGCAGCACCTGTTTTACTTGCTCTTTTCCTTTTACCTTATCCTTAGGATTCTGTTCTTGATCATACAGAACAACAGCACTCGATAAAGATGAAAGGCTTTCTGACAGCGGCATTGTTTCTTCCTTACTATCAGCTAGTAATCTTTGAACCTTTTTTAGCTCTTGGTCTACCTTTTTTGCCTGTTTACTATCATCACGCTTCATTGCTTCCCATTCATTTGCAAACAGTTCCATATTTTTCGTAACGGCCGTAAGATCCCCGTCCTTTGCTTTCATTAAGCTATCGCCAATCAGCACAAAAAGCTCATCATGATTACCGGCCGCTTCGACTGGATGGCTCGTTTGAATAGAAACAAAAAGGATGATGAATAAAAGTGTAGCTTTCCATATCGTCGTAAATCGTTGCATTACTCTCTCTCCTTACAAAGGAAAACATTAGCTAAAAATTGTCTCCCCTAGATAACCGCCCTGTTTGACTCCAGGCAAACAAGCAAAAATGGCACTGCCACGGTGGGAAATATATTCGTTCAATTTATCCATTGTTGCTAAACGCTCTTGTATAGGTATGAATTGTTTACTTGGTTGACGCTGGAAACATAAGAATAGCAGACCTGCATCAAAGCTCCCTGTCTTAGCATCCATACCATCTGAGTAGGAGTACGCTCGGCGAAGGATTGGCTGTGACCCATCCCCATGTGATAGCCTTGTGTGTGAATCAACCGGTATGTGAAATTCTCCCTGATCATTCTTCTGCGCCAAGTTTAGTGATTCAAATTCATCTTTTTGTCCAAGTGGTGCTCCACTGTCACGAAAGCGACCAAACGTTTTCTCCTGCTCTTTTAATGTAGTCCGATCCCACACTTCTATAAACATTTGAATGCGGCGGACAACGAGATAACTGCCATTTACGAGCCAATTCGGACCATCTCCAGGTTGAACCCATACATGTTCATTCAACTGCTTTTCGCTTTTTACATCTGGATTGATCGTCCCGTCCTTAAAGCCAAATAAATTCCTCGGTGTTTCTTGGCCTGGGTCAGCTTGCTTCGTGCGTTGAAAGCCCGTCTGTGCCCAGCGTAATATCGCTTTACCCCGTGCAATCCGAATCAAGTTCCTTACAGCGTGGAAGGCCACCTGCAAATCATCAGCACAAGCTTGGATACAAAGGTCACCGCCAGTCCATGCCTCTTCCAACGCATCCAGCGGGAATTTGGGGAGATCGACTAATTCTTTGGGCTGCTTTTGTTTTAATCCAAATCGGTCCTGATTGTCTCTCACAAATAGACTTGGTCCGACTCCAAAGGTGATGGTTAAATTTGAAGCTGATAACCCTTCTGCTTCCCCAGTATCCTTTGGCGGAAGAAATTCATTACTTGAAAGATCTCCGACTGGCTTCCCCTCTGACAATAAAGCAGCTGCTGTCGTCCAATCCTTGAATAACTTAACCAATTCTTCTTTATTCGCAGTGGTTACATCTAAGGAAACGAAATACACATGGTTTTGTGTTTTTGTGATGATTCCTCCCTGGTGATTACCGTAAAACGGGATGATTTCCTTTTTATCTGTGCTGCTCGCTTTCCCTTCTTTTATCGTGAGCAAGCCACCTAGTCCTGTTGCACCAAGGATGACTCCAACACCACCCACACCCGCTGTTTTAAGCATATCTCTTCGTGAAATCTTTGTTTGATTGTGTACAGATTCATCTTGACTGTTTGTATTCTTTGTCAATTAAGACGCCTCCGTAACAATTCCTATTTGTGATAGCGGTTCCGCAAGTGCATCAACGGCCTGACTTAGTTCTTTCACTTGTGCCTCTGTCAATTCTGTATAAAGCTTATAGCCATTACCATTTTTTTGTTGGTTCAGTAAACGATAGACCTCATCAAAACGAGTCTGAATTTCGTTTGAAAGTTCTTTATCTTTTTTCTTTAATGCCGGATTGAGGAGATGATAAATCTTTTCCGCTCCTTGTACATTCGCCGCAAAATCATATAAATCGGTATGGGAATAACGATCCTCTTCCCCTGTTACCTTTGAGGTTGATACTTCATTTAACAAGTCGACAGCCCCTGTAATTAATATATCTGGTGTGACTTCAACGGTTTCTACCTTAGCACGGAGCAGGTTCACATCTTTCATTAGCTGCTCTGCGAACTGTTCATAGCCTTTTGTTGTGTTTTCCATCCATAATCCTTTTTCAATTCGGTGGTAACCGGTCCATTCTGCCTCCGGGACATCGCCTTCACGTGCATCGATTTTTGGGTCAAGGTCGCCAAACACTTCAGCAATCGGTTCAGCGCGTTCATAATACATCCGCGCTGGCCCATAAAGTTCCTTTGCTTTAACTAATTCACCGTTTTTGACTGCAGTTGTAAAAGCTTCCGTTGCCTTAACAAAATCTTCAATTTCCCCTATGGCATACTTACGGTATTCATCAGTTACTCCCTTTAGAGCTTCTGATGCCGTATTCTTTGTTTCTTTCACCTTATCAGTGGATGTAGATTTGTCCATAGTTGCACACCCAAATAGCAGACTGCTAGATAGCAATAATATTCCTGACACTTTTAATAATTTCATATGTAATAAGTCCCCCCCAATTCCGTTAATAATGATAATCATTTTCATTAACTATAATAATAACAGTAATTGAGAAGTATTTTCAATTGTTTTTTTATTATTGATTATGCAAAAGGTGGGGAGTGAATATCCAAAATGGGGATTTTTTGACCGCGGCTGCTCTTTTTTTCCTTCCACGGGCACAATGAACCCGTCACAGTGCCCGTCTCCTTCTTTTTATTACTCCCATGGGCACTCTAAACCCATCACAGTGCCCGTCACCCTCTTTTTTAAGCTCCCACGGGCACTATGAACCTATCACAGTGCCCGTCCCCTTCTTTTTATTGCTTCCGTGGGCACTCTAAACCCATCACGGTGCCCGTCTCCCACTTTTTTAAGCTCCCACGGGCACTCTGGATCCACCACAGTGCCGGCCCTCTCCTTTTTTCCGCTTCCATCGGCACTCTGATTCCGCTAAACGGTGCCCATTCCCTCGAAAATATTAAATATAGTAATATATGCACCACGAAAAAAAGGCTATTTCCAGATAGCCTTGGTTTTCGGGTTTATTTTATTAATGAATGCTTAAACGCATAGATGACTGCCTGGGTGCGGTCTTGGACGCTTAATTTGCTTAAAATATTGCTAACATGGGTTTTGACGGTCTTCAGGGCGATAAATAATTCATCGGCAATGTCCTGATTGGCTTTGCCTTCTGCCATCAGCAGTAATATTTCCAATTCTCGGCTGGTGAGGTCTTCGTGTGGCAGGTGTGTGTTCTTTTGGCGCATTTTCACCATCATTTTCCCAGTTACTTCCGGTTCAAGTACCGACTGCCCATGATAGGTTGCCCGCACGGCATTTGCGATTTCGCCTGCCTTCGAGGTCTTCAGCATATAGCTGGTTGCTCCGGCTTCAAGTGCAGGGTAGACCTTTTCATCATCCAAAAAGCTTGTCACGATAATCACCTTTGCTTCAGGCCAATGTTCAATAATTTGTCTAGTAGCTTCTATCCCGTCCATTTCTTTCATCACTAAATCCATTAAGATGATATCAGGGCGGAGTTCAAGTACCAGTTCTACCCCTTTTTTCCCATCGGCCGCTTCCCCTACAACCTCAATATCCGGCTGTGCCGATAAATAAGAGGAAACTCCAATTCTCACCATTTCATGGTCATCAACAAAAACGACTCTAATCATTCACACCACCTCCATTAATCATCACCGGAACCTTCACTTCCAGCCTTGTTCCTTTATTTTTCACACTAATCACCTTTAACGTGCCGCCGACTTCAACGGCTCGCTCATGCATGTTTTGCATTCCGTAAGACCCTGCTTTCATTTCGTTTACTTCAAAACCAATTCCGTCATCAACAATCCTTAAGATAACAAGGTCATCCCGTTTAATCATCAGAACCTCAAGCTTGTTTGCTTTCGAATGCCTAAGGGTGTTTGATACAGATTCTTGAAGGATACGGAAAAGATGATCCTCTACACCTTTGTCTAATGGAAAAGCTTCCACTTTCCAGTTAATATCCATAGTTACCTTTTGAGATAATTCGATTAACAGCTCTTCAATTCCTTCTTGGAGCGTTTTATTCTTTAATGCCACAGGACGCAAGTGTAAAAGCAGGGCACGCATCTCGAGTTGCGATTGGTGAATCATTTCTTCCACAAGTTTCAATTGTTTCGCTTCGCGGGTCTCTTCTGTCTGCACCTTTGTTTCATTAATGGCCGACATCATCATCGATGCGGCAAACAATTGCTGGCTGACGGAATCATGCAATTCACGGGCTAGACGGTTCCGTTCTTGTTCAATGATCTCCTGAATTCTTGCTTCCTGGTCTTCTACTTTTTCGGTCGCTAATCGCTGCGAAAGTTTAGCCTGTTCTGTCATTTGTTTGCCGATTTTCTCAATCCGCTCAGCAATGGATTGCATTTCCGTGATGGGAGGCTTCCCTTTCTCCTCCATCTGTCTGCCTTCCTCCAAATGGTGCAGGGAGTGTTCAATCGCAAGAAACTGCTTTCGCCAAAAAAGGCCTGAAGCTCCGCCTAGCAGAATCCCAACGGCAATACTAAAGGCAGGAACAAAAATAACAATAGGAATATCCATAAAGTGACGATCCCATAATTCGGACCATCCTATCGGGAAAACAAGAAAGAAAACAGCCCCGACAATGATGGCGATAAGGAAGGAGAATCCGACACTCCAGACAATTTGGCGCTGGGTTGTACTCATATCCGGCTCACCTCTAAATTCCCAACAACGAGCGTGGTAACTATTTTTACCTTGTGCTCCGACTTTTCATAGCCCGGTGTTTTAAGCTGAAAAACTTGATTGAAAATTTTCGAGTGATGATTCCCGAATACCGTTGCCGACCCTGCCACACATGAATGGTGGATACTAACATCAATTTCATAGGGTACAAGGATTTGAATATTCCCAATGATATTGCGAATAAATATGACCGTTTCTCCTTTTGGAAGCATTGTGTAACTAAGGTCGATAGTGGTATCGCCAATGCCTGTCTGGATGTTTACATCATTCCACTCATAAACACCAAAAGGAGTTTTTTGCTGCCCAAAAAAGATATTTTCAAACAGCGGCTTCGATCTAACCATTGTTTCCTCTTGCTGAGGTTGTTCATCTTTTATGATATCTGGTGTAATTTTGTTAGGATTCTTTTTAGAATTTAAAAATTGAATAAAAAAGTGCAGTAAAATCGCTAACAATAAAAACTTGAACGTCATCATATTGACGATACTTAGGACAAAGAAGATAATACCACCGATAAAAAGGAATTTTCCCAGCTTTTTTCCGGCTTTTTTACGGCCTAGATAGATCATCCCGCCAGAAATGAAAAGGGAGAAAATAAGTCCTCTGTTGAAAAATAAAATCTCCAATAGCAGGATCACAATGCCGATTAAGACGAGCCATCCAATATAATCATTTTTTGCATTTTTAAACATTGGCTCAACCTCCCTTTTTTCTTATTTGCGAAAATGACAGTTTTATTTGCGAATTAGGCCGGTTTATTTGCGAATCGAGCCATGTTATTTGCGAATCCGTTTTTTTATATGGGTAAAAGGCGCAGAGACTCTACGCCTTTTTAGAATACCATATTTGTTCTTAAATGGACTTGCTTTCTTCCAATTTCGCTTCTTTTTCTAGTTGAGCAATTCTTGCATCGATTGTATTCCGGTAAAAGGAACTGTTCACTTGATGCTCTAGGCGGTCTAAATAGTTTTCAATGTCTTTAAACTTCGAGTAAGATTTATCCGAGTACGTATTGGAATCAAGCACCTGGTTGATTCGGACGTTGGCGCGTGTTACATTTTCGCGGCCCATTAATTCCATTCGGCGAAGATTCATATCCTTTAGCTTGTGCTTCATTTCTTCATATTTTCGCTCTAAATCACCAAGCTGGCCTTTGACCTGTTCAAGTGAAGCACTGAGACGCTGGGCGCGGTCTGCATATTGCTGATGTTCAGCAGCAGCAAATTGATACAGCTCTGTTTCCCCTGCTTTCGAAGCAATTTCCGCTTGGTATTTTCTTTTTTCTGCTAACTCGGCTGCCTGATGAAATTCTCTCGTAAACTCATCCTTCAACGTATATTGACGTTCTAACAGCTTTCTAACCTTTTCTGTTTCCTGCTCACACTGGCGAAGATATTGATTGAGCAAGACAATTGGGTTTTGTTTTTCTTTTTGATCAAGAACCTCGTGTAAATCCGCAGTAATGGTGTTTTTAATTCTCGTAAATAAGTTTGTCATGATTATTCTCTCCTTTATGCTTAATAATGTTTGATGTCATTCCATTGTTTTTCAAAATTGGCAAATGGGTCAGAGTCCTCTTTGATCTTCGTTTGCTTGTTCTCGTTCCATTTTTTATAAACGAGGTAAAGCACGTATGCTGCTGCGACACCAATGATGGCTGGTGCATTGTGGATAGAGGCCATCAGGACGATGAAGCCGATGATTCCTAGACCAATCTTTGCCCCAGTTGATTCAGTCTTTAAAAATTGCTTGAAGATGAAGTATAGAACAACCACGCTTACGGCTAACCCCACCATCGGACCAATTGTTGAAAGCAAGATGAGAGCGGCAATCCCGCCCGCTACCAGTAAACCAAATTTTTTCATTTGTCATTCACTCCTTTCTTTTCTTGGCCTGATAGGAAAGTAAAACTTTCCTATCAGGCATAAGAGCAACTAAGCCTCTGTCTTCGCCCTTACGGGCTCGCCAATCGGCAAGTTGTTCTGTAATTTCATCTTACCTTTTTCCAATGCTTTTCATAATTGCGCTAGAGCTTGATTTTTATATCGGTCCAGAGACGTAGAAAGGGTCAGCCTCCTAATGGAAACTGACCCGTTGTAACATCATTTTGATATAAACATCTGTACCCAGTAGTATCTTTGGGAGCCGCCTTTTGCATAACCGACACCAATGTAGGTAGACTGAGAACTTAAAATATTGGCGCGATGACCGGAACTATTCATCCAAGCCTGAACAACCGATGCTGCTGTCGTTTGACCGGCGGCAATATTTTCTGCTGCTGAACGATAGGTAATCCCAAAATTCTTCATCATATCAAAGGGACTGCCGTAGGTTGGGCTCGTATGACTAAAATAGTTCTTGTCGCGCATATCCATTGCCTTATAGCGCGCCACCCTTGAGAGTTCCCAATCTGCCTTCAATGGCTTGAGACCATTCTTCGCCCGTTCTTGGTTGGTTAACTGAATGACTTGACTTTCAATTGATTTAACACCGCCTAAATCGGGGATGTTTACCTTTTGACCCGGGTAGATCAAATTAGGATTTTTAAATTGCGGGTTTGCTTGAATAATCTCCGTAATTCCGACCTGATACCTGACAGCAATTTTCCAAAGTGAGTCCCCCGGCTGAACGATGTATATTTGCTGGGCAAACGAGACGCTTGGAATGCAGAAAAGAGATAGTAAAAACAGAAAACTAAGCCAAAAAGATTTTTTCATTATTTCGCCTCCTCCGAATATATATTTTTGATTTCAGGCTCAAAATATACAAGGAACTGAAAAATATATTTAGCTGGCCATTATCGGAGCTTTCGGAGGAGCAAAATGTGAGCAATATTTCATGGATGACCTATATTATGTTAATTTTAGCAAGCTACCGTTTAACCCATTTAATTGTTTTTGATAAAATAACCGAATTTATCCGCAAGCCGTTTGTGAAAAAAGTAAAGGTAGTAACGGATACTGGCACTGAAACAAAGGAAGTCCCGACATCGATGTTTGGTTATCTCTTGAAATGTTATTGGTGTGCCGGTATTTGGAGTGCCGTTTTACTTGGGGGAGCCTATTTACTTTTCCCGAGGGTTACTTTTATATTTATTTTAATTTTTTCAATTGCGGGTGGTCAGTCAATCATTGAAACCTTTGTCGGCGTCAATATTAAAAAGGTGGATTATTATTCGGAACTAAAGAAAAAAGATTGACAAAACCCGATAATAAAGCAAGATACGTCCCTTCTCTGCATATATCTTTAGAAGAGCTTAAGCAGGAAGAAGGGGGAACTTGAATGACTGCTTTATGGTTGACTACAACCATCGGTTTTGTCCTTTGCCTTGGTTTAGTGGGCGGAATGGTCTTTCATTTTTTAGGCAGAGCTCTTAATTCAGAAGATGCTGTTCGAATTGACAAAATAGACAGCGATGAAGAAGATTAAAATTTTTCTAACAAAAAAGGATGAACCCATAATAATCAGGGTTCATCCTTTTTTTGCCGATCGGAAAGTATAACTTTCCGATCAGGCATAAGTGCAACTACACCTCTGTCATCGCCTAACGGCTCGCCAATCGGAGAGTTTTCTTTAACTTTTTCACATTATTTTCTCATTTTAGGAAAAATTAAACATGAGTTCATTATGAAGCTGGAGGAGTATGTATGAGTTCTTCTGAAAAAATCCCACAATTCCCAAAAACATATTGGCGTGAAATCGAATTGCCTTCTTTTCGGAAATTAACTGAAGATTTAACAGTGGAAGTAGCCATTGTTGGCGCCGGAATAACTGGTATTACTGCTGCCTATTTACTTTCAAAAGAAGGAAAAAAGGTTGCATTACTTGATGCGGGCAGCGTTTTAAATGGGACTACCGGACATACAACGGCAAAAGTAACGGCGCAGCATGGCTTAGTTTATGATGAATTTATCAATCATTTTGGTGAAGAAAAGGCTCGTCTCTATTTCGAATCCCATATGAATGCCATCCAATTCGTCGAAAGTAATGTAAAGGAAAAAGGAATTGATTGTGATTTCAGCAATGAAGACGCCTATATGTATGCAACGACCGAGGAATATGCTGAAAAGCTTAAAACGGAATGGGAAGCCTATAAAACGCTTGGAATCGATGGTGCCATAAAGGATACCATCCCGTTTAATATCCCTGTTACAGCTGCCTTACTAATGCGGAATCAAGGCCAGTTTCATCCACTTAAATTTTTGAAGTTTCTTTTGGATGAGGCTGTTAAGAGTGGCTGCGCTGTATTTGAAAATACAGTGGCGAACGACATTGAGGACGATAAGACCCAGCCAAAGGTGGTGACAAAGTCCGGTCAAAAAGTCACCTGTAATCAGGTGATTATCGCCTCACACTTTCCATTTTACGATTTACCTGGCCTTTATTTTGCAAGGATGCATGTGGATAGATCTTACGCAATCGGAATAAAAACGGATAAAGACTATCCTGGAGGCATGTATATCAGCGCTGATAGCCCAACTCGTTCAATTCGCTATACACCGATTGACGGCGAAAAGTTGATTATCATTGGCGGAGAAAATCACAAAACGGGACAAGGCATTGATACAATGAAGCATTATGAAGCACTCGAAGACTTTGCGGAGGATGTTTTTGGCATAAAGGAATACGAATACCGCTGGTCGGCGCAGGATTTAGTTACCCTTGATAAGCTTCCCTATATCGGTTCAATAACGGCAGAGCGTGAGCATATTTTGTTGGCAACGGGCTATAAAAAGTGGGGCATGACCACAGGCATCCTTGCCGGACACTTATTGACCGATTATGTCCTCGGCCGGGATAACCCTTACAAGGAGCTATATTCACCATCTCGATTTCAGGCTGATCCGGATTTAAAAAGCGTGGTAACAACCAATGCCGATGTCGCTAAGCACCTCATTAAAGGGAAACTTGAGTATACTGACAAGGCCGCGGAGGATTTGCAGGTTGGCGAAGGTTCAGTTGTCATGTTTAACGGAAAAAGAGCAGGTGCTTACAAGGATGAAAATGGTAAGCTATATGTTGTCGACACCACTTGTCAGCATCTTGGCTGTGAATGTGAATGGAATCGGGCTGAAAAAACATGGGATTGCCCATGCCATGGTTCTCGGTATGCCTATTCCGGTGACGTCATCGAAGGGCCAACAAAAAAACCGCTGCCATTGCTTTCCGAAGAGTAGGGTTGCCAGTGGTATATATGGATTTAACACAATGAAACGCCTCCCAACTCGCAGGAGGCGTTTCATTGTTATTTACTGTTTGGCCGGTTTCGTTTTAGATCTTCCCCAGTTGTAAATTCGACCAGCTCAGAACTTGTTTTCATTGGCTTTTTCGTGTTGTTGTTACGCTGGGCATTGGCATTGCCTAGTTTCGTTCTTCCCATAGCTCCCCATCTCCTTTCCTAAGAAATTCATTGATAGTATGCTTGAATTCAGGCCAGCCTATTCGAGGACGGGGGCTTTCCGAAAGGCTGTCATTTGCTCAAACGCATAGGCCGTTTGAATTAACAGCGGTTCACTAAATGCAGTTCCAGCGAAGGTAATTCCAACTGGCTCCCCTCCCGCGGTGAAACCTGCAGGGACAGCTACTGTCGGATAGCCTGCTTTAGCACTGATATGCGAGCCTTCATCACTAGGAAAAACAATCACATCCAGATTATATTTTTCTAGAGCAAAATCGATCCCTTGCTCGGTTGCATGATAGAGATCAAATTCCAATGCTTTCATATAGGCTGCTTCAGTTAATGCTCCGCTCGTCTTTTCTGATCTAAGGAGCACTGCCTGCCCGTACTTTAGCATTTTTTCTTCATCCCTATTATTAAACTCAATCAAATCCGCTAAAGTTCTTACAGGTATAGACGAGTGCAATTGACTTAAATAGGCATTTAAGTCTGGTTTAAATTCATACGTTAGAACATCATATTTCCAGGCTGCCTTAGCCGAAGGGATAACAATATTTTCGATAACTTCGGCACCTGAGGTTTTTAATACTTCCAATGCCGCAGCCACCACTGTTTGTTTTTCCTTACTTAATAGCTCGATAAATCCTTCTGCAGCGATTCCGATTCGTTTTCCTTTAAGACCATCTTTTAAAAGAAATTCAGTAAAGTCGAATCCATCGAACGGATTTGTATTGGTGATAGGGTCGCGCCTGTCTTTTCCACACAGAACATTCAAAAGTATTGCGGCATCTTCAACGGTTCTAGTCATCGGCCCTGCGGTATCCTGAGTATGGGCGATCGGAATGATTCCTCGTCTACTAATCAGGCCCACTGTTGGCTTGATTCCGACCAACGAATTCTGGCAGGATGGATTTAATATCGATCCAGATGTTTCCGTTCCAACTGCGGCTGCTGCAAAATTAGCGGCAATCGCAGCGGCGGAGCCTGAGCTTGAGCCGCCGACATCAAACGTACCAGGTCCATACGGATTTAATACCTGTCCGCCGCGTGAACTATAGCCGCTTTTCATTCCAATGGCCATGAAATTTGCCCACTCGGTCATATTTGTTTTTCCCAGAATAACAGCCCCAGCCTTGCGTAATTGCTCGGCTACAAACGAATCCTGGAGCGCAATTGAATCTTTTAAGGCAAGGGAGCCGGCACTTGTATGCATTTTGTCACGGGTATCAATATTATCTTTTATTAAAATTGGAATCCCGTGGACCCGACTTCGTGGTCCTGATTCTTTCCGTTCAGCATCAAGTGCCTCAGCAATCTGCAGAGCGTCCGGATTCACTTCTAGGACGGAATGAAGACCGCTGTCGTAGGCGGAAATTCTATGTAGATACATCAGGACCAGTTCTTTCGCGGTAAGTTCCCCGCGCTCCATTTTTTCTTGAAGCCCGCTGATTGTTGCTTCCTCAAGCCACTCATCATGCCATTTTTTTAATTTTGGATTTTCCATTGTTTCCCCTCCATTTCTTACTTAACTATTCAAGGAAAACGGGAGAAATCCTTTTTATTCATGAAAAAAGGCCGTGGAAATATCTCCACAGCTCTCAGTGTTATCGTCGCAGATTTTTACTTCTTTGTTGTTCATCCGCAATTTTCCCTTGATAAAAAACTCTTTTATGAAGCGGGATCTTTAACTCGCGGCAATAGGTCTTCAGTTCTCTTTCTTCCCTTTCGGTCACAAGCGAGATGACGATTCCATCTGCCCCCATCCGTCCTGTTCTGCCGGCACGGTGGACATATTGCGAAATATCCTTCGGAAGATCAATCTGAACCACATGGGTGACCCCTTGAATATCAAGTCCTCTGGCGGCGACATCTGTAGCAATAAGCATGTTCATTTTTCCCTCACGGAAAGCCTTTAATGCAGCCTGACGCTCTAACTTTTTCATATCGCTATGGAGGATTCCTGTCGAAAGCTCTTTAAAACGAAACTTTTCTTTAAAAACTTCGATTTCACCAATATCATTAATAAAGGCAAGCGATTTACTATCATCTAGACGGGTAATTTTTTCTAAAAGCTTGATTTTATCTCTTGGTTCGCACAGGAAATAGATATGTTCTACATCTCCGGAAGAGGCTGCCTCATCCCTTTCAATGCGGATAATCTCTGGAGACTTTGTGATGGCGATTGCTTGCTGCTCAATCCCTGGTTTCATTGTTGCCGAAAATAACACGACTTGACGGTCATTCATCGTAGATTTTACAATGCTTTGGACCGTGTTAAGGTGTTCAGAAATCAGGAGCTGGTCTCCCTCATCCAAAACAATCATTTTTACTTCGTGCATTTTTACCTTTTTCTGTTTGATTAACTCAATCAGCCTGCCCGGTGTAGCAAAAATGACCTGGGGACGTTTTTTTAATTTTTCCAACTGCCGTTTGACGTTGGCGCCGCCAATAATCGAAGTGCCTCTGATGCTGCTTCCCTCTGACCATTTTTGGAATTCTTGATACACCTGCATGATTAGCTCTTGTGAAGAGGCGAGGACCACTGCTTGTAAGGATGGCAGATTGGCATCGATCGAATTTAACAATGGAAGTAAATAAGCGAGCGTCTTTCCGGTGCCTGTCGGTGACTCGGCAATCAGGTCTTTTCCGTCAAGAATCATCGGGACTGCAGCTGCTTGAATCGAAGTAGGCTGCTCGAATCCTGACTTTTGCCATGCTTCCTGTAAAAAAGGCTTTAAATTATCTAACATAATGTACTCCTTTATGTATAGTCATTTTACTTATTATTTGTATATTCATATCTTATTGATACTAACTTAATAACCGTGGAGTGTCTAGTTATCAACGAAAGATTGGTGGATCATGATGAGGTATTTAAATAGAGAACCATCCAGACCATATGATACACTAGGACAGAGAAATAAAGGACACAGGTAGAAATCAAAAGCGCTCTAATCCACCCTTTTAATGGTCGAAGGTAAAATAAACCTAGCAGCGTTAGCGGTAAAATGATTTTTATCAGGTAGAAATAGGACCAGCTTTTAGCAATGAAAAACTTCATTACTGGGTTCCCCTCCTCTACAAAACCTGAAACAATCCCAAGATGGGTCATGACCGCATCCACCACCCCGGCAATAAGCAGGAATAAACAAAGTCTCATCGTTCAACCTCCATTAGAATTATCAGTATCCATTATTTCTATCCTAAAGCACATTTATTCGTTCATTATTGAGAACACTAAGAGTATATAAAGGCTGACTTTGAGAATAGTTCATTGTTTTATTATATATATATTTTACATTAAAATGCATATATTTGTTCTTAATTGAGGTGTTTTTTCATAAAAAAAACTGCCCATTACGAGCAGCTCTTGTTAATCAAAGGTTCGTAACGCTAATTTATAAAGGTTGCAATTTATTTCCTCTGATTGAATGATATTTTCATTAAAATTAATTTGTATTTTTCCACTTCCAGATAGGATCTTTACTTTTTCAACCCCGTTATACTTTTGCATCCTGCGTTTGATTTTTCCGATACAACCCGGCAGGCAACCTCGTTTAAGGCTAATTCCATCACGCTCATATTACAAAATTCCCCTCTCAGTTAGAAATGATTTTTCCACAAAAGTTTGACCGAAGCTGATACATTGTTCTATTTCGGCTTCTGTTGGAGCCAGATCAATTTTTAATCCGGCCAGAACGACTTCTGCACCTAATTCCGCTAATTTCTCAGTTAAAATATCTACAGCACCGCCGCGATGTTCATAAGATGAGTCACAGGATCCGAAGGCCGCAGCCGTTTTTCCTGTTAAATTCAATCGGCCCATTTCATCATAGAAATCGAGATATTCATCCGGTAAATCTCCATCCCCCCACGTATAAGCTCCTAAAATAATCCCATCATATTCCTGAAGGTCAAGCACATCTACCTCAAGGATATCCTTAATCGCGACAGTAGCACCGGCTGCTTGGATGCCGTCTCCGATGAAGCTGGCCAGCTCTTCCGTATTGCCCGTCATGCTTGCATATACAATTAAACAAGTAGCATTCATCAGCAAATCACCTCTTGTTTTTCTTTCATCATAATGGGAATCGTCCTCAAAAACCTTGACCTGCATCAAGAAATAAAAAAACCCGCCGATTGGCGAGCTGTTTATAAATTAAAGTTCATTTAGTTTTACTGCCATAAGCCGAAAATGCATTGGTTCTAGTTCGTTAACAACGACATTCATTCCGAGTGCTTGTAAATTGGCGATAAGCGGCTCTCCTCGATGCGGCAAATGGAGTTCAAAAATGGTGCCAACAGGTGCTGCTTTTATAAAATTTAATATTTCCCGGCGCGGATGCTCACCCTTCGCAACAAGCTCACGGATATCCATGACGGCTTTTTTATCAACAATCTCAAACATAATTACAGAACCCCTTTGATTAGAATTTACGCTCATTTTAACACCTTTTTCTCCGAAAAGAATTGATTTATATCAAGTCAGCTGTTTAGATACAATCCCCGTAAAAGCGGCGCCAACCGTTGGCTTTCCTGGCTTTACATTAAAAGACCGGTAATATTTTTGAAAAATAAATTTCGAAAGATTTGTGAACATTAATGTCAAAATGATTTTAGCTTGCGGAAATGGTGATAAAATGAACAAAAATAAGATAACAATATAACGGGGTTGAAAATATGTTTAAGAAGATTTCTCTTATCGCTTCGCTGTTGTTTTTTCTACTAGGGACGAATGTTTTCGCAACTGAACAGTCAGATAAGGGGATAAACAATGCATCCTCGCTAACAAAAAAGGCCGTCCCGGAAGAGCCCTCATTTAAAGCTTTTGTTGTTCCAGGTACAGTTGGTTTATTGATAGTCGTCGGCTTCGGAAGCTATTGGCTAATTTACAGAAGAAAACGAGCCTAACCCCTGGCATTTATTTACCTTGTTTAGCCTGCTGATTATCCCAGCGGGCTATTTTGCCTCTAAATTTATAAAGGTGTCAGGCACCATTTTACTTTATTTGTAAAATGGTGCCTGACACCCATTTTTTTCACCATTTCTACCACTGACGGAGGATGGCGCGGACGGGGCTGCCGTCTCCATCGACTAGTGGGAGGGGCAAGGCGATTAGTTCGTATTCTCCTGGGGCAATCTCATCTAGGATTAGTGATTCTAATATGTGTATCCCGTTTGCATTCAAACTGTGATGGGCAGGGAGCTCTTTGCTGTCAATCGGGTCAACGGAAGGAACATCTAATCCGATTAATCGGATGCCCTTCTTAGCTAAATATGGAGCTAGTTCTGGTTCAATATGAGGAATTTTCTCTGGAAAGACGGTACCGTTTTTCCAAGCAAGCGTTCGAAACAAAACTCTTGTGACCCCATCCAAGTCAATATCTTTTAACTCCTTTACGCCGATGCTTTCTATTTCCGGCGGCAAATCAATAACTCTTGCCGGGCCGATGTAAAGATTAAGGTCCAGCTCATAGATTCTTTTTCCGCCGTTATCAAAGTGAAATGGGGCGTCAACATGTGTGCCCGTGTGGGTACTTAATTCCAGTCTGCCTACATTAACCGAGCCGCTTTCCTCCATTGGCCATGAGACCTCGTATTGAAAAGCGGTATCTCCCGGCCAAACGGGCATCCCATTGACCAGCTTTCTTGAGATATCGAAAATCCTCATTTTTTTCACTCCCCTTCCAATCCTATTGAACTTCTCCACATATTATTTCATATTGTCCTTATCCTTTTCCATTATTTATTTTGAAACTATACATAATGACAGGCAACAAAATGACCACCGCCCGCGTCACGGTAATCAGGCGCTTTTTCGGCACAAAGGTCTGTAGCCATCGGACATCTGGTCCGGAACTTACAGCCTGAAGGCGGATTGATTGGGCTTGGAATATCACCTGTTAATATAATTCGTTCTCTTTTAGCCGTTGGATCTGGAATCGGAATTGCTGAAAGAAGCGCTTTTGTATATGGGTGCAAGGGATGATCAAATAACTCTTCCTTTGGAGCTAATTCCACGATATTCCCCAAATACATAATCGCAATTTTCGTGCAAAGGTGCTCGACAACACTTAAGTCATGCGAAATAAACAAATAGGATAATCCGTTTTCCCGCTGCAGGTCACTAAATAGATTAATAATTTGTGCCTGTATCGATACATCAAGAGCGGCTACAGGTTCATCCATAACGATAAACTCCGGATTAAGAGCCATTGCACGGGCAATGACGATCCGCTGGCGCTGGCCTCCGGAAAATTCATGCGGATAGCGGTCAATATGAAACGGGGACAGACCGCATTTTTCCATTACCTCTAGCACCCGCTCACGGACTTCCTTTTTAGAAACAAGACCGTGTTCTACCATCGCTTCGCCGATTGCATCACCAACCCTCAGTCGTGGATTTAACGAACTAAATGGATCTTGAAAAACAAGCTGCGTTTGGACACGAAGCTGACGAAGTTCCTTTTTGGACAATGAAAAGACGTCTTTTCCCTTAAACTTCACATCACCGTCTGTCTTCTCATGGAGGCGTAAGATTGTTTTACCAATCGTCGATTTGCCGCTGCCTGATTCACCGACAAGCCCAAATACTTCGCCCTTTTCAATTGTAAAACTAACCCCGTCAACTGCTTTAACAGAATCGCCAAATTTCTTAAACATTCCTTTAGAGGCAGAATAATATTTTTTTAGATTTTGAACTTCTAAAAGTGCTTCGCTCATTGATTTTCACCGTCCTCGTATAACCAGCATGCTGTTTTTTGTCCTTTAGCCATTTCCGTTAAAACAGGCTGCTTCACCCGGCAAATATCCATTGCATGCTCACAGCGGTCTGCGAAATAACAAGCCTCGCTCAAATCTACTAAATTAGGAACCTGTCCAGCGATTGTATAGAGCCGGTCCTTACGCTCACCAATAACTGGTTTAGCCTTTAACAACCCTTTTGTATACGGATGCTGCGGATTCTTAAACAGCTCAAGTACCGGACCTTCTTCGACCACTTTCCCCGCATACATGACGACCACGTAATCAGCCATTTCAGCTACGACACCGAGATCATGTGTGATCAGCAACATGGAAGTGTTAAATTCCTTTTTGATATCACGTAACAGATCCAAAATTTGTGCCTGAATGGTCACATCAAGAGCAGTTGTCGGCTCATCGGCAATGATGAGCTTCGGATTACAGCTAAGGGCAATCGCAATCATAATCCGTTGCAGCATCCCGCCGCTTAATTCATGGGGATAAAGATTGACAATTTTTTCAGCATTAGGAATTCCCAGCATCGTAATCAGTTCCATTGCCTTTTTATAAGCAGCCTTTTTACTCAATAATAAATGCTCTTGTATGGGTTCAATCATTTGTTCTCCAATGGTAAACACCGGATTTAAAGAAGTCATTGGCTCTTGAAAGATCATGCCAATCTCATTACCCCTTAATCGGCGGATATCCTTTTTAGATAAATCCAACAGATTTTTTCCGGCAAAGTTAATTTCGCCGCCTTCCACCTTGCCGTTTTCCGGAATTAACTGCATTAAAGATAAAGCAGTAATACTTTTTCCACAGCCAGACTCGCCGACAATACAAACAGTTTCCCCTTCACGGATTGCAAAGCTGACGTCATTTACTGCCTTAACGACGCCGCTTTCCGTGTAAAAGTTTGTCTGCAGGTGATTTACTTGGAGCAGCATCTCATTCATTCGATATCCCTACCTTCTCATTTTCGGATCAAGCGCGTCCCTCAGTCCGTCTCCTAGTAAATTAATCGAAACAACCGTTAGAAAAATAGCTGTTCCCGGTGGAATCCACAGCCATGGCCGTTTCCTAAAATCCATGAAGTTATTGGCCGCATCCATCATATTCCCCCATGATGGTGTTGGCGGAACTACGCCAAGCCCGAGAAAGCTAAGGGCGGACTCGCTCAAAATGGAGCCCGCAACGTTCAAGGTTGCCACAACCAAGAGAAGCGGAACCGTGTTTGGAATTAGATGATGTAAAATTTTCCGGCGATCACTTAAACCAAGCACTTCTGTTGCCTGCATAAAAGGCTGTTCTTTCAATGATAAAATCTGGCCTCGAACTAACCGTGCAAGTCCCGGCCAGCCAACAAAGCTAAGCATAATCATAATAATATAAAGACGGTATTCAGCCGGAACTTTCCATTCTGATAAAATGGCTGCTAATATCAAGAGCAGCGGCAAGCCAGGAATGGACATAAGAATATCAGCTATCCGCATAATGACCATATCAACAACACCACGGTAAAAACCTGAAATCGCCCCTAACAAGGAACCGATCATAACCGATAATACCATTGCGGCAATCCCGATGGTTAACGAGATTTGCCCCGCCATCATGAGTCGAGTTAGTACATCCCGCCCGTAATTATCTGTCCCAAGCCAATGCGCTGCACTTGGAGGCTGATTCATATTCGCTACATTCGTCCTGTCGAGAATGTACGGGGAAAAATACGGCCCGATGAAGCTAAGCAAAAACATAAATAGTAAAAAGAACAAGCTGATCATCGCTAATTTATTCTTTTTTAAGCGGCGAAAGGTTTGCTTCCAGATCGAAGGTGATTTCACAACTGTCTTCACCTGTTTATTTACAATCGGATTTGGAGTGTCCATTCTGCTTCCCTCCTTATTTCAATCTAATTCTTGGATCTACAGCAGCGTAGGTTACATCCGCTAAAAAGTTCCCGATAATCGTGAGACACGACAAAAACATCGTAAAGGCCATTAAGACAGGATAGTCCCGGAAACTAACTGATTCCAGCTGAATTCGGCCGACACCAGGCCAATTAAAGATTTGCTCCATAATAATCGCCCCGGAAAACAGACCTGGCAATTCAAAGGCAAGCAGCGTGATTGCTGGTAGAATCGCATTCTTCAATGCATGTTTAAAAATAACCACACGTTCCTTCAAGCCTTTCGCTCGTGCCGTTCGAATATAGTCCTGGCGAATAACCTCGAGCATCCCTGTTCGAAAATAACGCGTTAATGAGCCAATGCTAAGCAGGGTTAATATGGTCACTGGCAGAATCATATGCTTGCCTACTTCAAGAAGATGGGCCAGCCCCGTACTATCACTTCCCGTATCGATCATCCCTCCGATTGGCAGGATCTGCAGGTCCACACCGAACCATTTGATAAAAAGTAAACTAATAAAAAACGACGGGAATGACATAGCTGCAAACACAAAAAATGTCACGAAACCATCAAACCAAGAGTACTGCTTGATGGCAGAGATAACACCCGATACTAGAGCAATGGACCACGTTAAAAACAGAGCCAAAATCGCAACAAAAAAGGAATTCCAGACATACTTATTTAATAGCGATAACACGTTTTCCTGATGCTTTAATGAGTAGCCAAAATCACCGTGCAAAGCATTTCCAAGCCATTTAAAGTACCTTTGTAACACTGGTTGGTCTAACCCATAAAGGGCCTTTAATTCTTGCGCTCTTTGCGGTGTTAAAGATATGTTTGAATCAATATAATCCCCTGGCAGCATCGCAAACAAGAAGAAAATGATAAATGAGGTCCCGAATAAAATGACAATCATTTGTAAAAATCGTTGTAATACATACTGTTTCATATACTCTCCACCTCCACAGAACAAAGTGCCTAGCTTCATCCGCTAGGCACTTTATTGGTTACTTTTTAATCGAAATGTTTGGCAAGCTAGCGCTAATGCCTGTAAAGTTGTCAGGATGTAAGCCTTCGATTTGGCCGCTGATTGCTTTTGCACTTTGACGATAGTGAATCAGAATGACAGGTGGGTCATCATTTAATTCTTTATAGAGATCATGGTAAATAACTTTACGTTTTTCAAGATCCAGCGTATTTAACCCCTTTTTAATTAATTCATCTACTTTAGGGTTAGAATAGCCTGCCGCATTATTTGCGTTACCTGTTGCAAACTCCTCAACCGGGTCACTTGGATCTAAAATTTGTGAAGTGGACACGGCTGCAAAATCATAATCCTTTGTGCCTAATTTGGCAACAATCGCATTAAAGTCCATAATTTCTGGTTCAAATTTTATTCCGATATCCTGATAGTTTTCTTTTGCAATCGGGATGATTGGATCATCAGCCGTCCTCGTTAAGTAACGAATCACGAATTTTTTGCCATCCTTTTCACGAATACCGTCAGAACCAACCTTCCAGCCGGCTTGATCAAGTAATTCCTTCGCTTTTTTAGCATTAAATTCATACTTGTTAATACCTTCATCATTATAGGCCCATGAAACTTTAGAAACTGGGACATTCGCAACAGATCCATAGCCTTTAAATTTCACATCAACAATTTTTTGGCGGTCCAATCCATAGACTAGAGCTTGCCTTACTGTTTTATCCTTGAACTGTGGACGTGAATTGTTGACATAAATAAAACCATAGTCATTAACCGGACCAACTTCAAGATTCGCAAATCCTAAACTTTTCAATTGTTCTACTGTATCATCATCTGCAGAGAAACCGGCATAATCAAGTTCACCTGTTTCAAACAATTGAAGAGAAGTTGAAGTATCAATTACTTTAAAGATTAAATTCTTCGTTTTTGGCGTGCCAGCATAGTAATGTTCATTGGCAACATAACGAATTTCTTGGCCTGGCACATACTTAACAAATTTGTATGGCCCAGCACCAAGCGGCTTCGGATAAAGTTCTTTTAAATAATCCAGTTTACCAAATTGATAGTCTTTTCCATAATAAGCTTTCGATAATACCTGTCCGCCTAAAATCAGAAGAGATTTTGCATTCACTTCTTCAGTTGTAATAGTAATTGTCTCTTTATCTACTACTTTAATTCCTTCAATCGATTTCGCTTTGCCTTCTTTATATTCCTTACCGCCTTTAATAGCAGTAAGTGAAATATCTTGTTCCCCAGCATAAGCCGGGTCATGTAATAACGTTAAGGTAAATGCGACATCATCAGCTGTTAATGGCGAACCATCACTGAATTTCAAGCCTTTTCTCAAATGGAATGTATATGTAAGCTTATCATCTGAGACATCCCATTTCTCTGCTAAAATCCCCACAGGTTTCCCAGTAGGATCTAAGTTTACCAACGGCGCAAACATTGGGTCGGTGGCGTTTCCATCCCAGCCATTTTCATAGAAATACGGCAAAAACACTCCACCTGGAGCGGATATGCCCGCGATGAATGTATCTTTTCTTGCCTTTGTTTTATTTGGAAGTGCATCCAAGTTTGTTGCTTTGTATTCTTTTACTTCAGTGCTCGTTGCACTGGAGCTTTCCGTGTTCCCTTTCTTTTCCGGTGCTGATGATTCTTTTTGGCTTGAACTATCCAATGCACAAGCAGATAGAATCATAGAAAGGATGATGACACTAAATAAACCTTTCAAACTCTTTTTCACTTTATTCCCCCCCAGTTTACTTGGTTTTATATTTAAAATGTAAAACCAACCGCTTGACCATCAGCAAATTTTCAAAAGCCGACAAATCCGATTGGTTTTGTTAACTCAAATTAAAGATTACTTTTTAAAAACAAAATTGTCAATTATTATTTTACTATTTCATTTTAAATCCCCAAAAATAGTTCATTATCTCCAGGTATTTAAAAAATAAAAATAGCACACTCGTATGAATGTGCTATTTTTATAAAGATTAGAATGGTTCTTTTATATTATATTTCCGAAGAATCGTTTCGATTTTCATTCCCTTGCCAATATCGCCTTTTGCTTTTACCTTCCCTGTCAATAACGCCATCGTGCCGCTTTGCTTTCCTAGGAGGAATTTTTTAAAGTTATCATAGGATAATGCCATTGTTACGCTTGGAGTTGCTTCTACTCCTTCTTTAATCGTCAGCTTTCCATCATGGAAAAAATGCTGATAGGTTGCTTCTGCCTCACCGTGAATGTCATATTGAACAATTGCTTCGAAGCCTTGAATCGGTCCTGGATTCTCATTAAAAATTTCTTCAATTCTTACCATCAGCTCTGCTAAAGAATAGTCATCAACTTTTTTCGCCACGTGTCAATTCCCCCTCAAAGGTAAAAATACCAAAATATTCCCTATATAATCATAATACTAAGACCTATCTATCGCGACAATGGATATTTTTTGAACGTTCATAAAATATAGCAGTCCAACAAGGCTGCTATTTTAATTATGAGGTTCTAATGACCGATATAGCGTGCATCTGGAATCAATTCTTTCCATTCTGTATAAGAAACGATTGTATCCCAGTGACCGGTTATTTTTGCAATCCCGATGATCACGAAGAACAGAACGAAGAAGGCAACTGGAATAAACCATTTGTTTACCTTTTTATTTGCCACCGTCATATTAAGTGTATCCTTCACTGGGCAGGCTTCCACACAGGACATACAGGCGGAACAATTAAGTGAATTTACTTTTTCAATCTTATGAACTTGTAATCTTTGAGGACAAACCTTTGTGCACATTTCGCAGTTTGTACAGGTGTCTTCATTCCGTTGTATTTTTGTAATTCTAAAGATGGAACCAAGACCAATCAATGCACCGTACGGGCAGAGGAACCGGCACCAAAAGTTTCTGAAGAATAACGAGAGAATAAAGACGACAATGACAAATTTCAAAGTAAATCCGCCAATATTAAGGAATAACAATAGCATTTTTACGTCGGAAACCTTATTATACGGATCCAAAAGAAAACTTTTGGCGCTGAAGGTATCCATTTGTATAACCATTGCCACAAAGAATAACAGCAGAACATATTTTATTGGCGTTAAAAACCAAACTAGCCATTGCGGCATATCAAAGTTCCTTCTAAAAATTTTCCTGCCAATCCACGCGATTAGTTCATTCGCCGTACCAACAGGACAAATCCAGCTGCAGAATGACTTCCGAAAAATAATGCCTGCGCCGACAAAAAATGCGAGCAGGGTGAGACCTGCCGGGTGGATTACATCGAAGTCACCACTTGTCAGCCAAACCTTAAGGGCAACCAAGGCGCTGATTGGCAAAAACCCTTCCACTGCAGACGGCCTTTCAACAAAAGGTGTTTTACCGAGTGTTTCAAAATGCTGATAAAATTGATAAAACTGCAAGCCAACATATAGTAAAAACAATAAAAACACGGCCTGAACAGCATATCTAGTGATTTGAACCGGCTTGCGCTTCAATTGTTTCCTGTACCACGCTTTTGACTTCATCACGATTCCTCCATTCTTCCTTACTATAAATATAAGGAAGCTAAAAAACAGGGGATGTGATAAAAGTCATTGCTTAGATTCAATTCAAAAAAATGTCATATTGGCGACTTAAATCTGTCAAATCTTTTTTATTATTATTTATCTGATGCAAAAATAATGTTATTCTGCTTTCTAGCCTCTTCAGTAATGCGAAGGACAATTTGGCTCCATTTTTTTAAGCGCTCGTATTCCTGAACATTTTTCATTTCAATGATTTTGGCGAAATTGATACATTCATAAACCATGTCTTGTTCTACCTGCTCGACACTCAAGATTTGACTTTCTTTCGTATGGCTGTCTATGAATTTTATTTCTGAAATAGGGGCTGCATCCTCAAGGACAAATGTCCCGGCCTCGCCGTGTATTTCACATGGAAGTTCGGAATGAGCTATCTTTGAACAAAGAATGGTACAGACGAATTCTTCATATTCCAACACAAGTGTGCCGCTGCCATCCACACCGCTTGTTAAAATCACAGGATGATAGGTAACCTTCTTCGGCTCACCAAACAAGCCAACAGCCAAATACAGCGGATAGACGCCTAAATCAACAAGTGCCCCTCCTGAGTATTTGGCAGAGAAGATATTCGGCTCCTCCCCTTGTAAAAATAAATCATAACGGGAGGAATATTGAATATACGGCAGCACCGTGCTTCTCAATTTGCCTGCTAAATGGAGCTTTTCCTTTAATATATTGAAATTAGGTGAATGGATATTGCGAATCGCTTCAAATAAATAGACGCCATTCTCCTCCGCTGTCCGGTAAGCTTCTGTTAATTCAGCTGTATTTGAAAAAATTGGTTTTTCACAGATGACATGTTTTTTATTTTTCAAAAAGGTTAGTGCTTGTTCGAAATGAACAGAGTTGGGCGAAGCAATATAGACTGCCTCGAAGTCCGGGCTTTTCGCCATTTTCTCTAAGTCAGTCCAAAAATAAGGAGCGTTATATGTATTTGCATTCCGTTTCGCCTTCTCCTCTGTGCGGGAATAAACTCCGGTTAACTGCAGCTGTTTGCTTGCGATTGCTGCCTTAATAAAGCTTTCTGAAATCCAACTTGTTCCAACTGTCGCAAATTTAAGCATTGAACTTCCCCTCCTATTTATATTTACATCCCATTTTACCTATATGGATCGGAACATGCCAATTATAGGTGACCTATTTTCTCGGAATCCAGAATAATTTCCAGTTATTTACCGGCAAATGTCGATAATTCTTTGATATATGTAGTTAAAGTCTGAATTTATGTAGATAAACTCTAAAATTGTGTAGATAAATAACTGGATAACGAAGGAAATCCCAATAATCGCCAACGAATGTCGATAATTTTTAAATATATGTAGTTAAAGTCTGAATTTGTGTAGATAAACTCTAAAATTGTGTAGATAGATAACTGGATAACGAAAGGGATTCCATTAATTACCATCTAATGGTGTAGTAATTTCCTAAAAATAGGTAGTAAATCTCAAATAATATATCGTGAGAACCGACTTTAGTCTGTATTCCCCCAAAAATATGTACTTAGTCCCTTCACCAGTCTCTCTATCCTCATATACTTATAAAAAATTCCTCTAAAATTGCTGTGTTTCCTGATGAATTGTTGGGAACAATGGAAAAAAATCAATATTTATGGTATTTATAAATAGTAGGATAAGTTGAAAGGCGAAGATCCGGCAACGCCAGGAGCTAGTCAAATGAAAGAGGTTGAAAAGTGTGGACAATCAAACATCAAACTTTATTAAAGATATTATGATAAAAGATTTAGAATCAGGCAAGCATCAGAAAATCGTGACACGCTTTCCGCCAGAGCCAAATGGTTATTTACATATTGGCCACGCTAAATCGATTATCATCAACTTTGGCTTGGCAGATGAATTTAAGGGGCAAACCAATTTACGCTTTGACGATACCAATCCTTTAAAGGAAGATATCGAATATGTTAATTCGATTAAGGAAGATGTCAAATGGCTTGGATTCGAATGGGATAACTTATTATTTGCCTCCGATTATTTTGAAGAAATGTACAAAAGAGCTGTACTGTTAATTAATAAAGGACTTGCCTTTGTTGATGACCTTTCGGCTGATGAAATTCGTGAATACCGCGGCACGCTGACAGCGCCTGGCAAGAATAGCCCTTACCGTGAGCGTACCATCGAAGAAAACCTTGATTTATTTGCACGGATGCGTGCCGGTGAATTCGACAATGGTCAAAAGGTACTCCGGGCAAAAATTGATATGTCCTCGCCAAATATTAATTTGCGTGACCCTGTTATTTACCGGATATCCCATGCCACACATCATAACACCGGCGATAAGTGGTGCATTTATCCAATGTATGCCTTTGCCCATCCGCTTGAAGATGCGATTGAAGGTGTCACACATTCCATCTGTACCATTGAATTCGAGGATCAGCGTCCTCTTTATAATTGGGTGGTGGAACAATGTGAAATGGAGAACACGCCGCAGCAAATTGAGTTTGGCCGCTTGAATGTGACGAATACAGTTATGAGTAAACGGAAGCTTAAGCAGCTCGTCGAGGAAGGGTTCGTGGATGGCTGGGATGACCCGCGGATGCCGACGATTTCTGGGATGAGAAGAAAAGGGTTTACCCCTGAATCGATTCGTACCTTTGTAAGCGAAACGGCTATTTCAAAGAACAACAGTATGGTTGATTCACAAATGCTTGAACACTTTGTCCGTGAGGATTTAAAATTGAAAGCGCCGCGGACCATGGGTGTGATTAATCCCTTAAAAGTGGTCATTACGAATTATCCGGAAGGCCAAATCGAATTGCTGGATGCGGAAATAAATCCGGAAAACCCCGAAATGGGTTCACGGAAAATTCCGTTCTCTCGCGAAATCTATATCGAACAGGACGATTTCATGGAAGAACCGCCAAAGAAATATTTCCGTCTGTTCCCTGGAAATGAAGTCCGCCTAAAGAACGCCTATTTCATTAAATGTGAAGAAATCGTCAAGGATGCGAGCGGTAAAGTTGTTGAGTTACGCTGCACTTACGATCCTGAAACCAAGAGTGGTACTGGCTTCACAGGAAGGAAAGTAAAAGGAACGATTCATTGGGTAGAAGCAGCCCATGCCGTTCCAGCTGAATTCCGTCTTTACGAACCGCTTATTTTGGACGCGGAAGAGAACGCTAGTGACGAGGGGAAAACATTCCTTGATAACGTTAATCCTCATTCACTTGAAGTCTTACAGGGCTTTGTCGAGCCAAACATGAAAGAAAGCCGGCCGCAGGAAAAATTCCAATTCTTTAGACACGGTTATTTCAACGTCGACCCGAAAGATACAACAGTCGACAAGCTGGTCTTTAACAGAATCGTTTCATTGAAGAGCTCATTTAAAATATAAAAATAGAGGGTGTCTGGCACCGTAATAGTGCCTGACACCCTCTATTTTTTTAATCGTCTTCAGCTGTGGAAATCGGTACTTCTAAAATGATTTTCGTTCCCATTCCCGGTGTTGAGTAGATTGAAAATCCGCCATCAACGGAACGGGCGCGTTCATCCATGCTGAACAGTCCGACTCCTGGAGTTTGTTTTCTGATGTCAAAGCCGTTTCCCTTATCTTCAATCATTACTCGCACAACATCATCCATTTCTCTGATGGTAACCATGGCCTCTGTAACAGCTGCATATTTGCGAATATTCGTTAACGCCTCCTGAATTATCCGGTAAATGGTCAATTCGATACTAATATCAAGGCGCTGGTTTAAGACGCAATCAAAGTATACATCGATATTGTAATGCTCTGAATAACGTGCTAAAAAGGAACGAATGGCTGGAACTAAACCAAGGTCATCCAAGACCGATGGCCGTAATTCCCATGAGATTTCTCGAATCTCCTCGATTAATTGGGTTGCTTCTTTCTGCATCTGCTGTAGTAACGGATGATCCATCTCTGAAAGCAAACGATTGATGGTTATCAAATGGCTATAAAGATTTTGACCAATTCCATCATGGAGGTTGCGTGACAAGCGCTTTCGTTCCTCTTCCTGCACACCGATGATGGAAGACATCATTTTTTTTAATTCCTGTTCGACACGCTTTCTCTCGGTAATTTCATAGCGAATGGCCAGATACTGATAAGGCTTCCCCTTTTCGTTTAAAAACGGAACAATCGTGGTATCCATCCAATAGAGCGAACCGTCCTTGGCCCTGTTGCGGATTTCACCCTTCCAAACCTCGCCTGAGCCAATTTTCCGCCACATTTCTTTAAAAAAGTCTTTAGAATGATATCCAGAATTGACAATCCGATGATCGTGGCCCAGCAATTCTTCCTGCGAGTATTTAGAGATACGACAAAATTGATCATTTACATATGTAATAATCCCCCGGGAATCTGTGAAGACGACAATCGAAGATTCATCGAGAGCAAACTTAATATCCACTAATTCCTGCATCGACTTTTTTAATTCAAGTTCAAGGTCTGCCAGCTCGTTCAAAGGCCCGCGGATTTCCTTGTCCATTTCCATCCCCCCTGCCCCGAATCGTTATAAATGCTCATTTAATAACTGCTCCAATGTTTCGGCTGCGTCCTTTACAAGTTGCTGAACATGCTCTGGAAAAGTAAAGCTTTCTCTTTTGCCAATAAGCAATACTCCTTTTGGAACAGCATTAAAAAATAATGGGACCGCATAGCAGGATGCAAGTTTTTCAGCAAGCATTATCGGATAGTCTGTCACTTTTCCAAAAATATCATTTGGAAAGTCGGCCAACATCATCGCACTTCCACTTGAAATAATTTTTCCAGCGATTCCTTTTCCGAAACGGACAGTTATTCTCTCGTATTTATCATTTAAATTTCCGGCGGCATAGTGCCACCTGACATCAGGGCCAACAGTATTTTGGATGGCAAGCCCGACAAAATCACAACCTGCCTCCTCCATTAGCCTGTCGCACACTTCAAGAACCGGTCGCAATTCCCTTATCTCTGTCATCTCAGATGATTTCCCTTAAATGTCATAACCTAATAACCCCTTTTTAACGGCATATTCCACGAGCTCAGGCCGGGTTTTCATTTGTAATTTTTCCATCAAGTTCCCTTTATGGGTCTCGACTGTTTTCACACTAATGACAAGCTGCTCCGCAATTTCTTTGTTGGCGTAACCTTTTGCGATAAGGGTTAAGACTTCCTTTTCCCGTTCAGATAATAGATTGTACGTATCATTGCCATCCTGCTTCACACCGGACAAATATTCCTCCATTAAACGCTTCTGTGCAGAGGGATGAAGATAGGCATCACCGGCAGCAACCGATTCAATCGCAGACATTAATTCATCGTGCGGGGCGCTCTTTAGAATACAGCCGGATGCCCCTCCTTGAATCGACCGGAAGAGGTATTCCTCATCATCGTGCATGGTTAGAATCAGGATATTAATCTCAGGCATCAGCTTTTTCAATTCTGTTGTCGCCGACAAGCCGTCTTTACCATGGGGCATACTTAAATCCATAACCACGACATTCGGCTTTAATTTTAACGCTTTCTTGATACCTTCATTTCCTTCTGAGGCTTCCCCGATTACTTCTATTTCAGGGTTTGTATTTAACAGCATTTTCAAGCCGCTTCTCACAACAGCATGATCATCAACCAAGAGGATTTTTATCATTCTTAACTCTCCTTTAATCCTTTAACGGCAGGGATAGTTCAATAGATGTTCCTTCTCCTATTTTAGAGGATATCGTGCACTGTCCGCCAGTTAGAAGCATTCTCTCTTTCATTGCGGCAATTCCCGATGATTGATTGTTGCCTCCATGTTCCGCTTGATGAAATCCTTTACCAAAATCATTAATCGTAACTTTCAGCTCATCCTCAGTCCAAATAACATTTATTTTCACATTGGACGTGTCAGCATACTTCACTATATTTGTTAGTGCCTCTTGACAAACCCGAAACACCGCAATCCTGCTTTTCTCCGGGAGCCACTTTTGCGTGCCCGCAGTGTCTAAATCAACAAGAATTCCAAATGTCGAAGTATACAGCTTAATATAGCTTTTCATGGCCGGCAATAAACCAAGAGTTGTTAGGACAGGAGGATACAATTCGACAGAGAGCAGCCTAATTTCTTGAATCGTTTTTTCGATTAACTGCGACATTTCACGGAGATGATTTTTCATATGAGGCTCTTTTGTCCCTGAGTCAATAAATTGTAAGCCTGTTAAAATACTATAAAGATTTTGACCGACACCCTCGTGAAGTTCGATGGAAATCCGCTTGATTTCTTCTTCCTGTGACTGGATAATGTAAGAGCTAATCTGCTGCTTTGGTTTTAACTCCATTAACAATTCTCCTTTTTAAAAAAAGCCAGGCTCTTAATTAAAAGACCTGAACTTTTTTTACTGTATAGGTTAAGCCGCTTTCTGGGTCGAAAGCTGACCATTGTTCATCCGACTCACTTACGCTACTGGAAAGCGGAACGGCAAGAAAATAAAAATCATCAAAATAGAAACGAATATGGGTGTTGTCGGGACAAAGCTGGACTTTTTTCACTGTTTTCTTCACTGCTGGCGCCTGGTCACCACCATCTTCATCATGAATGATAATTTCTACCGGCCCACCAACAAAACGTTTCACAGCTTCTAGCTTAATGTGTTCCACAGCTATTGCATCCTTTCACGACAGGATAGATAAACATTTTGTAGCCTTGCAGATACTCCCAAAACTTCTCTTCTGCATGCTCTTCAAGAAACTGAATCGTTTCTTCTTCAGAAGTCCAATCGCTCATTCCTTTAACTTCTGCAACAACCATTTCAGCACCATCTAGTGATTTCTCTTCAAGAAACCAGTTCAAGCGTTTTTTTGCAAAAGTGCTTTTTAACAATTCATCGATTTCCACTGTGAAACCGCCTGATTCAGGGCGGACAAAACATAAATCAATATATGTCTCACTAGTCATGGACATTCACACCTTTTTTATAGATAAGGAATGCGACTGGAAATAAAATCACGTTGATGACAGCTGCAATGATGGTATTGGTATAGTTTTCATAAAAATATTGATGGACCATATATTGAGTGAAAATAATGTTTAACATTAACACAGCTAGAAGAAGGGCGACTGGCAGGTAACTACGCTTCATAACGTTTCACCCCCACGGCATATACAGCGCCGTTTTCAACTTTTACATGGATTTCAGGGAGTGGCCGTCTAGGAGGGCCAGCCGTTGGCGCACCTGTTTCCACATCGAATTTTCCGTGGTGGCAAGGGCACAGCATTTCCTGCTCATCCTTTTTCCAAAAAACCGGGCAGCGCAGATGAGTACAGGCATTTTGGTAGGCAACGTATTTATTTTCCGAAAGGCGGATTAAAATCGCACTATCATGCTCGCCTGGGAAGGCAAAGTCAACGGCATCACCAATCGGCAATGAGTTAACATCGGTAATTTTGTGTTTCGGATATTTTTTGTCGCCAAGTCCATTTAATTCTTTTGCTGCTAATACACCCCATGGAAGGGAGGAAACAGCGAACACTCCTGCTGCCCCCACCAATGTTTTCATAAATCCGCGGCGGTCGAGCTTTCTTTCATTATTGCGGTTGATGTTATGTGTATAGTTATCTTCAGTGAACGGGATTTTATTATTTTTATCGCTCATGTTAATCCCTCCTAGAACAATTTAGTGACGCCCTGAAGAATACCAGGGAGATTCACTTTTACGTTTGTTTCGCCTTCCAAGTAAGGCATGCTTGTGACCCATTTACCATTATCTAAATTAAATTGCTTTTGTTTCGCTTCAATTTCTTCATCGGTTAACCATTGTAATGTGTTTGTTGGACATACACTAGCACACATCGGCGGAATGCCATCCTTTGACCGGTCGATACATAAATCACACTTATACATGAGATTTTGTTCTGTATCAAACTTTGGTATACCATACGGGCAGGCAATCGTACAGTTTTGGCAGCCAATACATTTTTCTACAAGAGCGGAAAGTACAGCTCCAGTTTCGTGTATTTGGATTGCCTGAGCCGGACAGCTTCTCGCACATGCCGGATTCACGCAGTGAAGGCACATAAGAGGCATTGTTTGACGGTTAACAAGCGGGTTCACGTCGTAAACATAGTTACGGTTCCGTTCCTCATGCCCTCCGCACTGTGTACAAGCCGCTAAACAAGAGCGGCACCCTATACAGTTTTCAAGTTCTAAATATAGCCTCTTTTTCATTTACTGCACCTTCTTTATTTTCAGTTTTTCGATTTGTGCGGCACAAGCTTTGAACTCCGGCATCCGTGATATTGGATCAAGTGCACCAATTGTTAATAGATTAATAGATTTTTCATGGCCCCAGTGATACGGAACAAACACGGTATCCTTCCGAATGGCCTCTGTGATTTTCACTTTATAGGTTGTTTCTCCTCTACGTGTATAGAGACGGACAAGTTCTTCGTGATCAATATTATATTTTGCTGCTGTTTCTGGATGTACTTCTACAAATGGTTCAGGACACATATCACGAAGGAATTGAATTCTTCTCGTCTGATTCCCTGATAAATAATGGTAGACAACACGTCCTGTTGTTAATCGCAATGGGTATTCTTCATCCGGTTCTTCTGCGGAAGGTCTGTAAGGCAATGCAAAAATTTTAGCTCTTCCATCTGGATGATTAAACTTTTTATCTAAAAATAACCGTGGTGTTCCAGGATCATTTTCATCTTTACATGGCCAGAACACGCCGTCTTGCTTGTCAATCTTTTCCCATGTAACGCCATAGTAATCAGCTGTTCCACCTTTAGAAGCGACACGAAGTTCATTAAATATGTCTTCAGACGTTTTTAAGTGAGAAAAATATTTACCACGGCCCATTCGCTCAGTAAGTTCTACTTGAATTTTCCAGTCTGGCTTTGATTCGCCTACCGGCATTTGCGCTTGATTAATCTTGATAATCCGTCCTTCAACATTTGTAGTTGTTCCCGCGTCCTCTGCCCAAGTTGTTGTAGGCAGAACGACATCTGCAAATTCAGCAGATTCTGAAAGATAAAAATCAACACATACCATAAAGTCTAGGTTTTTCAACTGCTCCCGAACATAATTTTGATCTGGTGCAGAAACGGCAGGATTTGAACATAATAGGTATAACGCACGAATGGTCTTTTGTTCCATCAAGCCAAACATTTCAAATGCGGATACACCCTCTTTTGGCATTTCTTCCGGTTCAATACCCCACACCTTTGAAACATATTTGACGTGATCAGGGTTAGCAATTTTTCGATAGCCAGGCAGTGCATCGGCTTTTTGCCCATGTTCACGTCCACCTTGGCCATTTCCTTGTCCTGTTATGGTTGCAACACCTGATTTCGCACGGCCAATTTTCCCGGTTACAAGGGCCATATTCGTATAGCCAGAAACGTTATCTACCCCTTTGATTTGTTGCTCAATCCCTCTGGCAAACATGACAATCGCATTTGGAGCTTTACCGTAAATTTCAGCCGCGCGAATAATTTTCTCTGGTGCCACACCTGTTATCGCGCTTGTATATTCCGGTGTGAATTGTTTAACAAGTTCTTTTGTGTCTTCAAAGCCATTTGTATGATTTTTGATAAATTCTTCGTCAATATGGCCATTTTCGATTAATAAATTGACAATCCCATTGGCTAGTGCAAGGTCTGTACCAGGTCTTAAATCAAGATGAAGATCTGCTCTTCTAGCAACCGGTGTTTCTCGTGGATCTGCAACAATGACATAGCCGCCCCGTTCTTGAATTGCCCAAACCCGGAACATCATCGTAGGATGACATTCGGCGGTATTACTGCCGGCTAGAAATATACAATCGGTATCCTGTACATCAGTCCATGGAATGGTTGAACCTCTATCAATACCTAATGAGCGATTTAAACCACCAGCTGCACTAGCCATACAGAATCGGCCATTATAATCAATATAGCGCGTTTGAAGTCCGACACGAGCAAATTTCCCTGTTAAATAACACTTTTCATTTGTCATGGAAACACCGCTATACACAGAGAGTGAATCTTTTCCATAATTCTCTTGCAGCTCGGTGAATTTTTTCACAATAAGATCGTATGCCTCATCCCAGCTTGCTTCACGGAAGCCATTTTTCGTCCCTTTTAATGATTGATCATCACGAATTAATGGTCTTAATAAACGGTCTTTATTGTTTACTTGCTGGTAAGCGGTAACCCCTTTCGGGCACATCTTTCCTAAAGTTACCGGCCAATCATATCGAGGCTCAACCCCAACGATCTTGTTTGTTTTTGTATTTACCCTTAAGTTCATCCCACACTGCATCGCGCAATAGCTGCAATGTGTCTTGACTAATGTTTCATTTGGATGGTTTAAGTTGTCGATTTCTTTAAAATATTGATCTCGTTCATTTCTAAAATTATCCATTTGCATTCTGATTTGCCTCCTTGACCTTCACTTGATGCGTTGCGAAACCTGAGAATTTCGCAATTCGATATTTCCTGCGGCATGGCAGGCATAGTTCTGCAAGATTAAAGCCGTCATTCATATTGAAATCAATTTCATTTACGTCTAACACTTGAATGACATCGTTTGATTGTTCAACAGAAACAAATTGATCGCCACATACTTTACACTCTTTCATATGTTGTTCGCTATAATGTTCACGGTAGTTTCTTGCAAATACGCTCAGTGGCCGGAAAGGAATATGAGCAAGCTTTCCAAATGGCAGATAGATTAACGTCACAATCACTGAGAATTGATGGATTAGTGACATTTGCGGCTGCATCCAGCCATGTAAAACTACATTTTGGAACGTCAGTAAAAGTCCAGTAATCGAAATGAAGAGCAATAGGTAAAGTGGTAAGAAATCGTACATAAACTTTTGCTCTGCTCTTGCCTGCATATTTTTCAAGCGGCGGTATAGCGCCATACATACACCGGCGGTAACCATGATGGCTGCAATGTTCAAGGCATTGTAAGATAACCAAGCGATGATTCCATCAGCTTTTACGTTCATGATGTTCATTCCAAATAACACAATCGTATAATAGCCATTGTCTTCCATCGTAAAATACATCCAGCTAAACACGAGAGGGAAGGTTACTAGGAAAGCGAGGACGCAGCCCCAGCCGATTAGGATATGCTGCACCCAGCGATAAACACCGCGATTGCGGATGAAATCATAAATCGCTAAATGATTGACAGCCGTTTTTGGTGTGCTTTTTCTAAACAGCAGCTTTAAGCCTTTTTTAATAAAAAGTTTGGTTGGCGGCCTTTCGCCCCAAGCAATAAAGCGATAGAAGAATCCGCCGATAAACACGATGGTTCCAACCATATATCCGTAAAGATTTAAATCGACATGTGTGAACATTCTTGTACCAATAAAAGTTAAGATCAATAGACCAGCAATCGTTAGAAACATTGATTTCGCAAAATGGGATGCAAAGGCATCATTGACCGAGCTTCCCGGTTTTTTAGTTATTGAAGTATTCGCCTGCATTTCATGTCCTCCTTATATAGTAAACTCGCCGACTGGCAAGCCCGTTAGGGCGAAGACAGAGGCGTAGTTGCACTTATGCCTGATAGGAAGTTTTACTTCCTATCGGCTAAAAAAATAACACTTCCGTTTTCTTACCCTTATTGTAAGAAAAACAGAAGTGCTATCTATATAGGGGAACTCCCCCATCATCGGGGGAAAAAACCCTTAGATATTCATTTTTAGACAAAGTTCTGTCACAAAGCTATCTTCGGACATATTTTTTCCGCCACGAGTAGAGCAAGAGCAACATTCCAATTAGAATTTGCAAGGAGAAGAGCATAGCGTCCCAAAAAGGAAGGGAATCCAGACCTAATAAAAAGCCTGGCAAAACCTTTTTTAAAGCAAACAATAATTGCGGGATATAATAGATTGCAAACAATGAAACAGTCAAAGCTACACCGATAAAATAGAAAATCGAATAGACGAAGACGGTAGTTTTTTCACCAGCGAAAACAACTTCCTCTGTTACTTTTGAATTTAGAAACGGTAGTTTTTTTCTAATCGCTTGCTGTGCGTTTTCCATCAAGTTATAACAGCCAGATACATTTTCAAATAGGTAATATAAATCTGTCTTCATATAAACGCAGCATTGGTACACCATGCGAATAAATGTATCTAAGACCACCACATGAATGATACTCAAGAAAATCCCTGACCCGTTTGCGAAGATAAGCTGACTGATTAATGCGAGCGAAAGGATCACTGTATCAAAACAAAGCCCGGCTAAAAATAGTACATTCCGATCCTTTGAAGACAGTTTCCATATTGATGACATATCGGTTTCAAGGACGACAAGAAATAAACGGTGGCCGACTTCTAATTTAGTAGGGAGATTTTGTGCTCTCATCGCTAAAATGTGGCCAAATTCATGGATTAAGACAAGAATAAAAGTTAATACCATCCATGCTGGGATATTGAGAACCATTAAATCAAAGATAAACAAATCCTTATAGTGTGGAAATAATGATGGCTTTGCGATGAAAAGGAAGGCATTACCGATGAATAACACCGCATACAGAAAAAGGGAGAACTTATTAAAAAAGAATTTTCCGATTTGTGGTGAAAGCCACAAAAAGCCGAGACTCTCCTTTTTCGTATCTCTTTTTTCGAGCTTCACACCATCCAATTCAGAAACAAGTTCCATCTTTATAAGCTGTTCAACAAAATCGATAAGGTTAACTTCTTCATTGGGATATTTTTCTTTTAGAAGTAGTTCAATCTCCCCTAAAGTTTCGCCATTGTTAATTAATTCAATAGCATCAATGCAAACCTCAGGCATTTCATAAAATTCACTAGAGGTTTTATCCTCGACTATATAGTGTTTTTTGTCTTTGTGAATATCGAGTGGAACTAACAATAGACGTGAATTGTGTGTGAGGTTCATTTTAGCTCCCTTTTACTTTACCTTTAATGTATACAAAATAAAGATGCTAGCCCTTAGCTAGCATCCCATTCGCTTATGGTTTTATTCCTGCAAAAGGACACCACCAACATGTAGTTTTGATCTTCTTTAACTTACGAATTTTCATAATTCCACCTCCTTGGGTAATTCCCATTGTTTTGTCCATGGATATTTTTCATGAAATTTGACCCATTCAGGGAAAACTTTAATAAATACTTCCACTAAATCCGGATCAAATTGGGAACCCTTACCTTCAATAATACGTTTATTAGCCTCTTCAACTGGCATTGCAGCTCGATATGATCTTGAAGAAGTCATTGCATCAAACGCATCGGCAATAGATGTCACTCTCGCAAGCAGTGGAATTTCTTCTTCTTTTAACTGATCGGGATAACCCATACCATCCCAACGTTCATGATGAGAGCGAATGACACAAATACAATCCTTAATTCCTTCGACATTCTTAACAGCATCAGCTCCGACACCGGGGTGGGATTTAATAATTTCAAATTCTTCTTTTGTCAGTTTCCCAGGTTTCATTAATATTGAATCAGGGATATGAACCTTCCCAATATCATGTAATAAACAGGCGTAATAAAATGATTTTTGTTCCTCTTTTGTAAACTTACCGATTTCTTGTGCTAATAATAAAGCATAGCTGGCGACCCGTTCACTATGTCCCCTTGTATATGGGTCTTTAAGTTCTAATGTTGCAATAACGCCTTTTACAATTCCCTCTAATTGTTTATCATACGAGATACTAATTGCTTTAACATATCTTTGAAATCTAGCCAATAAAAAGAAGGACATAATAGATAAAATAATGATTAATATCAAAGGGATTATTACATATGAAGTATTCAAAATAATGCCGGTAAAAATATACTTTATAGCAATACCCAAGCTAACTAACCAAAAATATCTTGAATTTAGAAAAAGAGGTAATGATAATATTAAATAAACTTCAATAACATTACCACTTATGTAAGAATCCCCTCTTCCATAATAAGTTAAAATATCAACAATAAAAGTTGTTAATACATAACTAATAAATAAAACATACTTAATCATATATTGCTTTTCAAGTTTATTTAAATAAAAAGCAACTGGAAACAAAAATGCAACTATAGTATATGTGAAATACCAATAATTACTTGGGAATCCACTTTCCTTATGAGATATATATACTGGTAAAAGGTAATAGTAAAAAAAATCATATCCTATCAAAATAATATAGAAAAATAATAGAAACCATTTGACGGTTCGCTTTTCTTCGTGTGGTATCATATAACCCTCCAAAACTACAGTTGCCTTATATCTACTTTGTGTCGGAAATTAAGGTTTGAGTAATTTTATCACAATTTTGAATATTTCGTAATAAGCATATCAGTTATTGCTTACAAAATCTATTAAAATTCCGTATTCTTCTCCATTATATATCATTCATTGTACCCATGATAGATATTATCTTGAAGAATTTTGTATAAATATAGAACTATTTTTTTCAATAATTTCCCTGCTTTATAGGCAAAGTTACATTAACCTGCGTACCTTTGCCAAGAGTGCTTTCTATTTTCAACTTACCATGATGATCTTGAATAATTTGATTCGTCACCATTAGACCTAATCCAGTACCATCTTTTTTCGTTGTATAAAATGGTTCTCCTAGGTTAAGAATGTCTTCATCCTCAATTCCGCACCCTTCATCTTGGATTTCGATGAGCATTTTTTTCTGCTCATGCACCTTTACATGAACCCTTATCTCACCCCCATTAGACATGGATTCAATCGCATTCTTGATTAAATTAATAAACACTTGCTTTAGTTGTTTCTCATCACAATCGATAGGCGGCAGCGGTCCGGCTATTAACGTTACCACCGTTACTCCTTGTCTTTCAGCCTGTTGCTGCGTAATCGACAACGTATAAGCAATAATTTCTTCAATACTATCCTTTTCAAATTTGATTTCCTTCGGTTTCCCAAGGTACATCAGATCGTCAACGATGGAATTAATCCGGTCAATTTCCTGAATCATAATTGGATAATACTCGTTACTATTTGGATCCCGTTCTTGCTGCAGCTGTGTAAAACCTTTTAATGATGACAAAGGGTTACGTATTTCATGACCAATTGCTGCAGCCATTTGACCGATGACGGCCAGTTTCTCTTTTTGACGAAGATCTTCATGAACTTCAGTTAAAGAATTAATGTACGAATAAAATCTTATTAGGATAATAAAAGCGATTGCAGCGATAACGGCAATAACAAATGCAGGAGGTAACACCTCCGGATTTTGTAGAACTATTCCTATAAAGAGATACTTTCCAATAATCCCTAGTGAAGCAGCCCAAAAATATTTTCTGTTTACGAATATTGGCGAAAAAAATATAAATAATATCTCAACAACATTTCCCGACGCAAATTTAAGTGAGGTTCCAAAATACCTAATAAAATTATCAATGAGATCTATAAAGATATAGCTGATTAAAATTATGTATTTAACATGATAGGGTTTACCCTTTCTTATTAAGTATACGGAAACAGGCAGTAATCCAAAGACTAAGATATAAATCCAGTTCCCTAGTCCTTCCTCACGAAATTCTTTCTCACCAAATTTTGAAAAATTGGGCAAAATATAATACCATAAAAAATCAAAGCTAATAAAAAAGACATAAAACAACCACAAAAAAAGTTTAATCGCCTTTTTCTCTTCAAATATCAATTTATGACTATTGTTGCTTTCTTTCATGTTAGTAGCTCCCTTGGCCGAGTTTTCGCGACAAGTTTTCTGAAAATATTAAAAAGTATTTTCTCCTACTATCTTATCATCTTTTCTCATAAATAATGACAAAAAAGAAAGAAAAAAATGTGATTTTCGACATAATTCGATAAAAAAACCCAAAAAAGCTAACCACTTATCAAAATGGTTAGCTTAACATATCAATAATTCTTCTTTTCTACCTTCTTTTCTCCAGAAAAATTTATCTTCCCTTGGAATAATAAGCCGCGCAAATTAAGCCAAAGTAGGTTGGTGCTTCGTAGGACAGAAACTCTACATAGCGTTCTTCAACAGGAATCGCCCCGGCAAGGATTAACGTCTGCCAGATTCCATCCGGCTTTGCTGCCTCAATGAAACCTTCTTCAAATTCCGCCACTTTCTCTAATTGATTGGTTTTGATTAATTCCACCACTTGTTCATCGAAAGGCTTGGCCGCCGGGTCAAATCCGTAGGGACCATCCTTGTCATGGGCATGGGCCCAATCACAGCTGGCAATGAGACCAACACGTTTTTGTGATTGTTGGACAGCTTTTCGGAGTGCCTTCCCAAATTCCAAATGCTGGCCAAAAGAAAGTTCTCTTGTCGGGTTAATGACAACAATGGGCACATCCGGCATAAACCTTAGTGGAACAATTACGCCCCAATCGAGCGGCAGGCAAGAGATTGGACCTGCCGCAGTTCCAAAATTAATCGTGCCGGATGGAATCCCTTCCTCCTGTGCACATTTGTTAATCATCCTAGCCAGTTCTCTGTCTACTCGTCTTTCCATAGCATACGTCGACTGATTTTCTTCAACGATCCCAGCCATTCTTTCTGAATCCGTAATTGCAAATTGACCATGGATTCTTGTTCCATGTGGAGTAAGAATGATGATGCAATCCGGATTCGCCTCGGACATTAGAGTCGTTAACTTTTCCATACTTCCCCGTGTCACGGACATTCTTTCAGGGTATACACCTTGTAGCTCTGGAATTATTTCTCCGCCATGCGGCGTAATACAAGCAAATGCAAATGGGTTCATATACAGTTCCACCTTTTCTCTTTTATACAAGGTAATTTGCGGTGCATGTTAAAAAATCCTGCTTTTTACAAAATAGAGAAAAAAAGTTGACAATATAACAAGTATCCTGTAATATTAGTATTTGTGCTTAACAAATAGTAACTTGTAATTAATGAGATAACGCAATGTAAGAATTTTTTCTGGCATTCTGCTTATGTTTAAATAAAAACTTATTCACACTGGATCGGCTTCGGAGCCGTTAGGATGTAAGAGAGGTAGGGCTTACGTCGTTTAGGTATAAAACCATCAGGTGGAAGAATAACCGCGGCAAACTTGTTTTTATAACAATTACAATATATAAGTTTTTACCTTGCGATGGCTGATTATCAAACAACCATTCACAAGTTACGATATGGATTCTTAAAAATTGAATCAGAAGCGAAGAAGGCAGAGGGATAAATCATTCCTCTGCCTTCGCCCATTTCAGGTCATTTTTATTTTTTTATCACAATTGCTTGTTTGCCCATTTGCTCCCAGGCTTTGATAAAACTGTCCTTGTTTAATTTCCTATTTTTCTCCCCATAAGGATCGTTTATGTAAATATAGTTTTCATCGTAGCCGGTAATGGCGACACTATGTTCACTAAATGTAATATCAATTTTCCCCTGTGGTGTATCCCATGTTTGAAAGACAGAGACAGGTGCGAAGCTGGACGTTGTAATAATCCACACTGGAAGCCCTTGGCCCACTTCATTTAATAAATCGTCGAACGGTTGATTCGTTAAATTGACCGCTCTATCCCCGACATATTTCTGGGCCAGTTCTAATATTGGGCCATTGTATACACCCAACCCCGGTCCACGGGCCATATCCCCGACAAAACCAGCATTTGGATTCCCCTTTTTGCCATTACTATAATTTAACGGGACTGTTTTTATTTTTTCAGCTAATTCATTTTTTGTTACGTTTACCCCATGATAGTTAAGAATCATCGCCAGGCTGGTAACCTCGCACCCATTGTAGAGCAGGGGTTTATCCATTTGATTGAATAATGGAACATCAAGAAGGATACTATCTGGTAAACTTGGAACCTCTTTTTGGAAAATGTTTACTTCACGCATCTTTAATTGAGCAGCCTCTTTCACACGGGCGATTGCCGATTGGTTGGATCTAGACTTGGATTTCACAGCAAATATCGTCTTTGTACTAATAAATGATATGACAAGGATAATGATGACGATTAGCAATTTTTTCATAGCAGATTATACCATTCCTCATAAGATAATTTACCAAAAAACTATGACTATCGTAATGTACTACTATATAACCATACCAAAAAATACTAAAAGGATAAAGGAAAAATATTTCCAAGTAAATTCTACTCGTACATTCTTAGGATTTTATTAAGAAGAAACCCCTTTAGCGTTGCTGCTAAAAGGGAATTAGTCATATCCGCGCTTTTTTTCGAGAAAGCTTCCGAATCATTTGATTGATTACTTCCGAAAAAACTAGCCCGAAGGCAATTGATCCGGCAATCATAAGCACTTTTGCCGCTAGGCCAATCGCCGTATTATAATCGTTCTCAACAAAATTCCTCATGGCATCATAAGCAAGGCCGCCCGGCACTAACGGAATAATGCCGGCTACACTAAAAATAATTACAGGTGTTTTATAAAACTTTGCTAATTCCTGACTGAGGACCGCGATAAAGACAGTGGCTGCCAATGTGGCTAGCACTGCATTTTTTGTATAGCCTTCAAGTAGATAATAAATTAGCCAGCCGCCCATGCCAATCAGCCCACATTTCACCAAGGTTTCTTTCGGTGCATTAAAAACAATCCCAAAGGATCCTGTAGCAATAAAACTTGTGATTAACTGTGCAAGAATCGCCACAATTTCTAACCTCACCCTCATGAAAATGAATAGACAACAGCAATTCCTGCCCCAATAGCAAAGGCCGTCAGGAAAGCCTCAGCTCCTTTTGACAACCCTGAGACTAAATGTCCAGCCATTAAATCCCTGATGGCGTTCGTCACTAAAAGACCAGGTACCAACGTCATCACCGAACCAATGATAATTTTATCTAATTGGTGGCCTACACCCATTTTCACAAAAATAAGCGACAGCAAACCAATGACGAAGGATGCCAAAAATTCCGAGAAAAACTTGATCGGGATAAAGCGGTGGAAGCAGACAAAGCTAAGATATCCTAATCCCCCGGAAATCATCGCGGGAATAAAGTCATTCCAGCCGCCTTTAAACATAATCATAAAACAGCCGCTGGCTAAAGTTGCGGCGGCCACTTGAGTACTAAGGGGAAAGGAAATGTCCATCGAATCAATCTCATTCAATTGCTCCAATGCCTGTTCGCGATTAATTGTACCGCTGCTGATATTTCGCGAAATACTATTAACCAAAGCCACCTTTTTCAAATCCGTAGAGCGCTCCGAAATTCGAATCAGCTTAGTCTTTGTCGGCTCTGAACTTTCCGCTGAAAAAATAATTCCGGTTGGGGTTACATAACTATGTGTTTTTACAATCCCAAAAGAGGAGGCAATCCGCATCATCGTATCCTCCACCCGATAGGTCTCCGCGCCGCTCTGGAGCATAATTTTCCCCGCAAGCAGACAGACCTCCATGATATCGTATGTTTGTTCAACTTGGTTTCCCATTCTATCTCACCACATTATTCCTGCATTTGCTTCTTAGTTTAAATCAAAACAAGGGTTTGAAGCAATGCACAAGATGTAATCTTGCGCAAAGAATCATTTAAACTAAAGACAAACACTTTCATCATTTAGATGCATTCGGTTCTTTTGTTTTATTGATGCCAAATTTTCATTAAAATAATATTTATTATTACAATCACTCCGTAAATATAGGCTAGCGATTGTTTTTCGATAAAAAACAAGGCTGCAACTGGTAAACCAAATATAACAATTTCCAATAAAAGAAAAGGGAGTCCACTTAGCACGTACGTTGCCTTTGGAGCACCGAACATCCCCCAAATGACAGCTACTAGCAGTGGGGCTCCGATTCCTACTATTATTTTCATGAAGGTTCCCTGTGATACCCGAAATCCCCAATACCCTAAAATGACCAAAACTAAGATTTCTAAAAGAAAACGCACTCCCAGGTTAATTATCTTTAATCCTTCCATTCGTCCACACCCTTTTTTATATAACTAGGCCTTTCTTATTTATTCATTCAGCAGCAGGAGTATTCACAAAAGCAGTAGTTGACTTCTTTTTTCTTTCGATAAATACGAATCCTGCTAAGCAGCAAAGTAATACAAATGGAATGCTCGTTTTATAAAGGTCAGCAAAACTAGAAGCAATTGTTTCTTTCGCAAAAGTGGATACCTGATTCGAATAGTTTTTTACAAGCTTTCCTTTTTCGGCGATATCCTTATCCACCTGCATTGCTACCTTGTGGTAAATCAATTCCTTGGCTGAAGTTCTTTGTTCTTCTGGAATAGTGGCAAGTGCTTTTTGGACGTTGATGTCGATGATTTGTTGTCTTTCCGCTGCCGTCATTAAGGACGGATTGTTTTTTTCTGTATGCGAGCTGGTGTTGATTGACTTTTCCGTTTCGCTCAAGATTTTCTCTTTTGCTGATTGTGGTACGTCGAGCTTTTCAAGCTGTTGGGCTGCGAAATGAACAACATCCTGCTTTTTACCTTGAATATTATTCGTTAGTCCTGCCACAAAAATGGCGACGGCTAACACTACTCCTAATTGCCTCAGCATCGAAAAAACACCCTGGGAGGCTGTCAGCATTTCTCCTTCGAAAGAGGATGTACTGGCAATCGTCGCCGAGGAAATGACAAAGCTAAATCCCAAGCCAAGCAAGCTGCACAACAGGACAATTTCTTTTGATGTGCTGTGAATAGTTAAATTGTGCAACAAATAATACGCGCATCCCATAATTCCAAAACCAAGAATGACTGGGATGGTATATCCGATCTTTTTCGTTAGTAAACCAGCGATGTTGGAAAAAACAAAGATGGCGGCAGACACGGGTGTGACGAGTAGTGCGGCTTGAAGTTCCGTCTTGTGCTGGAAGTTTGTTAAAAACTGAGGTAGTAGGACCATTACACCGATGAGGAAGATAAAACCTGTTGTCACTGTTACAACTGACCCTGTGAACAAGCGGTCTTTAAAGAGATTTAGATTTACCATTGGAGCCTTTGATTTTTTCTCTGCAAAAATAAATAGCAGGATGGACGCGGCAGTCACAAGATAACAGAAAATCGCTTGAGTACTATTCCAGCCCCATGTATTTCCCTTAATTAACACAAGATTTAACGGGAAAATGGCTGAAACAGAGAAGAGTAATCCAAACCAATCTATTTTTGATTTTACACGAGTTTCTTTCTTTAGTGTTAGTAAAAAAAAGGCAATGACAATGGCCAGTATACAGATTGGAACATTCACATAAAATACCCAATGCCAGCTTAACCTTTCCGTTATGAGTCCCCCCACCGTCGGCCCCATTGCTGTGGCTAAACCCTGTGTTGCCCCCAGTAATGTTAGTGGGAGTATTCTTTTTTCAATGGGCATGGCAGTTATACCGATCACCATACTACACGGAATTAAGATGGCGGCACCAATGCTTTGAATGAACCTTGCAGTAATTAAGAAGTCACCGCTACTCGCAAGTCCGCAAAGGGCCGACCCCAATCCAAAAATAAGCAGCCCGACAAGATAAAATTTATTTCTGCCAAACATCTCCGCAAACCTTGCCATCGGAATTGCTAATACGGCAATCGTCATTGTGTATACATTTAACATCCATGAGCTCGTTTCCAATGTCGTATGCAGGCTGTTCTGAATTGCCGGAAGCGTAATGTTCATAATTGTTGAGTCAAGCATACAAACAAATACCCCTAAGCACATAAGCAAAACAATCTTCATTCCGCCAGTTTCCTTCATCCTATTACTCCCCTTGTTGTTGATTCAATTTTTTTAGTTCTTCGGCAACCATCCCCAAAGTCATCTTAGCCTGGCGAATTCCAAATTCTAATGTAAATCTTTTGTGCTGTTCCATATCTGGGTACATCTCGGCAATTCTATTTAAGTTATCAAGCATCGCCTGGCTCTTTTCACGTTCTTCCTCTAACCACCGCTGGATTTTTTCTTTTGTGGTAAACCGTCCGAAAAAGATGCGGATGAGGATATCCGATCTTGTAATCGTTGGATTGATTGGACTGTTTAGGTAATGTTGAAACTGTTCTTTTCCACTTTCGGTAATCACGAATAAATTCTTGTTCGGCTTACCATCCTGCTGAATGACTCGTTTTTCAACTAGACCTTCCTTCTCCATTTTTCTTAATGCCGGATAAATCGCTCCAAATGATGCGTCGAAAAAGTAGGACACGGAGTTTTCCATCATTTGTTTGATATCGTAGCCACTCATTGGCTCCTCATAAATAAATCCAAGAATTACGTCTTGTATATTCATATTGCTTTCACCTCATATTATTTATGTTTATATTATCATTGTTAATATATTTAATGTCAATATAAAAATTGGATATTTTTTCAATTTTTTTTAAATAAAATAATCACCAGCTACACACTTTTTTGATTCGCTGATAAAATCACGATTTCCGCTGATAAATGAGGAAATTCGCTGATAAACAGGCTGGATTCGCCGATAAACAGTTGAAATCCGCTGATAAAACACAGCAAGCTTACTTTAGGATCCAATTCCGAGGATATTTTTAATAATTTCTCATTAAAACTCCAACGTTAGAAGTTTATTTGCGAATAATAGCAGTTTATTTGCGAATCCTACTTGTTTATTTGCGAAAATATAGGTTTTATTTGCGATTCGTGACAGTTTATTTGCGAATTGACCATTGACCCTTCGAACAGTAAAATTGCTACAAAAAAAATAAACCTATCCACAATGTGAATAGGTTTATTTTTGCTTATAATAGGTAATCGCCAGTGCAAAGGCCAAAACTGCCCCCTTAACAATATCCATTGCATAATACGGTACCGACATCATCACGAGGCCGTTTTGCAATATTCCAATCAAGACCGCCCCGACAAACGTTCCAATGGCATTGGCCTTCCCGGCTCCAAGAACTGAAAAGCCGATAAAGGCGGCGGCTACTGAATCCATTAAGTAGGGCGCCCCAGAATTTATTTCTGAAGTCATAACACGAGATGCAAGCACAATCCCGCCAATCGCCGCAAACAGGGCCGATAGCAAGTAGGCTGCTACTTTATATTTATTCACAGGGATCCCTGAAAGTCTTGCCGCTTCTTTATTCCCACCAATGACATACATATAGCGGCCATGCTTTGTATAGGTCAAAAAGATGTGCACAAGTATGACGGTCACAGCCATGATGATAATAATCCATGGAACCTCACCGATTTTTGCAAAAAATGGACTAATTAAACCTGTCGCCATTGAGCCATCCGGCATCACCATATTTTGCGAAACCGTTGCTCCCTTTGTATAGGTTAGTGCTGTCCCTTGGATAATAAACATCGTCGCCAACGTCATTAGCATATCAGGGATTCTTAACTTCACAATCATGAACGAGTTTAATGCCCCAACAACCAATGACGCGGCAATCGCAGAAATAATCGCCACCAGTGTATTTTGTGAAAACCATACAAACATTGAAATGACAACCGCATTAGAAAGCGATGCCACCGAACCGACCGATAAATCGAAACCATTTACCGACAACGAAATCGTAATTCCAATCGCAATAATCGTCACAATTGATATAGAACGTAAAATATTGATAACATTGCTGCCTTGAATAAATGTAGGATTGGCTGCTGAAAAAATAATGATAAGTGCAAGAATCGTAATGATGGTCCCGTATTTATATAAAAATTGAAATAGCTCAAAAGCTTTTTTCACTGGGGCATCCTGATTCTTCGCTGAAATCTTTGCTTCCATTTTACCTGCCCCCTGTTGAATACAATAAAAGTTCCTCTTCGCTGGTTGCTGTTGTTTCCAGTTCTTTTACCGACCTACCATCATATAAAACATAGACCCGGTCTGTAATCCCGATAATCTCCGAAAGCTCGGATGAAGCATAGATAATCGCTTTGCCCCGGCTGGCTAATTCAGCAATTAATTCGAAGATATCCTTCTTTGCCCCTACATCGACGCCTTTAGTTGGTTCGTCAAAAATGTAAACATCCGCATCAGCCACGAGCCATTTTCCAATTGCGACCTTTTGCTGATTTCCACCAGACAGATTTTGAAGCTTCGTTTCCTCAGATGGCGTTTTGATTCCGAGGCGGCTAATCAGTTGCTTGGCTGTCTCTTTTTCTCTTTTTCTATCTAAAAAGCTAAATACCTTTGAAAAGCTCCCTAGGTTCGCAGCTGTCAAATTAGCTTCAACCGATTCAAGAACAAGAATTCCTTCCTTTCTCCGTTCCTCGGGTACCAGAGCAAACCCCTTCTTTACTGCCTCATAGGGACTCTTTATTTTTACTTTGGACCCGTGAAGAAGGACCTCCCCGCCAGTTGGTTTCTCGGATCCAAATAACGCTTTGCATAATTCCGTTTTCCCAGCGCCAACAAGCCCGGCGATGCCCACGATTTCCCCTGATTTAACGTGAAAATGCAGGTCTTTAATTTTTCCTCTATCAGAAATTCCCTTCACTTCTAGGATGGTGTTTCCAATGGCCGTATTCCTTTCTGGAAACTGCTCTTCCAGCTTTTGACCAAGCATATGCTCAACCACTTTATTAGAGGTTGTGGCGGCAACCTGCTCTTTTACAACAAATTCACCATTACGCATTACCGTCACTTCATCACAGATTTCAAATATTTCCGGCAGGCGGTGTGAGATAAAAATAATCCCGACATCTTGTTTTACTAGTTCACGAGTAATCCTGAAAAGCTCGCTCGTTTCGGTATGGCTCAATGGTGCAGTCGGTTCATCCAAAATGAGAAACTTGCACCGATTGGAAACAGCTCTTGCGATTAAAATCATTTGTTTTTCAGCAAGTGACAACTCGCTCACCAGCGTCTTCGTTGAAAGTCTAATATTCATACTGGACAATAATTGCGCCGCTTTTTGATGAAGCTCGTTCCATCTCATCCATTGTCGTTTTCCCATGTTATGAACGGTGTCCAGCAGCATAATATTTTCAGCAACGGTTAAATACGGAATTAGGGCCGTATCTACCTCCTGGTAAACTATTTGAATCCCAACATCCTGTGAATCTCGCGGGGAGCGGATCTTTAGTATTTGCCCATCCATAAATATCTCACCGGTATAGTGGTCATAGGCTCCGGAAAGAACCTTCATTAATGTTGATTTTCCCGCACCATTTGCCCCTATTAAGGCATGAATTTTCCCCGTTTCCATCGAAAAATTGACATGGTTTAACGCCTTCACGCCTGGAAATTCAATTGAGATGTTTTTCATTGCCAATGTTGAACTCGTCAAAATGCCACCCCCTATCAAAACGACACTCTCTGAATCGATAGAAAAAGAGAGTGCCAGCCTAAATTACTTTTTAAAATGCTTCTTCAACGTTTTCATCCAATCTTCTTCAAATGCCGTGGACTGGCCCCAGCTTGGGATGATTTTTGAAAGATTAACCATGTTGACTGGATCCTTGGAGTCCTGAAGATTTTTTTGGGAAACAAGTGATGCTTCTAAGTCATAGGTCTTTGGTGTTTCTTCGCCAGCCAGTTTTTTCGCAAGTAATCTCATATCGACAGCGCCAATTAATTTAGGATCGACAGCCGCTGTATACTTCCAGGCACTGCCTTTTCTTTGGATTTCCTGCAAGTCGGCATTGGAAACATCAATCCCATAGATTTTCACTTCTTCACGGCCTGCTTCTTTAAGCGCACGTGCGGCACCAATCGCAAAGGCATCCCACGTTGCAAAGATAGCGTCTAGTTTGCCCTTAGGGTATTTGTTCAACATCGCTGCAACAGCATTTTGCGTTTGCACACTTGTGTCCACTGCTGCTATGCCAAAGCGTTCCACTTCTTTAAGCCCAGGGTTTTTCGCAAGTACATCCTGATAAACTTTGTTCCGACGAACCATTGGCGGGAAGCCGTCTACCCATAGATAAGCAATATTAGCTTTCCCCTTCGTATCCTTTACGAGCTGGTCAAGTGCTAAGGTTGCTAATGCTTCATCATCCTGAGAGGTAAGCGTCACGCCTTCCACATTCGCCAAGTTCGGATTCGAATCAAAGGCAACCACACTTTTTCCTTTTTCTACGATTTTCTTAACATCGTTTACAGTGGCATCGTCGTCACCATGTGAAATGATAAAGCCATCATAATTCTGATCTAATGCTTGATTGATGGCATCATGAAATTTCGCGGTGTCTCCATTTGCAGTAAACACATCTACTTTTACCCCTAATGCTTCCCCTTCTTCTTTTGCCCCGGCTAAGAATTGGGCTGTATGGTCGTCACCGCCAATTTTACGAATGACTTTGATTTTTAACTGGTCACCTTTAGTAAATTGTTCCGGTACCCCCTCAAGGGAAACCTTTTTATTACCACTTGCTTGTTTTGATTCTCCACCTGAAGCACAGCCTGTGAGTAATAGTGTTGCCGCAACTGCTGATACGAGTGTACTTTTTAAGATATTTCTTGTCATTCTTATAGCTCCTCCTTTTTTTCTTACCAGTAAACCATTAATCCAATTGGAAAAGTACGCTTTTTATGTAAAATAAAAAACCTCTCCAGAAAAGAGAGGTTTCATCACAAATAGACGGATTATTCCTCTCTTATCTCTCAAAACAATTGCTTGTTTTGCAGGATTTAGCACCAATTCCTTGTCGGAACGGTTGCTGGGCGTCATCGGGCCAGTCCCTCTGCCACTCTTGATAAGAGAACATATTATTCATTTAAAGTATTAAACTTAATTTAAACTCCTATTAACAAGTTGTCAATAGTGTTTTGAATATTTTTAATAAAGTGATATCCAAAACCCCTACATTTAGGGAAAAATAACACAAGTTTCAATTTAAGTGCTATCTCTTTATAATCATTTGAAATTTCGGTATGATAATATTTAGTAAACCGAAATAAATTTTAGAAAGAAGTGTTAATTACTTGAACCAGCAAGAAAGTGTAAAACGTAATTTACTGATCATGTGGTTTGCCAACTTCTTTGTAGCCGGAAGTATGACGATGGTTATGCCGTTTATTTCGTTATACATCGAGTCGTTTGGAGACTTTACTGAAAAGTATGTCCAGCATTGGTCAGGATTAACGTTTGCGATTACATTTGTTTCGGCCTTCCTTTTCTCGCCTATTTGGGGAAGAATTGGCGACCGCTATGGAAGGAAAAAGATTCTTATCTTTTCCGGATTAGGGATGGCGTTATCGATTTTTCTAATTGGCTATGTCCATTCTGTTTGGCAGCTATTTATGCTGCGATTCTTCATGGGATTCTTTTCGGGATTTATCCCGATGTCACAAGCTTTTATCTCAACACAAACACCGAAACAGATTGCCGGACGTGTCCTTGGAACATTGCAAACCGGGAGCATCACAGGTTCGTTGTTAGGGCCAATGTTAGGCGGAATATTGGCAGATTCCCTTGGCTATTCGACCACCTTTAGGTGGACCTCCATTTCCATATTCATCTCGGCCCTCCTTGTCATTGCCACAAAAGAATTTCTTCTTGAAGCGAAAAAGGGTACAAAAACCCATTATTCAAGCAAGGAAGTATTGAAGCATATTACGCGCAACCCCGTGTTATTGACCGTACTGCTAATCTCTGCTCTTGTCCAGATTGCACATTTTAGCATCCAGCCGATTTTGTCCTTATTTGTTAGTGATCTGCACGGACCAGCAAATATCGCATTTTATTCGGGGATTGCCTTTTCCGCCGCAGGTCTTGGAAATTTAATGATGTCGAGGAATTGGGGGAAAATTGCTGATAAGTATGGCTATATTAAAATATTGGTCATTCTTCTCTTTTTGGCGGGAATTGTCTACCTGCCAGGAGCAGCCGTTACAAGTCTCTGGCAGCTTGTCATCATCCGTTTTGCTCTCGGTGTCACGATTGGCGGCATTATTCCGGTACGGATTGCCTATATTCGCCAGGAAGCGCCGATTGCGATGCAAGGGGAGGTACTTGGTTACAATACAAGTCTTAGGTTCCTTGGGAATATCATCGGGCCGTTATTAGGTGGATTCGTATCCGGTTCCTTTGGATTTTCCGCGGTATTTATCAGTACAAGTGCCTTATTGGTTATCAGCGGTTTTATTTTACTTGTATCCATGCAGCGAAATCCAAAGCTAGTGAAGCATACAGCATAACAGCAACGGATCATTCTTATCCTGTCCGAATAAGCTTCTGATTCAGACATATGCAAATCAGCCGTTTTTGCAGGTTAATGAAAAAAAGAACAGGGCAGCTAAATGCAGATGTGGCCCTGTTCTCTTTTATCGACAAATTACCGGGGAAATAACACCAATATCAGTGTCGCGTCGACAAAATTACGAATATTCAAATAATATAGCTATTACTATTAAAAATTCCAAATCGTCTTATAGGCCTGTTTCCAAGCAAAAATGGTGATTACCACGAGCAGGATAAAATAAATCACCACTCCAAATGGGATAAAAGTAACGGCGAAATGGATACCAATAAAAACAGCAATTAAAAGTAACGCCAGCATAATCTTTGCTCCCCCGCTCTGCTGGGCATCTTCAAACGATTCCGAAAAAGGCAGCGTACCTTTAAGATAGTTCGAGCAAATTACCGTGTATAATACGGAGGTCACGAACACCACCAAAAGGTCAGGGATGACTTTTATCCCGAAGATTCCGATAAAAATGATCGATAGGATCAAATAGACTGGAAGAAAAAGATTGACAATGAACACCTTCAAAGCCGCACTGTATAAGGGTGCTAAACTCTGTATTGGCGCGGTTTTGTAAATCCAGGCCCCTTTATATTTCCCCGAGTATTTCAGCATCGTAACTGCATTTGGAATCATTAAACAAGACATATAAATTCCTAAATACCATTTGCTCGATACGAGGTGAGCATAGGAATTCATTTGAATTTCGTTAAACATAAAAATAAATGGGAAAACGAGCGATAGCCCTAAAGCGGGATAAACCTTTAAGCGAAATTCTCGTTCGTTCCGCATCATATTATCGGAGAATCGAAACAATACCTTTTCCTCGTTACTTTGGCAAATAACACCGGTCAGCCACTGCTTCCACCTGCGTTCCTTCCGTTTGCTTTCCCCGCTATTATTTGTTAACTTTTGCAGGTTCCTTTCAAATGAAGGCATCATTCGGTTATAAACGACAATCGCGAAGACTGGCACAACCAAAGCTAATAGTGAAAAGATAACTAGATATCCGTTGGAATGGCTCCCTAAGAACAACTCGAAAGGTGCCCCAAACCAAATCGGTGGAATGATGAATTGCCACCAGCTTGGCGAAAAGGTAATTTTCATATCGACAAAACTAAAGGCCCTTGCCAAAATCTGATAACCGACAGCAATCGAAACCGATAACCCAATTTGGACGTAGTTGATGATATCCTTTAGTTTTTCACCGTCAAAGAAACGCAGGATGAAAAAGTAAATAATCGCCGTTAATACGACAATAAATAAATTGACTAAAATCAGCCCGATTAGTGATAGGAGCAAAAACAGGATTCCATACTTAAATGTCCCGGCCACAATCGGGGCTCCCGCGATAGCCGCCGTCAGAAAGAATAGATAAATACTAATATGAACCGTTTTTGCAGCACTGATCGTTTTTCGCCCAACGGGTTTTGTCTGCAGAATTCCTTTGTCCTTGATATCGAGAAGAACATTGGAAAAGTCAGAGATCATCGAGGTCATCACCAGAAACATGACGATTCCGAAAAGAATACTCATTTGATAGAGATAATTCTGTCCAAAAATCACAATAGGAATTAGAAAGAGGCTTAATAATACATACATCCCTAACGATTTGATAAAGCCGTTTTCTTCCGGCTTTTTCTTTTTCTTTGCCTGCTGGTTGAAGATGGTGGGGGTCCTTCGCCCATCCATCGTTAATTTGACTGCTAAAATTTTTCTCATCACTGGATAATCAATCCCAAAGCTCTCAAAAATCCGCCGGAACCAATCTAAAAATTTGAGCGTTTGAAAGTTTTTCATCGAATTATACCTCTTGGACGATGGCTACAAATTCCTCCGCCAGCGCCTTATATTCATTAAAACCAGTCAGCTGATTAAAGATTTGCTCCAAGGTCCCTTCCTTGTTTTGCGCCTTCAACTCGTTGAAGCTGCCATCGGCAACAATTTTGCCATCATTGATTAGGATAATCCGATTACTGATTTTCTCAACAACGTCCATGATATGTGACGAGTAGAAAATCGTTTTTCCCTGCGCCGCCAGGACAGCGAGGATTTCTTTAAAGACCATGACACTGTTGGCATCAAGGCCGCTTAACGGCTCATCCAAAAATAACAGGTCCGGGTTATGTAGTAAACTGGAGATAATCAATACCTTTTGCCGCATTCCTTTGGAATAGGAGGCAATTCTTGAATGATACACCTCTTCCAAGCCGAAGACTTTCATCAGCCGATGTGCTTTTTCATCCGCCGCTTGAAAATCCATTCCGTATAGTTCCCCGACAAAGGTTAGATATTCCCTGGCGGTGAGATTATCATAGAGTTCAGCAATTTCCGGAACATAGCCAATCTTCCTTTTATAGCCGATATTCTTATCCGTTACTTCCTCGCCAAAAATCTCCACCTTCCCGGAAAAGTCACCCTCGAGCCCAAGCAATATCTTGATTGTCGTGCTTTTTCCAACGCCATTCGGTCCTATATAGCCGATTATTTGCCCGCGATGGACCGTTAAATCAATCCCCTTTAATACCTCTTTTGTCCCATAATTTTTCTTTAAATCTCGTAAACATAATACTATTTCTCCGATGACCATCACCTTCTATCACGTTTGATACTTTCATATTACCATGGTCTGCCTTTATTTCTAGTAAAAGTATGGCTGGCGAATGGGTTTTCCCTCTGCGCCAGCCAGCCGATTATTTATTTTTACTCAAATAATACACATATGCTTTTATCATAAAATAACTAACTTTCTCTGGAAGTAGTTCCTTAATTGGTTTTAGACGATTTCGACCAGCCTCTTCAACTGCCTTTTCCAATAGTGGGATATATTCACTTGGAATCAGCTTGATGAAGTCGACAGCTAATCCTTGCTGAGCACATTGAAGCAGATGGCTCTCTACCGTACTAATCACAAGTGCCCGCTTTTCCGCAATCTCTTTTATGGACAGACCATTTTGGTGCAGCCCAAGTGTTTCTAAATGGGAATCTCCTACAGCTTTGGCTGACCTTTTCGGCACTGTTGACTCCGCTTGGATTTCACTTTGGTAATCTGGGTGAGTTTCTAAAAAACCACGAATCGCTTGAATAAATTCAAGTCCATATTTTTGCAGCTTAAGTTCCCCGACACCACTGACCTGTAAAAACTCTTCGTTCGTTTTCGGCTGCTTGGCACACATGTCCTTAAGTGCGGCATCAGAAAAAATGACAAATGGCGGTACTTTTTCTGTCTCGGCAATACTTTTTCGGACCTCTCTAAGCTCTTCAAACAATGGGTCATTTTTCGAAACTTCTTTCACCTTAACGGCTTCTCGGCGATAAACCGGCTCATGTCCTAAAAGAATATCTTTCCCTTTCGGAGAAACATAGATGGTCGGAAATTGCCCCTGTTCAATCGCAATCAGCTCCTGCGAAATCAAGAATTCAATAAAATCACTAACCTCTTTCGCCCCTTGGTCCTTCAAGATTCCATAGGTGGTGAGCCGATTAAAGCCCATTTCGGTTACTTTTTTATTTTTTGATCCCGTTAACACTTGTGCGGTAATGTTTTTGCCAAAGCGCTGCCCCATCCGAATCACGCAGGACATCACCATTTGCGCTTCCTTTGTAACATCGATGCTTGTCCGGGAATCTAAGCAGTTGCCGCACCTGTTGCATGTATCCGTTTCTATTTCACCAAAATATTTTAAAATGAATTCCTGGAGGCAGCTCTCCGTGTGACAGTAATCAACCATCTGCTGCAGCTTTTCTAATTCTTGTGTGATTCGGCCCCGATCACTCGATTGGTCAATTAAAAAGCGCTGCACCTGCACATCCTGCGGGGAATAAAGCAGGATACATTCACTCTCTAGCCCGTCACGGCCGGCACGGCCTGCTTCCTGGTAATAACTCTCCATGTTTTTCGGCATCTGAAAATGAAGTACATAGCGGATATTCGACTTATCAATCCCCATTCCGAAGGCAGAGGTCGCAACCATGACTGATGCTTTATCTTCTAAAAATCGTTCCTGTTCACGGGCACGGTCCACGTCGCCCATCCCTGCATGGTACCTGGCAACATTGATGTTTTCTTTCCGCAGCCGTTCATAAAGCTGGTCCACATTTTTCCTTGTTGCCGCATAAATAATCCCAGCTTCTTTTTCGTTCTTTTTTAGATAGGCTTGGAGATACTTCACCCGGTCCTGTCCTTTTATAACTGAAAAAGAAAGATTTTCTCGTTCAAACCCGGTAATGATCGTATTATTTTCATCAATATTTAGCAGATGGCAAATATCTGCGCGGACTCTTGGGGTTGCAGTTGCTGTTAGGGCGAGCACATTCGGCCGCTCAGGTAGATTATTAATCATTTGCTGGATATGGCGGTAGCTTGGGCGGAAATCATGGCCCCACTGTGAAATACAATGGGCTTCGTCAACGGCAACCAAGGGAATTTCCATCCCATTAAGATCCTCCAGAAACTCGTACGATTCCAATCGCTCCGGCGCAATGTAGAGTAATTTATATTTGCCCTGCTTTGCCGCTCGAATCCGTTCGTTTGCCTCTTTAAAACTGAGGGAACTATTAATAAATGTCGCCGGAATACCGACTTGAATGAGGGCATCTACCTGGTCCTTCATTAAGGAGATCAGCGGGGAGATGACAATTGTGGTGCCTGGCAGAATGAGGGCAGGAATTTGATAGCAAATCGATTTTCCGCCGCCGGTCGGCATGACACAAATCGTGTTTTCTCCGGTTAATACTGAGCGGATTGCCTGCTCCTGGCCTTTCCGGAAGGCGTTGTAGCCAAAATGGGATTCTAGTAATGGGAGTGCTTTTTCAAACAAGATGGTTTCTCCTTTCAATTTGGGGATAATCTATGTAATGGTGCAAGGGTGCCATATCCTATTATAACTCTATTTTTTAGGCTTTGTTAAAGATTAATGTGGTATATTTACCCTTGAATATGTATATTTCTGTTACGAGGAGGAACCCAACTGTTGAAACATTTATTTAGCAGGAAAGTGCCGATTTTCTTGTGTCTACTTTTAACAAGCTGCTCTACAACTGCTGCTAGTCAAACAAGAAATGAAGCGGAGATTGATGTGAAGTGGCCGATTTATAAAATTGAAAAAAATAATCACTACATGTATCTGTTTGGTACCATACATATAGGTAAAAAAGAGATGTATCCCTTTCCAAAAAAAATTGAACAAGCTCTCAATGAATCAAAATTTCTCGTTACGGAAACAGATGCCATCGACCTAATGAATGGTGATTATCAAGACATGTGTTTTTTAAAAGAGGATAAAAGCCTAAGTGATTATTTATCAACGGATGCCCAAGAGTATTTGGAAAAGCGAGCTAAAGAATATGGGCTCGATTATCACTCTCTTCAGCAATATCGATTATGGTATGTGATGAGTTTATTTTTAGACGCTGGAACGGATGATTTGACATCGGATTATGGCGTTGATCAAAAGATAATGGAATTGGCGGATTCCTATCATCTTATAAACAAATTTCTTGAAACACCAAAATATCAAATTGAAGCAATGCAAAAAGTATATTCTGAAAATGAAGCTGAAAAAGTCATTAAACAAATTCCATCATTAACAGAATCTAAAAAGCAGTTGGCGCAATTATTTACTGACTATATTCAAGGAAAATTAGTAGACATTGAAGAGCAGCTTGCAGATGAATTTGATAAAAAGCAAAATAAAATACTTGTTGAGGATCGGAATAAAATCTGGGTGGAAAAATTTGAATCGTATATACGAAGTGGCGAGATTTACTTTGTGGCTGTCGGATATGGGCACTTAGAGGGTGAAAATGGAGTCCTCGCCTATTTTAGGGAAAATGGATATGAAGTAAAGAAACTTATTAATTAGTAATGGGAAACGCTTGAGGCCAAACATAACCTCAAGCGTTTTTACTTGTAGATTTCATTACCAGTTGAAATTTAAGAAAACCTGAAGATGTTAAAACACCCAAAATAACCATTGTTGTTCCAAGCACTTGAACAATTGATACTTGCGTTCCCGTTATGATTGAAAGGATCATGGTAACCACCGGAACGAGGTTAAAGAAGATCGAGGTTTTAGCCGCTCCAATCATCTCCATTGCTCTATTCCACCACAGATAACCTAACACACTCGTAAAAATAGCCATAAATAAAATGGCACCCCAGGCAGATATCGTAACATCTGCTAGCGGTTGAGTACTTGGTGAAAATAGCGCTAAAAGAACGAGACAAGCTGCACCGACAATCATTGTATAGGTGGTGGTCTCCATAGAGGAACTGGTTTTTAAATATTTCCGCCCCAATACCCCATATAACGCCCAGCACACATTCCCTAATAAAATCAGCATGTCACCCTTTGATATTGAGAGCGTACGAATAACCCCCCATGAGCCATGAGTTAAAACCAATATCACTCCAATGAGTGCAAAAATAATTCCTGCAGTTTGTCTTTTAGTTATCGGAGTTTTTAGCAGAAAATAAGCCAAAATCGTCGTAACTAAGGGGTTAGTCGCCATAATTAATGCCCCATTTAATGGAGAAGTATGTTGCATTCCAAAAAAGAATAAAGCATTGAAGCCGAAAATCCCGATAAGACCTAATAATGTGTATATGGCAGCGTATTTTCGAATGACGGTCCATTTTAGTTTCCTTTGAAGCAAAAGGATGAAAAGCATCACAATGGCAGCAATGCCAAACCTCCAGCCTGCCGCACTGGCTGCTGAGAAATAATGAACAGCGTACTTTGCAAGGTTAAATGTGGCACCTGTAACAATGGCAAAACCTAGCAACATCGCCAACATTTTACCGTTCATCATAATGTCCCCCTTCTAACATTTCCTGATAGGTTTCCAGCTTTTCTTCTGTTAGCCGGATGACCATCCCGATTTCTTTCTTTTGCTGTTCCAAAGTGAGTAAATGCTTTTGGAGAATGTTCATTCGTTTTTGTACCTTCGGAGTTCTTTCTTGTTCGGAATCCTCACTTTCTAAAAGGCATCCATCCAACAAGAACTCTTGGATATCCTCTAAAGACATTCCCGTATTTTTTAACACTTTCATAAACTTCAGCAAGCGAATATCGCCTGCTGTATATTGCCGTTTTCCGCCAAGTTTCTTTGGTGACGACAATAGGCCAATTTTTTCGTAGTATCGTAACGTATGAGCAGAAAATCCTGTTTCCTTGGCAACCTCTGAAATACTAAACATTAACAACCACACCTCCTAATCACATGCTACAACTTAGAGTTAGCTCTAAGTCAAGAAGAATAATTGATGAAACAGAAAAAGAGGCGCATTAGCCTCTTCGATTTGTTTCTTATTTATCTTTTTGAATTTTCTAGAATAGAATTGGAAATAAATCGAAGAAATTCCTCTCCATTTTGTGAAATGGTTGATCCTGCCCTTCCCTGTCGAACAATTAATAAATCTAGTTCCTGAAGGACTTCCATTCTCATCCGTAATTGCTGTTCAGTGAGCTTTATCCCATTTTCCTCTAGATGCTTTTTAAGCGTCAACCGCCCATATGAGGTCCGTTTCCTTTTTCCACATTCAAATATCCTAAGGATCTCAACACTCTCCTCCAAAAAGCCATGAGCTTCAATTTTTCTTATTGCCTCATTTGGATTGATTTCTGGCTGTGGTAAAGAGGCGAAGTTACTCTCCTCTATTCGTATCCGTAAAGGCAATAATTCTACCTCTATCGTTTGTTCTCCTAAGAAAGATAGATAAGTAATGGTATTATACAGTTCTGTCACATTCCCTGGCCATTCATAATTCAGTAATTGATTCATTACGTCCTGATTCAAAATAATATCTGTTTTTTTCAGTCTTCCTTTTATATCCTCGATTAACGCAACAAAATCTTCTCTACGATCCTTTAAGGATGGGACCTTTAATGACAACGACGTAAGCGCTTCATAAAAAGAACAATTAAACTCTCCACTCGCAGTTTGCCATATCAATCCTTGTTTACTGCATGAAATCAATCTTGCCTGAAAAGGAATGGTCTTGGTACCACCAACACGCTGAAATTTTTTTTCCTTTATTGCTCGAAAAATTCTGTTTTGAAGTGGGATTAGCAATTCATCCACATCTTCCAAATATACGGTCCCATTTTCAGCAATTTCAAATGCACCAATAGAAATCATATGGTTCTCTTCTGATCCAAACAATTCTCTTTCCAACATGTCGGTGGATTTAGATTTACAATTAATCGAAATAAAAGGATTGCCAGATTGGTTGGAATGATGATGAATGGCCTGGGCGAGCATGCTTTTCCCAGTCCCATCTTCGCCGTATAGATGGACTGGGAGTGGTGTTTTGGCAAATTCCTTTCCAAGCTGAACGACTTTCTGCATCGACTCACTCACTGCTATAACATCTTGAAATGAATAGCTGGCAACATTGCGAATATCCTTTATTTGATTTGATTGTATACTTCCTTTTCCCTCATCAAATTCCGGTGAAAGAGATACTAGAGTTTTAAAATATCTTTTTACTATTTGTGTTTGATTATTCTTAAATCCAAGAGCGGCTGCTATTTCGTAAAATGTCTCGATATCTAAAAGTCTTGAACCGATATTAATCACATCTATTAAACCCGTAGGTAAGAAGTCCAATTCTCCTGGTGTTAAAATGTAATCTATCGAATCCGGGATTGATTCATCTGGGTTGTATGGATAGTACTCATGCTCAAAAATAGTTTCTCTTAACGAAGCAACAGTCTCTTCGATATTTGTCTTCGTATCATTAACAACAAGAATCTTTTGACCCGGGGGGAGATTAATTAATTCCCTTGCATTGGCAAAGTTAACATCCCTCTTCGCAATAATACACGGGCATTCAGCAGGAATTAGCTGGCTGACTAATCCCTTTATCATATGATGGGAAAGAACAACGATATCATCGTCCTGAACCATATTGGCCCGTAATTCTTTTAGCGCAGTTGGTCTAATCATAATCTCATGGCCGAGCACGTCTTTCATTTGTTTCGTTATTTCTTCTAAGTAGTTCTCTTGTATTGCGATAATGTGAATAGCTCGATTAGATTTCACCAGTACAACCCCCGAATACCTTCAAAGTATTTCTATTATACTAGTATAAATGGCATGATACAAAATGCCTATCAGAAATTTCTTTGAGCTGCGGAACCACTTTTTTACACTCTTCCATTGCAAATGGACATCTTGTATGAAAAGTGCAGCCACTTGGTGGATTGGAGGGACTTGGAATATCCCCTGTTAAAATAATCCGCTCCCTTTTCAAGCGAGGATTTGGTACCGGAACCGCAGAAAGCAATGCTTTTGTATAGGGGTGTAAAGGTTCTTTATATAAGTTATCCTTATCGGCCAATTCGACAATCTTTCCAAGGTACATGACACCAACACGGTCACTTATATGTTCAACCACGCTTAAATCGTGTGCAATAAATAAATAGGTTAAATTAAATTCTTCTTGAAGATCCTTTAAAAGGTTTAAAATTTGCGATTGAATGGATACATCTAACGCTGAAACAGGTTCATCTGCAACAATTAGTTTTGGGTTAACGGCAAGTGCGCGGGCAATCCCAATTCTCTGTCTTTGGCCGCCACTAAATTCATGGGGAAATCGGTCCGCATGATAGGCGTTTAATCCAACTACCTCTAATAAATGTTGGACACGTTCTTCTCTTTTTTCTTTTGGATAGCCATGAACGATGAGAGGTTCGGCAATAATGTCGCTTACCTTCATCCTTGGATTTAATGACGCATATGGATCCTGGAACACCATTTGAAATTCTTTTCTGATATCCCGGATTTGATTATCGTTTAAACTACTGATTTCATTTCCTTCAAATAAAATTTGGCCTTCTGTCGGATCAAGCAATCTCATCAGCATTCTTCCGGTAGTCGACTTTCCACAGCCGCTTTCACCAACAAGGCCAAGCGTTTCACCTTTTTTAATCGTAAAGGAGACATCATCTACTGCCTTGACAAAGAACTTCTTCCCGCCAAATAACCCTTTGTTCTTCGGGAAGTATTTTTTCAAGTTTTTCACTTCAACTAATGGAGCTTCCATAGGCTTATACCTCCAATACTTCGCTATTCTGATAGAGCCAGCATCTGCATGTATGTTCTTTATCTATCAGCAGTAAATCTGGATCCTGCTGTCTGCATATATCCATAACCTTTGGGCAGCGGGGTGCAAATTTGCATCCTTCAGGCATATTGCTTGGTGTAGGAACATTCCCTGGAATCGAATCCAATCTGTCGACCTTTTGACCAAGCTTTGGAACGGAATACAGTAACCCTTCTGTATACGGATGTTTTGGATTTTCAAAGATGGTAAAAACATCCGCTTCTTCTACCACTTTGCCTGCATACATCACGACAACCCGATCACACATTTCAGCAACTACCCCTAAATCATGAGTAATCAGCATAATGGCCGTATCGCCTTCTTTACTTAATTTCCTCATTAAATCCAAAATTTGAGCTTGAATGGTCACATCTAGCGCAGTAGTCGGCTCGTCAGCGATCAAAAGCTTTGGTTTACAAGCCATTGCCATTGCAATCATGACCCGCTGCCGCATACCTCCGGATAACTGATAGGGAAATTCATCAACGATTTCCTCTGCTCTTGGAATCCCGACCAGCTTTAACATATTGATGGCGTGTTCTCTTGCTTGTCTTTTGTCATATTTCAAATGAAGTTGGACCGCTTCTGCTATTTGCCTGCCTATTTTATAGACAGGGTTTAACGACGTCATTGGTTCTTGGAAAATCATCGCAATTTCATTGCCTCTGATTAAACGCATTTCTTTTTCAGAAATGGCTTCCAGGTTCTTTCCTTCGAATTCAATCGTTCCGCCTACTATCTTTCCGGGGGTATCCTTTAACAGGCGCATTACTGATAATGAGGTAACACTTTTACCACACCCTGATTCGCCAACGACGCCAACCGTTTCCCCTTTATTGACCGTTATCGTTACACCATCAACGGCTTTCACCACTCCGCTGTCGCTCGTAAAGTGTGTTTGCAGATTCTTTATTTCAAGTATTTTTTCAGCCATCACCGTACCCCTTTCTGATGGTTAATCTTTAATTTTTGGATCTAACGCATCCCTTAGCCCATCACCAAACAGGTTAAACGCCAGCACGGTTAGAAAGATTGCAAGTCCCGGAAAAAATGTCACATGTGGAGCATTATTTAAATAATCCCTTCCGCCGCTTAGCATCGCTCCCCACTCAGGTGATGGCGGCTGCGCTCCAAGACCAAGAAAACTTAACGATGCGGCTGTTAAGATTGCCGTGCCAAGACGCATCGTAAAATTTACGATAATACTTGAGAGAGTTCCAGGGAAAATATGCTTCCAAATGATTCTTCGCGGTTTTGCACCAATTGATCTCGTCGCTTCCACATAAACAGTTGCTTTCACCTGTAATGTACTGCTTCTTACAATCCTTGCAAAAATAGGAACACTAAAAATGGAAATAGCAATAACGACGTTCCCTAAACCAGGTCCAAGAATGGCAATGATTCCGATCGCCAATAAAATCCCAGGAAAAGCAAAGAGAATATCGCAGAATCGCATAATTAAATTATCAATCCATTTGCCATAGTATCCGCTGATAAGTCCTAGGATTGTTCCTCCAACCGACCCTAAAAATACAGATAATAAACTAACAAAAAGTGATAGTCTTGTTCCAATGAGAATGCGGCTAAAGATATCCCGCCCATACGCGTCTGTACCAGCCCAGTGTGCTGCTGACGGCCCCTCAAGAATGTGGTCATAATCAAATTCAGCCGCACCAAAAGGCGCGATAAAGGGGCCAATAATTCCTAATATAAACAGGATTACAACAAAAAAACCGGCGGCTAACGCCATTTTTTGCTTTTTAAACTTCCGCCAAAATTCTTGTTTTGGTGTACTCTTTGTACCGTTAACTGCTTGAGGAAGCGGTTGTCGAATCACTTCTCCTACTTTCATTTCCGCCATTAATCATTCCTCCTTTTTCTCACCCATTATTCGTAACGGATTTGCGGATTTAAAACCCCGTATAATAGATCGACAAATAAATTTATTAAAATGAATTCTAAAGCAAACAAGAGCATTTCTGCCTGGATAACTGGGTAATCGCGGAAGGAAACAGAATCGATCAGCAATCTCCCTAAACCTGGCCAGCTAAACACAGTTTCAATGACGATTGATCCGCCAAGCAGAAATCCAAACTGTAACCCTGCCATGGTGACAACGGGAATCATGGAATTTTTTAACGCATGTCCCCAAACAACTTTATTTTCTTTTAATCCTTTTGCACGTCCTGTACGAATATAGTCTTCTTTCATGACTTCCATTAATGAAGACCGGGAAAACCGTGCGATAACGGCTGCAACCCCCGCCCCAAGTGTGATGGAAGGTAAGATATAACTCTTCCATGAATCCATCCCGCCAGTTGGCAGCCAGCCCAAGTTCACGGCAAATAATTGAATTAACATAAGGCCGAGCCAAAAGGATGGAAGGGAGATTCCTGATACAGCCCCGAACATTCCGAGATAATCCTGCCATTTGTTTCTCTTCGTTGCAGAAAATACGCCCACCACAAGGCCAAATAAAACAGCCCAAATCATACTCCAAAAAGTTAACCAAAAAGTAGGCATAAAGCGCGCAGCAATTTCATCAAAAACAGGACGTTTTGTCTTTAACGATAAACCAAAGTCCCCTTGAACAATATTTTTTACGAATTCTGCATATTGGGTATACAATGGCTTATCTAAGCCGAGCTCTCTCTGAACGGCTTGGACATCTGCTAAACTGGCATCCTGTCCCGCTACTAATCTAGCAGGATCTCCTGGAATCATATGGACAAACAGAAAAATAAAAATGGAAACAAAGAATAAAATAGGTATGATTCCAATTAATCTTTTTAAAAAGTATTTTAACAATTGGATTCCTCCTTTGCAGATAATAGATGAGCGCTATATGACTATAGCGCTCAACCTTACTTATTGTTTGATTTCGATATTTTCAACACTTAATGCACCATCTGGCAGCAAGTTAATGCCTTCCAGGTAGTTTTTCTTTCCTGCCATCGTGTCATCAACGGATAAGAACGCCCATGGAGCATCCTTCCAAATCGCCGTTTGAGCCTTTTCATATGCTGCTTTTCGCTTATCGGAATCTGCAGTTGCAAGAGCATCTTTAATCGCTTGGTTTACTTCATCATTGTTATAATAAGCAGTGTTATAGGATTTCGGCGGGAATGCATCTTTACCGCCTACAAGCGGTCGAATACCCCAATCCGCATCACCTGTGGATGGTGACCAGCCGCCATAATACAATTCAATCTCCGCTGCATTAGGATCTTGAACAGACCAAATTTTGTCTGCCATTGTTCCAGATTCCATTGGGACGATTTCAACCTTTACGCCAATTTGAGCAAGCTGCTGCTGAATAAATTCCATTCCTTTAATCGTTTGCGAGCTGTTGCTGCCCCATAATTTTGCAGTAAAGCCTTTTTCAAAACCGGCATCCTTCAGTAATTCTTTAGCCTTTTCAAGATTGAATTTGTACTGATCTTGCTTTGAATAAAACTGAACGCTTGGAGCAATGACTGAGTCTAACGGTGTCGCAAAACCGTTCATAACAACTTTTACGAACGCATCCTTATTGATTGCATAGTTAATGGCTTGACGAACACGGACATCACTGTATGGTTTCTTTATTGTATTCATCGATAAATAACGGACAACAATTGATTGTTTGTTTTCAACCACAATACCGTTTTTACCGTTAAGGCTTTCTGCTTGCTCAGTTGGCACTGGATAGATAAAATCAGCCTCTCCTGTTTGAAGCATCGCTACACGCGCACCATTTTCAGGTGTTGGTTTGAATGTAATCGAATCAACCTTCGGATAGTCTTTTTTCCAGTATTGATCATTCTTCACAACTTTTAAGTGATCGCTTTGATCCCAGTCTGCAAATTTAAATGGTCCTGTTCCGACTGGGTGCTGGGAGACATCCTTGCCATAGGTTTCTAACGCTTTCGGACTAATCATCATTGCCGCAGGATGGGCAAAGGTATTAATCATCGCACCAAATGGTTCGCTTAAAACTACTTTAACAGTGCTCTCATCGACAACTTGAGTCTCTTTTACAAGGGCGAATAAGCTATGACGCTTTAGGTTAAGATCCGGATTTGCTAAGCGGTCAATATTTACTTTTACTGCTTCGGCATTAAATGGTGTTCCATCATGGAAAGTAATACCTTGACGAAGTTTAAAAGTAAATTCCGTCGCAGTATCATTAGCCGTAAAGCTTTCGGCAAGAACTGGTACAACCTTCATATCCTTGTCAAAACCAACCAATCCTTCAAGCATGGTTTTTTGAGCTGAATAAGAAAGCGTATCATTTGTGTCGTGTGGATCCATGCTAATAAAATTGTCCGCAACAGCAATTGTAACGTCTTTCCCTTCTTTTTTAGCCAACTCCTGTGTTTCCGCCGGTTTAATATTTTTCTTGCCATCTTTCGAATCACTTGAAGCCTTGTTTGAATTGCTGCACCCAATTAAGAACAAGCTGCACATCACAAATACGGCAAGTAACGTATGCAAAAAACGATTTTTCAATGTTCTTCCTCCTTTTATAGTAAAAATTATTCTTGATGTGCTCCTGCACGTTGAAGCTTGAAATCAGCTGCCAATTCCCCAATCACCTCATTACGAGCATTCCGTAATTTTGGACGAAAGTGACCCATGAGTTCTTCAATTTGTTGATCCGTTAAAAAATTCAGCTGTTTTAACACTTCCACCGCTGCCGGGTAAACCCCTCGACCATTTCCATCTTCAATTTTGATTGCAATCCCGATTCCAGTTTCAAGATCTCCAATACAGTAAACGCCTTCCGCTCCTGCTTTACCAATAAATCTCCCTTGGCCGACTCTCATAAAGTCTGTACAAAAGCGATCGGTGCCGCCAACCATTTCCGGCGCATTTACCATTGCTTTAGTAATTCGCTTGATTGCGTTACGACGTTTCTCGGAAAGTTCGTCAGGCTTGGCCATTTTTGCATAGCCATAAGCCAGTCGTTCAAGCGGCACCCCGTGAACTGGCACGCCGCATCCATCGATCCCAATTTCAATCTCCTCTTTTGGATAATCCGTCATTTCACTAACTGCGGCCAGAATCCGTTGTTGAACGGGATGATCCAAATCATAATAATTTCCAATTGGTTCATTCATATGTTTCGCTGTTGCCAGCATCCCTGTATGCTTCCCGGAACAGTTGTTATATAAAGGAGTTACGTCCTTCCCTTCCAAAATTAGCTGCTTATATGTATCTTGCCAACGAGGAATATGGGTGCCGCATTTTAAACAAGTATCCTCCATTCCCGACCTCGCAAGTATGGATAGGACACGATCAGTGTGCATATTCTCGCCATTATGTGAAGCACAACATAAGGAAAGATCAGCATCACTGAATTCATAATGGTAGGCAGCTCCTGTTTCCACTACTGGAATCGCTTGAATTGGTTTCATGGAGGAACGGGCAAAAACTTTAGCGTTAGGATTTCCTGCAAAGTATAGTAGCTGACCCTTTGAGTCTACGACTGCAACGTGCCCCTTATGGGAACTTTCTACTAGATTCCCCCTGGTCACATTTACTAACTTAGTAGCGTCCATTCTGTCACCCCTTATTTCTATTAATTTGAAAATTTTAATAATTTAAAATTATTATAAAACACTTTTTAACCTAAAACAACCTATTTAGTTTTAATTTTTAGATTATTTTGATATAATTTGTCAATAAACCATTTTGAAAAAGAATAGGATCCTATTTCCGGTGGCGATATTAACCTAATTCACCCAATTAATCAGTTCCAAGGAGGAAATCATGCAGACAGAGTTAGCTGAATTGAAATCAGAGCTTTTCCGTATTTTTAACCATTTACATACCAATCCCGAGATTAGCTGGAAGGAATATAACACGACAGATTATTTGAAGGGATTGATAGAAAACCTTGATCTTTCCATTACTTCTTTTGATGATTGTACCGGGCTAGTTACTGAAATTGGCTCGGGTGAAGCCTGTGTTGGGCTGCGAACAGATATCGACGCACTTTGGCAGGAGGTAGACGGTACGTTTCAAGCCAATCACTCCTGTGGCCATGATGCGCATATGACGATCGTTTTCGGGACATTACTTTTACTTAAAAAGATGAATTATCAACCACCTGGCAGGTTAAAATTCATTTTTCAACCAGCAGAGGAAAAAGGAACAGGGGCATTAAAGTTAATTGAAAAAGGAGTGGTCGATGATATTAACTATTTATATGGTGTTCATCTTCGCCCGAAGGAAGAGGTACCATTCGGAAAGGCTTCATCGGGAATTATTAACGGTGCAGCCAAATTTATTACTGGTGAAATCAATGGAACCGATGCCCACGGTGCCAGACCGCATCAAGGTCAAAATTCCATCGAGGTGGGGGCATCAATCGTTAATGAGCTCAGCAAAATCCATCTTAACCCGATGGTCCCTTATTCAGTTAAAATGACATCATTCCATGCAGGCGGAGACAGCAGCAATATTATCCCTGGGCGTGCAACATTCGCATTGGATCTTCGTGCGCAAAGTAACGATGTCATGAATCAATTATCCGAGCGGGTTGAAAAAATCATGGAATCTGTTTCTTCGCTTTACGGGGTAGAGATTGCACTTAAAGTGAATGCTGGAGTCGCCGCTGCCCAAATTAGTGCGGAGGCACAAGCAATTATGCAGGATGTCATTACGGAAACACTTGGACAGGAAAATCATGTCATGCCCTACAAGTCCAGCGGCGGCGAGGACTTTCATTTTTACACACTAAAGAGGCCAACTATTAAAGCAACGATGCTTGGGCTTGGTTGTGACTTAGTACCAGGTCTCCATCATCCTAAAATGACCTTTAATCATGATGCACTACTGACAGGGATCGAAATTTTGGCTAAGACGATTATTAAAACATTTAATACGCTTGAAAAAGGGGTTTCACCTAAGAGCTATTAGGGGATTACCCGCTCACCAGCTGGCGAGCTGCAAGGAAGAGGCAAAGATGAGGCCGCAAAATAAAAACAAGGGACAGCTTTTTAAATTAGAGGCTGTCCCTTGTTTTATTCAATAGTTCATCATTATTCTGGCCTTTATGAGGTGGAGGCATAATTATGGCATGTTCAATATCACTGTGCATTTTGACTTGATAATCTCCCCAGGAGGAGGCAAAAATAAGTTCCTTCTCTTTAAAATATGGATTGTCCTGAAGTTCTCCGATCTCAAGTACTGGTGCCATGCAGCAATCTACCTTTTGGGCGAACTCGATCCACTCATAGAAGGTTTTGCTTTTAAAGATGGCGGTAACTTCTTGATAGACAGGATTAGATTCATCCGTTTTGGAAAAATGGGCTCGGATCCAGTCCTCGTGTCCATGGGCCAGGCAGAAATTCTGCCAAAACTTTGGTTCCAGCGCTCCCAGGCTCATATAACGTTCGTCTATCGTTTCATATAATGCGTATGAAATTATGCTGCCATTAAGGGCATCAATCCCTGTCCCCTCGCCCGTTTCATTTTCGACCATGACGTGATTCCCTAGCAATGACACCAGTTGGTCGGTGATGGCAATAGAATGATAGCTTCCTTTTCCCGTCAACAATCTGGAGACTAGCCCTGCTAAAATCCGTTCATTTGCGGCATAACCGCCCAAATAATCAGCTAGCGTAATCGATGGATGGACAGGTCTCCCCTGGTTATCCTTTAACTGAGCCAAGACACCGCTTAATGCCATGTAATTGAGATCGTGATTGCCAAGCTTACTTAACAGTCCCTGCTGACCGTAGCCGGAGATAGAACAGTAGACGATATCAGGCTTCACCTTTTGCACCGCCTCATACCCGAGCCCGAGTTTCTCCATCACACCAGGTCTGAAGCTTTCAATCACAACATCGGCATGGGTAATTAATGTTAACGCCATTTCGACGCCGGATTCTTCCTTTAAATTAAGGGTAATGCTTTTTTTCTGGCGATTGTTGGCAAGAAAAACAAGTCCACTTCCCTGTTTAGAAATTCCGGTATATCGGGCAGGATCTCCTTCTGGCGGCTCCACCTTAATAATTTCTGCACCCAATTCTGCTAATCGCAACGTGGCAAAAGGGCCAGGAAGATAGTTCGTGAAATCGATGACTTTCACACCTTTTAACATCGTGATGATCCTTTCTTACGAATTCGTTGGACCAGGAGTGAAAAGCTCCTCCAGCTGTTTTCTAAGGACAAATTTCATGATTTTCCCGCTGGCGTTTCGCGGCAAGGCCTCACAGAAAACATATTTGCGCGGGCGTTTATAGTTTGCGAGACTATCACTATTTTTGCAGAATTCATCCAAATCCTCTTCGTTCACATTCGGATCTTTTTTCACAACAAAAGCCGTCACGGTTTCGCCCCAGCGGTCATCAGGCTGACCGACAATCGCAACATCAAGAACACCCGGATGTGCGTGCAAGATATCCTCGACTTCCCTTGGGTAGATATTCTCCCCGCCGCTGATAATCATATCGTCGACACGATCATTTACAAACAGGAAACCATCTTCATCAAGGTAACCAATGTCTCCGGAATGGTACCAGCCTTTATACAGCGCTTTTTCCGTTGCTTCTTCGCGATTGAAATAACCGATCATCATACACGGCCCTTGAACAATAATCTCACCAGTTTCCCCCACTGGAATGATATCTTCAGGTTCAGATGGCCCGTCTTCCCTTGTCCGGACTACACGGATATCGTGATTTAGCGCTGCCTGTCCCGCGGAACCTGCTTTTCTGAGCTGGTCGGTCTCCGATAGAAAGGTAATCGCTGGTCCCATTTCCGTCATCCCATATGCTTGAATTAAGGTAATCCCTAAGCGGTCATGGAGAGCATGCACCAGCGTGGGAGCCATTGGAGCTGCACCATATAAACCAAGCTTCAGACTTGATAGGTCATATTGGCTCAAATCTTCCTGAAGAAGCATGTTCCACATGGTTGGTGCGGCAAATAATTTCGTAATTTTTTCTTGTTCAATTAATCGAAGAATCGCTTTGGGATTGAATTGATGCAGGATGACATTTTTTGCACCAATATGCACCCTTGGCAGGAAGGCACAATGCAGTTCGGCACAGTGAAACATCGGTGCCGTCACGAGGCCGACGTCTTCCGCTTCAAGCTTCTGAGCTGCATTACAGAATACGCTTTGATCCACCATATTTCGGTGGCTGTGCATCACTCCTTTTGGCCTTCCAGTTGTGCCGCTTGTATAGATAAATGCGTAGATATCGTTCTCATTGATTTCAGCTTGAACATCTTTGGTGGAGGCGGAGGCGACTTTTTCTTGGTAGCTGGCGGCGTATTCCGGTTTTTCCTTATCAATGAACCAGAAAGAGATTTTGTCGAAGCGGTTTTCTATCGACCCGATGACTGGCTCCAATGCTTTTTCAAAAAGAACAACCCTTGGGGTGGCATCCGATAAGATATACGCCACTTCCTCAGGGGTGAGGCGGAAATTAATCGGGTTGAACACGGCACCGATTTTCGCGCAGGCAAAGAAGGCAGTCCCCAATTCTTCGGTATTAAACATAAAGGTAGAAACGCGGTCTCCCTTTTTGACACCTTCGTTTAGCAGGGCATTTGCGAGCCGGTTGACTTGATGGCTCCACTCTTTGTACGTATAGCGGACATTTTTCCTTACGTCATAGATGGCTTCCTTGTTTGGAAACTTTTTCACTGTTAAATCAAAGATTTTTCCGATTGTCGTCGTCATTTTAAACGCCTCCAATTTTTGATTTTAAGGCAATCGACACAAATGCGCCGATTGCCTTCATTAATTCTGAAGAGTGTTTTCTAGAAACATGATTTTTGCTTAAAATTTACTAAATTATTGAGAATTTGTTCCTTTCTATACAATTTAACCGGATTTTAACCACAATCCTGTCCAACTCCGATAGTTTTCAGGCAAATATTCCGGACTACCCGCGAATTTTTGTGTTTTACTCGCGAATTTGAATATTTTACTCGCGATTTTGGATACTTTACTCGCGAATTTGACCATTTTACTCGCGAATCCCTTTTAAACGTAAGCAACCAAACCTAATTGAGTAAATCTTATTATTCTAATCGCTCAATAATCGTAGCATTTGCCATGCCGTGGCCTTCGCACATCGTTTGCAAACCGTAGCGACCGCCGCTGCGCTCAAGTTCGTGCATCATGGTCACCATTAAACGAGCGCCGCTGCCGCCTAGTGGATGACCAAGGGCAATCGCACCACCATTTGGATTCAGCCTCGCCGGGTCTGCACCCGTTTCCTTCAGCCAGGCAAGCGGTACTGGCGCGAATGCCTCGTTTACTTCGAATACATCGATATCATCGATGGAGAGCCCTGATTTTTCTAATGCCTTTTGCGTGGCAGGTATCGGTCCTGTCAGCATCAAGGTTGGGTCGGAACCGACGACTACGCGGGTGTGAACACGGAAGCGCGGTTTAAGCCCGAGTACTTCCGCTTTCTCACGTGACATGAGTAATAACGCAGCCGCTCCGTCACTAATTTGGCTGGCGTTTCCAGCATGAATGACGCCATCTTCTTTAAAAGAAGTTCGCAAACCTGCCAATGCTTCCAACGATGTTCCTTTTCTTGGACCAGAATCTTCCTTAATAACCGTTGTAGTTCCGTCCGGAAGCGTTACTTCTAACGGAAAGATCTCTCTTGAAAAATAACCCTCTTCCTGAGCCTTTAATGCTTTTTGATGGCTTTCGAGAGAGAATTGGTCGAGCTGTTCGCGGGTAAAGCCGTAGTTTTCAGCAATCCGCTCAGCCGACAGCCCTTGATGAATCATTTCGTACTTCGACCTTAAATTCGGACTAAAAGGCTCCTCTACCCCTTTATAATTTAAACCCATTGGTACACGAGACATGCTTTCAACACCACCGGCAATAACTACCTCCATATCACCCGCAAGGATGGCCTGGGCAGCAAAATGTACAGCCTGCTGACTGGAACCGCATTGACGGTCAATCGTGGTGCCTGGCACCTCAATTGGAAATCCAGCGATTAATGTTGCTACCCGCGCGATATCACCTGCTTGTTCCCCCGCTTGAGTGACACACCCTAAAATAACATCCTCAACCACCGCCGGATCAATCCCCGCCCGGTTGACGAGTTCCTTTAAGGTCAGCCCAGCCAGGTCATCGGGACGAATATCCTTGAGCACGCCATTTCTTCTTCCAACAGGGGTACGGACACCCTCAACAATGAATACCTCACGCATCTTCATCATCCTCACTTTCTATAATCCTAGGTTTTTCGCAATAATTGTTTTCATAATTTCATTCGTGCCGGCGTAGATGCTCGAAACCGGAATGTCGCGGAACCTTCTGGCAATCTCGTATTCTTCCATATATCCATAACCGCCGTGGAGCTGCATGCATTCAGCCGCTATTTTCTTGGCAATATCGGTCAGCTTCCATTTTGCCATTGACACCTTTGTGACCACATTTTTTCCTTCGATATGTTCGGCAATCAACTGGTCCAAAAACACCCTGCCCATTTCAATATCGGTCGCCATTTCGACAATTTTAAATTGCGTATTTTGAAACTGGCTGACTTGTTTTCCGAATGCTTCCCGGCTCTTCACGTAATCCAGAGTCATTTTCAGCATCACTTCCGACGCCGTTTGCGCCCCAATCGCGACAAGAAGCCGTTCCTGTTGGAGTTTTTCCATTAAGTAAAGAAATCCATTGCCTTCATCGCCTAGGAGGTTTTCTTTCGGCACTCGGCAGTCTTCAAAAATCAATTCCGCAGTGTCCTGTGAGTGGAGTCCCACTTTGTTCAGTTTTCTGCCTCTAGAGAAACCGGAAGCATCTCGTTCGATGACAAGCAAGCTGACACCTTTGTGCTTCGGTACAGCTTGCAAGTCTGTCTTAACTGCAACAACTATCAAGTCGGATTGAATCCCGTTTGTGATGAACGTCTTTTGACCGTTGACAACATAATGGTCGCCGTCCAGCCTGGCGGTTGTTTTGATGCTGGCTAGGTCGGAACCAGTTCCGGGCTCTGTCATCGCAATCGCGGTAATGATTTCGCCGGTAACACACTTCGGCAGCCAGCGCTGCTTCTGTTCCTCGGTGCCATAGGAGGTGATATACGGAACCACAATATCATTGTGAAGTCCAATACCTATTAAACCAGAGCCTACTCGCTCCAGTTCCTCGTTAATAACAACGGCAAAGCCCCAATCAACCTCACTGCCACCATATTTTTCATCGATATCAGGGCATAGAAATCCCTGCTCGCCCATCTTTGTCCAAAAGGAACGGGGTATCATCCGATCCTCCTCCCACTGCTCATAAAAGGGATATGCTTCTTTTTCCAAAAACTTTCTTAGTGACTGACGAAAAATTTTATGATCTTCGTTTAAGTATGGATGGTTCATGTTAATTACCTCACTTACAACATATTTCTGGACATTTACTACCTATTTCCGATCACTTACGACATATTTCCGGACATTTATTACCTATTTTTCAATACTTACGACATTTCCTGGATATTAATTGGAAATCGACCCGAGTCTCGAGAACTTACGACATATTTCCGGTCACTTACGACATATTTCCGGACATTTATTACCTATTTTTCAATACTTACGACATTTCTTGGATATTTATTGGAAATCTACTCAAATCCCAGATACTTATTAAATATATATGGCCAATTACGACATATCTCGGAAACAAATTACCAAAAGACCAGGTCAATTTACCACTTCTCTCATTTTCTGCCGCAGCTGATATTTCAGTATTTTCCCAGATGCATTCCTAGGCAGCTGCTTCTCAATATAAATCCGCCTTGGCACTTTATATCCAGCCAATTTCTCCCGGCAGAAGCTGCGCAGTTCTGCCTCATCAATCACTGCACCTTCTTTCGGCACAATGATTGCACAAACGGCCTCGCCCCAGACTTCATCCGGCAGGCCGATAATTGCTGCTTCGAGGACCTCCGGATGCTCATACAGAACCCCTTCGACCTCAACGGAGTAAACATTTTCCCCACCTGAGATAATCATGTCCTTTTTCCGGTCAACTAAAGTGATGTAGCCTTCCTCGTCAAGCGTTGCCAAATCCCCTGTATAGAGCCAACCGCCTTTCAGAGTGCCCTTTGTTTCCTCCGGCTTTTTATAATACTCCTTCATCACCATCGGACTGCGGAGAATAAATTCACCAATCACACCGGGTAATACATCCTTGCCTTCTTCATTAACAACCCTAGTTTCCGTCATAAAGATTGGCTTTCCACCCTTACCGAGATGGAACTTATGTCCTTCTGGATCAAGGAGAATCCCGCCCGGTCCTGCTTCAGTCAAGCCGCATAGGTTATAAAATTGGTCTGTTTTAAAAATTTCCATGCTTTTTTTGACCAGTTCCGGTGCCATTGGGGCCGCACCATATCCGACTCTCTTAATGGAAGATAAGTCGTAATCGGCGGCATTTGGAACCTGAAGAAGAAAGGTATACATCGCCGGAACCGCGAAAAGATGGGTAATTTTATGTTCTTGAATTGCTTGCAGTGTTTTTACTGGATGAAAATCGCGATGAATAATATGGGTCGCCCCAAGAGCTACTCCGGAAATAAGGAATAGGTTCAATTGAGCTGAGTGGAATAGCGGTGCTAAATGAAGAATGCGCTCATGCTGCCCAATCCCCATATTGATGACAACGGAAATTCCGACTTTAAAAATTTGACTTTGATCAAAAAGGGCTCCCTTAGGGCGTCCTGTTGTGCCTGAAGTGTACAAAATCTCGACATCATCCTTTTCGGAAACCTCAACATCCGGTTCACTAGTCCTTTCTGATAAAACCTTTTCATAGGAATAAAAGCCCACCGTTTCCGGCTCACCAATCGTTATCACCTTACCTACCATCGTTCCTTGCTTCGCCGCAGCAATGGTTTGTTCGAATTCCTTGTCGCAGACCACAATTGCCGCATCCGATTGCTCTAAAATGTACTGAACCTCTGTAGCAGTTAATCGGAAGTTAACCGGAACGGCGACAGCACCAATTTTTGCAGCGGCAAAAAAGGTAAACACAAAGTGATCCGAATTCTTCATCATCAATGCCAGCTTGTCACCTTTTTTCACATCCAGCTCCAATAGGCCGTGTGCAAGCCGGTTCACTTCCTCATTGAATTCACGATACGTATAAGACCTTCCTTCACATTCAATTGCAAGTAATTGCGGGAACTTGCGGGCAGACTGCGACAAGAGACTTCCGATATTCATCTGGAGTTCCTCCCTTATTTTAAAAATGCTCTCCAACTTTTAGCATGCAAATTTTATGCCAATATTCAGAAAACTATACCCGCAGTCTTTAGCTCCTACAATTAACAGAGTGTGTTTTTCAATCGCACAGCCTAAAAGAAAAAGTGTCCAATAAATGGACACCTATTATGTTAGAAATATTTCTATTATCCTAGTTTGTATTTTTTTATTTTTTCATATAATCCCGAGCGGCTGATTCCAAGTAATCTAGCAGCTTGGACTTTATTTCCTTGTACCTGGACAAGCGCTTTTTTAATTGCCTCCAGCTCGGCATTTTCGACCATGGACACATTTAGAGTCGTTTCTTTAATCGGAACTTGCTTTAATAAATAATCCGGCAGGTCCTCGTATTTGATTTTTCCACTTTCGGAAAATGTCATCGCCCGTTCCATCACATTCCGTAATTCGCGGACATTTCCCGGCCAGTCGTAATCAAGGAGTGCTTCCCTGGCACGAGCCTCCATTCCGGAAATGCTTGTGCCTAAAATTTGATTAAATTCAATCATAAACTGCCCAAATAAATAATCAATATCATTCGGCCGATGGCGGAGTGGCGGGACATTTAATGAAATGACATTAAGGCGATAGTATAAATCCTCACGGAAAAGGCCTTCCTTGACCATTTCTTCCAGATTACGATTGGTTGCGGCAATAATTCTGACGTCAACCTTTATTTTTACTGTTCCGCCAACCCGATAGAATTCCCGCTCTTGAAGCACGCGCAGCAGCTTTGCCTGCAACCCTAGTGACATATCGCCAATTTCATCCAAGAAAAGCGTGCCTCCATTGGCCAAATCGAACTTCCCAAGCTTCCCTTTCGGTCGTGCCCCGGTAAATGCCCCGTTTTCATAACCAAAAAACTCAGATTCTAGCAAATCCTCAGGAATCGCCGCGCAGTTAACAACGATAAACTTGCCGGTACTTCTGGCGCTGCTATTATGAATCGCGTGGGCAAACAGCTCCTTACCAGTGCCGCTTTCACCGCGGATAAGCACCGTTGACCTGCCCTTAGCCGCTTTCGCCCCGCTTTTTTTCAACTTCTCCATCCAAGGGTCTACACTTAAGATATGATCCCAAGTAAATTTAGCCGTTTCCGCCTGCTGATATTGCTGATGATAAAAATTCGCTTTGTTTTCAGCCTTCTGCAGCTTTTTAAATAATTCGCTTACCTCATTTAATTGTCGGAAAACCACCTTGCCAATTGCCCCAATGACTTTGCCATCCTCTAGAATTGGAATACGATGAGCGATATATTTAATTCCGTTAATTTCTAAAAAACCACTAACCTCCGCTGCTTCCGATTCATAGACGTTTTCTAACTGAAGATGCGGCAATGCGTTTGCCGCTGGCTTGTTCAATACCTCCTCTATTGGAAGATTGAACAATTCCAGAAGCGGCGGGCTGACCATCGTGATGACCTTCCTTTCATCCGCCATGACAATTCCATCAAAAGCATGGTCAATTGCTGTTTCCAACGTCCGTTTTAATTTTGTGATCGTTTGCAGCTCTTGTGACGTTTGCAGCAGCGACATCACCATATCCGTTTTCGTCAGGATACCGACGACATGATTTTGGTCATCAACAACCACACCGGTTCCAACCTTACTATTCTTAACGATTTCCTCAATTTTCTCAAAAGGGGTATTTACACTTAGCTTTTCAACGTGTCTCTTTATGTAATTTTTAATAGGGGTCGTAAGTGGGGTTTCTTCTGTCACCATTTGATGCAAACTGCTGCGGGTAAAAACCCCGACCGGATACCTGCTTGAGTCGGTAACAGGCAGCAGGTTCCACTTCTTTCGGTACATAAGAGTAATCGCTTCTTTTAACGTGGTTTCCTCCGTAACAATAAAATCAATAGGTGTAATAATATCTTTAAATTGGAGCACATCATCACTCCTTACTGGTACGAGAGGACAGGCTCCTCGTCCCGATTATTTATAAATGATAGTTGTAAGAATAGATTGCAATCTTCCATAGGGGGACAAGGTGCCTGTCCCTACGATCTTTTCATTTGTTTAAACTTATTCCAAGAACGGTAGGTTAGGGTCACAAATAAAACTAAAATCCAAATGAAGAAGATAATTATAAAAAGTACATTTACTTTATGGTCGAGATGATTTGATTTAATAGTTAAAAATGAAGCAAAAATTTCTTTCCAGCTTTCAGGTAAGAGTATAATCCAAAATAAATAAAGCGATATAATTGCTAGCAAGGCTTTCTTCAACATTCGGCTCTAGCCCCTCGTTAAGAGTTTTTTGCATCAATATCTATATTCGGCATTTTTTTTATAATTCCTTTTTTCCGGGACGAAGGGACCTTGTCCCAATCTTAAAGCGGGATAAGGTACCCATCCCCTAGGTCTTTGTGCGTAATTTGTAGAATGATATTTATTGAGTATTCAGAATAAGTAGAATTATAATAGAATTTGGCAGGAAAATTTAATAGATTGTGAGGAGATTTCTTTTGAAGTTTAGACGTTTTTCGCTTTTATTTGTACTAATGTTGGCCCTGAACACCTTTTTCTCGTCGTTTGCGTTTGCTGAAAATAATGTAAAACCAAATCTTGTTGCCTTAGGAGATTCTATTACGTTTGGCTGGAATCTTGAAGACAATGGGAACAGTGAACCATCCCCAAAGGCCTTTCCTTATTTAATTGGAAATGGTAATTATGATGTCACAAAAAACATTAGCGGCGGCGGCTGGACCACAGCTAATTTATTGACAGAAATAAACAAACCTGAAAATCTGGAAGCTATTAAAAAGGCGGATGTTATTACACTAGATATTGGCAGTAATGACTTTTTACAGAATCCAGCTATAAAAGCGATTATTCAGAATCCAACAGTTCCTATTGATCCTCAAGCATTTGGTTTAGTAATTCAGCAAATTTCTAGTAATCTATTTACAAACTTGGGTTCTATCATCGGTATTATTAAAGCACAAAATAGTGATGCTCAACTAATCATATATAATATTTATAATCCCTTTTCGGATACCCTAGCCGCTCTTTATCCAATTGGGGAACAATTCCTACCAGCAGTTAACCCAGGATTCCAAGGTATTGCTGTTCAAACAAACTCGCTATTAGCTGATGCTTACACAGCATTTAAAGGTAAACAAGCTGAGTTAATCCTTCCGAATGGAGACGTTCATCCGAATGCGGAAGGACAGAAAGTCTTAGCTAGTTTAGCAACAAATTTATTAGCGGTACAAGTTCCTCAAGAAATTACTATTGATCTAACGCCATCAACAACCGAGGCAACAAAGGAACCTGTGACCATCACGGTTGCCACGAGTGCAAAAAAAGTACTAGCTATGCAATGGCTTGCAGGTGAAAAAACCATTGAAGATTTTGCAGGATCAGGAACCGATATCAACGACAATAAGTTCGAAGTAGCTGAAAATGGTACGTATTCTGTTTATGTTAGAGACAGTAAGGGTGCGAAGGCCGTTGAAATGATTACGATTGACAATATTCAAAACGATGAACAGCCTGGTGATAATCCAGGAGACGATGGTGATAACCCGACACCAGATCCGGGAGATGGCGGCACGGATAATCCTACACCAAATCCAGGAGACACTGGCAATGATAATCCTACACCGAATCCTGGAGATACCGGCAGCGATGACCCATCAAGCGGCGGGGGCGTTGACAAAGGATCATCTCCAGTAGAAGCAGGAAATCATTTACCAAGCACTGCCACCTCAATGTATAACTATTTAGCAATTGGACTAGCTTTCCTTTTAGCCGGTTTATTGGCAATGCGCCTTCAGCACAATAGAAGAAAAGAAAACATCTAACGTTTTGGGACGAGGGACAGGTTACAGGCTCCTCGTCCCATTAACTTTTTTATGTCCCTCTAATTTGCATCAGATATATCAAAAATTGTTATTGGTTGCTTTCGCTAAATCCATCAGTGGGACAAGAAGCGAACCCATGAATTTTGAAACTTTTAAACTCTTTATTCGTAAATAGAAAGTGGAATTCTAAAAAGGGAGTGAGTTTATGAGCGATAAAGGTTGTATCAAATGTGGGAGCAGGGATAATGGCACGAAAGATGTAGCGATGACAGGAACGGGTCTTTCAAAAATGTTTGATGTTCAAAATAACGCCTTCACGGTAATTTTTTGTAAGAAATGTGGGTATTCCGAGTTTTATAACAAGAAAACATCAACAGCTTCGAATATCGTTGATCTGTTCTTTGGCGGGTGATTGGTTCTAGTGCCCGGGGAATTCTCAAAAGGATTCCCCTTTTCATGAACACTAGGAATCTTCAAAAAATCATTCCTTATTTGTCATTTCCTTTAGTAATTTAACTATCGTTTCGTTTGTTTTATTAAGCTTTCGCAACTGGGATTCTATTGAAAAAGTCGTTATTGCTACAGCCACTCCTACGCATGTGCTTCTCTTGCTTCAAATAATGCTAGTTCTAAAAATGTCTATCAATTTCGAGGCTCATACGTTGACTCCTTTTTCCTACCCTAAAAATTCAGTTTTTAGTTCCTTCTCAATCACTTTTTTTTCAAAAGAAACATGATAGGCTTCTGCATTAGGCCTTGAACTAACGACACGAGTAATTTCTTGGTCAATAAAATGAACTGCAACTCCGTCATCTGCCGCGATACCAGGCTGGATTCTCCCATCCTGTACTAGCTTGTGATAAGTTGGTCTTCTGACGGATTCTCCGTCATAATGGGGACAATTACTTCCTTTCAAAAAACCTAAGGCTCTAATAGGCTCTAATTTATCACCGTAAGAGTCTGTTACACCTTCTTCAAACCAGCAAATTGAACCTGCACTAATCCCGGCTAAAACAACCCCTTGTTCCCATGCCTTTTTTAAAATTTTATCTAAACCCCATTCTTTCCAGAGAATTAATAAATTCTTTGTGTTTCCCCCGCCAACATATATAATATCCTTCGTTAAAATAAAATCCTCTAGATCTCTAGTTGGAGGGTTGAATAATGATAGATGCGAAGCTGAAGAATCTAGTTTTTCAAATGCTTGATAAAATCTCTTAATATAGTTTTCCGCATCTCCACTAGCTGTTGGCAAAAAGCAAATTGAAGGAACAGATTTGTCTGCTTGTTTCAAAACATAGATATCTAATAATGGGTTTTCCGGTTCCATTGAAAACCCGCCACCACCTAATGCGATGATTTGTCTCATATTTTCAGCCTCTCTTCATTCAAGGATAGTATTTGTAAAAAGGAATTATTGCTTAGATGCCGCGGAATTCATCACTTTTTCCCCAATAAGAATCCATGAAATAGCCTTCCGCCAAAGGGCTCCAAGACTTGATCAACTAATTCAATTACAGGTTTCTTTTCACCTGTTCTATAAAAATGATCAAAAACCTCTACAAAATGATTTGCGAAATCTTCTTCATAATTCCTTAATGCACGCACTATCCATTTCGATGCACCAATCCATTTTTGGTTTGTTCTTAAAACAAATTCGCTTACCAACTCAGCTAAAGTACTTGCTATAAATATTTCTTCTGCCCTATTTGAACAACCGATAAAATCATCTAGCGCATCTGTAATAAAATATCGTTTTGTTTTTATTGTTTCAGCTGACCATTCTGCCGGTCCATTAGCTAATAATTCATTAGCCTCTTTTTTAATTGAATCCATCATTCCGACATCTCTTAAGATAATTCCTTCTGAAATCATTCTCGGTAACGAGGGTCTCGCTCTTTCAACATCATTTTTGAAAAAATGCTTATATGAACTTAAATTATGCACAAATACCTCAATGGCCCAGCCAAACTCAATTAAAGACTCTCTATAGGATGAACTAATAGTATGATTGAAAATAACAATATCAAGGTCAGATGTTTCTGTTGCTTCACCACGAACAACACTCCCAGCTAATAGGGCACCTTGGCAATAAGGAAAATACTTATGGATAAACTGATGTGCTGCTTCAATTGCACTTAACTTATTAATTTCTCCCATGATTATCACCTCTAGTTTCCAAAAGGTAAGCTTATTACATACTTCTGGTCACTTACGACATGTTTTAAGCTACTTACTACATCTTTTACGAATCTTACGACATATTTACAGCTTCTTACTACACCTTTTACAAAACTTACGACGTTTCTTGGGAATTATTTGAAAATTACTGTGAAAAGCTGATCCTTGCTACATAATAAAAGGAAAAAACTACAATGTTTGTAAGATTTCAGCTGCTATTTCATAAAATTCTTCTAAATTCAACTCTTTTAAAGTCATCATGTTTGTTAAAGAAGATGGCTCACCTTTACCTTATTCCAAATCGCCTTCCAATTCTTTTTCGTAATTCGCCCTTCATAAACCGCTGTGCGTTTTTTCGTTTCAGCAAAAAATGGACTTGGCTTCACTTCAAAATTGAGGACATCATGTATTCCACAGGGAGCCGCTAATACTACATTGTTGTTTTCATCTAGCTTTAGACCGAGTGCAGTAGCTGTTTCCGGGAATTTTGACATCGCGTCCACGGAGGAAGTATAGGGCGGAATATCATTTTTCACATGCATTCTTGCTTCGTTTTTTACCGACCAGGGAACATTCGGGTGAATAACTATTAATTTATCTTCAAGTTTCTTTTCTTCAGCCTCCTCGACATTTCGCTCGTCAAAATAGATTACATCAATATCTGGAATAGGTGTCCTTACTGTAAATCCGTGGAGCGTATCCCATATTTTCGAACGAACAAAGCCAGCACAAACCCACCAGTCCGGAAGATTAATAGATTGTGCTGAATATAAAATATCCATCATCCACTTATCTTCTTTGACGAGTTGGATGATATCAGTTTCTGTTTTTATCATTCTTTATTCTCCATTCTTTAACAATGGTGATCCTTAGGTTTCCCTTCGTAATTTATCTAATTTTTATTATATACCAATATGAAAAGATGGAAATTATCAAAAAAAAATTATCAGTACTTTTTTATAAGGTATTTCAGTCGTTCATAAATGCTCGCTCTATTGGACATATATTTCGAATTCATGGTATTTTTGATTTGATACAAAGAAGTATCCATTATACGATTAAAGACATAGGAGCGATGATAGTGAAAAAAGCCAATCTCTGTTTTATCGGTGCAGGATTTCATGCCTCAACAAACATTTACCCTTCAGTTATTGAAGCAGGGGCAAATATACAAGCGATTTCTACACGTAATATTGATCGTTCCAAAGCCGCTCTTCAACGCTTTGGAAGCAATGGGACACCTTACGATGACTATAAAAAGATGTTACAAAATGAAGATTGTGACGGAGTTGTTGTCATTGCTCAACCTGAAGACCATCCTTCTCTCGTGCTAGATTGTATCAAAGCTGGTAAAAATGTTTATGTGGATAAGCCTCTTGGGATGTGTGCTGAGCAAGCTGCAGAAATTGCTGATGCTGCTGAACAAGCTGGAGTAACATTAATGGTTGGATTTATGAAACGGTATGCTCCTTGCTATACAAAGTTAAAAGAACTAATTACGAGCAGTAAACTAGGTACTGCGCGTTCCTTTCAAGCAAGATTTGCGGTGGACAGCACACCTTTTTGCAAAAATGAAGAACAATTTATGAAGTTTGCCGCTATACATATGGTTGATCTTGTACGCTATTTATTTGGAGAAGTTGTACAAGTTACAGGTTTTAAAAATAGTGACAAGGAGTTTGTTTCTCATAGTATTTCGTTAAAGTTTGAAAATGGCGTCGTTGGCAGCCTTTATTTGGCAGGGATGACGGCTTGGTCGCGGGAAAGTGAAAATATGCTTGTGACATTTGATAATGGATTTGCCTTTGCTGACGAAATTAATACGCTTACAGTTCATGAGTCACAAACATTTGATGATCTACCATGGAAATCTCTTAAAGAGACAGACACTGTCTTTACACCATCTGCTACCCCGATGTCTGGAGCCTACAGAGACCTTTATTTACGAGGTTTCGTCGGAGAAATGACTCATTTTATTGACTGTTGTAAAACTGGTGAAACGCCAACATCAAATGGACGTGATAATGTTCAAACAATGGCACTCTGCGATCGTATTTTGTCTACGTTGCTGTAGGAATTCTGTGGAGGAACATCCAATCATATTTTTTCTTTATTTGATAGCGGTGCATCCTCTTCTTCAGTATGCTGCTCCCGCCAACCATAAAAGAGCGGACCCAGATGAGGAATCAGCATGGTTTGATAAATAGGCGGAGAAATTTCTCTTAATTAGGAATTAGTACTGAAAATAGCATAAATAGACGGAAGGATTCCGATTATTGACTCGAAAAACGTGAAAATGGGTAATTTTGCTTTGCTTAATCGGAAAAACTCCACTTATATCACCCAACCCAAGCTCTTTTCTGCGGACTAACGGAAAAATCTCCGCTTATTTTAAATATCACTGGTTACTCAATTAAGGATAAGACTTCACTTTAACATATTTATCCAAATATAATGTGTTGTATAAAATTGTAGGGGTACACCAGTCATTGTACCCCTACAATTTTGGGGTGCATTTTCCTATAAAAATTTTTATGTAATTTCGTCACAAATGGCTTTACCCCAATAAAAAATGAGTGTCAATTTCATTTGCAAATGGGCACTCATTTTAACTTACATTTTTAATATTTGTGATAGGAAATGGAACCCGTTACATGCACTTCCCCTCTCTACCGCATTATTTCGGCTGCATGCGAATCGCACCATCGAGCCTAATTGTTTCACCATTCAGCATTGGATTTTCAATAATGCTTTGGACTAGCTTTGCGTATTCGCTTGGATACCCAAGCCTGGAAGGGAACGGCACCATTTTTCCAAGTGAATCTCTGGCCTCCTGCGGCAATGTATCAAACATCGGCGTGTGGAAAAGTCCGGGGGCAATCGTCATCACCCGGATTCCATACCGGGCAAGCTCCCTTGCTATCGGCAACGTCATTCCGACAATTCCGCCTTTAGATGCACTATATGCCGCCTGGCCGATTTGTCCGTCGTAAGCTGCAACTGAAGCAGTATTAATAATGACACCTCTTTCGTTTTGCTCATTCACTTCATTGCTCGTCATTTTCTCCGCTGCTAAACGAATAACGTTGAAGGTTCCAATTAAATTCACATTGATCACTCTAGAAAAAAGCTCTAGATTATGTGCCCCATTTCGCCCGAGTACCTTCTCCGCTATTCCAATCCCAGCACAGTTCACAACCGTATTTACTCCCCCCATAAATTCTGTGGCTTTATTGATTGTTTCTTGAATATCCTCTTCCTTTGTTACATCTGCTTTTAAAAATAATACTGATTCTCCTAATTCAGTTTGAAGCTTTGCTCCCTTTTCTTCCGATTGATCAAAAATAACTGTTTTCCCGCCACTTCCAACAATGTTACGGACTGTTGCCTCGCCTAGTCCCGATGCTCCTCCCGTAACAATTGCACGGCATGCTTTAATTTGCATATAGGAAACCTCCTCAATAGAATTCTATTTTATTATTTTGCAAGTTTTATACCAGTTATAACGTTTCAAATGGACAAGGCGATTTGAGCAGGTGCTTCTTTTTATATGTATGTGGTTTGGACAGTTATAAAGCAAAAATGACCAGATATTGTACAGTGGAGAAAAAGAAAAGGCCAAGCCCCCAAATCTAAAATGAGGTCCTGACCTTCTTTTTCGTTATCACGCTTTCCTGTGCAGCTACACGTTTCTTTCTTTCCATTATGACAACTAAGACAATCGCGACAATGAGAAAAAGACTCGCAATCCTGAAGATAGTAGCTATATCAACAAATTGCGCCAGTCCACCAAAAATAATACCGCTAAGCCCAATGCCTAAATCAATAGACGAGAAGATCATCCCATTGGCCACACCGCGCCGATTTGTCGGTGTCATTAATAATGCCCATGATTGCAGTGTTGGGATCAAGCAGCCGAAGCCAGCCCCGAATAAGACACCGGCAATGGCAATAAACAGACTCGAATGTGCAAAGGAGAGTACCCACATTCCTACAAATGTCATAGCTGTACAGAATAATACGAGACCGAATGGCCCTTTCTCATCAAACCATTTCCCGGCGATTGGTCTCGCTAAAGTGGCCATGATTGCATTAAAAATATAGAATAAAAAGATTTGCTCAATTCCTCGTTCCTGACCAAAAATAACGATAAACGTAACAATCGCTCCATACCCAAGATTGATGATAATTGTAACAAAAGCCGGGAACCAGCTTGATTTTTCAACCAATGAGCCCATATAGGAAAATTTAAGATTTTCTTTTCGTGTATTTTTTACAGCTTCTGGAGTTTGATAGCGTACGGCTGTAAGCAAAATGACTGCGATGACCCCTAAAAATGCGGAAATGTATATAAGATTGGTGAAAGAAGTAATTTTATATAAAAAGATTCCTAGACTTGGGGCAATAATCATGCCGATGGTAATCGAAAGACCAAAGTACCCCATCCCTTCGCCAAGACGCGAATTAGGTATGACGTCAACGGCTGCTGTGCCATTAACCGTGGTTGACCAGCCCCAGACAAGGCCATGTACGAAGCGGAATAATAGAAAAATCACAACAACCTGAGAAATCGGATATAGAATCGTAATGAGTAAGAGCATGATTGCTCCCGTTATGACAAGCGACTTCCTCGGCTTGTATTCAAGCATAAAACCGATAAATGGCCGGCTGAGTACAGCTCCTATGGAAAACAATGCGGTCACTAAGCCAATTTCTAAACCTGATGCCCCAATCGATTTTATATATGGCGGCAGTGTTGGAATTAGCATTTGAAATGACATAAACACAAAAAGGTTTCCCACCATGAGCATGATAAACGACTTCGTCCACAAACGCTCTTTCAATAAATCCCCTCCTATTTTAGTCCAATAAAAAAGAATCTTCGTCGTGAAGATCCGTTTCAAATTAATTTACTTTTTATCACTAAATAATAACACAGAAGCCGGAAAAAGGTAAATCAGAAGGTTTTACCAAAAAAGTTTTAATTTTTGTTATCATTAATGTGTGTAAATATCGTTTGAACGGAGGAATCGTATGAAAAAAAGGAAAATAGTCATCACCCAAAAATTAGATCAAAGTCATATCGAGCAATTAAAGAAAGTCATTCCTGATTGGGAATTGATTGTTGGCAAAGATCAAGAAATCTGGCAGGAGCATGCAAAGGATGCTGAAATTATTGCTGGCTGGAAAAAGGGGCTGGAAGAATATTGCCTCGATCCGCAGGCAAAGCTTAAATGGCTGCAAACATGGAGTGCTGGTGTCGATAAATTACCGCTTGAGAAGTTGGAAGCGAGAAATATCACCCTAACAAGTGCCAACGGTGTTCATGCTTATCCCATTTCCGAAACCATTTTCGCATTAATGCTTGGCTTAACGAGAAAAATTCATACATATGTTAGAAATCAACATTCGAAAACATGGCATCATGCCCATATGGAACTAGAAATGCATGAAAAAACGGTCGGGATTATCGGCGTTGGCGCAATTGGAAAAGAAACAGCCAAACTTGCCAAAGCATTTGGGATGACTGTTTTGGGTGTAAGAAACTCGGGCAAACCGGTTGAATATGTCGATGAAATGTACACGCCAGACCAATTGCATCTTCTGCTGCCAAAGTGTGATTATGTGGTTGTTACGTTACCACATACGAAAGCAACCCATCGATTATTTGGTGCAGAACAATTTTCACAAATGAAGTCTACTGCCTTTTTCATTAATATCGGTCGTGGTGAGATTGTAGTAGAAGATGATCTCGTCCAGGCATTAAAGGAAGGAACCATTTCCGGAGCGGGGCTGGATGTATTTGAAACAGAACCATTAAGTAAAGAAAGTCCGTTATGGGAAATGGAAAACGTCATTATTACCCCGCACACTTCGGGTTCAACTGAACATTATAATCAGCGTGTAGTTGAAAATATCTTGATTCCAAATTTAAAAAACTATCTTGAAGGGGCAACTCCGTCCATAAATCTGGTGAATTATGTAAAAGGCTACTAAAATTAGAAAGGGCTGTTCCAACGGACAGCCCTTTTTTCAAATTAGTTTACATCCACTTTTTCAATATTCCTAAAGGAGAAATAGGCGATTAAGCAGCCGATAACGGCAAGGGAGATTGGGATTGCAATAAAGGCAAAAAGATTAACGCCACCTGTAGAAGATGATGTAAGTGATACCAAAATGATGGCGGAAACAATAGTGGTAGGAACCGACTTCTTCCGCATTCCAAAATACAATGGAATTAATGCCATGCCAGCTGATGCAATTGCTTCAAGGGTCATGCTAAGCAAGCCGTCCTTTAAAACCTCGGCCGTTAACTCCTTCGGAACAAAGTGTAAATAGGAATCCACTAAATAAAACACACTGCCAATCAAAAGATTGGAAAGAAAGATGGTTAAAAAGGTAAAGCTTGCAACAATTATTAACTTCGAAACTATAATCTTTTTGCGATTAATTGGATACATGAACATCAGCGTAATCGAATTGCTTTTATACTCATCAATGATCAGTCTGGAAATCAGCACTGCTGCAAAGATGATAAATGTCGGCCGGATGATACTTCCAAACGCCGCAAATGCCATTTCATAGCTTCCATAGGCGATTGTACCTTCACTTTTTTCCGCAAAATAAATCAAGCAGAGTAAACCCATGATAACTAAGTTTGCAATGCCAACACCTTTTAAATAGGAAAATAGTTTAAATTTCTTTATTTCCAGACTGATTAATTTACGCACTGATTCCGCCCCCATTGATTAATGTTAAGAAATAATCTTCTAGTGAATGATTCTTTTTATTGATTTCCTCAATCATGACCCCATTTAGAATGAGAGTCTTAGATATTTCTGATTGTGATGCTCCTGTATCATAGATTCTGAAGCGCGATGCGTCGACCACTTTAAAATTCGTGAGATGGAGAATTTCATCAAGCACATAAAAGGCCTTCTTCACATCGTCAACAGCAAGTTCAATATACTCCTTATTTTGTTCATGAATTTCATCCATCGAAACCTCTTTAATTAATTTTCCGTCACTGATTACCCCTATTGTATCGGCGATTTGTTCCATTTCACCAAGGATATGGGACGAAATCAGCATGGTTATTCCATATTCACGGCAGAGCATATGGAATAATTCGCGCAGTTCTTTAATCCCTACTGGATCAAGGCCATTAATTGGTTCATCAAGAATTAATAGTTCTGGCTTAGTAATGATGGAGCGGGCAATCCCAAGACGCTGCTTCATTCCGAGTGAAAAATCTTTTACTGACTTATCCTCGATATTTTTTAATTTGACTAAATCTAGGGCTGCATCAATCGCCTTTTTGTCATAATAGCCCATATACTCACAGTGCAGCTCCAGATTTTCGCGTGCCGTTAGCCGGTCATAGAAAACAGGATATTCGATGATGCTCCCCATCCGCTTTAACACTTCATAGGAGGTATTCGTCAGTTTTTCACCAAAGATCTCAATTTCACCGCTCGTAGGCTTCACAAGATTTGTCAGCATCTTCATGATTGTTGTTTTACCGGCACCGTTTGGCCCAAGAAACCCGTATATTTCACCCTTTTTGACCTTCATATTGACATTCGAAACAACTTCCTTACCCTTATAGGTTTTCGTCAGTTGATTTGTTTTGATAATGTAGCTCATCAATTTTCAGCTCCTCTTCGTTCTTAACTACTTTTTATTCTAGTCATTAGAGTTTTCTTTTTTATTACTCAAATCTTACAAAAATCTTAAGAAAGAAAGGATGTCTCTGAAGCGAGGCACCCTTAGCTGTTTTAATATGTAATTCGCTTTAATTGAACGGTAAAAGTGGTTTTTTCATAGGGCTTGCTGGTTAGAAAAATTTGTCCGTCCATTTTTTCCACAAGTCGTTTGGTAATGGTAAGGCCGAGACCGCTTCCTTGATAGGATTTGTTTCGTGAATCCTCTAATGTGTACATTCGTTCAAACACTAAATCCTTGTGAAGCTCGCTAATTCCCTTGCCTTTATCCCACACGTCAATGTAAACATATTGTTCATCACTTTTAAGCGTAAAACCAAGTACTTTCCCATCACCGCCATATTGAATCGCATTTGAAAGCAAATTATTTAAGACCCTGTTGAGTTCTTCCTCATTCCCAAGAGCATAAAGAATGTTTTCCGGCAGCTCAATCGCAACATCAAAGCCCTTTGTCGTCAAAACTTCATAAAAGTTTAAAATATTCTTCTGGCACACTTCATTTACGTTCACCCTTGTGAGCGGCAGATTTTTATCCCCAGATTCCAGTTTAGCTAAATCAAAGAACTTGTTAATTAAATCTAAAACTTCGACCGCTTTTGCGTGAACTGTATGCAGGAGCTCCTCGGTTTCTTCTTGATTTCTATTCGGGTCATTCAACATAATCTCCATATACCCGAGCACCACTGTCAACGGCGTTTTTAAATCATGCGAGATATTGGAAAGCATTTTCCGCATCGACATCTCCGTTTTATTGTAGTTGGCTACCATTTTTTGATTATGTTCTAAAAGGCGGTTGATTTCGATTAATATCTGTTTTAGATCCTGATTATCCGTATGCAAAAGCAGCTTTTCATCCGTCTTGCTATCAATAATCCGCTTAAGTTTTTTATGTATGTATGTGAAATTTTCTTTATCATTGGTTCTCGTTTTATATTGGAAAAAATTAAGAGCTGCTAAGACGATGATGACTATAGATAAAAAAATGATCATTATGAAAACTCCCCAAGCTTATAGCCGATGCCCCATAATGTTTTGATATACTGCGGTTTGGACGGGTCATCCTCAATTTTCTCCCTTAGCCTTCTCATATGAACATTTATTACATTTTCATCACCGTAATACTCGTCTTCCCATACTAATCTATAAATTTGTGCCTTCGTATAGACACGGCTGGGATGTGAGATAAATAATTTGAGAATATGAAACTCCTTTGCGGTCAGCTTGATTTCTTTACCGTTTTTTTGTAAGGAGAAATTTTCGAGATCAAGTTCCAACTCCCCGACCTCCAGCAGCTTTTTTTCTTGCTTTTGTTCTGTACGGGAATAATGAGTTGCCCTTCTGATTGCGGCTTTCACCCTAGCCGTTAGCTCAATCATCGAAAACGGCTTGGCGATATAATCATCCGCACCAAAACCCAAACCTAATGCTTTATCTAAGTCCCCGTCTTTAGCCGACATGATCAGTACAGGTATCATGCTCTTCTCACGGATTATTTTCAAAAATTCCATTCCATCAAGCTTCGGCAGCATTAAATCAAGGAGAATCAAATCAAATGAGTCGTTTGCAAACACCTCAAGCGCCTCTTCCCCGTCAAACGCTGGCACTACCTCGAAGCCTTCTTTGGCAAATTGGCCTTTGACCATATCACTGATCGACACATCGTCTTCCACTAATAAAATTTTATGTTTCACCTTATCCCCCACCCCGTTCATTCCTATATAGTTATTTTCCATGTTCTCTCCGAAAAATCCTTTTTTCGTTAAAAAAAGAGAGACTAAATTTATTAACGGGTTCCGTTTCCTATCGCATAACGTAAATTTACAGGTAAATATGTATAGTAAAATGTATATCAATTTGCATAGTATTTTGTGGTGCTTTTTGTTTATAAAAAATAGCCCAGTTCTTATGAACTTGGGCTACACACTGTATTAATTTCGAATGCATATCGAACTAAAGCCCCCGTTTGTTTAAGTACATTTGAAACCAACAGTTATCCAAAGTGATTATGAAACCACCAAACAATAAGAATCATACTCACTATTCCCCAAGCTGTGGTACTCACTATCCACCAAATTATGGATTTAGCTTTTGTTGAACTTTCCTCAACTTCCATATTTGCTGTTATAAAAGCGAGCTTACTTTCCATACCTTTTTTCATAGAAGTGAGAACAACAAATCCGATTATTATGAAACCAATAGTTATCCAGAGTAATAAGTCCACCTTTTATACCTCCCTTTTTTTGTGAATTACTTTCCTTTCAATCTTCTTTATTCAATTATCCTGCATCTTTAGCTCAATAAGGAATTTAACATAAAGGTGCCTTAATTCTTCTTGAATCAATACCCCCATTAGTAGAATAAGACCTTACCTACAAACCATTTCTTGACTTTTTACGAAAATAGACTATGAGAAGAGAGAGAAGAACGGGGGCAGATAAAAACATAAAGTATGTGTTTAAATTAAAATATTGCTGGTTAACGTGTATAGACATAAAAGAAGTGATGCTCTCGATATACTGCCAGTCTATAAATCCAAAATCTTCTTTGTACGTTTCTGCCAAAACAATTTTATATTTTAGAAAGGCACTCCTTTGATAAAAAATTGAAATCACCAAGTGAATAAAGGTAACTATAATACCAACAGATAATACAACAGGCTTGATAGCATTATCATTTAAAATTTTAGTCCATAAATACACTAAACAGCAAAACATAATTACAATAACACCTAATAATAAAATTGCTGGGTTCCCATTCCCTGATGTTTGACCAGGTTCTGGATTCATTAAATTACATATCCAAAATATCGGTATCAGAATTACATTTATTCCTATTACAAAAATTATTTTTTTTTAATAAAAACACCCCCATTCCCCATTATTATACATAATAATCAATCTATTCCCAATATTTTTTGTGATTTCTATTGAACTAACCGTTAGCGTGAGTACATTTTTTCACAAACTTTATTTTATCTTAACATAAATTTCCAACTATATTTAAACTTAACATCCAATCTTATCATTTTTTGTAAGACGATTTGTATATCAAAATGTGAGTTAAATTGCAGGGGTACAACAGCCATTGTACCCTTACAAATTGAGGTACATTTACCTATACAAAATTCCAGGGTAATTTCCGTACAATCGCTTTACATCAATAAAAAACGAGTGACAAATTAGCATACAATTTGGCACTCATTTTAAGTCACATTTTTAATGTTTGCGATAGGTAACGGAACCCGTTATAAATTTATAGTCCCCTTTAAGAAATACTATGATTAATCTTTGAAAAATGCTGTATTTCGTCTTTTCGTAGTTGTTAATTGTTTTTTATTATTTTCATAACCTTCTCAGATGAGTAGACTGAAAGGGGAATAACGATCACTACTAATATAAAAATAGCTAATACTTCAGATAATTGATTAACTGGTGTATAAAAAAACTCAACTATATAACTGAGAATTTTAAAGAAAAGGTAGAAAAAAACGATAGATAAAAAATAGAAAATAATATTGCTGCTAATTCTAGTTTTGTTCATTTTGGGTACCCTCTCCACAGGATATATTAATGGAATCAGCAAATAATTAGCATAGTCACCTATGATTTTTTATATCTGATTGGGTCGAATTTTTCACTCGCTTTAAAGTTGTAAACCGGTTTAATAAAGCCAGCTATCTCAACTGTCTCTTCAACTTTTTCTAAAATCTCATTCATCGGTTTGTATGCCATTGGAGCTTCATCGAGGGTTTCATCTGAAACAGATGTGGTCCAAATGCCTTTCATTGTATTGTGAAAATCGTCCATGTTTAAGGTTTTCATCGCTTTTGTCCGGCTCAAGACACGACCAGCCCCATGCGGTGCCGAATAATTCCACTCCTCGTTGCCTTTGCCGACTGCTAAAATGGATCCGTCTCGCATGTTCATTGGGATAATCAGACGCTCTCCTTTTTGCGCGGAAACCGCACCTTTTCGTAAAATTAGGTTGTCTGTATCAATGTAATTGTGTACCGTGTCAAATCGATCAACTTCTTCAAACCCCATATTATCGGTAATCGCCCTGGCTATTTCTTCGCGATTCGCTTTCGCAAAGCTTTGGGCTAATTTCATATCATGAATGTAATTTTCAAAATCCTCGTCTTCCAAATAGGCTAAATCATTAGGAATAACAGGATTCATATCCTTGTAGCCTTGGATGGCTGCCTGGATTTCCTTTTGACGGCCTTCCGCCTTTAATTTTTCAATCATCCCGCCTAAGTCATGTTGACGATGCCTTGAAATGGCTACTTTTTGATAGTAGGTGGCAATCTTTGATCCAACATAACGGCTGCCGGTATGAATCGTCAAAAAGTGGTAGCCATCGGAATCGACTGAGACCTCGATAAAATGGTTGCCGCCGCCAAGCGTTCCTAAGCTATATAGACTTCTATTTTCACTTAAAATATGCTCCGCTTTAAATTCCTGAATGGCAGGAAAACCCGTGTTAATAAACCTGACCGTCTCATCTGAATGCAGCTCCTGCCCGCTTGGGACATAGATACGGATGACCTGATCCAGCTTATTAAAATCCACCTTTTTGTCCTCTAGCTTTACGGTTAACACGCCACAGCCGACATCGACGCCAACCAGGTTAGGGACAACTTTATCCTTTAACTGAATGGTGGTGCCAATCACACAGCCTTTCCCCGCATGATAATCTGGCATAATACTAATTTTTGTATCCTTTAAAAAAGGCTGATTACATAGCTCTTGAATCTGTTCAATCGCTGTTTCCTGTGGATAATTTGAAAATACCTTTGCTTCTGTTTGTGACCCCGTTACTTTAATCACTTGTTTTCCCTCCTTCAAAAGCAGATTACCAATAGGCTACCATTTACTGGAGATTCGGGCAACGTATTTTTAATTGTTAAAGGTGCCATTTCGAACTTACTGATTTAAAACAAAAAATCCAAGCCATCCGACTAATATAAAATTTGGAATGACCAACAAAATGGCTAACCAGATCCTTTTCTTTGCTATGAATTTCCCCGCCCCAAAATCATGCGAGATATAATAATTTTTTAATATTTAATCCAAACTTTCCAATCACTTTCATCTTCTAACGGAATAACTTTTTGATTCGCTTCTTTTTCTTTATCGTTTGAATCCCCTTTATGGTATCCTAGTTCGTAACGTAGCTCATCGTCTTTATAAATCGAATGGGTTTCATTAAGTTCATATAATGATTGATCCATTTTAATTATTTTCTCGACTTTCCAATGTCCTTTTTGATTTTGGATATCTGCAACCCAAATATCTTCGTTATTCATATACCCTGTAAACACCATTAAGACTAAACTATTGTTCACTTGAGACGATCCATAGATATGTACATTCCTGTTTTCTTCTTTTAAGTCGTACAAAGCGTCTTCAGGCGTATTTGGGGAAACTTTAGAAACTGAAATGCACCCACCTAGTAAAAAAACAAACAATAATATAACGCAAAATCTCAATTTCATATTTACGAACATATATAAATCCCCCAAGAAATCTGTCACTTTTTGTATTAGCGCAAGAAGCGATTGCACTTGTTGAAAAATAACACCATTAATGCTTAGGATGCTAGCTTATAAACAGCTAAGGTTCTTCCATTCTCTATTAACTTCCACCAGCTTTGTATTATGAAAAGTTAGTTTATATATATCAGGCATAGCAAGCTCTTGCCAGAAACGATAACCAAATTGCTTATCAAAATGATTCATAATTAAAACCATCAAATTACCATGTGTTCCTATGACAATATTTTCACCTGCATACTTTTCTAAAACATTCATTGTAGCTTTGACTCCCCTTGCTTGAGCTTGAATGTTAGATTCTCCCCCTTCCCATGAAAAGCTGTCATCCTCCCATACTTTGGCAACCGCCGATTTAAAGTCCTCGAGAGGTTTATCGGACAATTTCCTTTCTTTAAAATCATGCACAATCTCAATATCTTTACCAATGAATTCAGCGACGCCTTGGACAGTTTGAATAGCTCGTTTGTATGGACTTGAAATGACTCTATTAATATTTTCATTTTTGAGTATTTGTGTAATTATTTCTGCATCTGCCAACCCTTGATCTGATAAAGGTCTTCCCATTTCATCAGGGGTATATGTGGAATGTGCGTGTCGAACGAAATACAAATTGGTCATCATCTACCGGCCTCCTTTTTCTTCCATTACTATCAGACTATTTAAAATTCTATATAAAAAGGATGAAGTTTTTCTGTTAAACAATACTCAATTCTTTGCCTGAAATTTTTCCAAGTGACCATTTCTAAAGCTTCAGTAATTGGGAAGAATCCAACCTCAAGACTTTCAAAGCTTGTTGTTGGCTCTCCTCCGACAGGAGTTCCCAAAAATAATGTGTTACATATACAGTCACTTACATTTTGAAACACTCCACAAAATTTTGTAACCTCAATATCGATACCTGATTCTTCTTTTGTTTCCCTTATGGCTGCATCCTTCAAAGATTCACCTTCTTCCACCTGACCGCCAGGCATTTCCCACCCTCTTCGTGGGCCTTTTATTAATAAAATCTCATTTTGGCTGTTCAGCACAATAGTTGCCGCTGAAACTATATGCTTTGGTGTCATCTTTCATAGCCTCCATTCTTACTTTGTCTTGCTTATATATTCGGTAATCTTGGGAAAATAACCTTTTATAATTTTTTCCAACAAAAAAGCGACCTTCATAATTTAAAAGCCGCGTCCGTTTGTTTACTTAGAATTCCGTTTATTATTCAATCTTTTTTGCCTGGTATTAACCGATCATTAAAAATGTTAATTGGATGAACCTTTTGATTTACTATTCTATCTATTATCTGCCTAATTACATTTGGGTCACGAAGTTGTTTATTATCAAAATTCATGAGTTCAGATACCTTTATCCACTTACTATCTATTATAACGTCCTCTTCAATCTCTAATGATCCGCCAATAATCTCACCGGTAAAATGAAATAAAATCACTTGATCATTTGAACTACTGATGAAGTTATATACACCAGTTGTACCAGTAAGTTTCACATCGAACCCTGTTTCTTCTTTTACTTCCCTGCAGGCTGCATCAAGGATGTCTTCTTTATACTCAATATGTCCGGATGGAAAATTCCACTTATTAATTGCAAATGGTTTATTTTCTTTAATAATCAAAACTTCATCGCCTTTGATTATTGATACACTAACAACTAAAACAATACCATTTTGAGTCATTTTCTTACCACCAATTTTTATTTTTTTAAATGATCCACCCAAAAGTTAGAATCTTCCAACTCAGTTTCTTTCCTAATATCCAGGTATTTCCTACCCCAAACTCAATGTACTTAAAACTTAACTCCCCCGACTGAAAAATGCCTTTTTTCGATAAGTTAATTTTCTTTGCAACCCACCCTTTTGTTGAATAATCACGAAAATATTCAATCATAATAAAAAGGGAAATATTTCGCATAGAAAGGGATGCGTTACCATTAAAAAAATAGTATTTGTTTTCTTGGCTTTATCATTGGTTACTCTCACTGGATTTCATAGGGCAAATCAGTTGGTTATTACAAATATTGAAACTACGATCATTAAAGCAGAAAGGATTCTACGGTACGATATAAAAATAAAAAATACCGGTACCACCCAATTCAAAACTGAATTTGATTACCCTGGCCAACATTATTACGGAATTGAAGTAGTGATACAACCAAACAAAAAGTTAGCATCAAAAATGGAGTTGGTCGATGGAAGCAAATTTATTAAGATGTTTCCAATGGGTGCTGGAAGTACTGGAATGATTGACCCTGGAACTGAAGGTTCATTTCACGTTGAATATAAAATAAAAAATGGCACTGACCCAAAAGGAATTAATAAATTGGCTTTTGATTCAACTTTGATTATATTAGATGGTGTAAATATCGTTAAAGAATTTCCTTTAGAAAAAGTAAACGAACTCAATTAAAAAATGATTAGACCGACTTTTAGCACTTTTAATTTGGTTTTAACTAGGATTGGATTGAATAAATCGCTTGCTCAGCGCCAAATCTGCTAATTGTTCTTTCTAATTCCATGCCTACTCTCTCTAGAAGCCTGCATGAGGACTTATTAGCAGTTTGAGTTTCGGCTACTATTTTTTCAAGCTTCAATTCATTTAGTCCAAAATCTAGTATCACTTGAATTACTTCTGTTGCATAACCAGAACCCCACCAATCAGGTAAAAACTGATACGAGATTTCGAGGCGCACGCCTTCGTGGTGGGGATCAAGAGAAACCAACCCAATAAAATTCTCTGAAAGTTTTTCTCTAACAACCCAATAAAAAGAGTCATCACTTGAATGAAGCATTTCTTCCATGACTACTCCAATTGAATCTTCCTGACGTATGCCACCCAGAAATCTTCTTACTTCCTGATTTACAAATAATTTCTTCGTATCAAAATAATCCGATTTTTGAAAGGTATTAATAATACATCTCTCTGTTTCAAACAATTAACTCTACTCCCTTTAGAAAAACGAATATCTATATTTCAATCCAAAACCTTTTAATAATATTTCCATCTTCCTCAATAAAGTCTGTATCGGGTACACCGCCATTATTCAATATTGTTTTTTCCGAACCAATATTACCCTTGTCACAAACAACAAGAACTTTTTGGATCCCTAGTTCTTTGGCTTTTTCTAAAGATAAGGATAAAAGTTTCGAAGCATATCCTTTTCGCCGCTCAGAGGGACGGATGCCATAACCAATATGCCCGCCACTGTTAAATAGCTTATCAGTCAGTCGATGTCGGATATTAACAGCACCGATAACTTTTTTATCTTCATTAACTAACCAGAATGTGGAGTCAGGTACCCAATTTTCAGGGAGATTTATTCCATTCTCGGAATCAAGTAAAAATTGAATCATATCTTGGAAATTTGAGGGATCTTTACTAATGACCCACGGGATCATATCCTCTCCACTTTCCTTCCATTCCCGGTAAAAGGACTGATAATCAGTTTCTAATTCCATTGTTGGTGGAGTTAAATATACATCTGACTTCATAGAATTCACCTTCAAACATTATTTTACTAGTTATTATTCGATTAAAAATCCTAAATCCCTCTGATTATTTGAGTTACCACACTATAATAGCGCCAAAAAACATTATTAACCTCTAGCACCTGATGTTAAGTTAATAAACTCTTCAGCATCTTTAATAGATAATTGCATTCCTTTTTCCCAAAAAGCTTGTGTAGTAATGTCTTCCCCTAAATGCTTCATTACCAATTCTTCTATGGACATCCTACCTGAATCACGCAGCAAGTCTAAATAACTTTTTTCAAATTCTTTTCCTATTTCCTTTGCCCGTGCATAAAGATTAAGAGATAATAAGTACCCGAAAGTATAAGGAAAATTATAAAATGGAGTATTGGTGATATAAAAATGTGGTGTCCAAACCCACGAATGAATAGAAGCACCATCAAGCGAGCCTTGATACGCTTCGTCCATTGCCGTTTGCATTAATTCATTTATACGTGATGAAGAAACGATTCCATGTTCTCGTTCCTCGTAAAATCTCGTCTCAAACAAGAACCTAGAAGGAATATTCATGAAGTTCATCACACCGCGTTTTAATTTTTCATCCAATAAAAATAATCGCTCGTTAGTGCCGTCCGCTTTTTCCATAGCTGCATCCAAAATAATTAGCTCAGAAAATGTTGAGGCTGTTTCAGCCATAATCATCGGATATTTTTTATACATACCATTGACAGGATTCATTGCGTGGTTATGAAAGGCATGACCTAACTCATGTGCTAGAGTTAATACATTTGTGATTCTCCCGTCATATGTCATAAAAACTCTAGATTCTCCCGATAGTGGAAACCCTGCACAAAACGCAACCGCCGATTTATTCGGACGATTTTCCGCTTCGATCCAACCCTTTTCAAAGGCATTGCGCGAAAAACTTTCTAATTCCGTTCCAAACTGACTAAAATGTTCTAAAATAAAATCGACAGCTTCTTCATAATTAATTTTTTGTTTACTTTGTATAATAGGTGCCCAAAAATTATACGCTTGCATCTTTTTATCACCAAACATTTTTGCTTTCTGGTTTAGGTAATCTGCAAATGGTTGTTTGTATTGATTAACTGCTGCCCACATGGCATCCAGTGTTTCCTCTCTAATGCGGATGTCCTTAAGAGGTTTTTCTAGGACATTTTTTATACCTCGCTTTTTGTATACTTGTAATTGGAAACCTGCAATATGATTGAGGATTTTTGCGAACATGTCTTCTTTCTCGATCCATATTTCTTCTAAAGCCTTATGGGATTCCATTCGAACTAATTCATCAGGATGGGAACGTAAATTAATAGCTTGGCCAACTGATAATTCGTTATTTTCTCCGTTGATTGAAACATTAACTTTAATACTACTAATAAGCGAATTATAAAACTGTCCCCAAGCATGATAGCCATCAACCATTAGATTGGACACTAAACTTTCTTCTGTTTCGGTTAGCAGATTTTCCGTTTTCTCTCGCCATTCATTTAGAATAAATTTATAGCCATTTAACCTATTAATATCAAGTAGGTTTTTCCATAAAAATTCGTTTGTGTTTACAAGAACCTTTTTTGTTTTTTGTAAGGCAGACTCAAAGCGGGCACTAATAGAAATTGTCTTTCCTCGGAGAATGGCAGCATGCTGATCCTTTGGATTTTGTGCAAGAAGACAAGTAATAAAAGAATTGGCTTGTGACAGGTTCAGCTGAATACCAATTATTTGATCAATAATATCGGCTAGATGTAAGGAATCATTTAATTCTAGTGGCGTATGAAAAAATTCTAATCTATCGTCCAATTTATCAACTTTTATCTCTACCTGTTCGATATGGTCACAAAATTGAATTGATTGGCTTCCGCCTGGAAATAATTTTTCTAAGTCCCAAACTTCTCTATACTTAGTTTGATTCATTCTTTTTCCCCCTAAATATATTGAATTAAATGGCTCTTCCTAATCCACTCCATCTACCTAAAAGGACACCAAAGCCGGCTGTCATATTGATTTGACCTTTATCAATTAATGCGATACTTAAACCAGCTACATTATAATGTTCCATTTGTTTATATTTTTTAGCTTCATCAAAGCCCTCCACTTTTTGCAACATTAGCATAATTTTAACACGAATATACGTTCTGGGGTATATTTTTGGATTACAGATATTTTTTATTTACCTTCTTTCGTTAAAACAAAAAAACTGCCTAAGCAGCAAACAATTATGAAGTATAGATACCTTTCGAGGTATTTGAACTTCGACATAAAGCACCAAAACCTCACAGATTTTCTTATTCATTCGTAATCTAGATTAGTAGTTCTCCTATTTTAAAAGGTATTTTAGCCTAAAATCATCCGTTCAATTAAAGATGTTTCTCACTTATAAAATCTTTTTTATTTATTGATTTCTCCAGTCAAACTTTTCATTTGGTACATTAAGTTTATGTCCGTTGATCACGACTGTATCATTGTCAATCCAGTTGATGGTTGCGTATTGTTCACGATAATTCCAATAGATATTTTTCGTTTTGTTGCTTTGTTCATTAAATACTAATTCACCACGAATAGCGTAGGAAACTGTTGCTCCTCCGTTTGTAAGGTATGCTTTTAATGTGTACTGTCCATCAGAAGATGTTTCCTCTGTTAGAAATTCACCTTTTGGCAATCTTTCCATATCATAGAATGCCCAATACACTCCGTAACTTATAGTTCCAATGAATAATAAACATATTAATCCAAATAGTAAAAAAAACTTTTTATAGAATTTTCTTTTTTCCCGTTTAACATCAACATCTCTTTCCATATTAATAACCCCTTTTTCCTTTAATGACCATTAAATACTTTTTACGGAAGCTCTTTGCACTTTGGAATATTGTACCACATATATACATAGAATATCTATGTAAAATTGCAACAAAAAAGAGCCATTCGGCTCTTTTTACTTGTCAATCCTTCACTAATCCGCCTCTTAATTGGTTCACACTAGATTCTAAATAACCCTTTAAACAGGTCAGCATGAAAACCCAGCCTTCTTTATTATCTAGCAATTGACTTATTAGTGCTTCATCATTTTCATTAAATCCAGCTTCGTTAACTTCGATAATGGTAGTTGAATGATCCATCTCATTCAACGTAATCGTAACAATATGTCCTTCGCCATTTGCTCCCCACTGGAAAACGATTTTCTTGTTTACCTCAATTTCCTTTATTTCTATATCCAGTTGCGCATTGTATTCAACATATCGCACTGTAATCGTCTTTCCTTGTTCCCATCTTTCCGAACTCGATGAGAACCAGAAATTCCCGATTTTAGTAGGATCGACGAAGGCTTCAAAAACCTCGTTTGTCGGTTTTAATATTTTCATTTTTGTCAGGTTGTTCATACACTAAATCATCCCCTTCTGGATTTTTTTAAAATTCGTCTTATTTCTGAAAGTTGAGCAGCCAGCCAATGCCAAACTTATCGACTAGGTTTGCATGAATCGCTCCCCAGAATGTATCCTGCAGCTCAGCAGTAATCTTTCCATCTTTGCTAAGAGCGTCATACACTTTTCTAATTTCTTCTTCGCTTTCACATTCTAGGCTGATTCGTACACTATCTCCTTCTTGGATCTTGCCAAAGGTATCTGAAAAATGAATGATGCTGTTACCAAGGTGAAGTTCGGCATGTAAACACTTGCCATCATTACTTTTTTGAATATTAGTTATTTCTCCGCCAAAAAGACTGTGGTAATATTCCATGACCTCGTTGCAGTTATCTATGAATACATATGGACTAGCACTTTTCAAAAAAATCCCTCCCGTTTTTTGATAAATTCATCTTATCACTAATGCTTCTTAAACTTAAATGAGTCGATTATTGATAAAGGCATTTACCGTCTTTAGCTATGTTAAACCAACGTTATTGAGCAGATTATTTATTAAAAAAGCAGTTTAATTAACCACTTCACAAACAGTACCAAACTAGCCATAATAAAAGCTTCAATTAGCAGTCTTTTTATACCCTCATATTTATACTTAGAGTCAAAAAAAATCCTACAGCCGTAGAATACTAAAATGCCAAGAAACAAATTGATATAGCTTCCTAACGCCACCAGCTTCACAACCTTAATTTTTATAAAATTAATATTCTATAGCTTGTGGGCGAAATCCTTTTTTACCGTAAAAATGATGCTGTGGCGATTAATCCTCGAATATTTCCATACACTATTTTGCAATAATTCCATCCTTGTCCCTTACGACATGAATCGCATCTGCATAAAATGTACTACCTCATAAAAAAGGAGGTGTTACTTATGTATGGATATGGCGGCGGATATGGCGGCGGATACGGAGGCGGATCCAGTTTTGTGTTAATTGTTGTTCTCTTCATCCTTTTGATTATTGTTGGTGCTTCTTTCATGAGAGATGGATACTAACCTTTTTAAGACAGAAAAATCAAAAGGCTAATCTTAATTCCTTTTGAAGCGTGGATACCACGCTTCTTTTTTGTGGTATCTTTAATTCAGACTATCGAAAGCGTTTTCGTATAAACCGCTTTTATGAACCAGTTCGACTTGATTTCCTTCGAAGTGGGCTTTATGAACCGCTCTTATGAACCAGTTCGACTTGATTCCCCTCGAAAAGGGCTTTATAACCCGCTCTTATGAACCAGTTCGACTTGATTCCCTTCGAAAAGGGCTTTATAAACCGCTCTTACGAACCAGTTCGAAAAACGGTCACCAATAAGAGCTATTGGTGACCGCTATGCTCTTCAAATCAAAAAAATGGTCACCAATAAAGCATATTGGTGACCACTATGATCTTTAAAACTATTAATAGATCGTTTGCATGCCTTTTCCAGCGACTGTCATCCATTCGAATTGGCGCAGGCGCACCTCAAATAGTGTTAAGGGATCGCGGAACATTTCTGGGTTAGCATTCATGTTATTTAGCATTTCCTGGTTCGTCTGAATCCCGGCACTTGCTTCTTCAACAGAGCGATTCAACATCGTTAGCGGGCTCTTGAAAAACATGGTAACATCCCGCTCTAGTGATTTTTCAAAGAGTTCAAATGGCCGGAAAAACTGCTGGCAGACCAACTTAGCCGTTTCGGAGTAATCCTCATTTTCCACAAACGATTTGTACTTGTTATAAAGCATCGCTTTGTTTTGCGACAGGGCACCAAACAGTTTTCCGGCGCTTTTCAATAAAAATTGCGACGGTGTCCGGCGAAGCAGAATATTGATTGAATCCAGCTGAAAACGGCTCGTCATCCGGTCCGTATCGCGGCGCCAATCATCAAGCACTTTGAAGTCACACTCCAGCTTGAGGCGCTCGTCCCCGTACATCTGATTAAAGCTTTCGCTCATCTCATTCAAAAATTCCTGACCTTCTTCGAACTCCTCTTTGCAGCGCTGAATCCAATCCTGAAGCAAGCGGTAATACTTCGGCATCACCTGCTCCTCCAAGAAATCTTGAAGTCTTCTATTCATCTCATCATTTAGCTCCATGTGGATTTTGCTAAAATTGCTATCTTCCTTGATGAGGGCCGAACACTCCTTTAGCAAATTCGGAACGGTCTCTGCAATATCGATTTCTATCGCATCTTTAAATGCGCGATACGACTTCGTGAACGCTTTTGTTTTTTGTGACTCCGTATCCTTCAATTGATTGACAGCTCCGGTTAACTTCATCAACATTTCTTCATTCCAGCGCACCGATTCTATCAATTGATTCTCCACATCAACCCGTTTTTGCAACAGGCTGGCAATCGTGACTCTGATAAAATACAACAGCTTCGCCAGACGTTTATCTTCAATGTTTATCGAATTGTTAATGGATCGAATAAACTCTTGTAAATCATTTAACTGTGAACCCTCATATTGCGAAGAAAACGCAAAAACTTGGGATTCCGGCAGATACGTTTGAATCGTGGATCTAGTTTCATCAAAAATCCGGATTGCTTCCTGCTCGTCGGCAATCGTATCCATCTTGCTTAAGACAAAATGAATAGGAATCTCAGGTGCTAATTCCTGAATTTTTGTTAGAATACTACGCTCTTTTTCCGTAAAAGGGGCATTAGCATCAAGCACAAATAGAACATTGTCAGCAACATGGAGACTCTTCAGAATTTCATTCCGATCGTGATGGCTGCCCTTAATTCCTGGTGTATCAATAAATGCAACCCGATTTCCTTTTAAAAATGCGTTCGGCCGTTTAAATTCAATAATCGATTCGAGGGCATTTCGACGTCGATCCATTCGTTCTTGGAAATCAGAAAAACCAGATAGATTAGTAATCTCCCAATCAGTAATTTCAGTGATGGCTAATTCGTCAGCATCCTTAAACATGACGACAGACGAGGTTGGGCTATCCTGCAAATTTTCTCCCAAAATCGCATTAACAAACGAAGATTTCCCACTGCCACTTAACCCGGTTATGAAAATATGTTGGTTGTCAAAGTCAATTAACTGATCAACAAGCCATTTTAAACGATTATTTTCCCCCATCTCGTGAGCCTGTGCCCAGTTCATGATGGAATCAAACAGTGTCAGGCACTCGTCCAGTTCGTCAATGTCAGAATCTGTCATACTAATGAGCTTTTCTGCCTCGCTTACGATGGACATACTGATGCTTGCCGGAAACAGCTCGTTCCAGGAGAGAACGGCTGCTGATGATAGGACAACATTAGCTTGGTCCGCTAATCGCAGCCAGTTCGTTAACAGGTCAGGGATATATTCCTGAATTTTTTTAATAAAGTACCTGCCGTCAATGAAGCTAAAGTAGGTTTCCTTATGCAGGCCAGAAAGCCCAGGCCAGTTTTCTTCTCGATTAATATCAAGATTTAGTAAGAGATGGTTGACTTCATTTAACCACGTTAAATAGCTTTCCTCATTTTGATAGCTTTTCCAAAGCACTGAAATAAGCTCTTCAAACTTCCCTTTATCCAGGCCAAACAAGAGGACTAAAGCTTGGGTAAAATAACTGGGAGCAAAGCTTTTGGTTACACCCTTTTCCACATAAGCAATAATCATATCAAACCAAGCGGGCGATTCCGTCCGCTTTGCTTCATTTACGGCCAGTTCAATTGCATTATCCCAATCCTGTTGTTCTTCAAAAAAAGTACGGGCAATTTCGGTTACATTCGGGTAATCAGGATTGGCGTCAATCGTCTTTTTCATCACCTTAACGGCTGCATCCACCTTACCGCGCTCAATATAAAGTGAAAATAACTGTAACGCAACTTCTGTAGTTAAGGTCGGATTATCTGTGACAATCGTTGTGTAAATATCCTCAGCCGTCGACAGCAGCCCTAATTCATAATAGGCATCGGCGGTATTTTTCTTCGCCCATGGTTCAAGCTCATTGATGATGTTTTCCCACTTAAAAATGGCGGCTTCAAAATCTTTATAATGAAAATAAACTTCACCCTGGGCAAAGCGAATGTGGGATAAATCAGGCACATCCTTTTGTGCTTCCTCCTGAAATGCTTCGCCAAGAAGACGAATCGGATGACTATCTTCATGCTCATTGATGAACATTTCATGATACGTTTTCTGTATTAATTGCTTCTCTAATGTCATATCTTTCCCTCCAATTACAACACTCTCTGTCATTCATATGGAAAAGAGGCATAATTATTCCCTATACTATTCGACGCATATGTAGAATATAAGTCTCAATTAGTACGATTCTACCAAAGGATTTTTTTAAAACGATGTCAGTTGTATTTCATTTTGGAGACAAATTAAAACTTTCGGGCTAGTATCTATAGAGTGTTCTTCAGGTTATAATTAAGACAAAGACCTAAAGGAGAAATTAACCTTGGAACAGGAACAAGCACTTTTTTTAGCCAATTTCATCGAAAATTCAACTCCCGCTGCCTATGAGATAAACAAATTAGAAACAGTTAGCGGAACTCTTCCAAAGTTTCACCAATGGACAAATGGGAAGAAAACGTTAGCAGCTTACGAGGTGACCCGGCCAGCAACGGAAACCGGCTATTACTTTGTATTTATTGATTGGCACCGTAATGACATTTATTATTTAGTGATTTACGCCCATGATAAAAAAACGACGGTTGCAGAGCTCCGGCAAGTCCAAGAAATTGACGATGTCCCGCAAATCGTCTGGTCGTACAAACCATTTAAACGTGATGGAAAAAACGATCAGCGAAAAGCATATTTTAAGCAAATGTTTGGCTCAACCACGGTGCAAATCAAGCTTCCGGCCGCAACATCGGAAGTGGAGGCTTTTTTTGACCAAGTGTTTAAGCTATGCCAAAACCGGATAAGAGCAGACCGAATTGTTGAGGTATTTGATTTTGAAAATTGATTGGAGTGTAGAAAATGGCAGCCTATAAGAATTGTCAAAGCTGTGGTATGCCTCTAGCAAAGGACGAGCATGGAGGCGGAACCGAAAAGGACGGGTCAACAAGCATCAAGTATTGCAGTCACTGTTTTTTGAACGGAGAATTCACTCTTCCCGATATCACAATGGAGGAAATGAAGGAAAGAGTGAAACAGAAGATTGTTGAATTCGGGATGCCAAAGTTTATTGCTGGTTTGTTTACTAGAAGTATTCCTAAACTGGAAAGATGGAAGAGATGACGCTGTGTCATCTTTTTTTCTATCTTCCGTTTATTTATTATTAGTGATTAATCCGACAGTTGGCGAAGCTTTCCCGACAGTTGGCGACGTTTTTCCTTCGAATGACCTTGGTTGCCTTACCGTTCCACTTTCCAATAAGTCCGTGTTCCGTTATTTCTTATAACTGCCTCTTTCGGAATCTGCACTAGCACGAGCATAAATCCTAGTATATCAACACTGGCCCCCATTGAATTAAGGATAATGAAAAACACCATGGATCCTGTTAATTGACCAAAGACACCTAGAATGAGCGGGGCCAAAACCGATAGAATCACAAAAGGGGCAATTGAAATCAGCAAGAATCTTGTCTTGGTTAATGATTGCTCTGTATGCACATATCCGCCGAAAAAGGTAAGCCCCATATAGGTATCTTTTGATTGGATGAAATTGGGTATGAAAATTAAATGAAAAAACTCATGAATGATAAGCATCAGAAATACCCCAATAATAAGGCCAATAATAACATCTAGATGAATCGTAAACGTGATTGCATCCCCTGTAAAAAAAGTGTTATTTAAGGAAAAGTCCGAAAAGAAATAGATAATTCCAATTGTAATAAGCATATTGAGGTACATGAATGGAACAGAAAGAATAATAGCTGAAGGAAGCGTTTTTGGCTCTTTAAGCGGAATCCAGGCACTGTTCAGTAATTCTATGTGTGTTTGCTCATTAAATTTAGGCACTTTATTCCGTATTTTAATAGAAATCGCCTCCAAAAAAATTAGTGGGAAACATTCCCACTCATCGTAACAAAATAAGGGACTGCTGTCAGCCCTTAAGTAATCAAAATATGCTTTATAAAATCTTACTCAAAAATGCCTTCGTCCGTTCCTCTTGAGGATTATCAAATAATTCCTTCGGGGTATTTTCTTCGACAATCAGGCCGCCGTCCATGAAGAGAACGCGGTCGCCCACCTCTTTGGCAAAGCCCATTTCATGCGTCACAACTACCATTGTCATCCCATCTTTGGCCAGCTGCTTCATTACTTCCAGCACTTCACCGACCATTTCCGGGTCGAGAGCTGATGTTGGTTCATCGAACAGCATGATGTTAGGTTCCATTGCCAGTGCTCTCGCAATCGCCACCCGCTGCTTTTGCCCGCCGGATAAAGAATCTGGGTAGGCCTCTGCTTTATCCACTAAGCCTACTTTTCTTAAAAGCCCTAATCCTTTCACCCTCGCTTTTTCTGCAGAAACTTTCCTTACTTTCATCGGTGCAAGCATAATATTTTCAATCACCTTTTTATGGGGAAATAGATTAAATTGCTGAAAAACCATCCCGACCTCAGTCCGCAACTTATTAATGTCTGTTTTTTTATCTGTCAAATCTGTCCCTTCAATAAAGACATGACCATCGGTAATCGTTTCTAGCATATTGATACAGCGAAGAAACGTCGATTTACCTGAGCCGGAAGGTCCAATCACAACAACTACCTCTTGGGGCTTGACGGTCACATTGATTTCCTTGAGAACTTCATTAGTGCCAAAGGATTTTTTTAAACTTTTCACTTCTATCATTCGGTGGCTAACCTCCTTTCAAGTAGAGATAAAAGAGAGCTTAACGAAAGAGTTAACACAAGATAGATGACCGTAGCTGTAAGATACGGCTCCCAAGCGCGCATATATTGACCTTGCATCGCCCGGCCCCAATACATTAGCTCCGGAGCGGCAATTAACGCCGCAAGTGAAGAATCTTTAATTAAAACAATAAACTCATTGCCAAGCGGCGGAATCATCCGTTTAAAGGCCTGTGGCAAAATGACATACTTCATGGCTTGTCCATGTGTCATGCCGAGCGATCGCGCCGCCTCCATCTGCCCCCTATTGATCGATTGAATCCCGGCGCGGAAAATTTCTGAAACATAGGCTGCCGAGTTTAACGAAAGAGCTAATATCGCTGCCAATATCGCATTTGTTGTATCTAAAAATGCTGGTACAACCGCAAAATGAATTAATAAGATTTGCACCATAAAGGGAGTCCCGCGAAAAAAATTGATATACCATTTAAAAGGCAGAGCCCACAGCTTTTTTCGCATCATTTTTCCTAAACCGATAAATAATCCGAGTACTGTTCCGATCAAAATACCCGCAATGGAAAGGCCAATGGTTAATAACGTTCCCTTTAGAAATAGAGGAGCGTATTCTACAATAAGATCCCAACGAAAATCCATCTATCGATCCCCCTGCCATTTGTGGAAATTTGCTTTTAATGTGTTAGCTCCTAAACTAATCAAAAATTGCGTAACTGCTTGGAAAAACTAGTTACGCAATTTCATCCGCTATTGCTGCTCTTTTAATATTTTTATATCAGGCTTGATTTTGAACCATTTCTCATAAAGCTTTTCATACGTGCCATTATCTAACAGTTTGTTCACAGCCTTATCTAATTCTGCCTTCAGCTTGCTTCCCTTCGGCAACAAAAGGCCATAGAATTCCTTTTCAAACGTACCATCGTCTTCAATGAAAACGAAATCGTCTTTCGGATTATTTTTTACATAGGTCTCAATAACTGTATTATCCGCCACAACGGCATCCACGCCGCCTTTCTTCAACTCAAGGATGGCTAGATTGTTATTGTCGAATTTTTTAAGCTTATCGTTATTTTCACCAAATAGTTTTTCAACAGCTTCCTGACCTGTCGTACCATTTTGAACGGCAATCTTTTTGCCTTCCAAATCTTTGGCACTCTTAATTGGACTGCCTTTTGGTACTAGGATTTCATTTTTAGATAAAAAGTACGGAACGGTAAAATCATAGGTTTGTATTCGTTTGGGTGTGATGGTAATCGAAGAAACGCCAATATCGGCTGTTTTTCCTTCAATTTCAATAAAAACTGGATCCCATCCGACGTGTTCAACCTTGACCGGGTAACCGGCTTCCTTAGCTACTGCCTTGACGAAATCAATATCAAAACCGACAACTTCTCCTTTATCCTGGTATTCAAACGGTGCATAGGCAGCATCTGTTACCACCCTCAATGTCTTCTTTCCACCATCCCCACCTGTTTTACTTGTTCCGCAGGCTGATAGAATAAGTGATAGCGAAACAAGCAAAACGGTTGTGACCATTTTTAATTTCTTCATTTCTTGACCTCCATTGTTTTTAATTATTATTTTCTTATGTTAAAAGGTTATTGTAATAGAACTCAGGAAAAAACCTTCTTTGTACCATCCTACGTTGAACTTGTCCAAAACATTCTCCCTTTTTATTTACAACTTAGTGATTTTTGCCTATTCAATCATCAAGGCATTCTTTTCAAAATTTTGGGTACTATATTGGTTTAAGATTTCCTCAAGATGATAGACAAGATTACGCTCAAGACCGACAATAAAGACATTTAGAATTTGGCCCCATTCACGCATTAATGTGAATGGGGCTTTTTTATTCTTTTATTCTCCAGCTTAAAATCCCATGTTAGAAAATCTAACACGGTAGTTGTTAAATTGAATTTTTTTAATATACTACAGTAAACAAGTGTGAGTGGGGAGCCTAACATGGGAAAAGATTTGTCTTTTAAAGATAAGAAGGTGATTACAATTGGGATTGTCAGGGAACTAACAGGTTTATCTGAAAGACAAATCAGATATTATGAAGAACGGAAACTGATTTTCCCTGAAAGGTCAGCCGGAGGAAGTCGTAAATTTTCGTTTTCTGATATTGAATTATTGATGGAGATTGCTAATAAAATTGAAGACGGGATTCAAACACATGAGATTAGAAAAGAAATGCAGCGTGAACAAAAGAAACAAAACCAAGAGGAAGTTCGCAGAAAAATGATTCAGGGACAGCTTAATGCCCAATTTGGGATAAGGAAACAGTAATTTTATTGCTGTACGAAATAAATGATTCATCCTCACCTTTTTTCAAGTGTGAGGTTTTTTTATTGCTGATTTCCTGAATATTTTAATAAAATATAAAAATTTTTTTTGCCCTCTTAACCTTATGATGTCAGGAATGAAAACGCTATCAATTATTTTGACTAATTTGAATTATCTGATTTTAACCTTGACCATGTCTTCAATTGGTTGTATGATTATCGAAAATAATCATCAATAAGTAAACACTGTCTTCGTTCGTCACCCCATTTTACGCGGGATGAGGCAAGGCAATTCTTTTTAAAATTTAGGTTTAATCATTTAAAGCGGTTTACCATTAAAGAGGAGTGGTTAGGTTGGGAAGTCAATGGATTTTCCTTGGCGGCGCGTTCGTCAAGAAAGAGGATGCTGTTGTATCAGTTTATGATCATGGTTTTTTATATGGTGATGGCGTGTTTGAAGGTATTCGCGTCTACAGCGGAAACGTCTTTAGGCTCGATGCCCACCTGAAAAGACTATTTGAATCAGCACAATCCATTATGCTGAAGATTCCATACACACAGGAGGGAATGACGCAATTAATTGTGGAAACAATCAGAAAAAATCAACTGGATAGCGCCTATATTCGTGTCGTTGTTTCCCGCGGTAAAGGGAATCTCGGCCTGGACCCTTCTTCCTGCTCAATACCAAATGTCATCATAATTGCCGAAGAATTGACAATGTATCCGAAGGAGTTTTACGAGCGCGGCATCAAAATTGCCTCTGTCGCAAGCCGCAGGAATCGTCCAGATGTTCTAAGCCCTCAGATTAAGTCGCTAAATTATTTAAATAATATTTTAGTTAAATTAGAAGCTAATCAAGCCGGGGTTGAAGAAGCGCTGATGCTGAACGACCAAGGCTATGTAACAGAAGGTTCAGCTGACAATATCTTCATTGTGAAAAATGGAGTTATCTATACCCCGCCTGTTTACTTAGGCGCTTTAGAAGGAATTACCCGCAACGCCATTATTGATGTGGCTAGGGCCAAAGGCTATGAGGTTCGAGAATCACCGTTTACACGACATGATGTATACGTTGCTGATGAGGTGTTCTTAACCGGAACTGCAGTTGAGGTCATTGCTGTTATTGAAGTAGACAACCGCGTGATTAAGGACGGAAAACCTGGAGCCGTTACCAACGAACTTTTAGAAGAATTTAGAAAAATTGTTACAACAGACGGGGTGACTTGTTATCCAGCTAGTACAAACCATGCCGTTGTAAGTTAGGAGATAGAAAAATGCGAAGCGATATGATTAAAAAGGGGATTGATCGTGCCCCCCACCGCAGCTTATTATACGCAACTGGGGTAACAGTGAAAGATTTAGAAAAACCGTTTATCGGTGTTTGCAACTCGTTTATTGAAATTATCCCGGGACATAAACACCTTAATCATTTCGGTGAGATTGTCAAAGAGGCCATCCGTGAAGCCGGCGGGATTCCGTTTGAATTTAATACGATTGGCGTTGATGATGGCATTGCCATGGGACATATCGGCATGCGTTACTCGCTGCCTAGCCGTGAGATTATTGCCGACAGTGCGGAAACCGTCATTAATGCCCATTGGTTCGATGGTGTGTTTTACATTCCAAACTGTGACAAAATCACACCGGGAATGCTGATGGCTGCTGCTAGAACCAACGTACCATCTGTATTTGTATCAGGTGGTCCAATGGAAGCTGGCGTTTCCCCAACAACGGGGAAGAACCTTTCCCTTACTTCCGTTTTTGAAGGTGTTGGCGCTTACCATAGTGGAACAATGAGTGAGCAGGAATTGCTCGACATTGAAACAAGTGCCTGTCCCACTTGCGGCTCTTGTTCAGGAATGTTCACAGCCAATTCGATGAACTGTCTGATGGAAGTTTTAGGGATGACTGTTCCTGGAAACGGAACAATTGTCGCAACGTCAGATGAAAGGCATGAACTTATCAGGCAAGCTGCTCGGCATTTAATTGAATTAGTGAAGAAAGACATTCGTCCACGCGACATCATTACGAGAGAAGCGATTGATAATGCCTTCGCTTTAGATATGGCCATGGGTGGTTCTACCAACACTGTGCTACATACTTTGGCTATCGCTCATGAGGCTGGGATTGAATACGATTTACGTGATATTAACAAAATTGCTGAAAAAGTTCCTTACCTATCAAAAATTATGCCAGCATCTGATTATTCAATGGCAGATGTCCATCAAGCAGGCGGCGTTAGTGCCATTTTGAATGAGCTTTGTAAGGTTGAGGGGGCATTACACCCTGAATGCCTTTCGATTACCGGAAAAACGCTAGCTGAAAATGTGAAGGATGCAACAATCACGGATGAAAGGGTTATTCGCCCGAAAGAGAATCCATATAGCCCTGTTGGCGGCTTATCCATCCTCTATGGAAACATTGCTCCAGACGGTAGTGTTATCAAGGTTGGCGCTGTTGACCCATCCATTCAAACATTCTTGGGTGAAGCGATTGTTTTTGATTCGCAGGAAGAAGCTCAGGAAAACATTAATAATGGTACTGTTCACGCAGGGCACGTTGTGGTAATTCGCTATGAAGGGCCAAAAGGCGGCCCAGGAATGCCGGAAATGCTTGCCCCTACCTCCGCTATTATGGGTCGTGGATTAGGTAAGGAAGTTGCGCTGATCACAGACGGCCGCTTTTCAGGAGCCAGCCGTGGTATCTCCATTGGCCATATTTCACCAGAAGCAGCTGAAGGCGGTCCAATCGCTTTTGTTAAAAATGGTGACAAAATTTTAATTGATTTACCAGCACGTTCCATAGAACTCCTCGTTGATGAGGAGGAATTGGCAGAAAGACGCCGTTCATGGGTGAAGCCAGAGCCGAAAATCAAAACTGGCTATCTAGCAAAATATGCAAAACTTGTTACCTCTGCCAACACTGGCGGGGTAATGAAAATATAGGGATTCACTAGTACCCCTCCCCTTCCAATGAAGTTAAGGTACTAAAAAACTGACATTTTAATAAAAAAATCGATGACGGGAATAAAGGAATAAGAAATTGTATTTTCAGAGAGCTGGGGTTGCTGGAAGCCCAGTAATACAACTTATTCCGACATCATCCCTGAGTGTTGAGCTGAACAGTTTTTACTTTAGTAGGCTCAATCGGGTGTTCTTAACTGATCACCTGTTACCAAAAGAAGCGTTTTTTGATTTAGTTGTCGCTTCATAAGGCAGTATTCGTAAGGATACTGTAAAACCGGGTGGTACCGAGAAAAAGAAGGCCTTTTCTCCCCGATTATTCTGCTTAGATGTTCTAGACTGCAGTTTATTCGGGGACGAAAAGGCCTTTTTTAATATGTTTTGGGATTAAATTTAGTTTTCGACATATTTTCGGAGGGTAACGACATGTTTTCAAAGTTTATCGACATATTTTCGGAGGGTAACGACATATTTTCAAAGTTTATCGACATTTCATGGAAAAATAAGGGAAACAAATGCCTCTAAATCGATTTTGAACCTAATAACTATATTAAAACCCAGTCACACGCTCAATTTTTCAAATATTCAATCATCCACAAGGAGGGATTACGACGTGAAAGTAGAAGCAAAACAGCTGGAATTCCTAACCAGTACCGCACCTAAAACAGGTGCAGACCTTCTCATTGACCTATTAAAAAGCGAAGGTGTTGACACATTATTTGGGTATCCGGGAGGTGCTGTCCTGCCAATTTACGACGCAATCTATCGGGCCCAAGGCACTATTAAACACATTCTTTTCCGTCACGAGCAGGGAATGATCCATGCGGCCGAGGGATATGCCCGAATTACCGGCAAGCCTGGTGTAGTTATTGCTACTTCAGGCCCGGGTGCTACAAACTTGGTGACTGGAATTACAGATGCAATGATGGATTCCTTACCGCTCGTGGTATTCACAGGGCAGGTTGCACGCAGCGTCATTGGAACAGATGCCTTCCAAGAAGCTGATGTAATGGCGATTACGACGCCAATCACCAAACATAATTATCAGGTGCAATCCATTTCTGACTTGCCAAGGATCGTGAAGGAAGCTTTTCATATTGCTTCTACCGGCCGGCCAGGCCCAGTTTTAGTCGACATTCCAAAAGACATTTCGGCGGGAGTTCTAGTTGAGGAACCTGAAGATGCATGTATCGATTTACCAGGGTACCAGCCAACAACAAAGCCAAATCCATTGCAGATTAAAAAACTGGCAGATTCAATTGCCAAAGCAAAAAAGCCCGTCATACTGGCAGGAGCTGGGGTACTCCATGGAAAAGCGTCGAGAGAATTAACTGCTTTTGCCGAAAAACACCAGCTTCCGGTCGTGACAACATTACTAGGACTTGGTGCCTTTCCAGCCGATAGCCCTCTCTCGTTAGGGATGGGCGGCATGCATGGAACCTACGCAGCAAATATGGCTATATATGAAACTGATTTACTCATCAATTTTGGCGCTCGGTTCGATGACAGGTTAACAGGCAATCTTAAACACTTTGCGCCTCATGCGAAGGTCGCCCACATCGATATCGACCCGGCGGAAATCGGTAAAAATGTACCAACCCAAATACCGATTGTATCCGATGCAAAAGAGGCATTAGTTGAATTAATCGATCAAACAGCGGAATCACCCGAAATCAAGGCATGGCTGGAAACACTCCATCAATATAAACAGGAATATCCACTTTGGTATAAACACAATCCAGACGGAATGTGTCCACAGTGGTTGATTGAAGCAGTTCATAAAGTCACTAACGGGGAGGCGATTGTTACAACAGATGTCGGCCAGCACCAAATGTGGGCAGCCCAGTACTACACTTTTAGAGAGCCGCATCGCTGGGTTACTTCAGGCGGACTAGGAACAATGGGCTTCGGCTTCCCTGCTGCCATTGGGGCACAAATAGCATCACCGGAAAGTACAGTTGTAGCCATTGTCGGCGACGGCGGTTTCCAAATGACTCTGCAAGAGCTATCCGTTATATACGAACGAAACCTGCCAGTCAAAATCATCATCGTTAATAATGGAGCTCTTGGTATGGTTCGGCAGTGGCAGGAATTACTGCACGGCAACCGGATTTCCGAATCGATTCTCCATACTCAGCCTGATTTTGTTAAGCTCGCTGAAAGCTATGGGATTCGCGGGATGAAAATTGACAACCAGGAGGACCTCATCACCTCCTTGCCAGAGCTGTTTGCCCATGATGGCCCAGTTCTTGTAGATTGCCGCGTGCTGCAGCAGGAAAAAGTTTTTCCAATGATTGCCCCTGGCAAAGGAATCCATGAAATGATTGGGGTGAAACCTTCATGAAACGAATCATAACCTTAACAGTTCAAGACCGGAGCGGTGTCCTCAATCGTGTCACCGGCCTATTGCAAAGGCGGCAATTTAATATCGAAAGTATCTCAGTCGGTCCTGCTGAAACGGAAGGTATTTCAAAAATGACCCTAGTTGTTGAGATTGAAGATGAGCAGCGCCTCGAACAGGTAACAAAACAATTAAACAAGCAAATTGATGTGTTAAAAGTTTCCGATATTACTGATAAGGCGATTGTCGTTAGAGAGCTGGCGCTTATCAAAGTGGCGAGCAGCTCACAGCTCCGCAGCGAAATCAACGGCATTATTGATCCATTCCGTGCTTCGATTATCGACGTCAGCAAGGAAAGCTTAGCCGTCCAAATCACTGGCCGGCCGGAAAAAATCGATGCCTTAATCGAACTCTTGCGCCCTTATGGAATTAAAGAAATTGCCAGAACAGGACTAACGGCCTTTTTACGCGGCCACCAGCCACAGGTTAACGATCTAGCAACATATTCACTATTAAAATAATAATATTCTTGAAAGGATGATTAATAATGGTAAAAGTACTTTATAACGGAGATATTCAAGAGGAAGTTTTACAAGGAAAAAAAATCGCAGTTATCGGCTATGGTTCACAAGGCCATGCCCACGCTCTTAACTTAAAGGAAAGCGGCTTTGATGTCGTGGTTGGATTACGCGGCGGGAAATCATGGGATAAGGCAGTTGAAGATGGTGTTGACGTTCGTTCAGTAGCTGAAGCAACAGCCGCAGCCGATGTGGTAATGATCCTCCTTCCTGACGAGATGCAGCCAAAGGTGTATGAAGAAAGCATTAAACCAAATCTGGAAGCTGGCAACTCCCTTGTTTTTGCCCATGGCTTCAACATTCATTTTAGCCAAATCGTACCTCCTGCCGATGTCGATGTATTTCTAGTAGCGCCAAAAGGACCGGGACATTTGGTTCGCCGCACCTATTCAGAAGGCGCCGGAGTACCTGCCCTCTATGCGGTTTACCAAGATCACAGCGGGCAGGCACGAGAAGTTGCCCTAGCCTATGCTAAAGGGATTGGAGCTGCCCGAGCTGGCGTATTGGAAACCACTTTCCAAGAAGAAACCGAAACAGATTTATTCGGTGAACAGGCCGTTCTTTGCGGCGGAACTACTGCTCTAATCAAAGCGGGCTTCGAAACACTTGTCGAAGCCGGTTATCAGCCTGAGGTTGCTTACTTTGAGTGTTTACATGAATTGAAATTAATCGTTGACCTTTTATACGAAGGCGGTTTAGAAAACATGCGCTACTCTATCTCTGATACTGCACAATGGGGCGATTTCGTTTCAGGACCTCGCGTTGTTAACGAAGATACGAAAGCGCGGATGAAAGATATTTTAAAAGATATCCAAACAGGCGCATTCGCAAAAGGCTGGATTTTAGAGAACCAAGCGAATCGCCCGCAGTTTAACGCAATCAATCGCAGTGAAAACAATCATCAGATTGAGGTAGTCGGCCGCGAGCTTCGTGCGTTAATGCCATTTATTAAAAAACCAGTAAATGCAAAGAAAGAAGTGGTGGTCCATGGTTCGCGTTAACATCTTTGATACAACCTTACGCGATGGTGAGCAATCCCCTGGTGTTAATTTAAACCAGCTGGAGAAATTGGAAATTGCCAGACAGCTTGAGCGCTTTGGTGTGGACATTATGGAGGCCGGCTTTCCGGCTTCCTCCAAAGGAGATTTCGAAGCAGTAAGAGCGATTGCCCAAACGATTAAAAACTCTTCGATCACAGGACTAGCGAGGGCAACAAAATCGGACATTGACATTGCGTGGGATGCTTTAAAAGATGCAGCAGAACCAAGATTACATGTTTTCCTGGCCACCTCCCCTATTCATATGCAATATAAACTATTGAAAACACCTGAGGAAGTCTCGGAAATAGCCGTCGACATGGTATCTTATGCAAGAAAAAGGTTCCCGCATGTTGAATGGTCAGCAGAAGATGCTTCCCGGTCGGATCTTGATTTTCTCGTGCAAATCATTACCAAAGTCATCGATGCCGGGGCAACTGTCATCAATCTGCCGGATACAGTCGGCTATACAACACCAGAAGAATATGGTCGGATGTTCCGCTACGTGCGGGAAAACGTCCCAAATATTCATAAAGCCGCATTATCCTGCCATTGCCATGATGACTTAGGAATGGCCGTCGCTAATTCACTGGCAGCGATTGAAAACGGGGTTACCCAAGTGGAGGGGACGATTAACGGAATCGGCGAACGTGCCGGTAACGCCTCCTTGGAGGAAATTGCCGTCGCTTTAACTATTCGCAAAGATAAATATCCTTACACTACGAATCTAGTTTTAAAAGAAATTAAACGTACTAGTGATTTGGTAAGCCGCTTCACCGGGATGAAGGTCCCTGCTAATAAAGCCGTTGTCGGGAAGAATGCCTTTGCCCATGAATCCGGGATTCACCAAGATGGAGTGCTTAAAAATACCTTAACCTATGAAATTATTACGCCGGAATTAGTCGGCGTCAGTTCCAATGACCTTGTCCTCGGAAAGCACTCAGGCCGGCATGCCTTCAAGGATAAAATTGAACAAATGGGCTTTGAGTTATCTTCTGAGAAACTAAATGAAGCGTTCCAATCATTTAAACAATTAACAGACCGGAAAAAAGAAGTGACCGATGAAGATTTATTCACGATATTAATCGATATTCAAACCGCAGCCGCCGATGTCAAAAAATATGACCTTGTCGCTTTCCAGGTTCAGTATGGCTCTGCAAACCTGCCGACGGCAACTGTTGCCCTGACCACTCCTGAGGGGCTGCGTGTGGAAACAGCCCGTACCGGCGGCGGAAGTGTTGAAGCGTTATACAATACATTAGAGGCGCTAATTAAAGAAGAAATTCATTTAACCGATTTTAACCTAAGTTCAGTCGGGCGCGGCCGTGATGCGCTTGCTGAGGTCCATGTCAAAATGACTGTGAACGGAAATGAAGTCAGCGGCCGCGGCTCCGCACAAGACGTATTGGAAGCATCAGCTAAAGCATTTTTAAATGCAGTTAACCGGGTGTTTTTTAACCAAAAAGCAGTAGTGAAAGAACCAGCAACACTATAAAATTCATTTTTGCTAATTTTTGTAAAATGGTGTCAGGTACCGTTTGGATATTTTCTCCAAACGGTGTCAGGCACCAAAAGATTTTTTTATTAAATAAGGAGGTTGCTTCTAGTGAAAAAACATATTGTTTTACTTCCCGGTGATGGGATCGGCAAGGAAGTTATTGAATCTGCCAAGGATGTATTAAGCGCGATTGCTGAAGAATTTAATCACTTGTTTAGTTTCGAGACCCATGAAATCGGAGGAGCAGCCATTGACCTTTACGGCACTCCTCTTCCAGAAACTACTGTTAATGCCTGTAAGCAGGCAGATGCTGTATTACTTGGGGCTGTCGGCGGCCCAAAATGGGATCTAAATCCATCCCACTTACGTCCTGAACGCGGTTTACTTGGGATCCGCAAAGCACTTGACTTATATGCCAACTTAAGACCGATTAAAGGATTCAAGAACCTGCTCCATGCCTCGCCGTTAAAAGAAGAAGTCATTTCCGGAAGCGACCTCCTTATTGTCCGTGAATTAACCGGGGGGATTTACTTCGGATCCCCAAGTGAACGCCGGGATAATGGCCAGGTCGTTGTCGATACACTTGTCTACACCAGGCGGGAGATTGAGAGAATCGTCGATAAAGCTTTTAAAGCGGCACAAGGCCGCCGCGGCCGACTAACTTCTGTTGATAAAGCAAATGTCCTTGAATCCAGCAAGCTCTGGCGGGAAATTGTTGAAGAGAAAAAGGCTCAGTATCCAGATGTAGCGGTCGAATATGTTTTGGTCGATGCTGCTGCTATGAAGCTAATTACGAATCCAACTCATTTCGATGTCATTGTCACCGAGAATATGTTTGGCGATATCTTAAGCGACGAAGCCTCCGTTTTAACTGGCTCGCTCGGCATGCTCCCTTCTGCCAGCATAAATGAGTCTGGGGTTGGTCTATACGAACCAGTGCACGGCTCAGCGCCGGACATTGCCGGTAAAGGTGTTGCCAATCCTGTCGCAATGATTCTCTCAGCAGCACTGATGCTAAGATACTCCTTTGGATTGGATGATGAGGCAAAAATGATAGAGGATGGCGTCCAAAGTGCGCTTGATGCTGGCTTCCATACCGCTGACCTGCGGGTTGAAAATGGCCGCCAGGTAGGCACCACGGAAATGACGAAGCTAATCGTTGATTTTATTAAAACGCAAACAGCTTCTAAGTGTATCGCAAGTTGTTATTTTTGATTACTTTTGGGGGTAAACCGAATTAGATTGGCGGTTTACCCTTACCTTCTATTGAAATGAGGTTAATCGACAGTTGGAACTCGGTTGCCGACAGTTGGTGTGGGTTTTACGACAGTTGGCGTAAGCTTTACGACAGTTGGCGTGCGCTATCCGACAGTTGAAGCGCGCCATCCGCCAATTCCGCAATATATAAATCTATTAACGTGAGGAAGGAAGCTATGCAGACACCAAAAACGATAATCCAAAAAATTTGGGAACAGCATGTTGTCCATCAGGAAGATGGGAAACCGGATTTACTTTATATTGATTTGCATCTCGTTCACGAAGTGACCTCTCCTCAAGCATTTGAGGGCTTACGAATGAACGGGCGCAAGATCCGCCGCCCGGACCTTACCTTCGCTACGATGGATCACAATGTGCCAACCCGCCAACGACTAGTCATCAATGATCCTATTTCGAAAAAGCAAATCGATGCCTTACAGCAAAATTGTCAAGAATTCGGCGTAACATTAGCTGATATTCATCACCCGGATAATGGGATTGTCCATGTGATTGGTCCAGAGCTTGGTCTAACCCAGCCCGGAAAAACAATTGTCTGCGGTGATAGCCATACGTCAACACATGGTGCGTTCGGAGCTCTCGCTTTCGGAATTGGCACAAGTGAAGTTGAGCATGTCCTTGCGACACAAACCCTTTGGCAGGCACCGCCAAAAACACTAAATGTCAAAGTAAATGGGAAGCTTGGGACAGGCGTTACCGCAAAAGACTTAATCTTAGCGATCATCGGGAAATTTGGCGTGCAATTTGGAACGGGTTATGTGATGGAATACACAGGTGAAGCCATTCGCACCCTATCAATGGAAGAGCGGATGACCGTTTGTAACATGTCAATTGAAGCCGGTGCAAGAGCAGGACTTATCACCCCGGATGAAACGACATTTGAATACTTAAGAGGGAGACGACATGTCCCTCAAAGTGAGGCGTTCGACGAAGCAGTGGCTAAATGGCGTGCCCTTGCCACCGATACTGGTGCCGCCTATGATGCAGTCGTTGAAATCGAGGCAGCTGAAGTCGAGCCGCAGGTTACCTGGGGAACGAATCCAGGCATGTGTATCCCAATTACAGCAGCCGTTCCGAATCCTGCCGACAAAGAAAAGCCGACCGAGCGGGATGAAATCAGCAGGGCTCTTTCCTACATGGGACTTGAGGCCGGACAGCCAATTTCTACTGTAAAAATTGACCATGTTTTCATCGGTTCGTGCACAAATTCCCGTTTAAGTGACTTACGTAAAGCTGCCGAGGTTGTTCGGGGCCGGAAGGTTAGCCCCACTGTGAAAGCGATTGTTGTTCCAGGATCATATAATGTCAAGCTCTCAGCCGAAAAAGAAGGCTTGGATCAAGTCTTTAAAGAAGCTGGCTTTGAATGGCGCGAAGCCGGATGCAGTATGTGCTTGGCAATGAATGATGACATCGTCCCCGCTGGTGAACGCTGCGCTTCCACTTCAAACCGTAATTTTGAAGGCAGGCAAGGAAACGGTGCACGCACCCACCTTGTTAGTCCAGAAATGGCTGCGGCTGCCGCGGTGGCCGGTCACTTTGTTGATGTCCGCAAGTTCACTGCACAGGAGGTTGGTTAATTAATGGAGCCTTTACGTACTCACCAAGGCCTTGTTTGTCCGTTAAACCGGACCAATGTCGACACTGACCAAATTATTCCGAAACAGTTCTTAAAGCGAATCGAACGCACCGGCTTTGGGCAATTCTTATTTTACCACTGGCGTTTTGACGACAATGGGAAGCCTCGTCCAGATTTTCCTTTGAATGATTCAAAGTATAAAAACGCATCTATTTTAGTAGCCGGAGAAAACTTTGGCTGCGGTTCCTCTCGTGAACACGCTCCCTGGGCTGTACAGGATTTTGGGTTCAAAGTCATTATCGCGCCTAGCTATGCGGATATTTTTAAAAACAACTGCGTGAAAAATGGCATTCTTGCGATTCAAGTAAGCGAGGAACATGTCCAAATGATTTTGAAAAAAGCCGAATCCGAGAAGTACACATTAACCGTGAACCTTGAGGAACAAATCGTCTATGATAATGAGGGCTTTGAAATAAAGTTCGGGATTGCACCATATCCGAAACAAATGCTCCTAAACGGCTGGGATGAAATTAGCGTTACCTTAAGTTACGAGGAAAAAATCAAGCAATACGAACTTAAGCCTAATTTAGCAAATTGAGGAAAATAATCAAATCAAGCACAAAAAACACATGGCTTTTCCTAGATATCGCCATGTGTTTTTTTGCTGAAAGCTTATCCTTTCCGAAAAAACACAACTATCCCTAAAGGTGAAATTTAATCCATTTCCTTTGCAAGACCATTGAAAAACCATACACAAAAGCATCTAGTCATCCAAAATGTGATAAATAATGTGATCCACGACCAATACCAATTCCAATGGATATAATGGATCAAGTCTGTCTTTTTTTCTAAAAAAACCTCAGGAACTGTAAGCACGGTACAGTATGCAACATAGTACAAGAACTTATATATTTTTCCGCGGGAATTAGGGTAATACGCGTTAAATACACCGCAAATAACCGGGTATACATAATACTCATATGTAAAGCTTGATCGATTTATTCCTGAAAAAAGACGGATTGGATACGTTAGTAATTGATTTTCAACTACAACTAATCCTGCAATCCACGTTATCACTTGTTTGAAAAAGAAGGCGACAATCGCTAAACGTCGTTTATTTCTCGGAATAATAAATATCAATCCGGTAATACCAAGCCACACAGAAATTAAAATGCCCCATTCTAATTTCATCTTGTGACCCCCTCATCCTCTCCAAACAGTGCTTTATCTTTAAAAAACCATTGGTAGAAAATGTTCGTAACAGCAAACAAAATAACGAAATTTACCCATGTCCAATACCAAGAATAATGGGCATATTCAATTAGGTTCGTATACCTTTCAATCAAAAAATCGATCATTGTTAGCCCTGTGATCCAGAAGGACAAATAGATTAGACGAAAGAGGTAGTTCCCTTTTGACTCAAAGATGATGTAAAACGCACAAAAGGTTGGATAAAAAAAGTATTCAGTAGTTACTAGTAAGTCTGTGGCGTTTGGAAACTCCCTATACGGAAATGTTAGCAGGTTAAATTGTACATGAAATAAAGAAGACAACCACGTAAGTGATTGACAAAAAAGATGAGCAAGGATAAATCTTCTCATCCGATTCTTCGGTATAAATAGGAAGGAAACAAGGCCTATACCCCACATAAGTATGATAACAATAGATTCAATTGACATAAATATAAACCCTTCTAGTGTATATGTAATATACTTTGCTATTAAGTTTAAATATAAACATGCAAAAAAATCTTAGTGGCTTATTGTAGGATAAAGCTTTACCCCCTGGGGTAAAGCTCTTTTTTCATTACTTAGGTGCTCATTAGAATCCGGGTAAATGATCAAGATTATTTTCCCTAATCCCGTCCGGCTCGCTTCGGATGATGTCTCTCCCGTACTTATGAAAAACATCGATATTGGCAATTTTCCCCTCTTTCGCTTCCTCTAGGGCCGTTATATAATCCAGCTCCCGCCCTGTATTTGTCTTAAAAGCTATAAGATCTCCATCATCGTTTTTCCTGACCGCGACGAACGCTTCTTTTCCATCCTTATTAGGTTGATTCGCTTCCATTTGGGCCTGCTGCTCACTTTGCCGCTTGTATTGTTCGTATATTTTTTCAAAATCCTGTTCCATTAAATGTCCACCTCCGAACATTTGTTAGTATTTTTCTTTTCGAAAAAATTATCCGTGGACTTGAAGGTGTCAGAAGCTTGTCAAAATTAACAAAACAAAAAACTTATCTTTTTCATCGCAGTATAATTTACCAAATACAAAAGCCCTCCACTCAGCAAAATAGAAGGGCTTTCACATTGCTCAAATTTTCATTTCCTATAAACAAATGGAAAAATATGTGTCCATCCCAAGAGGACATTTGTCCATGAGTGGTGCCTGACACCTCTTTTACTAATTATCGACCGCTATAAATACCAATTGCATTTCCATCAAGGTCAAGGAATTGGGCAAAGCTGCCGCCATCAGGAATGCCCGTTTCTGGTATGATTACTTTCCCGCCAAGTTGAGTTACTGTTTCCAAAGAAGCTGATATGTTTTCAACATTAATATACAAGGTCAAATAGGGTTGCTCTTCCTGTGTCCAATTGAAAAGATGGCCATTTAACCCAGCGTCTTCTTCAGAAATACTCATAACAGGTCCATCATCGGTAATCTTCCAATTGAAAATTGTCTCATAAAACCGTTGGGAACGATGCCCTTCTCTTGCGGCAATTTCAAAAAAGCCGATGTGATTTAATGCTCTAGTATCTTTTCTTTGATCCTCTTTGCGCTTGTCACTTCGATGAATTCCAACAATAATCCCGTCTGGATCGACGAATTGGGCAATCGAACCACCTGTTGGGACCGCCATTTCTGGGAGGATCACTGTCCCGCCCATTTCCTCGACGTTTACCAAACATTCCTGGATGTTGTCGACATTAACATAAACACTCACATGCGTTGGGTGGTCTTTATGCGGCCATTTGAGAATATGACCACTCAATCCAGCACCCGAAATCTGCAGTAACGGCCCAACATCAGTAATCTTCCAATTAAATAGACTCTCGTAAAATTTTTTTGCTTTATTTCCCTCTCTTGCAGCGATGACAAACATTGCAATCGTGGTTCCCATTTTTTTCAACTCCACTTCTTAATTACTTCTAATTTCAGCTTACAGTATAAACATCTTTAACCATTACTTAAACTTCGACAAAAACGGTACTTTTTCCTTTAATACTTCAACAGGCTATAATAGGTCGTAACAGGCTTCTTTGGGAGTGAATAGAAATGACTACTTACGACAAAACCCATGATCCGCGGAAAAATAAAGAGCTGCTTGCTGAAATTACCGGAAAACGTCTTGATATGAAACAGGTGCTCCAAGAAACAGAACAATTATTTGAGCAATGCCGCAAGAATCCAAGTTCATCAATCACTGTAAAAGGGCATCCGCTTTCTTTTTCCGAAAAAATTCACGAGGGCTTATTCCGTCTTTCAGCTAAACGTTCACGGATTATAGAACCAACGCGGATTTTTATGGATGCTGAAGGGAATGTGATTCCTGATTGGAAAGACAAGCTGGACCGAGAATATGACCGTTTGAGGGAAAATATAACAAAGGAAGTGAATGTTGCAGATTTTGGTGCTGTCGGTGACGGAAAAACTGACTCCACAGCTGCTTTTAAAAAGGCAATCGGCCGTGGACGGGTAAAGGTGGTTGTACCTCCGGGTGTCTTTATCGTTAAGGGAATCCGTCTGCCATCTTGCACCTTGCTCGTTGGAGCTGGAAAAGGAGTCACAACTATTCGGCTGCATGACCAGGCTGTTAAAGGTACTAGATTGATAACCAACTCAAACCATTGGCGTGGAAATCACCATCTTTTCGTTCAGGCTATGACCTTGAACTGGAATGTGGAAAGGCTCGGCAACGTGGCAAAAACAAGTACGTGGGGCAATCATTCAAGTTGTTTGACCTTCGCAAATGTTACATATGGCTGGGTCAAAGATGTCGAAGCAATGAATCCAGGGCTTCACTGTTTTGATATTTCGTCGACCCTTTACAATTATGCTGGCGACGGCTATCGGGCCCGCGGCGGGAGCAAATATATTTGGCTTGATAACTTAACTGGTTTTGGCTTCGGCGATGACGGAATTACCACCCACCATAGCGATTATATCTTTATCTCTCGCTGCCATATGTGCGACACAAGCGGCCGGGCCCATCGGAAAGGTTTTTCAAATTCTAATGGTTTTGAAATTGATGATGGCTCGAGAAATGTCTTACTAGTTTATAATTCTACGGCAAGGTGCTTTGGCGGGGTGGAAATTAAGGCCCATCAAAATTCGTCTGCCGCTTCTAACATCACAATCGTCGGGCATGTTTCTGTTAATGATAACCGGTCCTATAATTTTCGCCATATCGGCCATCACAAAAGCAGTGATGCGGAATCGAAGACAGCTTTCAATATCAGCGCTGTAAATCTTGCCGCCATTGCACCAATATTTTCCGATTTATATAAAGATTCCCCACCACGCGGGATGGTGGTTTCCGCCTATAAAAATGTCGTCGTTAATCATTTTGCCTTGATTGGTGACTCCGATTATGACTACAAAGGGAACCCCGTGATTGCCGTTCAGTATCGGGCCAGGAATGTGGTTTTGAACCATATTTCCGTCAAAGATTTTATAAAAGCCGGGGCCGCAATAAAAGTTTATGGGGGCGACAATCGGGCGGATTCTATAAAAATTCAAAATTGCTCATCTGAAAAAATCGAAGTCGGGTCAGGCATCAAGGATATTAATATTGATACCAAAGAATAGCGTCAATCATCACTTTTGACGCTTTCCTTCCTTTTCTACAACGATGTCATCGACAAGCTTTTCCGCCACCTTTCGATACAAATTACTCATATGGACGAGCGATGAAATCATTAGCACCTGCTCAAGATAAGGAGAATTTCCTTTTTCATTCTCAGTAATTTCTTCCTTAACTTCCTTCACCCTTTCCTCGATGTCCCCTTTAAAATCAGCTACATTTTGGCTCGTTAGATTCAGATAACTAGAATAAAAAGAATCTAATTCTACCTCCTCTTTGATAATCTTCTTATTAACCCCATCAAGGGTTACCTTAATATCATTGATAGAAAGTGCCCCTTTAAGCTGGTAAATCAGGCTCATTAAGATCAGATGCTCTTTCGAATATTTCTTATTTTGAATCGGAAAAATAAGCTTTCCTTTTGCATAGTTATTAATCATCGTTTTGGTAAGGATTTTTTCATCCTCATTCCGCTTTGTATCATTAAATTTATTTTCGAATAATTGAATCACTTGGTCCATATATAAATCAATATTTGGAATTTCCTCCAAGTTTAAACTTGTTTCCAGGCCAAGCGAATCGATAATTTGATTGATATGTTCCATCGTAAAAACCCCGTTCACTAACTTTATATTTTTTATTATACCCAACTATTTGGGTGTTGACTAGATGTAGATATGTTAGTATCATTATATGTAGTTATGAAAACCACGTGTTGCACTAGGAGGCTTTTAAAATGAACAATTTTATTCGGGAACCTATCAATGGACTGACCCATTTAGCAGGAGCTGTTTTGGCATTTGTCGGACTCCTTGCCATGGTGATCAAAGCTTCAATGACAACCACTTCACCTTCAACAATTACGGCTGTTATCATTTTCGGCGTTAGCATGATTCTGCTTTATTCGGCATCGGCCACCTATCACATGGTCATTGCCCGGGATACGGTGATAGCCTTTTTAAGACGACTTGACCATTCGATGATTTTTGTTCTAATTGCCGGCACGTACACGCCTTTTTGTTTTATTAGCTTGAACGGAAAAACGGGTGCGATTCTATTTTCGATTATTGCAGCAGTGGCATTAAGCGGAGTTGTTTTTAAAATGGTCTGGTTTAACTGTCCGCGCTGGATTTCTACTGCCTTGTATTTAGCAATGGGCTGGATGATTGTATTTGTTTTCTCGCCGCTAAACGGTAGTTTAAACCCGGTAGGTTTGTTTCTATTAATCCTTGGGGGAATCTTCTATACCATCGGCGGGGTCATTTACGGGGCAAAGCCAAAGTTTTTAAAAACAAAATACATGGGCTTTCATGAGATTTTTCATATTTTTATTTTGCTTGGAAGCCTGGCACATTTCCTTAGTGTGTTTCTATACGTGATTTAAATATTTATAACCTTTTGAACGCCTTTCTGCGGAGGCGTTTTTGTTTTTCCTTTTTTTATAAAAACTTTGACAAATTCCTATCATTAAAACTTGTACTATTACTCAAACTATAATGAGCTAAAAAAATGATAGAGGTGTTTCGTTTGTTTCGATTAATTTTTCAAATGATTGTCATTGGATTATGTTCAATGCTATTTGGATTTGCTTTTAATACCTTCCTCATTCCGCATAAGCTAACATCCGGCGGGGCAACAGGCATTGCCTTTTTTATTCATCATTTTTCACATATCAATACTGGCTGGGTTATTTTGGCGATTAATCTTCCATTGTTTTTTCTAGGATTGAAATTCTTAGGAAAAAGGTTTGTTTTGCTTACTGGTTACGCGGTGGTCATTTTGTCCTTTAGCATGAAATTCATTCCGATCCATGCCATTAGCCATGATATTCTGCTTTCATCGATTATTGGCGGCGCCCTCTATGGAATCGCCGTGGGGATCATTATTCGGCTTGGAGGGTCGACGGGAGGAACCGATATTATCAGTCTAACGCTTGCCAAGCAAAAGAACATGCAGGTTGGCTTTTTAAATATCTGTATGAATCTTTTGGTGGTGGGGATTTCAGGGCTAATTTTTGGATGGAATATCACATTATATACAGTGATTGCTATTTATGTCGCCGGGCGAGCCGTGGATATGGTTTACACCACTCAAAATAAATTGACCTTAACGATTGTGACGGATAAATTTGAAGAGCTTAGTGAAGCATTAATCCAGCTGCATGCCAGGGGGGTTACGGTAACGGATGCCGAAGGGGCGTATACGCATAAGCCTAAAAAAATGTTAACTACTGTGATCACAAAATTCGAACTAAATGAAACGAAACATACCATTAGGACGATAGATTCTAAGGCATTTGTCAACATCATGCAAACCATGGAAGTGATGGGGCGTTTCCGGAAGGATTAGAAAGTCGCGGGAGAGCACGGTTTTTTCACAGGCATTAAGAAACACTTATAACGACCATTCAGCTTCTATTTTATAGGTTTCAGGCTTTATGAACCGCTCATAACGACCGTCCGTCACTCTTTTAATAGGTTCAGGTCGTTATAAACCTCCCTAATCAAACTTGAGCACTCTTTTTTCAGTTTTTTTTCAAAGAACTGTAATCATTATTATTTCAATTTCAATTCAGGCCCCCATGGAGCTGGTGCTATAGATTCATCGTTGATATTCTGCCTCATTAACCCTATTTTCGCAGCATAATAATCAAGCATTTCAAAAACAGTAAACCGATGAAAACTACCGTTAAGAAATTGTGGTTCATTTCGTCTCTTAGGGTCTATCTTCCAAAGTGATATGGAAACTCTTCCAGTATGATCGTTATATTCATTGATTGGAACACTGAAGTCGATCTGTTCGTTATATCCATTTGCAACGGCAAGAACGGTTACCTCCCCCATATTCTTCATAGGCAATCTTAAATCTTTAGGGACTGTAACTGGTATTGTTGCTTCTCCCTTGGCATTTGTCAGCTTAGTCGCAATAATCTTTCCTAATGAATTAATAACAACTAATCGAGCATTACTTATTGGCTTTCCTTGTTCACCAGCAGGTTCAATTGTTGTTGTTACTTTAGCAGTCAATATACCTGACACCAGGTTTTCACCATTTGTCTCAGCAAATCCTGATATAGCAGGATAGAAACAAAACAGACTTAATAAGATAAAACAACTCTTTTTGACCATAGATACCACACCCTTCTTTTCTAGTTATATTCTCGGCTATTTTGATTTTCATTCCAAAAAAATACACCATATTCTAGTTCCTTTACCTGAACCTTTTGCAAAAAAACAAATAAAAAATCGGACTCGAATCTTTTCATGTTGATTTTTCCCTTATCATTTATACATGATCCTATAAATGAGTACCAAAAGGAGGCTGAATTTTCAGCCTCCTTTTGGTACTCTTATTGCTTTGGTCTATTGGTCCATCCTAAAGATCAATTCTTCCTTTAGAACCAGTGCGTGGTTATGTATTGGATCTTTTGCTCCATACAGCAGTGTCACCGGCCTGTTTGAAGACCATTCAATAATTTGGTCTACAGCACGGGATTGCTGTTCGTTTGTGCGAAGCTCATGAAGGTAGCGGCTTCGAAATTCCTCAAACCGCTCAGGCAGATGTCCGAACCACTTTCTTAGCTCGCTGCTTGGTGCTACATCCTTGAGCCAATAGGGCAATCTAGCTTCCTCTTTCGAAATTCCCCGCGGCAAGAGCCGGTCAATTAAAATTCTCTGCCCGTCCGCTTCGTCAACAGGTTCATAGACTCTTTTTAGGGAAATATTCTTCATATATTGCCTCACGTTTTATGGACTTTTTACTACACTTAATCCTCATCCTTTATATCGAGATCTTCCGGAATTGGTTCGCTAAGGATTTCTTCGACTAAGTATTTATATTTTTCTACTTGTTTTAGGTGGGTCGTGAATTGGTCTTTATAAATTAAATACTCACTGCCATCAAATAACGCACGAATTTTCTTTTGTTGGATCAGGCTTTTGACTGTTGCCTCTGGAACCGATAAATATTCTGCTGTTTCTGTTATTGTTAGGTACAATGTCTTTACTCCTCTTTGTAAAAATTAAGATGATTTACTTCCCGTCCCAATCTTCCTGTAGTTGTGGCTGCTTGTGACAGCGAATTAAGAATGGCTTCCTCAGCCGCCTCGGCTGCAGCAGTAAATAACTGATTCATTATTAGATGATCCTCACGAAGCTGTGTCCGTGTCTCCACCATCTCATCAGAAAAATGCGCCATTTTTTGTGCGGTTGAAAAAGCAATGACAATATCGCCGCTGCCATGGCTGAAATGGCTCCCCGTTCGGCCAAGTCCAATGCCGCACCGTTTCGCTACCCGCTGTAATTGCCGGTCACTTAACGGGGCATCGGTTGCCAGCACAATAATAATCGAACCATCGGAGGTTTCCGACAATCCATCACCCGCTGAATAACGCAGCCGTTGCAGTTCTTCTTTCTTGCCAAAATTGCTGAGAACTAAGCAGCCAACCGTATACTCTTCAACGATTCTGGAAGACGAGCCAATCCCACCTTTATAGCCGAAGCAAATCATCCCTTTTCCCGCTCCAACAGCCCCCTCGGCAACCTGATCACAGGAGGCGTTCTTAATTGCTTCAATAGCGTGCTCCGGTTTAACAGGGAACAGACGAATTGAATTCAGGTAACTGTCGTTGCATTCCCCAACCACAATATTGATGGTACCCGTTGTCTCGCCAATCTCGGGACTTTCCTCCAGCATATACTCTAACGTTCCCTGGGTCACAGCCGGAACACCAAAAGTATTGGTTAACATGATTGGTGATTCAAGTACACCTAATTCATTCAATTGCACAAGCCCGGTCGTTTTCCCAAATCCGTTAATGACATAACTCGCTGCCGTTACTTTTTCTCTAAACAAATTACCCTTATGGGGTAAAATCGCCGTTACTCCTGTACAGGCGTATTCCTCTCCATGCTCATCCAGCTGATAATCCAGTGTAACATGGCCAACCAATACACCTTCAACATCTGTAATGCAGTTTTTCAGACCTGTTGACAGCTTGCCAACAGTGATTCCTTTTTCTCTAGCTTTCATCGTCCTACCCCCGGTCGATGGTCAAGGAAATTTTCGCAGGCAAAGCCTCTTACTTCTTCCTCTTTATAGTACTTTAACAGTTCATTAATGAGGTTTTGACTGTTTGAAGCGTCCTCTAAATTCTTAACAAAGATTGAGATGCCGTCAAAATCGGAACCAAGGCCAATTTGCTTCACCCCGCCCAATGAGCAAAAATGATCAATATGCTTCACAAGGTCGGAAATCGTCGCCTCTCCTGATTCTTTTATAAAAGGCGGATGGTAAACAACATGAATCAGTCCGCCCTTTGCAAACATTGCACCCGCCTGTTCATCCGTTAGGTTACGCGGATGCTGGCAAAGCGCCCTCGCGTTGGAGTGACTCGCAATCGGATACTTGGCTAATTCAATAACCTCCCAAATCCCCTTGTCACTTAAATGAGAGACATCTGTCAGGATCTGATGCTGGTTATTAAACTCGACAATCTCTTTTCCAAAAAGCGTAAGCCCGGCCCCTCGTGGTTCACCAGCACCGTCCGCCGCCAGATTCGCATTATTCCAAGTCAGACCGACAGACCGGACACCAAGCTGATAAAGAATATGCAGCTTTGTTAAATCGTTGCCAATCGCATCCACGCCTTCAAGCGTTAACATCGCTCCAATCTGACCAATTTTGAGCCGGTCAAAATCAGACCATTCTTTTATATGAACCATATCCGGATTTTTTCCAAGCACTTCCTTGTAAAAATAATCAATTTGCTCGAGGGCAACCTGAAATTTCTGTTCACCCTTAATTTCCGGTTCTATAAAAATTGCAAAACACTGTACCTTGACTTGGCCAAGATGTAATCGTACCTTATTTGTTTGTAATTTAGGCGAATCCGCAAACCGTAATGCCCCTTTTGCCTCTTGGAGTTTCATCAAGGCGTCACAATGCAGGTCGATGATATTCATGTTTCAAAAACCCCTTTTTATAAAATCTTATCATAATAAAAGAGCTAGGTGATAAAATTACCCAGCCCACATCTATACAACTATTGGTGTTGTTCTGCTATCACTTTTACCTTCGGCAGCACTTTATCCCAAATTTCGGCACTAGCATCTCTATACTTCGCTCCATCTGTCATCACAGAAAAGTCACCTTGTAAAACATGAAGGGTTGTCCTGCCATTTTCTTCAGATAATTTAAAGGTTATGCCGTCTTCCTCTGTCACGAGCGGTCTTTCCTCACTTCGAACATCAAATACGGTAAAGCGCAATAGTTTGTTCTCCTGGACAGCTGTCACATTCCCTTCCACAATGACTGTCCCATCCTGCCCTTTCCAAAGCACCGGACTTCCAAGCTCCCAAGTTGATTCGATATGGAATTCTGGCCCGCCGCTTGAAAACTCAAGCGCCCATTGTCTTGTATTTTCCGACTTAGTCAGTGCAGCCCACACATGACCTAAAGGGGCGTTAATTGCAATCGTTTCATCGACAAAAAGTTTTTCCATAGGTGCCTCCCAGTTCAATTAATTTAATTGTCTCTATTATATCTTAAATTTTTGTAAAAAAATAACCCCCGTCACCTTTAAGGCAAGGGGATCGCTTCAATTTAGTTTTGCACTTTCTGCATTCTTCTTTTCCCGAAAAATTGCATGCTCAAGCAATAAACATAAAATCAGGCCTACCAGTAAGCCATTGGAAACAATATTCCTGAGCCACGGGGCGACACTTCCAAAGCTTTCCGGCGGCAGGAACATCATACCGATTCCTACCATAAGCGACAGGCCGATGACCAAAAGATTTCGCGGGGATGGCTCCTGGCCCATCAGGTCGCGAATACCAAAGCCCATCATCTGCGAAAAAGGAATAAATAAGGAGGCATAGGCAACTTCTAATGGCAGCGTCGATAAAAATCCGCCGATATACGGGAAAAACCCAGCAGCCATAATCAACACTGCACCGATAATCAGTGGGCGCATCCTTTTTATTCCCGTGGTGCCAATAAATCCAGCCGAGACCGATAAAGGCACAACCCCGACAACCGAAAAGATTCCGGAGACAAATAAGTTAACCCCATTGCCAAATATCCCCTTTTGGTACTGGACCGGCTTCACTTCCTTTTCTAAGGCAATGCCCACAACTAAGATACTGGCAATCACATTTGAAATCAGCACAACTGAGGTAATAATCGACGTCAGGACAATCCCTAAATCAAATTGCGGCATCCCCCAGTCCAGCAGTTTCGGGACGGTAAACCAACTGGCTGGTTCATATGTTACCCCCGGATGAATCAAGCCGAAGATATGAAACAGCATCCAGCCGACCACAATCCCAATCAATGGCCCCATGCTTTTTAAAATCCCGCTGACTTTGAGGGAAAATGTTAAAATAATGATAATTTCAATGAAACAGATTAAAGTAATTTTCCCGCTTAACTGGCCTGTTGCGGTAATGCCGAGGATACTTTTAAAAAAGGAACCGCTCAGCTGGCTGACGAGTAAGATTAAATAGACCCCCGTCACTATCGGTGTAAATAAATTGCGTACTTTTTCAATGATTGGTAAAAAGCCAAGAACGGCTAAGAAAATCCCGGCAATAATCAGGCCCATTTCTAATTGCTGCAGCAAGGGTCCTTGTTCCCCAGGGGCACTCATTGTCCCAAGCAGGATAAAGATGGCCCACCACATTCCTGCTGCTCCTTCGACAATAGGAAGCCGGTGGCCAAAGAAAATTTGAATCAATGTGGCAGCACCGCTGACAAATAGCATTCTTTCCATAAAGGTGGAAATGTCGGCGGGTGACATATGGAAAGCTGCACCAACTACCACCGGGACGGCAATAACGTTCGTCAGCATAAAGACAGCCCACTGAACACCCTGGATCCCCGCTAGAATGCCGCCTTCTTTTTTCGTAAATTCAGTCATATGTTGAAACCCCTTCTTTGTTTTTCTAGCTTTCTATTATAATAACTATCAAGAAAATACCCATTTAACGAGGCCAGTACTTGTTGGAAAAGCATGCCGACAACAACAGGAACAGCTACGGCCGCCGGAAAATAAGTTACTCCGATAACTGCCCCGGCACTAATATTTCTCATTCCTCCGGAAAAAGTTAATGTTACCACTGTATCCCGGTCCTTAATCAGCAGACGACCCATTAAGAATGAAAACAAGTAGCCGGTAAATGCGATGAAAAAAACAACAATCGTAATGCCGACAAGCTTTAGGTTAATATTTTTCAAGTAGGGGGCGACAACAGCACCGTTGAGCATCACGACAAAGCCAAGGGAAATTTTTGAAAAAGGAGCAAGCCGGGACCCTAGTTGTTCATTTATTTTTCCCCTTGTAAGCTGATTTAACAACAAGCCGATAATAGAAGGAATCACGGCCATTCCCATTAACCCCTTCATGATACTGAGGAAATCCATCTCAATTGAATGGCCCATAAAGAGCGAAATGGAATACGGGACAATGATTGGTGAAAGCAAGGTATCAATTAATATCACTGATAACACCATTGGAATATTACCTTTATAAATAGACACCCATATAAAGCTAGTGATGCCTGTTGGAATCACCATGGCTAAAATAAGCCCCGTTATCGTATAGGCATCACCGGGAAATAAGACGTGTCCGACGCCCCAGGCCCAAAGCGGCATTAAAAAATGAAGAATCAACATCGCCATAAAAATCGGAAAGGGGTGGGTGATTACGTCCTTTAAGGACTGAAAATTGGAGCTCAAACTGCCGGCGAATGTCATAAAAGCAAAAATCCACGGAATTAAAAAAGAAAAATCCTTTAGAAACGCACTCAACAAAACTCCAGTGATGACACTTACCGGTGTAATTAACGGCATGATTCTTTCTAGTTGTTTATTTAATTTTTGCAGCATTCAGGGACTCTCCCAGTTTAGTCTTTTTGTGTTTTCAATTTGAGGTTCTTTGGGGTATCTTTTGTAAAGAGATTATTGACACCTCTATTACAAAAGAATAACACAATTTCTTTTCAATGGATGAAATGTCTTTCGGAAATCGAAAAAAAATAAATAGGAGGTCCGGAATGATGGGACCCCCGTTAAAAATCCGCCTTAAGTCGCAGTGAAAAATAAATCCCCGGTACATAGAGGAATGTGAGAGGATTTCTTATCCTATATATAGAAGGATTAAGCAAGAAAAGGGGATGGAAAAAGTGAAAAGAATTTTGATACTTTTATTGGTCATTACCGGGCTATATATTGTCTTTAATCAGTCCGTTCATTTTAATCTGTTTGGAAACAACAGCAATGATACCAACACAGACGGGCAGGCTGCCATATCAAAAAATACCAAGATGCTTGCGATTGATGTTTCGAGTGGAAATACAACCATAATTCCTGAGGACAGGAAAGATCTAAAAGCAGTTTATACGGGAAAACAAATGCTAACGGTTAAGGAAGATGGAGATACAGTCAAAGTTACACTTAAAAGCAAGGGCTTTAATTGGTTTGACTGGGGCTTCTTTTCCGAAAAGAGTAAGCTGACCATCTACATTCCGAAAGATTATCAGCGAAACATGTCCATCGATTTAGGCTCGGGAAATATCGATTTTTCTGGCGAGTCAAAAAACCAGCCGGTAAACTTGGATGAATTAACAATCAATATTGGATCTGGCAACATGAAACTCAAAAACCTCAACGTGGAGCAATTTGACCATGGCGGCGGGTCTGGGAATGTGGATATCGATTCATTAAAAACGAAAACAGGCACTTTTGATATTGCTTCTGGTAATCTTGATATCAAGCATTATACCGGGGCAATAAATGCGGAAGTATCATCCGGCAGGCTTAATATTCAACTGGATAAGTTAATTGATACCATTAAAATGGATGTAAGTTCCGGGAATGCCGAACTTGACTTACCGGATAAGGCTGATTTCACTTTAAACGGACACGTGAGCAGCGGCAATATTTCTTGCGATTTCCCATTGACAACAAAGGATTTAAACAAGAAATCAATTAAAGGTACACACGGCTCTGGTAAGTATCAAATCGAGCTGGATGTCTCAAGCGGCAACATTAGAATTCATTAATTTTAAAAGGGCGCATGGATTACCACCTCCAAGCGTCTCTTTTTATTCAAAAAAATGACTGGTAACCATTACTCCTAAAAATTCATAACGTATAATGCCTGCCGCAAAAACGGATTAAGTTTCGTATGGAAGGAGAGTTCCCATGTATTATCACCCTTTTCAATATCCAATCTATCACCCGATAACGCCTTACCCGGCATATTGGATGAATTATCAAATACCGCGTACTTATCCGTCCATAGATACAAAAATATTTTCCGGCTCAGTCAAATCGTTTCGGATATTAATGGAACAAGGAAGTATTTTACTAGATAGATTGGGCAATGTAGCGTTTGCCCATAAAATGATGACTGCCGCCCAGCAAGGGAAAAATGCCGAGGTCGACAGGATGATTAAATCCATTGGCCTAAAAGTCCCCGTGACAACCAAGTTTACGCCTACTGGTGTGAATTTCATATTATCCACTGATACCAGCCAAAACCAATCAGTTAATTGCTGCTCCTTAACCATTTCAATGAAATGGGGAGTATGACTAAGGTTAGCTGATTATCTTGATTATGTTCAATGGTGATTATTTTCTATTTTTATCTTATTGAATTAGGTGTAAAATGAAACTTTAATAAGTTAATAGGAAATAGGTGTATCACCTTTGGAAAATCTGACTAATAAGTATCAAGAACAATCCCTTTTCAGTATCTCTTGGCCGCTCTTTATTGAGCTGGCTCTTCATATGGGTATGGGCATCATTGCTACGTTCATGTTAAGTCACTACTCGGACGCTGCCGCTGCTGGAGTGGGCGTCGCGAATCAGCTTTTGAATATATTTATTTTAGTGTTCACCGTGACATCGATTGGGGCAACGGTATTAATCAGCCAAAACCTCGGAGCAGGACGCCTGAAAAAAGCAAGACAGTTATCCCGCTCTGTTTTTGGGTTAAATTTTTGGTTTGGGATTGTTGTGTCCGTCATCGTCTTCCTCTTTGGAGAACAGCTATTACGTCTATTCGACATTCAGGGAAAAGTATTTGATTATGGACTTACGTTTGTCCGAATATGCGGTATCTCCCTCTTTTTCGAATCGATTTCACTGGCGCTAAGTGCCGTCCTGCGCAGTCATGGGTATACAAAGGAATCAATGGTCGTGACCGTGGTCATGGACCTGATCAGCGCTGGCGGAAATATCGTGGCTATTTCAGGTGTTTTTGGCTTACCCATTACAGGAGTAACCGGTGTTTCGTGGGCTATTGTTGCGGCGCGTGCCTATGCAGTATGTGCACTCATCTACCTCGTGTACAACAGGCTTGCTTTGAAACTAACAATCAGTGATATTTTTAAAGCAAAAAAAGAGGATATGAAAGAACTGCTTTCAATTGGAATTCCTTCAGCGGGTGAAAATCTTTCCTATCAAATGTCTCAACTCGTGATAACAAGCTTTGTCGTTTCGATGGGCACTGCTTCCCTTGCAGCTCGTGTCTATATTTTAAACATTAACATGCTCTGTTATTTATTCACACTAGCGATTGCTCAAGGCACGCAGTTGCTTGTAGCCCGCTATATCGGCGGCAGACAGTTCAGCCGGGCACTTCAGCGAGGCATTCGTACATTAAAGATTGCCATGGTTGCCTCGTTGGTTACATCATTAATAATCGCCTTAATCGGCTCGCCTATTTTGGAGGCCTTTACTATGGACCCAATCATCATTGCTATTGGTTTGCCTGTTTTATGGGCAATTGTGTTTGTTGAACCGGGCAGAGCGATGAATATTGTCTTGATGAGTTCGTTAAAGTCAGCTGGTGATGTTCGGTTCCCCGTTATAATTGGAATCATCTCGATGTGGGGTGTCGCAGTTTCACTTAGCTACCTGCTTGGGGTTCATTATGGCTTAGGACTGTTAGGTATATGGCTTGCACAAGGGACAGACGAATGGCTCCGGGGCTGCTTTGCCTTGAGACGCTGGCTCATGAAACCTTGGGAGCGGAGAAAAAAAGTGAAGGGTCTTGCTTTACGATAATTATTTTTTAAAAAAGTGGTATCCCTATGAAATCGGGATACCACTTTTTCGATTGCGATTGACGAGGTACTCATCCATTTGCTCAGCCGGAATTGGCCTGCTAAATAAATATCCCTGACCAGTCCCGCAGTCATTTTTCTTTAAGAAGGCAAGCTGTTCATCTGTCTCGATTCCTTCTGCAATAACGGCAAAGTTTAGGTTTTGCCCCATATCAATAATAGTTTTCACCATTATTCCCTGGTTTGAATGGTAAAGAATATCATCGACAAACGACTTATCGATTTTGATTTTATCAATCGGGAGGTGCAATAAATAACTTAAGGAAGAATAACCTGTCCCAAAATCATCAATCGAAAGCAGGACGCCCAGCTCTTTCAATTGATTTAAAATAATCGTGGAATTCTCAAGGTTTTGCATGATACTTTCGCTGACAACTCCCCCAGCTAAAGCAGTGGGGTTCTAGGATACATTGGCAAACTTGAGTAGTACACTTCTCAACGATACCCTTATCTTTCCTTGCGGATAGAGTTTCTATCGAAGCACTGGTGTACTTTCTCCTTGAACATTAACGGACGTATTGCGTATAGCAAGACACTTCTCCAAGCAAGCCCCTTTAGACTCCTTGTATATTCGCCAGTTACATGATTAAATTGACTCGCTTTTATAGTGTAGGTATCTATTTTCTTAATGGATCGTCCTTGATAGCCTAATTTTCGGTCAATAATTGTGAGGAGCATGGCTGGATTTTCAAATGCTTGAAGTAACACAAACCTTGCGGGAATGATTAGCAATGGATTGACCAAACCGTTTCTTGTTGCTAGTGGTACTCCGCATTTGACATCACCCTCATCCCATGTCCAAAGACGGGCTTTCTAGTTCGGAAAATCTGTAACAAAAATTCACTTATTTAACAATAATAGTTTTATGAATTTGTAAATGATTACACTCCTGCCCCATTTCATTATTATTTTGTCGATGTAAGGATTGTTCGCTATTATTAATGGTATATCCCACCTTCAATAGCAGTCTTTTGGGAGTTGTTCATTTTTTTGTCAAAACATTTCGAACAAACTTTGAACTTATCACTATTGCCATGTTTTTTATGTTGAAATCTAATATATTGGAAGTAGAAAGAAACAAAATAAAAAATGAAAGGCGGAATGAAACATGTTTAACAAATTATTAAGAGAGAATAAAATTTCAGCTGCCATCTTAACAGTCATTCGTTTATACCTTGGATATTCTTGGTTCACAGCTGGTTTACACAAAATAACAGGAGGCTTTGACGCTGCAGGATTTTTAAAAGGAGTAACGGCGAACCCCGTTAAAGGACCAGACGGTGCCGTGGTTTACGGCTGGTATGTAGAATTCTTAAAAAACTTTGCCCTTCCAAATGTCGATATCTTTAACTTCATCGTCCCTTGGGGTGAACTATTAATTGGCTTAGGACTTCTCTTAGGCTGCCTAACAACAGCCGCTATGTTCTTTGGCTTAGTGATGAACTTTAGCTTCTTCCTAGCAGGTACTGTCTCTCACAACCCAACAGACATCTTCTTAGGCTTTATCATCTTAACAGCAGGTTATAATGCAGGTAGAATTGGTTTAGACAGATGGATCGTTCCTTACATCAGAAACATTGGCAAAAAACGTGTCGGTCATAAAAAACCTAAAGCAGTAGCATAACGAACCAAACTAAAAGACGATTCGGAACTCCGAACCGTCTTTTTTAAATTCGATAAACCCTTGCCTCATAAGGTCTTAAAGTAAGCTCTTGAAGCTGTTCATCAGCGAAAACTTCATAGTTATTCAACAGCAAATTTCGATATTCAACGGAAACTCCCTTGAACTCTGCCGACTGAGCGGAAAGGTTGGTGATGACAATCATCTTTTCCTCATTCAAAACCCTTGTATACGCATATATTTGCGGGTCATCCTCTAGAAGCAAATCATAAGTGCCATAGGTAAACACTTCATTTTCCTTCTTTAAGCGAATCAATTTTTTATAAAAATTCAAGATAGAATCAGCATCATTTTGCTGGGCTTCCACATTGATTTTCTTGTAGTTCGGATTCACCTTCAACCATGGTGTTCCATTGCTAAACCCAGCATTCGCATCATCCGACCACTGCATTGGCGTACGGGAATTATCACGGCCTGACGCCCAGATAATCTCCATAATTTCCTCATGAGGAACCCCGTCCGCTCGTTTTAAATGGTACATATTTTTCGCCGAAACATCATCATAATCTTCAATTGATTCATACCGGACATTGGTCATCCCAATTTCCTGACCTTGATAAATGAACGGTGTCCCCTGCATAAGAAAGTACATCGCCGCGAACGCTGTCGCACTTTCACGCCAATATTTCTGATCATCTCCCCATGTAGAGACGATTCGGGCTTTGTCGTGGTTTTCGATAAATAAGGCATTCCAGCCCTTGCCTTCTAAGCCTTTTTGCCAGCGGGAAAGAACATCCTTTAATTCGACAATGTCCAGTTCTTTTTTCATTTCAGCATCCCATAGGGCAAGATGCTCAAATTGAAAGACCATGTTGAATTTTCCTTGGTTTTCACCTACCCACTGCTCAACGTCATCGACATTATCAACCGTTACTCCATTCGCTTCGCCAACGGTCATGATGTCATATTTAGCAAATGTTTCTTCCTTTAACTCTTGTAAAAACGTATGAATTCCTTCGACGTTCATCATTTTTTCAAAGCAAGAGACGGTTGGCAGCCCTTCCGGATTCGGCATATCCTCGAGTCCTGGTTCTTTTTTGATATGGCTGATGGCATCAACACGGAAGCCGTCAATCCCTTTATCAAGCCACCAATTAACCATTTCATAAAGTGCACTCCGAACCTCTTGATTTTCCCAATTGAGGTCAGGCTGCTTTTTAGAAAAAATGTGCATGAAATACTGTCCGGTTTGTTCGTCGTATTTCCATGCAGGACCGCCGAAAATACTTTCCCAGTTATTCGGCTCTTTTCCGTCCTTACCATCCCGCCAAATATACCAATCCCGTTTCGGATTGTCTTTAGAAGTGCGCGATTCAATAAACCACGGATGCTCATCACTTGTGTGATTGATGACTAAATCTAGAATTAATTTCATCCCGCGTAGGTGAGTTTCTTTTAACAGTAAATCAAAATCGGCCATGGTTCCAAACTCGGCCATAATCTCCTGATAATTACTGATATCATAGCCATTATCGTCATTGGGAGATTGATACATTGGACTGACCCAGATGACATCAATCCCTAACTCCTTTAAATAATCGAGTTTAGCGATAATTCCCTGGATATCGCCAATTCCATCCCCATTGGCATCCATAAAGCTGCGGGGATAAACCTGATAAGCAACTGCTTCTTTCCACCATAATTTATTCATATTAAATCCTCACTGATTCTATTTATGTTGAACTTCACATTCCATCCAAAGATTATTTTTTTATAGCACATGATTTTCGTTCAATCAGCTTGGTTGGAATCGTGATTCGTTTTGGTAATGTCTCTGGATTTTCAATTTTTTCAATCAAACATTTTGTTGCTACATGGCCTAATTGAAAGGTCCCAATATCCACTGAGGTTAATGGAGGCTTTGAATGCTCCGATAACGAAAGGTTATTGAAGCTAACGATGGAAATATCGTCAGGTACTCTAATGTTTAATGTCTCTAAATGACTGATCATTTCATAAGCCATTAAATCATCCTGTGTGACAAGTGCTGTTGGCGGGTCTTCTATTTCCATTAGCGAGCGGATGGCATCCTTCCCTTTTTCGTTGACAAACTTTTCGTGGACAAAATACACCTCGTTGACCGGGAGCCCAGCTTCCTTTAATGCCATGTTATAACCATTTAAACGGTCAAAGGTAACGACAAAATCTAGATTGCCGCCCACAAAGGCAATATTCTTATGACCAAGCTCAATTAGGTAATTCGTCACTTGTTTGGTAATAAAAATATTATCGTTATCCACATAGGTAATTCTTCCTTCATTGATACTAGGCCTGCCGACAACGGTAAACGGGAACCCCGATTCCTCAAGGTAGGTCATCGTCCGATCATTTACCCTTGAATATAACAGAACAATTCCATCGACCCGCCTGCCCATAACCATAGAGAGCACTTCTTCGTGAATCTCTTCCTCCGTCGAACCGGTTGAAAGGTAAATACCGTACTTGCTTTCATGGGCGTTCATACTGATTCCTCTTAATACTTCGGGGAAGAATGGATTTCGAAAGGCATGGTAGGCCGAATTCGGCATAATAACTCCAATGGTTTGTGTACTTTTAGCAACCAAACTTCGTGCTTGTAGGTTAGGGTAATATCCCAATTGGTCCATTACATCTTTTACACGTCTCTTTGTTTGTTCACTGATTCGCGGGTTATTGGCAATTACCCTTGAAACCGTTGAAGGTGCTACATTTGCTACCCTTGCCACATCTTTAATAGTTACCACCATTACTTCCCCCTAATACCATAAGTTGCTCACATTACTACATTATATAAAAAGATGCTTCCTTATTTTACAGCACCTTCGGAAATTCCTTTGATAATTTCCCGCTGTGCGAAGAAGTAAGCAATGATGACTGGAATAATCGCAATCGTTAATCCTGCCAGTGCTAAATGCCATTGCTTCGTATATTCACCAAAGAAGAAGAACATTTTTAACGGAATCGTCTCCATCCCTTCTTGATTGATGACAAGAGATGGAAGTAAATAATCATTCCAAATCCAAATCGTATTTAAAATCGCCACAGTTACAGTAATCGGTTTTAACATTGGGAAAATGATATACCAAAAGATTTGAAATCGATTGGCACCATCTATTGTCGCGGCTTCATCCATTGACTTTGGAATCCCGCTTAATGTGCCATGGTATAAAAAGATCGATAAACTAGCCCCAAAGCCTAAGTACATGAAGATAATCCCTGAACGATTTAATAATTCAATTTTTCCGAATATCGTGACAAGCGGAATCATCACCGATTGAAATGGAATCAGCATGGCTGCAACAAACATAAAGAAGATAATCGTACTCATTTTACTTTTATTTCTCGAAAGTGCATAAGCTGCCATTGACGAAAACACAATGATGATGACCACACTTACGACAGTGATGAGCACTGAATTCAAGAAGGTCTTTAAAAAGTCCAGTTCGGCAAAGGCTTCAATATAGTTATCGAAATTAAATCCTTCTGGCAGCTTTAATGTATCTGCGAAAATTTCTCTTTTCGTTTTGAAGGAGTTGACAATCATTAAGTAAAAAGGAGAAAGCCATAAGAGCCCTAGGAACACGCCAAGAATCTCAATTGGCCATTTAGTTCTACGCATTACATTTCAACCTCCCTTTTCTTATTAATGTAAACTTGCGTTAACGAAATTGCGGCCACAATAAGAAAGAAAATAACCGCTTTTGCTTGTGCATAAGCCATTTCGCTCTGACCAAACGCCGTTTTGAAAATTTGCATCGCCACCATTTGCGTGGAATTGTATGGTCCTCCTGCTGTTAGCGATAGGTTTTGGTCATAAAGCTTGAATGTATTCGATAATGTTAGAAACATACTAACTGTAAATGCAGGTGCAACGAGTGGGAAAATAATAAAGCGAAGACGCTGGAATGGATTTGCACCGTCAATTTCAGCCGCCTCAATAAGTTCAGTCGGTACCCCTTCTAAGTACGCAATGTAAATGACCATAATATAACCGGCCATTTGCCAGCTCATCAAAATGACTAAGCCCCAAAAGCCTGTTTGCGTAGTGGATAGCCATCCCTCTAAGCTCTCTATCCCAAACACTTGTCCAACCCCAGCAAATACTTTGATAAAAATAAACTGCCAGATAAAGCCCAGAATAAGACCGCCAATAAGGTTCGGCATGAAAAAAATGGTTCTCAAAAACTTATTTGTTCTGATTTTCGATGTAACAATCAGTGCTAACGCCAGTCCAAAAAAGTTAATAAGAATGATGGATACCACCGAGAATTTGATAGTAAACCATAACGAGTCTAAAAATTCCTTATCCTTAAATACATTAAGGTAATTTTCAAATCCGATAAAACCGCCCACATCGATTCCATTCCAGTTCGTGAATGAATAATAAACCCCAAAAAGCAGCGGGATAATAACAACCATGGACAATGCTAACAGAACCGGGGCTAAAAACAGCCAATAGGATAAATCCTTTGTACGCATCATGGGAATAACCTCCAATTTGTTCAATCTAAACAACTAATAAAAGAAAAGGGGCTGATTGATAAAGTGAATCTTCAATCAGTTGCAATTATACTGCTTATTTATCCAGGGTAAAAAGTGCCACCTTATGAACCAGCCGCTTGTCTCTCTTCTAATTTATAATGGGTCCACTTTTTTCAAGTAGGACCCATTATCTGAGTTCATAGGAGCTAATTATTTATTTCTTGATTTTTCCCAAGCTTCTTTCGTGGTTTTTACTACATCTTCCCATTTAGCTTCTTTGCTCAAATATTTTTGAATTTGAACGCCAAGCTGATCTTGTCCCCAGCCAGTTGGGTAGCCCATAAATGTCCAGCCAATCGTTTTGCCGTCTTGTGCATACTGATAAATTTCTTTAGAAAGTGGATCACTAATTTTTGATGCATCATAGCCGTCGTAGGCAGGGATAAATTTAAAGTCATTAATAACTGTATCTTTACCTTCGTCTGAAGTGTATAACCAATCTAAGAATTTCTTCGCTTCAGCAATGGTATTTTTGTCCTTGTTGCTGTTTACACCCCAGTACATTGGGATTCCCACTGGAATGGCATCTTCTTTATAGCCTTCAACAGGGATTGGTAAAATGCCGATGCCATTATCTGCAAATTTTTGGTCAATACCGGCGATTGATCCATATACCCAGTTACCTTGTTGAATCAACGCTACTTTTTGCAGTGAGAATAATTCTTCAACTTGTTGAGAATAGTCAAGGCTCACAGTTGGCTGCACGGAATAATCGTTTTGCAGGTCAAGTACCTTTTTAAACGCATCACCGTATTTAAAGTCAACTTTTTTCGCATTAAAAGCAGATAAAACATTGTTATCAAATTCCGGAGCAAGGAATGTGTTCGATAAATGTAAACCCGTTACCCAAGTTTCTTTACCAGGCAAGGCAAATACCGCTTTAAGACCAAGGTCATTTTTCTTAGCGTCTAGTGTTTTTACTGCATTTTCAAGGTCTTTATAGCTCTTAATTGATTTTGGATCAATTCCGGCTTTTTCAAAAACAGCTTTATTGTAAATGAAGCCATATCCTTCTTGGTTGTAAGGAAGACCTAGAATTTTTCCGTCCTTCGATACACCATCAAGTGTTCCTTTTAGGGCAACATCGGCTGCTTTTGTATCAGAAAGGTCAGCTAATTTCTTTTGCCAATCCTGCACATCTTGTGGTCCGCCAATATTGTAGATTGCTGGCTCTTTACCTGAAGCAAATTTTGATTTTAAGGCAGCACCGTAATCTTCACCGCCGCCAACAGTCGTGATATTGATTTTTACACCCTTATGCTCTTTTTCATATTTCTTAGCCACTTCTTCAAATTGCTTTTTGAATTCTACTTTAAATTGAAATACATCTAGTGTGACATTGCCTTTTGAATCTTCCTTACCGTTTTTATCAGCGCTGCTACATCCTGTTAAAAGAAGACTTAGAGATAGGATTCCAGCGCCAATTCCAGAAAATAATTTTTTCTTATTCATGATTTACCCCCATGCAATTAATTTGGTGAACATAAAAAGCTTGTGCAACGTGAGAAAACATAGATGATTTTATTATGTGTGAATGTGAATTTAGTATTCTAAGAAAATTGATGATCATAATTTTTGCGCAACCGTTTGCACAAAATTGAAAATAAAAAACAAATTGTCTATGTTTCAAACAATCGAATATTCTTAGAAACCATGGTTTTATCTAGTTTCCAACGAAACGTTTGCACAAAATAGCAGAAAAACTGTAAAAAAATGTCATTATCTAATAAAATTCTACCTGCTTTACAGTTAATATCTACCAATACCCCCTATTCTCAATATGTATCGCTAGCGAAAACGTTTGCACTAATCGATAGATTTATAGTACCACTTTCAAAATGAATGCGCAAACATTTTATCAAATTTCTCTATGAAAAAAAGCATCAGGAAATTCTGATGCTTTTGCCAAATGGTTATTTTTTCAATACTACTGCCTCATATGGGCGCAAGGTTGTTGGTTTTCCGACTTCGTAGTTTGACAGGATTACTGTATATTTAGGAATTCGATTTACCAGCTGTTTATCTTCAATCACTAACACATCAGCACTAAAATTACACAAGACAAGAAGGCTTTCATCCTGCCACTTTCGTTCGTAAGCAAACAGTGCTGGGTGATCCTTTAGCAGTAATTGAAAATCACCTTCTATAACAATATCCATTTCTTTTCTAAGACCAATCAATTTTTGATAAAAATAAAAGATGGATTCCGAATCCCCCAAGGCTTTTTTTACATTAATTTCTTTGTATCTAGGGTTGACCTTGATCCACGGGGTTCCAGACGTGAAGCCGCCATGTTCGGAATCATCCCATTGCATCGGCGTTCTAGCATTGTCTCGGCCTTTTACATAAATCGAAGTCATAATTTCCTCATGTGTATAGCCTAACGCTTTTCTTTCGTTATACATATTGATTGTTTCGATATCGCGATAATCTTCAAGGGATTCAAACTTGACATTGGTCATGCCGATTTCTTCCCCTTGATAAATATAAGGTGTCCCTTGCATAAAATGAAGGCATGCTGCTAACATTTTCGCCGATTCCAATCGGTACTCACCGTCATTACCAAATCGAGAAACAATCCGCGGCTGGTCATGATTATTCCAATAAAGGCTATTCCAGCCTTTGTTATGTAACGCCGTCTGCCACTTCGTAAGATTTTCCTTCAAATCGACTAAATTCAACGGTTTTAAATTCCATTTTCCGCCCGGAGCACTGTCTAAGTCCATATGCTCAAACGTGAAAATCATGTTAACTTCTTTCCGGTCTGGGTCCGTGTATTTTTTAGCATCCTCTGGGGTCGCACCTGGCATTTCACCAACGGTCATGATGGGGTAGTTAGACAAAACCTCATGGTTCATTTCTTGTAAAAATTCATGGATTCTCGGTCCATTCATAAAGTATTGTCCGCCATCGCCATATAATTGACCATCGCTCTGCTCGCCGTCCGGCAGGTTCGCCTGCTTCGATATCATATTAATGACATCCATCCGGAAGCCGTCAATTCCTTTATCGAGCCAGAATTTCATCATCTGGTACACTTCTTCCCGGAGCTTCGGATTTTCCCAGTTGAGGTCAGGCTGTTTTTTCGAAAATAAATGTAAAAAGTATTCTTCGGTTGTTTCGTCATATTGCCACGCCGAGCCGCTGAACACAGAACCCCAATTATTCGGTTCTTTTCCGTCATTTCCTTTACGCCAAAAATAATAGTCGCGGTATGGATTATCCTTTGAATTTTTCGACTGAACAAACCACTCATGTTCATCAGAAGTGTGGTTCACCACTAAATCCATGACGAGTTTCATTTCACGTTTATGCAACTCTGCTAACATCCGGTCAAAATCAGCCATTGTCCCGAACTCGTTCATTATGGCTTGGTAGTTGCGGATATCATAGCCGTTATCATCATTCGGGGAATCGTAAATCGGACTGAGCCAAATCACATCGACTCCTAATAATTTCAAATAATCCAGCTTCTCGATAATGCCTTGGATATCACCAATTCCATCGCCGTTCGAATCATTAAAGCTTCGGGGATAAATTTGATATACTACACTCTTTTTCCACCATTGGTCATTGGTTTTCACTTTGATAACCTCCTCACTGTAAACAAACCAACTATATCACAAAGATGCAGTAAAATTGAAAAATCCTCATCCAATAAAAGCTGGATGAGGATTCTTTTGTTATTTTATTCGCTATCCGGACTATTCACCATGATTCCAGCTACTTGGGTTAGACGGTCATAAAAGGCCAGTCCTGCCGGGTTTTGGTCGAGGCCAATCCTCAAAGGCCTCTCTCATGCAGCGAAGCCAGCACTGTGCTCGACTCGGCGTGACTTCGAACGGCAGATGACGCTCCCTCATGGCCGGCGGCCCGAATTCTTGGCTGTAAAGGGCTGGACCTCCTAAAAATTGCGGCAGGAACATCCGCTGCTTCCGCTTTATCTCGTCCATATCCCCTTCAAATAATGGGGCCAGCTCCGGATCGTCATATACACGCGGATAAAAGGCATTGACTAATTTATCAATCGTCTCTTGACCGCCTATTTCGCTATAAAGTGATTTAAAATTATATTCCAATTTCTTCACCATCCACTATTATTTTTCCCCTGTTAATGATTATTATAATAATAAACCGGATGGATTTTCGTGATTTAAATCACACTAAGGTTTTATTTACATAAGTTTCCTTCTACTCACAATCAAATCATGCCATCATTTGAATGATTATGGTATTCTAAAATAATATGAAAGCCGCCTAACGGGAAATATATTATGATTTATATCGTCTTTGAGAATGGGATGGCTATTTGTCTGTTTGGCTGCAGCAAGCGAGATCACTGGTGCTGCTGGACTTAAATTGTATAGTCAGCGAAAAACCATTCGCAATGGGATTCTTTATATTGGCGGGTTCGGTCTGTCTTTTGCTTTTTTATACGCTTCCTTTCATTATTTGCAAGTAAGTATTGCCTATGCAGTTTGGGTTGGGATCGGAACTGCAGGTGCTGTGTTAATTAACATGTTCCTGTTTGGCGAGTCAAAAAACTTTTGGCGCATCATTAGTGTTATTTTGATTATTATTGGAGTTATGGGGTTAGAAGCTCTTTCTTAAAAAAAAGAGCCGGTTCAAACGAGATACTAAGAATGGAGGACTTACAAAAACTTTTTTTAGATTCACTGAAAAAACCTTAATATTCGCTGATAAACTTTTGGAATTCGCTGATAATCGTGCATATTCACTGATAAACAGTCCAGTCAAGTCCTTTTGAAAAAAATCAGTCCATGAGACCGCCTCTCATGACCCGAGCGAGCACCTTTTTGCCTTTTTCGGTCCATGAGACCGCCTCTCATGACCCAAGCGAGCACCTTTTTGCCTTTTCCGGTCCATGAGACCGCCTCTCATAAAGACTAAGGTGCAACTAATTCCACTTTAATCCGATCGTGGTCTTCGAAATAAACAGCGTAATGAGAGTCGCCGCCAGCGTAAGGATGCTTATCTTGATAGAGGATTCCTACTCCCTTCATCTTTAACTTTTCGGTGATTTCATCAACCTGTTCCATCGATTTTGCATGGAATGCCAGATGGTTTAATCCTACCCTGCAGCGATGGTAAGGGACATCCATAAACCGTTCCTCTGCTTGGACGAAAACGAGATAAGTATCTCGATCCTTCCAACTAATACCCGAGTCCCATTTCTGATATCGTTCGTATCCTAATTCCGTTAAAAACCACTCCCAGAATTCAATGGTTTTAGTAAGATTGGAAACATAAATTTCAAGATGGTGGAGCATGTTTTGTAACCTCCATTTCTTCAGTGTTCAAATGAAATTTGTCGAATCAAATTAATTTTTAAAAAAGGACTGAACACATGATTCAGCCCTCTTTTCCAATCCCTATTTTTACATATTTGCAGCAATAATAAAGGCGATAACGATCAATATTAAAACCAAGCAGCCAATAACAGATAACGCCTTTTTTAGCCAGGCCGCATTAAAATACCAAATCGCTCCGACAATGATTCCGCCAATTGGTGTTAGGATGAAGGAAGCGATAATTCCCAAAATAATCGCAAAAACGAGTGACCCTCTGCCATCGTCATAACTTGCTCTCTGCTTGTTTGAATAAGAATTTGTGCCTGAATATGAACCACTGGAGGTCAACCGCGAGTCGCCGAAATAAATTAAATCACTCCGAACTTGCGCTTCCGCTTGTCGCAGCCAATTGTCTACCTCGGCGATTGCAGGTTTATTTAAATCTTTAATCAATGTTACTAAATCCTTATAGGCAGCATTTTCGTTCCCCAACTCTTCGCATAAATCAATCAGTAACCCCATTAATGTATGTCGCTCTTCTTCCGCCTTCGGCAAATTAAGAAGTTTATCCACCACGAGATCATGACTGACCCTTCTATCTGTATAAATCGATAATAAGTACAGTTGCGAGAAAATCTGAAAGTCATGGATAGCAGGTTCTTTAGTTAAGTAGGTTTCCAAGACTTCAATGGCGTCGTCATGCTGTTCCAAATAATAATAAGTGTTGGACAGCTGCAGGTAGTAATTGGATTCATAAGGATTAAGACTGATTAATTTTTCAAACTTTGCTTTTGCCTGATGATAGCTGGTAAATTTATTATAGATAATTCCTAGATAAAAAAGAATATTTTCGTTATCAGGGTACTTGGCCTCTAAACGGAGGAACAAACGTTCAGCATCTTTTAGTCTATCAAGCTCGAAATAACACATCGCCATATACTGTTGTATCTGTAAATCATCCGGATAATTCGTTAACATTGCTTCTAGCTGATGAAGGGCAGTTTGATATTTTCCGCTTTCGTAGGCTTGCTCAGCTAATATTAACAGCTTCGGATAGACCCCATTATCCTTTATTTCAAGATCATATTGGCTCTTTTTATCAGCATTAAGTAATGTTTGGTACGCCTTTGTTAATAATTTAAATTCTTCTGGATGAGTTTCATTAGGGAATTGGCGAATTTTTGCAATATAAGCCTTCTTAATTTCAATGGCTGAAGCATGCCGATCGACCCCAAGTAAATCATAGTAATTTTTCTCCAATGCGCTAATCATTTGGACCACCTATTAGCCGGTTCAAAATTAACGCAGCTTCCTCTGCCGTCCAGTCGTGTTTATACTCAGACTGGATTTTTTCCAGCAATGGCAGGGCATCCTTTGAATTTCCCTGTTCAATCAATAATTGGGCATTGCCCAGCATTAATTCAGCTTTATAGGGAGATAAGACATAATGGCTGCTCGTTTGTGAAAAAAAGCGGTCATAAAGGGCTGGGAGGTCCTCCTTCATGTTTAGCCTTTGCTTTGATTTTATTAGAAAGTAAAAGGCATCATCTGAAAAATACTCATTCGGCTCCAGAGTCAGGCTTTTTTCCATTAGATCAGCGGTCTTACTGTAATCTTTATTTTTGAAAGCAGCCAACCCGTTTTTGTAAGTGTTCCAGCCGGCCTTGGCAGATAGTTCCTCACGGTCAAGATTGGCAAAGCTGATAAGCTCACTTAGCTCTTGCTCTTTGCTAAGCTCTTGGTTTTTTGCTTCTAAATCATTTTGTAAATTGCTTTTCTCTTCCTTAAGAGCAGATAATTCCTTTTCAAGGTTCTCTGTTTTCACTCTGTCTTTTATTCCATCGCCCGCATTTTGCTGGATGACTGGTTTCTGGTTATTCACTTCTTTTGTTTCACTAAGAGCCCAAGTTCCAATAGCACCAACTAGTAAGGATGCAGCCATACCTGTGGCAATAAAAAGACCCTTTGACCGCCCTTTCTTCGATGCTTTCACGGTTACAGCTATTTCTTCAAAGGATGTTTGTTTAGGCGCAAGATGTCCGATTGTTTTTTCTATTTCGCGAATGATGGAACTGTTTTTCACATAGAGAGGGAAGTTGTTGATTGCTTGAAAAGCCCTTTCCTCTTCTCCTGTGACAATCTGGACCAATAGATATCCATGGTAAAAATCAATGGGCAGTGGAACTTCCTCCTGATAGGAAAGAAGCTCCTTAAAAATACCTTTTGCCTGATGAAAATCCTCCACTTGAACCCCTTCAACGGCCTTATTGTATTTCGCATACAATTTATCATACTGAGGTAATTTCTCCTCAACCGCTTGTTGGTAGGTTAGCAGATTACGACCCTCGAAATGTTGAATTTGGCCCCACAGTTGTAACGCCTTATGTGGAAAACCAGAGAGCACGTGAAGAAGGCCTAGTGCCCACTTTGCTTCGGTTAATGAAGGATTTTCTTTCACAATAGGTTCGAGAAAAAGGGCAGCCTCTTCATAGCGCTCATCCTGTAAATAGTTTATTGCTAGGTTAAAGAATCGCACGGTTTGCTCCATATGTCAGCCCTCTATACTAATTCGATTAATAGATCAGTTAATTCTTCTTCATATTTCTTAACTAGATTGGCATTATTTTGGCTTAAAGCATTTTTTAAATTGCTGAGCATATCGTGAATCTTTGCCTGCTCGTTAGGACTTACTTCATCGATTATTTTTTCCGCACGATTGATGACATTTTTTACTTCGTGGTAAAATTCCGACTGATTCCATTCCCGTTGAAGCTTTTCTTTCGCTAAAGAAATTTCAGGTTTTGACATGACACCTTTTTGGACATCAATTACCTCCGTTTGCTTCTTACCAGTACTTAAAATCGTCGCCTCTACTTCAAGTAATCCATTAATATCGTAGGTAAATTTCACTTCTATTTTCTCTTGCCCTGCTTGCCTTCTTGGAATCCCACTGATGATAATGTCATTTTCGCCAATTCTTAGTTCCGATCTTACGTATTGATCCTCATCATCACCTTGGTAAACCCCTAGGTACATTTCATCCTGATTATCGGCAATCGTTACATAGGTATTGCTCTCCGTTACAGGGATCGTACTATTGCGCGGGATAATAGGGTCGAAGAAACCCGAAACCATTCTTCCCCCTACATTTTTCACTACGTCGACACCAAGTGTATAAGGGCAAACGTCCAAAACCATTAAACCTTTTGAGCTATCAATCTCTCCGCTTTTAATTCCTGCCTGGACAGCGGCTCCTAACGCCACGGCTTCATCAGGGTTTATATCTTTTCTCGGTGTTTTACCAAACTTCATTTCAACCAATCTTTGAATTAACGGGATTCTTATTGATCCACCCACAAGCAAAATCTCAGTGATGTCATGAGTCGTTAGTTTGGCATCCTTTAATACTTTATCAATTTGCTCCAAAGTTGACTCTGCAAGACTATTTATTAGTTTTTCAAACTGGGTTCGAGTAATTTCTTCGTCAATCGAGATTGGTGAATTATGATAAATGGCAAAGAACGGCAGATTCAAGCGGGCCGAACTTTGGGTAGATAATGCCTTTTTTACATTCTCCGCTTCAACCTTTAACCTGGCCTTACGTTGAAGAAGTTCCTGCTCTGTTCCAAATCCAAATAAGTCAATTCCCTGTTCCGTTTTATATTTCTTAACAAACCAATCTACTATCGCGTTATCAAAATCCATCCCGCCAAGATGGTTGTTTCCGGCACTTGCTTTTACTTCGACGACACCAGAAAACAACTCTACAACGGAAACATCAAACGTACCTCCGCCAAGGTCATAAACAAGGATATGCTGGTCCTTGTCCATATTTTCAAACCCAAAAGCAATCGCTGCTGCAGTTGGTTCATTTACAATTCTTTCTACCTTTAATCCGGCAATTTCACCTGCTATTTTTGTTGCCTTTCTCTGTGCATCAGAAAAATAGGCAGGAACCGTAATAACTGCTTCTGTTACAGGTTTACCTAAAAATTTTTCAGCAGAATCCTTTAGGTATCTTAAATAATAAGAAGAAATTTCTTCTGGACGGTATTGATTTCCGGAAACATCAACTTTCTGTTCTGTCCCCATTAAACGCTTGACTTCTAAAACAGTTTCCCAGGGATAACTAGTATAGGCATTCTTAGCGACTGCACCAATTTGGATTTTATTTTCACGGTCAACTTGGAAAAAAGACGGAGTAGTCCGTTCACCACGATCGTTAATAATAATTTCCGGTTTTCCATTTTTCAAATAAGCCATTGCTGAGTTTGTTGTTCCTAAATCGATACCAATTAACGTCATTTTATAGACCCCCTCAAATTCTTGTCTTTAATATATAGTGATGACTTTTGCTTCGCGGATTAATTTACCGTTTTCTTTAAACCGGAACCCTCGCTCATGAACCGCGTATACTTGGAATTTTTTTAATTGCTCTTGGAAACTCTCAGGGACTGTTCCAATACTAATCATCGTTTCGCCATTAATAAATTCGCCTAATACCTTAATTTCCTCAATCCCATACAACTCCAATAGCTTGAGGTAATCGTTGATGACTTTTTCGATTTGTGTTCCCCATTCTTTAAGGTCTGTTTTTAATGCAGATTGATAGATTAAATCCATTGAATCCACCGCTTGGATGGTCAGATTGATTAATTCTGTTATTTTCCCTTCATCCTTACTATCCGTCTGTTCCAAAGCGCCCTTATCTTCCGGTGCGGCAACATCGGAAAACTCTTCAAATTTTGCCAGTAACTCTTGTAGAAGTTTAAAGGAAGCACGATTTCCCTTTTTTACTTCGTCTTTAAATTCATTGATTAACCCTTGAAAATCGCCTTGAGAAACTTCAGGATTCGATTCGAGGTCTAACGGTTGGATTGGCTTTAACTCTTGTAACTGCTTTTTAAATTTTTCAATATATAGGCTATCCATCGTCACTGTTTGCTTCCCCCCAGAAAGTTATGTCGCAAGTTCGATAAACTGATAAAAAACGTTAACTACTAAATTCGCCTTTTTAAAGCGGATACATGCGTCATACTTTTATAATTTTTGAATTTTTTTTATAGTCCAATTTTACCACGATATGACAATATTTGAACATTACCGTCAAAATTTCAGCAAATATTCACGGAAAATAGTTGTCTAGCTTCTCTCTTCTCAATAATGCTCCGAGGCAAGGTTTTTTTTGAAAAGTAAGAGTATTTAAATTATAATTTATGAGATTGGATTATTTAGGATGGGAGATAGGCTGATGACTAAAATTAAAAATATTGGACAAATTGGTGTGCCCGTGAAGGATATTAATAGAGCGACTACCTTTTATAAGGATTTACTGGAACTTCCTCTGCTGTTCAATACTGAAACGATGGCATTCTTTGAATGTAATGGCCTGCGCCTTCTGCTAAGCCTTCCTGAACAGGAGCAATTTGCTCACCCAAGTTCGGTTATCTATTTTCAAGTTGCGGATATTAAGGAAAGCTATCAAGGATTAGTTGAAAAAGGGGTCAGCTTTATCGATGAACCGCACATTGTCGCCAAAATGGGGCAAACAGAAACATGGATGACGTTCTTCAAAGATACAGAAGACAATACCCATGCACTAATGAGCGAAGTACAAAGTTAGTGCTGCAAAGGAAGCCGTTTTGGATGGCTTCCTTTATTCTTTTGAAAAAACTGTCATTGACTCATGCTATTATTAGTATTAATATATTAGTTTGCAAGCATCTTACCTTAACGTGGTTCGAGATCCTCCCACGAAAAAAAACTAAGGAGAAATGAATATGGAGAAAACAACTAACACAGTAGCACAACCAATTGGTGCCAAACCAGGTATTGGTTCTGTTGAAACTGCTGCAGCCGGCAAGGCACACAACAAAGTGCATGGAGTTGTTGTGGGCGGGATTGTCGCCGCATTATATATTGCTGTTTCAGCCTTAATTCAGCCGTTTGGCTTTACCCAAGTCCAGTTCCGTGTCTCGGAAATGTTTAATCATCTTATCGTTTTTAACAAAAAGTACATTTATGGAATCGTTCTTGGTGTATTTTTGACGAATTTATTCTTTTCACCATTGAAGGCTTATGATCTAATTTTCGGTGTCGGCCAGTCGGTGATTGCCTTGTTGATCGCGATTATCTGCGCCCGCTTTATCAAAGGCATCTGGGCACGAATGGTCGTCAATACACTCGTCTTCACGTTTACAATGTTCTTGATCGCCCTTGAACTTCACCTGGCGTTTGGTTGGCCCTTCATGTTTACATGGCTGACGACAGCCGTTAGTGAATTCGTCGTGATGGCCGTCGGAATGCCGGTTATGTATGCTATTAACAAACGCGTCCATTTTGAAAAAATTGTTTAAACACAATACGAGTTGCTGCTAAAACTGAAAAAAGCAGCAACTCTTTTTTGTTGTGAACTAGTTGATCATTCTTTTTATCTTTTGGATTTCATCCCCATTTATTTGATTGCGAAAATCCCCATTCATTCTTATTGCTGAGCCAAAATGGTATTCCGATGCCTGGAGTTGTTTATGTATATACTCAATATTACTTGAAGTAAGACCTGAACCCGGCATGATGATTGGGTGATTAGGAGTTTTCTTCGACTCCGCTAACATCTTCTTTAATGGGTCAAGTCCTTCGAGGACCGTTGGTTTTCCACCTGAAGTTAAAATCCGATCTACATGATATAGCGAGTGGCAAAGAGACTTATACACCTCTAAAGCATCCGTTTGATCAATGGCTCGATGAAAGGTTACGGAAAGACCTTGCGCTTCTTCTAAAACCATGGCGAGAATCTCAAAATCAACTGTATTCTTTTCGGTTAACCCTCCAAAAACGATTCCTGCAGCACCTAACTCTTGAATTATTTTAATATCTTCTCTAATAGCATCCCATTCACTCTTACGGTATTCAAATGAATAGCTGTGAGGCCGAACCATTACCATAACGGGAATCTCCACACTTTTCACAACCGTTTTAATCGTTCCGTAACTTGGCGTCAGGCCGCCTTCGGCGATTGCGGAAACTAACTCAAGTCGGTCCGCCCCATTTGCTTCAGCCGTTTTTGCATCTTCTTGATTTAAGACAATAATTTCTACTTTGCTCATTTTTCAACCCTTCTTAATTGGAAAAATATTTGTAATACGATTCTGTTTGTGTCCGGGTAATACAGTCATTTTTCTCAAATACTCTTTTCATTTTCTTATTGGCAATTTCGGTACTCCCAATGTAGTAGGTTGCCCCCATTTCCTTTAGTGTCAATAACGATTGAAGGTGCAGGGCAGTACTAAAACCTTGCCCTCTCGCTTCAGGTATTAGTCCAAAATAAAACAATCTCCCCTCATCCATTGTACCCGGCTCGAGGTGCGGGATGGAAATTCCAATCGGGTTATTTTGCAAATAATATACATGGCATGATTCTTCCCAGTCTTCCCCTAGTTCGCTTTTAACCGACATTAGGTGCTGATCCATTGTTAAGGAAGAGGGTTTATTATCTGAACCTGACATACAACTTTCCCAGAGGGATTTAAATTCAGATTCTGAATAGCTTTGATCAGCTAAGGCAGCATAAGTAAACGGTGTTTCCCCTTTATCAAGGTTCGTTAAATCTTTATAAACCTCAATCCTAGAGGAAAAATGTTCAAACCCGTTTCTTAGGAACAATTCTGATAGGTAATCAAATTCTGCGGCCGTCCTTTCCAAAGACACACCAATTCGTTCTAATCCCCACTTCGAACACAGATCAAGCAAGTTTGTGAGGTCTTGCTCTGAAATGAGGCCTGTTGGTTTTTCTTTTTGTTCGAAAGTAATGTAGGATGGAAAGCCATTTAGTATTTTAAAGGTTTTGCCAAGTAAACCTTCTACAAATAATTTTTTGTGCATAACTCACTGCCTTTCTCCATTTAAACCCCTATCATTATTATGATTTTAATAAAAATAGAGACAGGAATACAAATTCAGTGATTGGAAATTGCTGATTAATTTTTCGATTTTTTCGTGAATTATGATAGGATTAATTTGTAAGGTTATATCGTGAGATTAGAGGGGAGAGAACGGAGTGTTACAACGCCCATTAGAAAATGAATATCCTGAGTATTACGTACCTTATGTAAAACTTGTTTCGGATGGTGACCTTTTACTGATTTTGAAGGAAAATTTAGCGGAGATGACTGCACTTCTTGAAGGATTATCAGAGGATAACGGTCATTTCCGTTATGCCCAAGGTAAATGGAGTATTAAAGAAGTCCTTGGCCATATGGCAGACACTGAAAGAATCATGAGTTACCGCCTGCTGCGAATTGGTCGCGGTGACCAGACACCCTTGGCAGGATTTGACGAGAACGATTTTATTGCGGGGTCTCAGTTCGATTATCTTCCGAATAAAAATATCCTCGAGGATTTTGCAGCAACACGAAATGCCACGATCACGTTAATTATGAATATGCCGGAAAAGGCATGGGCCAAAAAGGGTATTGCCAACGAAACCGAAATCACCACCCGAGCCATCGCCTACATCATCGCTGGCCATGCCATCCACCACCTGAAAATCATTCATGAAAGATACCTGCCAGAATTGAAATAAACCCTTTGATTGTAGTGAAAATGGTGTCAGGCACCACTCGTGGACAAATGTCCGCCCGGGGTGGACACTCTCGTTTTTTTCGGTTTAGTAAGAATTTAATCTTGCGAACGTTAGTTCTGTGTTTTATAATGGAATTATCGGTAATAATATGTAGTGGGCTGCATTCATTGACAACTACCTAATGCCTGGCTATCAACCTATCGATACAAAGAACTTAAGGAGCTGATTATTAATGACGGTACGATTAATTCCCTATTTAGTAATGGACGGAAATGCAAAGGAAGCGATTCATTTTTACAAAGAAGCATTGAATGCTGAGGTTCTCTTTCACCAATCTTTCGGCGAAATGCCGGAAAACCCAGAATTTCCTATACCTGCGGAAGCAAAGGACCGTGTGAGTCACGCGACAATAAAAGTGGGTGAAACAGAGTTAATGTTTTCTGATACATTCCCTGGCCAGCCACATCAAAGCGGATCACAAGTTTCGATTTGTATTACAACTGACGATGCTGCAATGGCTCATAAGTTTTTTGATGCGTTAAAGGATGGCGGTCAAGTGGGTATGCCGCTGCAAGAAACCTTCTTCAGCCCAGCTTACGGCAATGTAACAGACAAGTTCGGAATTACCTTTCAAATTTTCACTGAAGGTCGACAATAGATTGTATCAAAACAAAACAGCTCTGTTCGCATCGATTGCGACAGAGCCGTTTTTCTTTTTTGTAGGTCATTAACTTAGCAGACACAAAACCTACAATCTAAAGTTAGAAATAAACGTAAAAAATTCCTTTTGTTTGGAATGATCATATTTCATAACGGCATATGTGTTAGCTTCGGGCATTGCGATCGAATGACAATCGACCTCTAGTAATCTTCCTTCTAATAATTCTCTCCTGACCGTTGATGTCGGTAGGAATGATACCCCCAATCCCTCAACAATAAACCTTTTCGTAATATGGACTTGCGAAACTTTCATCATTCTTATACTTGGATATTTAATTTTCACTACTCTGCAAAGATGCTCCCAATAACCAGGATGATTGTGGGTTAATAGATAGTTGGATGTTAATACTTCCTCTTCATCTAACGGGGGAGCTGATTCGGCATCCCTCCCATCATGCTGTGCAACCAATATGACTTTATCTTTATATAAAAGCTCACTATTCAAACTTGGATGATTACTGTTTAAGCAAGACAATCCTAGATCTATCTCCTCCTTTAAGACCGCCTGCTCAATGTCAACAGATTCAATAATTTTTACTGAAATCTCCACTTCCGGGTACTGCTTGGTATAGCTCTTCAGAACGTAGGGTAAGATGGTATCCGCGATTAGGGGTGAGATACCGAGTGATAATTTCCTTGTGTATCCTTGACTAAAGGAAGATAGATCCTCTAGACCATGTTGATAAACCTCCAGCAATCTAGTTGCATGAACTAAATATCTTTTCCCCTCCTCCGTCAGTTTAATTTTTTTCCCTTCACGATGAAACAATTGAGTTCCCAATTCTTTTTCCAGTTGTTTAATATGAACCGTTACGGAAGGCTGTGAAATATATAGGATCTCTGCTGTTCTGCGAAAATTGCCACAATCAGCAGCCGTAATAAAGGTATTTATCCATTGAAATTCCATATATCGCTCCTTATTAAAAATTTTAATTAATCACTTCTAAAATATTCAATATTCTTAATTATTCTTTTCCTATAAAATAACACTAAATAAGGAAGGGAGCGATTTTTATGATTCAGAAAGGGTTGAAGGGAATTGTTGCGGCGGAAACATTAATCAGTCATATTGATGGAGAAAATGGCCGGTTATTTTATCGAGGGTACGAAATACGTGAGATTACGAAAGGATTTTCTTTTGAGGAAACAGCCTATCTTCTTTGGTTCGGCCACTTACCTGATGAGGAACAGTTAAGCGCGCTAAAAGACGAGTTGAAATCTAACCGTGAATTACCCGAATATGTAAAGGTAGCCATCGACCAACTCCCGCCCGCCATGGATTTAATGAGTGTTATCAGAACTGCTATTTCCGCTGAAGGCGGTCAGTTGGATTATGGATGGAAACCTAGTGTTTCACAGGCTATCCGGTTAACAGCGTTGGTTCCTACAATTATCGCCTATCGAAAAAGATTTTTAGAGGGGCAAAGTTTTTTTCCACCTCGAAGCGATTTAGACTTTGTTGGAAATTACTTGTATATGCTAAATGGTAAAGTGCCTATAACTGCCCATATCGAGGCCCTCGAAATCTATATGATCCTAACCTTAGAGCATGGAATGAACGCCTCCACTTTTTCTGCCAGGGTTACAGCATCCACTGAATCAGATTTAGTTTCGGCAATCACATCAGCTGTCGGAACAATGAAGGGTCCGCTTCATGGCGGAGCTCCTTCAGGAGTCATCGAACTTCTGGATGAAATTGCTATGGTTGGAGATGCCGAAAAGGTAATTAGAGAAAAGGTTTTGCGCGGGGAAAAATTAATGGGGTTTGGACACAGGGTGTATAAAACGCATGACCCACGAGCAGTTGCATTAAAAGCAAAATTAATGGAGCTGGTTGGTGAGAATGAGTGGCTTGACCTAGCGATGACAGTAGAGAATACGGCTGTTAAGTTATTAGCGGAGCTGAAGCCCGGTCGATTGCTTTATACAAATGTAGAGTTTTATGCTGCGGCCATCATGAAAGCAATCAATATGGATGCGAAACTTTTCACCCCTACCTTTACTGCAAGCAGAATGGTCGGATGGACGGCACACGTTCTAGAACAAGCAGAAAACAACACCATCTATAGACCACAATCTAAATATATTGGGATCCACAATAAATCGTAGTTATGGTGTCAGGCACTAAAACTAACCCCAACGCAGTTTTTGGCGTTGGGGTTAGTTTTATCCCATTTTTGTTCGTGCTGCTGCTGGCTGATACTTTCTCATTGGTCCTTTTTCAAGTACTTCTTGAAGATAGAGGTTCCCGTTCGGACTTGTTTTTTTAAGCAGTTCCATTAAGTATGTAATATCATCCAGCGCTCTATGTGTTTGGTAATTTGTGATATTGTGTGCTTGTAAGAGAGTCAAGAGCTTACCATTTGAAAACCCATAGTTTTTCCAAGGGATATTTCTCATCGTGCAATACCATTTTAATTCGTTGACCTCGGGATACATGTGATAAAGAAAGCTGCGATCAAAAGAAGCGTTGTGTGCAAACACAGTGTCCGCACGATGAAAATAGGTCTTTACTTTACCATCATAAAAGCTTTTTCCTCTAACCAACTCGTAAGGGATCCCATGTACCCTATATGCTTGGTCATAATTATTTCGGGCTGATGTCGATAAAGGCTCCCGTAAAAAGGAATCTTCCTCAATTATTTCGATGATTTCCCCAGAATCGGATCGATAAGTAAATAACTTTAATGCCAGTTCAATCACTTCATCTTTAGTAGGACCCAATCCGGTCGTTTCCACATCCAAAAGCAAACCATATTTTTCTATGCTAGGCACCATCATCATTCCTTAATACTTATGTTTTCCACTATTATAACAAAGCTTACCCAACTAATACATCTCCTAAATATCCCTATTGATAACCAAATAGTCTTAGTTTCCAACACCTGCTTGTAACAAAATGTTCAAATCATTTTTACAGAAATGTGAACTATTGAGCAAACTTCCCTATTTTTAAAATTAATTTGTTATATTAACAGTGTACTTAATATATAAAACCTAATTACTAAGGAGTGTTTCACATGGTAGTCAATTGGTTAAGAGAAAACAAAGTTGCCGCTGGAATTTTGACAGTTCTTCGGTTATATATCGGTTATTCTTGGTTAACAGCTGGGTTCCACAAACTGACAGGCGGATTTGATGCATCTGGATATTTAAAAGCTGTAATTGCCAATCCTGTTAAAGGCCCTGATGGCGCCATGGTTTATGGCTGGTATGTTGATTTCTTAAAGCATTTCGCTTTACCAAACGTAGATATTTTTAACACAATCGTTCCACTTGGCGAATTCTTAATCGGACTTGGGCTAATTCTTGGCTGCTTAACAACCGCAGCAATGTTCTTCGGTCTTGTAATGAACTTCTCGTTCTTCCTAGCCGGAACAGTATCTCATATTCCTACAGACCTTTTCATCGGTGCGATAATTCTGTTCGCAGGCTTCAATGCAGGCCGCATTGGTCTTGACCGCTGGGTAATCCCATTCATCCGCAACACTGCATTTAAAGGTAACAAGAAGGTAAAACAAACTGCCTAGCAAATCAAGTAAACAGCCTCCTTCTTATCACGAGAAGAGAGGCTGTTTTTTTGAAATAAAACAATATTGAAATTTTAAGCACATCGGGTGTAATTTTATTCGGGGGTTGTTAGAGAATCACCAGCAAATCCAGCAAGAAACGCCTTAATAATGATCATCAAGCTCTCATCTAAATCCAGTGCCATCTTAAAGCCGCCCCTTTGCTCCAACGCAGAAAATCCATGTAGAATGCTGCGCAATCCCCGGACAGCGTGTAAAGCACTAGCACCCTCTAAATGATATGCCTGCAAAATACGGACGGACAGTTCTACGATTTTTTCCCCTGCCTGCTGCACATCAACATCCTCTGGGTCCGGTGCGAGCAAGGTCGCCTCATAAACTCCTGGGTGCTCCCGGGCCAAATTGACATAGGCTTGACTAACCGCTAGTACGGCTTCGGTGCCTGACACCCCAATCGCTGCATCAGCCATTCTCGAATAAAGCATATCAATTCCATATATCGCCAGCTTTTTCCTCAGCCCTGGCAAACCGTCAAAATGGTTATATAATGAAGGAGGGCGAATCCCCAATTTCTTAGCAAGATTCGCCAGTGTAATCTCCTGAATACCTTGTTGATCTGCTAGTACCCCTGCTGTTTCCAGTATCGTCGTTAAATCAAGTCCAATTTTTGGTCTAGGTGACATTCTTAGCTACTCCTTTATCCTATTTTCCGTTCTAAATTTTCAATCGCTTGATCCATAACTTTCACAGGATTATCGACCATTTCTCCATGGCCAACTGCAAGAAGCTTAGGTTCATAGCCCACTAGTTTCTTTGCACTCACTAGCGCCGTTTTCTTACTCCATGTACCGAAGGCCGGGAACGGGAACCATGGCTTTATATCTCCCGCGACCGCAATTCCGCCTCTTGTCTGGAAGGCATCACCAGCAATCAATGCCTTCGTCCGCAAATCGAAAACCGATAACGACCCTGGGGTATGTCCCGGCGTTTCGATTGCTGTCAATGAGCCAATCAGGTCGCCTTCTTTCAATAAAATATTCGCTCGCGTTTTTAATTTTTTCGGTACACCGCCTTTAATCGGCGTTTGCTCCTCATGTGAATCTAGAGAACGGTCGTTATTCATTAATCTGTGATCTCGAACTGAAATATAAACCAGTACCTCAGGCAGTAAGTCCTTTATCGAATCTAATGCACCGACGTGGTCCTCATGTGCATGTGTCAACAAAATTTTTGTAATCGGCTTGCCGATTGTTTCAGCCGCCTTCATAATCCCCTTTGTGCAAAAACCAAGTGCAGCATCAATCAAGGTTAACCCGTCTTCTTCTTCGACCAGATAGCAATTTACTGGAAAAACATTTGCCATGAATGTCACTTGATATAAAAAACCATTTTTAATCATCCTCATAATAAGCCATCCCCTCTTCAACTAATATCGTTAGTTTTATTTTAACTAATGATATTAGTTAAGTCAATATTTTATTCCACCTTTTTACAAATATTTTTAAAATGGTTTTTTTATGCGCGTTGTTAAATAATAAACAAATATTGAATTTTTAGACACATACTGTATAATTGTTCCCGAATCAATAAAGAGAAAGTTACTTTTATAGACGGAGGTGGCTGCCATGACAAACGCTGCTATTATTCAATTTAACAATGTTACTAAGCAATATGATAACGATCCGCCAGTTCTTGACGATGTAAGCTTTGAGATTGAGCGCGGAAAATTTTATACCCTTCTTGGCCCCTCTGGATGCGGCAAGACAACGATTCTAAGGTTAATCGCTGGATTTATCGAGCCCACCAATGGAGAAATTTATTTTAACGAAAAAAAAATCAATGCCATACCGGCCAATAAGCGCCAGGTAAATACGGTTTTTCAAGATTACGCCCTTTTTCCACATTTGAATGTATTTGAAAACGTGGCCTTCGGATTACGCATCAAAAAAATGAAAAATGCTGAAATAGAGCGGAAGGTAAAGGAAGCACTTAGCTTTGTTAACCTCAAAGGCTATGAAAACCGGGAAATCCGCGAAATGTCCGGCGGTCAGCGTCAGCGTGTCGCTATCGCTCGGGCAATTGTCAACGAACCAGAAGTCATCCTTCTTGATGAGCCGCTTTCCGCTCTCGATTTAAAGCTGCGGACCGAGATGCAATATGAACTCCGTGAGCTTCAGCGCCGTCTGGGGATTACCTTTATCTTCGTCACTCACGATCAAGAGGAAGCACTCGCGATGTCCGATGAAATTTTTGTCATCGATAAAGGGAAAATTCAGCAAAGCGGCACACCAACTGATATTTATGATGAGCCGATTAACCGTTTTGTTGCGGACTTTATTGGTGAATCGAATATTGTTGATGGAAAAATGTTGAAAGATTTTCGAGTGGAATTTGTCGGTAGAGAGTTTGAATGTGTTGACAAAGGTTTTAACGTGAACGAAGCGGTTGAAATTATTATCCGTCCCGAGGATTTGGAAATCACTACGTTAGAGCGGGGCAAGCTCCAGGTCCGCGTTGATTCCCAGCTGTTCCGGGGTGTTCATTATGAAATAAGCTGCTACGATAAGGATGGTAATGAATGGCTTGTCCATTCCACGAAAAAGGCGGCAGTTGGCAGTAAAATCGGACTTTATTTTGACCCGGAGGCCATTCATGTTATGCGCCATGGTGAAACAGAGGAAGAATTCGACCGCCGTTTAGAAACCTATGCTGATGTGGACCGCCATGGAGAATAAACGAACCCGCGGTCTTTACCGGATTCCTTATCTGCTGTGGATACTTCTATTTGTGGTTGTGCCGATTTTACTTGTTCTTTACTATTCCTTCTTTGATATTGAGGGGAATTTTTCATTCGTCAATTATCAAAAGTTTTTCACACCCGTTTACTTAAAAATGACGCTCAGCTCGTTTTGGTATGCGTTTTTGATTACAGCTATTTCACTGTTGATTTCCTACCCAACAGCATATTTACTTACAAAAACCAGACATAAACAATTATGGCTGTTATTAATTATTGTCCCGTCGTGGATAAATTTATTGTTAAAAGCCTATGCTTTCATCGGTATTTTTGGAACGTATGGCGCTGCAAACAGCTTTTTAAAAATGATTGGCATTGGTTCAAGGCAAATCTTATTTACCGATTTCAGCTTTGTGTTTGTATCGGTATATATTTTTATCCCTTTCATGATTTTGCCGATTTTTAACGCCTTAAATGAATTGAACCCGACCTTTATCGATGCTGCCAATGATTTAGGGGCATCTAAATGGACAACCTTTCGCCGCGTTATTTTTCCATTAACGATTGACGGAGTAAAGTCCGGCTGTCAGGTAACCTTTATTCCTGCGCTTTCATTGTTCATGTTAACGAGATTAATCGCCGGTAACCGCGTGATTACACTTGGAACATCGATTGAGCAGCACTTTCTTGTAACACAGGACTGGGGCATGGGCTCAACGATTGCGGTCTTTTTAATTATTATTATGGTGCTGATTATGGTCGTTACTGGTACCCGAAAGCGAGGTGTGTAGAATGGATAAAAAAATAACCCCTTTATCAAAAATATTTCTTGCGGTCATCTTTTTTATCCTGTATGCACCGATTTTCTTTCTTGTCATCTTCTCTTTCAACAGCGGCGAAACGATGTATAATTTTAAGGGCTTTTCATTAGAATGGTACCGCGAGCTGTTTCAAGATACGAGACTGTTGATCATCGTTTTAAATACAATTGTGGTTGCTTTTTTATCAGCGCTCTTCTCCACCATCATTGGTGTGCTTGGAGCTTTAGCGATTCATCAGGCGAAAAAAAGGCAAACAAAAAATACTTTATTATCGTTAAACAACGTGTTGATCGTCAGTCCAGATGTTATTATTGGCGCTTCGTTCTTAATTTTGTTCACGATGGCCGGGCTGAAACTTGGCTTTTATTCCGTTTTGTTATCCCATATTGCTTTTAGCATTCCGATTGTCGTCTTGATGGTACTGCCAAAATTAATGGAGATGAGCCCGACGTTGATTGATGCCGCCCGCGATTTAGGAGCGAGCAGCTGGAACGTAGTGACGAAGGTGATTATCCCGTTTATTACACCAGGAATTTTCGCCGGCTTCTTTATGGCGTTAACGTACTCATTAGATGATTTTGCTGTAACCTTTTTTGTAACTGGGAATGGGTTTTCTACACTTTCAGTTGAGATTTATTCCTTAGCGCGCCGGGGTATTTCCCTAAATATCAATGCCTTATCCACCCTGCTGTTCCTATTTACCTTGCTGCTAGTGGTGATCTATTACTTTATTACCCAGCGTAACAAGCCTAATGGAATGGGGGTGCGTAAACGATGAACAAACTTGTCCGTTTTTTTCTGTTCATTGCTGTTGTTTCGGCCGTGCTTCTTTATGCGATTTCTAGTTTGAATTCATCGCAGGGTTATTCCGGCGGCAACACGCTGACGGTTTTTAACTGGGGCGACTATATTGATCCGGATTTAATCAAGAAGTTTGAAAAAGAAACGGGAATCAAAGTCATTTATGAAACGTTTGACTCCAATGAGGCGATGATGACCAAAATCGAACAAGGCGGTACAAATTATGATATCGCTGTTCCATCTGAATATATGATTGATAAAATGCGTCAAGAGGATTTGCTCATCCCGTTGGATCATTCGAAACTGCCCAACTTAAAACATATTGATAAACGGTTTATGGATTTGCAGTTTGACCCAGAGAATAAATATTCCATCCCTTATTTTTGGGGAACCGTCGGCATCGTTTATAATCCAAAGATGCTGCACGGCAAGGAAATTACCAGCTGGAATGACCTTTGGGATCCTGATTTAAAAAATGAAATCTTATTAACCGACGGTGCCCGCGAGGTAATCGGCATGGGTCTAAACAGTCTGGGCTATTCGCTTAATGATACAAACAAACAGCATCTAGTCGAGGCAAAGGAAAAGCTCGACACGCTCACACCGAATATCAAAGCGATTGTCGGCGATGAAATCAAAATGCTCCTCGCCAATCAAGAGGCTTCCGTCGGTCTAGTCTGGTCAGGTGATGCCTCGGAAATCATGTCAGAAAATGAGGATTTAGACTATGTGGTACCAAAGGAAGGTTCTAACCTCTGGTTTGATAATATGGTCATCCCGAAAACAGCGAAAAACATCGAGGCAGCCCATAAATTCATTAACTTCATGCTTGATCCAAAGGTTGCCGCTAAAAATACCGATTACGTCGGCTATTCGACGCCTAACAAGGGCGCTCTAAAATACATGCCCAAAGAAGTGGTCGAGGATGAACGGTTCTATCCATCCCCAGAGCTGACAGAAAAGCTAGAAGTATACGAAAACCTTGGTAAAAAGAACCTAGCCTATTACAACGAGCTGTTTTTGCAATTTAAAATGCACAGGAAATAAGAATAGCGCAAGCGCCTTAGTCTTCATGAATCCGAAGATTGAGGCGCTTTTTTCTTCCTGATCATGAATTTGTTATGAAAGTTTAGGCTAAGTTAAAAAATGATGGTTGACCTTTGAATTTGTCAGGAGTATACTATGAACATAAGTTTATAAAGTAAACAAATGTTTAGGTGGTGATTATGTGGCTGAAAAAGATTTTGAAAAATTGACCGAAAAGGAACAGTTGATTTTCGATTTGATTCGTAAAAATCCTTATATTTCGCAACAGGAGATTGCAGAAATCTTAGGGTTATCTCGACCTTCGATTGCCAATATTATTTCCGGTTTAACTAGAAAAGGTCATATTGTAGGCAGAGCTTACGTATTAAATGAGTCCCAGCAGATCATTTGTATTGGCGGAGCCAATGTAGATCGAAAACTCCATGTGAAAGCGAAAGCTCAGCTTGGTACTTCCAACCCGATTCAATCTTCACAAAGTGTTGGAGGAGTTGCGCGGAACATCGCCGAAAATCTTGGACGCCTTGGTGCCAAAGTGACATTATTAACAACTAGTGGATCAGACAGCGATTGGTCTTTCATTGCCGAATCATCATCACTATATATGAACCTAGATCAAGTGACACAAATCCCGGGAATGTCAACTGGCTCCTACACGGCGGTACTTGACACAAATGGAGAATTAATCATCGCGCTTGCCGATATGGAAGTCTATGAGGAGATCACACCTGACTTACTCCGTAAACAAGATATTTTATTGAGTCGGGCAAAATGTATCATGGCCGATCTAAATTGCCCGAAGGAAACATTGCAGTATTTATGCAATTTTGCCAAAATCCATGAACGGCCGATTGTTTTGATACCGGTTTCATCTCCGAAAATGAGCAGGCTTCCTGCTGATTTAGATGGAGTGACCTGGTTAATTACCAACCGCGATGAGTCAGAAACGTATTTAAATTGCGAAATCAAAACAAAAGACGAGTGGAGACAAGCACTAGAGAAATGGCTTTCACTCGGTATCGCCAATGTAGTAATTACCAATGGAAAAAAAGGCGCCATGATTGGAAATAAAGAAGAAGGGATTTTTCATATTCCTTCGATTGAAACAAAAGAAATTGTTGATGTCACGGGGGCCGGAGACGCTTTTTCCTCTGCTGTCATTTACTCGTGGCTTGAAGGTCATAAGTTGACCGATATTGCCAAAGCAGGCACTGTCAATGCTTCTAAGACATTGCAATCCGCCTACACTGTTCGCCAGGATTTATCACCAACTCAACTACAAAAAGACATGGAGGAATTATCATGAAACAGTATATTACATTAGCAGAAGAAGTACGTGCAGCGAAAGAACAAGGAAAACCGGTAGTAGCTTTAGAGTCGACTATTATTTCTCACGGCATGCCATATCCGCAAAACGTAGAAACAGCTCGTAAGGTTGAACAAATTATTCGCGATAACGGAGCAGTTCCAGCAACAATTGCGATTTTAGATGGACAAATTAAAATTGGTTTATCAGATGACGAGCTCGAAATGTTTGGAAAGAGTTCCGATGTTGCAAAAGCATCACGTCGTGATTTAGCTTACTTGATTGCAACAAAGAAAAAAGGCGCAACAACCGTTGCAGCGACGATGATCTGTGCAGAGTTAGCCGGAATTAATATCTTCGTTACCGGTGGAATTGGCGGCGCACACCGTGGGGCTGAAACAACAATGGACATTTCCGCTGATTTAGAAGAATTAGCACAAACAAACGTAGCAGTCATTTGCGCTGGGGCAAAATCAATTTTAGATTTAGGCTTAACAATGGAGTATCTTGAAACAAAGGGCGTACCGGTTATTGGCTATCAAACAGATGTCCTTCCTGCCTTCTATACAAGAACAAGCCAATTCCCAGTCAACTTCCGTGCAGACGATGTTGAAACTGTAGCCGCTACTTTAAAGACAAAATGGGATTTAAATCTGAAAGGCGGAGCAGTCATCGCTAATCCAATCCCTGAAGAACATGCAATGGATGAAAAGACTATCACGGATGTAATTGAGACAGCATTGAAGGAAGCAGAAGAAAAACACATCGCTGGTAAAGATGTAACACCATTCCTTTTAGGAAAAGTTAAAGAACTAACTGGCGGAAAGAGCCTAGAATCCAACATCGAACTTGTTTATAACAACGCCGTAGTTGGCGCAAAAATTGCTGTTCAGTTTGAGGCAATGAAAAAATAGTAAGTAGTTATATTTATGGGTCTTCAATGGTGTCACTTCAATGGTGTCAGGCACCGCTCGTGGACACTTGTCCACCCAGTGAGGACACTGGTCATTTAGACATTATATACAAAGAGGGACTTCCATAGGAAGTCCCTCTTCTCAATCAAAGTCCATTTGTTTAAAAGCTATTATCTTCTTTTAAACTTTCCTTGTTCATATACCAATTGTTCACCTGTGTGAGGATCGCAAAGACAAAAAAGAAATTCATTGCCCAGACGTTGATGAATGGAGCTAAGCCGCCAAACTCAATCGTCGCGTAACCTTTTAACTTCATCACAATCATCGATTCGATAAAAATAAGGATAAAACCAATAACACCCGCAGCAGCCGCTCTAATCATTTCTTTCTCCTCCTAAAACATTCCATTTATTTGTTTATTCATTCGTTTTCCCTATATCAATACCAACAACAGGACAATTCCAACAATTTTGTGAACACTCTCACCTCTATTATATGGCAAAAAGGCTTTGTAAAACACCCTAAAAAATAGAAAAAGGTGTCAGGCACCATGTGAATTTTTCACATGGTACTTGACACCTTATCTTGACACCCTTGCTTATTTCATTTTCTTTATAAATATGACCTTCAAATAGTTTCCTTCGGGAAATTCTTTGATGGTTTTGAAATCGGCGGGTAGTGAAAATTGCTCCAATAGTTTGTAGCGATGGCCAGTTTCGTTAAAGGCCGTCTCGATAAACCCCTTGAATTTTTCCATCCCAAAAGTACTGCAGTTGGTGGAAGCAACAATCGTCCCGTTATCCTCTGTAATCGCAATTGCTTCTTTTAAAAGATTCTTATAATCCTTTTCCGCACTAAAGACAAATTTCTTAGACCGTGCAAAGCTTGGAGGATCGAGGATGACCACATCAAACTTCAACTGTTTTTTGGCCGCATATTTAAAATAATTAAATACATCTTCCACAATAATAGCTTGTGTTTTATGGTCAATGTCATTTACAGTAAATTGCTCAATCGTTTTTCCCCTGCTTCGATTGGCCAGATCCACACTTGTCGTTTTTGTGGCTCCGCCTAATGCCGCAACAACAGAAAATGCCCCGGTATAAGAGAATGTATTTAATACGGTCTTACCATTAGCATACGCATCCCGAATCGTTCGCCTTACATCTCTTTGATCTAAAAACACTCCGACCATCGCACTTTCATTCAAATAAACGGCAAAATTGACGCCATTTTCTTTGATGATAATCGGAAACTGACCCCTTTCACCTGCGACGAAGTCATCTTCTTCAATATATTTACCTTCGTTATCAAATCGCTTTTTCTGATAGATGGATTTAAATTCCACTAATTCCTGTAAGGCCTGAATAATATATTCCCGAAAGTGATAAATACCCACGCTGTACCAGGTTAACAAATAATACCCAGCAAAGTAGTCAATCGTCAAACCGCCGATTCCATCACCTTCGCCATTAAATACCCGAAACGCCGTTGTTTCCGTATTTTTATAAAATGATTCTCTATCCTTAATCGCTTCTTTAAGCTTTTTCCTAAAAAAGTTCTGATCAATAGAGACGTTTTCTTTTCTACTCAGTACCCAGCCAAGTCCTTTATTTTGTTTGCCATAATAGCCTTTGCCAATAAAGCGATTCCTTTCGTCGACCAACTTGACGATGGAACCCTCTTTTACTGTATCGTTCACATTGATAATTACTTCCTTAGGAATAAGCGGATAGCCGCTTTTTAGCTTATTTACAAAATTTGATTTTACTTTTAAACAGATTTCAGTATTCATCGGTTCGTCCCATCTATTTTATTAATCCTTATAATAGTGTAGACAAGCTCAAGTCATATCACTCACAGGATTGTATCTTGACCTAAAAAACAATACAACCATCATAACACGAAAGAAGTTCCATTCCCTACAATTTTCACGCTCACATTGGGGGTGGGGCTATCACCATAACAAAGACCCGCCACAAATTATCGTGGCGGGCTGCATGTTTGTTTCAAGTTAATAAACTCCTCAACGGTAATGACGGTGTCCTTAAACCCGAGTCTTTCCGCCAACTTCGTGATTCCTGGAGCTTCTACGCAGGCCGTTTCCAATAGTTCCTTTTGCGAAAACACATATCTTGTGTCCCCATCAAGAAGAACTTTTCCTTCCGTAAACACAATCGTCCGTTCAAAATTCTCAGCAACGAAATCCATATCATGAATAATCGTCATCACTAGTTTATTCTTGTCCTTTAAGGCTTGGATGATTTGCCGGATTTTTTCCTTGCCTCCATGGTCCTGGGCAATCGTCGGCTCGTCGAAAATAATGATATCCGTTTCCATAGCCACAACCGATGCGATACAAAGCAGCTTTTTTTCCGATAAGCTTAAATCATGAGGATTCATCTCTAGTTTGCCATCAAGCTCGACCATCTTTAAGGCCTCGATAGCCTTTTCCTTTGCCGTCTGCTTATCCATTTTTATATTCAACGGACCGAACATTACTTCATCCAAAACCGTTCGTTTAAATATCTGATCATTAGGATTTTGAAAAACCAGCCCAATCGTTCTTGCCAGTTGGGCGGCAGTTTTCCTGTTTACATTGTGATCATGAATCAAGATTTCCCCTTCATCTGCTTTAAGCAAGCCTTTCAGCAGCTTCACGAATGTTGTTTTCCCAGCCCCGTTTTGGCCAATGATGGCGGTAGAGCGCCGGTCAAACTCCAGTTTAATCCCGGTGAGCACAGGAGTTTCCTTATTATAGGAAAATGAAAGATTGGCTATCTTGATCATGCTCCATCCCCCCTTAATACCCTTTCAGCCTCTTCAAGAGTAACAGGATACTCATCCGTACCCGCCTTTTTAACACCCAATGCCTTACACACCCTTGTATAAACGGGTGCGGTTACGCCTTTTTCCTCCAGGTCTTCTCTTGAAAAAACTTTCCCCGGTGTATCAAAATCTACAACTTTTCCGTTATTAAGGAGTAAGACTCTGTCACAATACTGGGCAATCTTCTCCATTTTATGTTCAGCTAGAATGACCGTTATTCCCTGCTTACTTAGACTTTGAATCGCCTGAAACACTTCCTCCGAACCGGCCGGGTCGAGCTGAGATGTCGGTTCGTCCAACACAAGAATATCTGGTTTCATTGCGATGATACTTGCAATTGCCATCCGCTGCATTTGCCCGCCAGATAAATCAAAGGGATTATGGTCCTTTACCTGCTCAATTTTTAACAAATTAAGCACTGAATCGATTCGTTCAATGATTTCAGACCGGGGGACGCCGATATTCTCGAGGCCAAAGGCAATTTCCTCATAAACCGTCATCTTCGAGCCCGTCACCTGCGTAAATGGATTTTGAAACACCATCCCGACCTTTAATGAAATATCAGCAATCGAATGATTCTTCACTTCCAGCCCGCCGACAAATACTTTACCACCGTAAGCCCCTTTATAAAAATGAGGAACTAAGCCAACCAGCGCTTGGCATAACGTCGATTTACCGGCTAAATTTTTCCCAATGATGCCGATAAACTCCCCTTGTTTTATATCAAAGGTCACGTCATTAAGAGCGAGCGAATCAGCTAATGGATATTTATATTTGAGACCTTCGACCACTATTCTTTTCATAAAAATATCCTCCACACGACCGCCGCCACAGTTAGCAACAACATCCCCATCTGAAGGATCTTGCTGAACTGATACGTTTTTTCTTCATATAAAAAGGTTTTCGGGGCTTGAGAATTAAAGCCACGTACCTCCAAGGCCATCGCTCTTTCCTTTGTATTGATCAGCGATCCCAGCACGACAGGTCCCAGTAATGGTAGAAATGCTTTGATCCTGACCAGCAATTTCCCTTCTGTCTCCATCCCTCTAGCCCGTTGTGCATCCGTAATCGTGCTCATTGTCGCCATCATCTCGGGGATAATTTGAAAAACGGAAACAACCACATAGCCGATTCGCGGTGACATTCCCTTTCGCACCAAGGCCTCGACAAGATCCGAGGGTTTCGTTGTCAGCACAAGAATCATGAAGGCGCCAATAATATTGATGACCCTAAGAGTAATCGTCAAGGCAAAGAGCAGTCCTTCTTTGTACATCGTTAACGGCCCGATTTGAAACAGAACCGTTTCATTTTCCGGTTTAAACATTCCCTGGATAAGGACGACTGTAATCAGGATCAGAAAAACAAAGCCAAAAACGGGGATTGTTTTCCTGATCACCTTCGCCGCTAGCAACAACGCAAGACTAAGTCCAATTAATAAAAATGAAACCGTGAATAATGGCAGAATAATCGGAATTAAAATGGCAAAAGGAATGTACCAGAGCTTAGTGATTGGATCAACGTCATGGACGAAAGAGGTTCCTTCCTCATATAAGCTAATCGATTTCACAAACTGTCACCGGCTTTCTTTTTCCAAGCATTAGTCTAGGGTCTCTATCTTTTCATTGTTCGTGTATAATTGGATGACATTTTGCGGTAATCCTCTAAAAATACCATAGCTGACAAGAACGACAACTATTTTATCAGGGATATCGACGACAATCTCGTCAAGCAAAGAGGCCAGCCAAGTAGAATCGGTTTTAGCTAGAACAAAAGTATATAAGGCATCGCCCCAAATATTCCCTGTCGTTCCACCCCAGAATCCGATATTGATTGGTGTTGAAACAACTGTTGCCACAAGCCCGATGATTAACCCAGCGACCACCGCTTTCCCCCAGCTGGTAATAAAGCCTTTGTAAAAAAGAATCCCGACTGCCAAACCAATCGCCACACTAGTAATCGCATAGACAAAGGAGATAGGATCGGTAAAGCCATAGATAATATTATTAATGGCTCCGGCTAACGCGCCGACAATTGGACCACCAAGCATCGCTGCTAAGACAGTCCCGATGGAATCTAACCATAATGGCAGCTTCAGCAATGCTGCAAGTAATTTACCAATATAGTTAACTCCTACTGCAACAGGAATAAGAACGAGTGCGGCTGTTGATAAGCGTAACGACCACATGCTTTGTTTTTTCAATGAAAAAAACCCCCTTTTATTTTTTAAATAGTAGAATCATAGGAAACAATCGCCTCAAGTGCGGTGAGGATTTCGAGCTCTTCTCCTCGTTTACTATTGTTTTTCTCATCAATATAATCATTGATTCCCCCTTCTAAATTTCCCTCTTTTTCGACAACGACATTTAAGATGGAAGCGGTCTTAATACCGCGTAACCCGCCAATCACAAATAGTGCCGCTGTTTCCATGTCTGATGCGAGAATTCCTTTCTCAGACCAGTACTTGTCGATATCTTGTTCCTTATCAGTATAAAAGCTGTCATGACATCTGACAATACCTGTGTAGTTTTTTGCATCGTTCTTTTTTGCTGCGTTCATCACATGAAAAAGCAATTCTGGATCCGGTATCGCGGGATAAGCCTTGTTAATATAGGAATAGGAAGCACCGTCATTTCTTACCGCTCCGGAAGCAATTACCAGGTCACCTAGATGCAAATGCGGCTGTAAGGCGCCGCAACTGCCAATCCGAATCATTACTTTTACGCCAACATTTCTTAACTCTTCGATGGCAATTCCAGCAGACACCCCGCCAATACCTGTTGAAATAATTAAAACAGGGATTCCTTTATAGAAACCTTTTATCGTTTTGTATTCTCGGTTGTAAGCAAGGACTTCAGGTTGATCTAAAAATTTTGCTGCTTCATCGACGCGCCCTGGATCTCCCGGTAGTAAAGCGTATTGAACTTCATGGTCGTTTCCAATTCTGATATGCGGTTGTAGGTTGGTTTTCATTTTCGTTGGCTCCTTTTGGGTTATTTTAATAGATAGAATGACTTGTGTTTGAATGTTAAAATGGATGATTTATTTTCGGTTCTATTCACATTGGGGTAGATTTGGATTTATCTGCTGAAAGGGTGCTTTTTCATCTAGTTGGAATTTATCTACTATTTATTACAATTTTACCAAAATAAATGAATTCGGTCATTTATTTAAAGAAACCCAGCCCTTTTTTGGTTATTCTTTAAGGAATAACATCGTATACTGTATAAAAACAGGAGGTGTATCAATTGCCAATTCCGGACGGATCAAAAAGGTATACCTATAAGGATTGGATGGCATGGGACGGACGCTGGGAACTGATTCAAGGAAAAGCCTTTAATATTGCACCTGCCCCATCATCAAATCATCAGTTTATTGTAGGAGAATTATTCCATAGTTTACGGCTTTATTTTGAAAACAAGGAATGTTATGTAATGGTATCGCCATTTGACGTATTTCTTAGCGATAATGGTGATTATGATAGCATTAATCATGTGGTACAACCTGACATTTCAGTAATAGGTAATAATAAACAAATTACAAGAAATGGATGTAATGGCGCACCTGCCTTAATTATTGAAGTTTTATCATCCTCGACTGCTTTGAAAGACTACAACGAAAAATTCAATATTTATCAGCAATCCGGGGTTAAGGAATATTGGATTGTCGACTCAGCCAATAAAATCATTCATGTCCATCGCAGGAAAGATGGTTATTTTTCAAAAAGGATTTCATTTGGTTCAGAAGATTCATTAAAATCCTTTCTATATGATGATTTAACAATTGATTTAAAAGAAGTCTTTAACATGTGAAAAGGTGCCTGACACCAAACTGGTGTCAGGCACCTTTTCATTTATTTAATCTTTATTTTTTCATTCCCCTTAATCCATGACGGATAGGCCGTAAGTTCAAGGGAAATGGGACCCGCTTGTTTTTCTAGGTCTGGAATGTAAACACCAATTTCAGCGTCCCGCTGCTCATTACCCTCACTCTTATAGCTTGAACCAGATTCTATTCGCTCGCCATTACCATCCTTAATTTCCGAAAAAAGGAAGTAATGAAACTCCTTTTCCGTATGGAAATTGAAGATTAGATAGTTGTCTGCTACTCGTAAATCACTTAGATGGCCCCCTTTTGGTTGTTTCAGGATTTGGAGTTTCTTCGGATCCACGACAACATTTACTTCATCCTTATCAATAGCCTGAAGTTTGTTGAGAACTAGGTACAGCTTTTTCGGCTCCTGGAAGTAGTTGCTTTGTAAATAAAGGATAAACTCGTCGGGTGAAATGTTACTTGATACAGTCCCATTACTAATTTTATTCCACGTTTCTCCATTTTCATCAACAAGCCTTAGATCCTCGAAACTTAGAATTCTTTTGGTGTTTTTAGGATCCATTTTAACATGAACCGCTGCCCTTAACGGATATACATCGGCATTTAAAAACTTTATCTTTTGTCCTTCGATTGTAACGGTTTTATTTAATGTGTATGACTTCTTCTTTTGGATTTCTTTTGTAAGATTAAATTTTAAGGTAAATTCTTCTTTTAGATTTGTCCCTTCTACGCTTACTTTTAATTCAAGTTCCTTCGCTGCTAAAGGTGATTGAAAATAAAATTCAAACATGTCACTATTGGTGGTTTCTCCTTTATATAGAGAGCTTCCCATTGAAATTGAGCCAATATCAAGCTTTTTCCCATCTAAACTTTCTAAGCGAACACTCTTATTTTGCAGCGCCTCCAGTTTTGCCTTCGTTTCCAATGTATAAAATAAAACCAGTCCATTTTCATCGGCAATCGCTCCATCTAATGTAAGCTTTATACCGTTTTTTTCCTGAGATACACCGATCTTTTCATAGTAATCATTTTCGACCGCCAGGAGCTTTCCTTTATCATCCCGAATGAGGTCGACCAATTTTTCCATTCCTGGAATGACGGTAATATAATTTGCGAATGCCGGTGAAAGTCGTATCGATGTGAAAAATCCTAGCAAAATAATTGCGGCAGCCGCCAGCGTAAACACCCATCTTTTTCGGCGGGATTTCCGTTTCGCTTCTGATTTAGCCTTTTGAAATCCTGCAAAAATAGCTTCATCCAATGAATCCAGCGGAACTTGAACATTATCATACATATTTTTCAATTGCTCTTCTTCCTTTTCATACACGCTGATCACCGCCATTCCCTTCAAGTTTATTCCTAAGTGCCTTCAACGCTTTGTTTAACCACGTCTTAACCGTGCCTTCTGGGCATTGAAGCGTAAGGGCAATATCTTTTATTTTCATATCCTGAAAATACTTCAACGTTATGATTTCTTGGGAGCGCTCATCCAATCCCAGCATCGCATCTTTTAGCTCCATCTCGTTATAGTTCTCGGATGTGCCTTGCAGACTTAAGATTTCTTCACTGAATACAACTCGCTTTTCTTTTTTCAATTGATCATTGCAGTAATTAATCATAATGCGAATCAGCCATGTTTTGAAATATGAAGCATCTCTGACTGTGCGGATACTCTTATATGCACGGTAGGTAACTTCCTGAATCGCCTCCAGCGCCTCTTCCTCACTCCTTAAAAAGGAAAGAGCCGTTTTATATAAATCTATTTTGTATAGCTGAATCAGCTGCAAAAATGCAGAATCATCACCTTTGATTGCCTCTTTCACTAATTGCTCACATGCACTCAGGTTCCTCATCCCCCTCACAACCCTGTTGTACTACATATTAGACCATTTAGTAGAAAAAAAGTTTTGAATTTTATTAAAAAAATAAGGTGTTCTCCTCTCACATGAAAAAAGAGCTTGGGAATTACTCCACAAACCCTTAAATTCGCCAGTAATAGTGGCTTTTCCGCCAGTCAATCTATGCTATCGCCAGTAATGCTGCGTTTGCCGCCAGTAAACCATCTGATATGCTACCCTCAGTCGGTGATCCCGAACAGCCGGCATCCATGAAGGATAAACTGTTCCCACTTTGGGTCATCGGGCGGGTCCAACATGGTCATCACAACACCGTTAATATAGGCAAAATAAGACCACGAAAGCCCGAGTGGATCACAGGCAGGAATTTCTCCGTTTGTTTGTCCTTCTTCCACAATCGGAACGACAGCAGCAAAAAAATCACGGGCAAAGGCAAAAAGCTCTTCCGCTATTTCGGGAAAACGTTCCGGCTGCCCTAGCACGTAAAACATCAAGCGCATCTGATTACGATGATTGGAAAAATGTTGCAGATGACAAATCACCATTTTCTTTAACCGTTCATGTGGTGTCCCTTGAGCCATGACGATTTTCTTTAAGATTTCGCGTTGTTCGTCTAATGGCTCAATGACTGCTGCTTTAAATAAATCCTCTTTTGACACAAAGTAGTTGAATACCGTCCCGAATCCTACACCCGCTTGTTTCGCAATAGTTGCGACGGTGGTCGCACTAAAGCCATTGTCTGCAAATAACGGGATAGCAGCTTCAAGTATTTTCGCTCGCTTCTCGAGCATATTTTGTTCCCTTTTCAATTCGATTCACCTCTAAAAAGTGTTCGCCGTAACCATTTCTTTAATTGCGTTTATGACGATATCTGGTTGCTCAAGATGTACGTTATGACTGCTATTTTCAGCCACAACCAGCTTTCCATTTTTCGATAAATCGCTAGTGTCAGAAGCAGCATCTCTTAACGCTTGTTTGATTTTTCCCTGTACTTCCTTAGATGTACCGGGAGCGAATTGGTCGACAATGCCTGCTGCAATGACTGTTAGTGGAAGCTCGCCTAAATCCGGGGCTTTTCGAACAAGCTCATATCCTAAACGCAAATGGGCAAACTCACTTCCCGCAGCAGTCAAGGCACTCGTTTGAAACGATTTTTTCCAAAGCATTTTTTGCACCTCAGGAGGGCAACCGCCTATTGCTTTTGAAAAGCCTGGAACCATTTTACACGCAGCCAATGCTCTTAAGATACCAATCTTAGATAAAAACGTAAAAACTCTCATCATTTTTGCGCCCATTTCTTGTCCCTTATGGTGCTCACGTGGAAACCTGTCTGTCAGCTCATCTTCATGTGTGGCATCGACTAATACCATTCCTCTCACTTGATTCGGATAGCGATTGGCATATAGCCGCGCATTTATGCCGCCATACGAATGACCAACAAGTATAATCGGTCCGTCAATTCTTGCTTGGACCAGCAATTCATGTAACTCTTCAACACATTTTTCATTCGTACGGGGTAGTGGGCCGGCTTCACTCCAGCCATAGCCCGCCCGGTCATAAACTACGACTCTCGTTAATTTTGCAATCTCCGGATAGACGAGACTCCACATGAGTGCTGAGCCGCCGGCACCATGTTCAAATACAATTGTAGGCAGCGAACATTCCGCCCCGCCCGAAATCATATGCAGGCAATGTGTTCCTATATTGATTATTGTGCCTGGCGGAGTCAATTTATTAGCCATTTGAATCACCTTCCAATTTTAAAAAGTGATTGATTAATCAATCTTTTTATTGAAATAGTAACATCATAGGTAATATTTGTAAATATCTTTTTATAAAAAATTCCAAATTTTAAATATCACCAACGTATCTTTTCCATAACCCCAAATTAAACCCTCCTCAAATTGAGAAGGGCTGATGTGTATCCATCAACAGGAATGCTTTTTTGGAGGTTGAGGTGATTACCCTTGATTGGTATGAACAGTACCGTGACCATGGTGAATGCCATGACCTGGATAATAACCGGTGTGACCATGGTGAACGCCATGGCCTGGATAATAACCGGTGTGACCATGGTGAACGCCATGTCCTGGATAATAACCAGTGTGACCATGGTGATAGCCATGTCCTGGATAATATCCTCCGTGGCCATGATGGTAGCCTACTTGAGTAGGATAATACCCACCATGTCCATGATGATACCCCACTTGACTAGGGTAATACCCGCCATGCCCTTGATGGGTGCCATGTCCCGGATAATATCCACCATGGCCGTGATGATAACCTTGTGCTTGATTAGCATCGTAATTGCCTAATTGCCTTAACATTTTTTCTCTCCTCCTCAAATGGTTGCCAAATAGTGTATGTGTCCATAATCAATGGGGAATAGACTCCTGCCCACAATTCCCATACCATTTAATGAAGTGCTCGATAAATTTAGCACTGTTTTTTAATCTATTGCTTCTCTTTTTTAAAAAATCTGATATTTTTATATTATAGAAAAATAATAAGGTGGGGGAACTATTGATAACAAACTTTCATGAAAACGACCATCGTTTCTTTATGCAGGAAGCATTAAAGGAAGCAGAAGAGGCTGGGAAACGTGGCGACCGGCCAATCGGTGCGGTTATTGTCCACAACGGCATCATAATCTCAAGGGGATCCAACAGAATTAATACGATGGACAGCGAGCTAGAGCATGCGGAAATCAATGCGATGAATCGATGTGCTTCGTATTTGCGGAAACATGCGCGGGAGTGCATACTCTATACAACGGTTGAACCTTGTATGATGTGCTTATCCACGCTAGTTGTGGGCAATATCCGAAATGTTGTTTTTGCTTTAGAGGATAAATATCTGGATATTTCCCATTTCATCGATTCAAATGACTACATAAATAAGCGATTACATCACTATATAGGCGGTGTATTAGCTGAGGAATCAGCGGAAATATTGAAGACCTACTCCCCTTTTATGGCAGAAGTCGTGTTGAACGGGCGCAGACCATCTTAAAGGAATCTTCACAACTTCCACATAACTTCACTATAAGTTCGACACAAGTTTATTTTAATATAAAGGTAACTTAATTAAGGAATGGTTCGAAGAGCTCATTTCTTAAAACTTCCCATAATTTGATTGGTGCCTGACACCAATCTATTTTTTTACCTAAAAACCATCTTCATAACTTCCACACAACTTCCCCCTAAGTTCTACACAAGTATTTCATATGATAAGGGTAACTTAATTAGGAAATAAGTTCATTGAGCTCATTTCTTAAAACTTCCCATTTTGGATTGGTGAATGCACCAATCTATTTTTTTGCCTCTTTTTTGGTGCCTGACACCCTTTCTACCACCGTAATAGTATTTTTGGTGTCAGGCACCATTTTCAAGAAAATGTCAGCCGCCACAATTTGTGATGACTCTCTATTATTAGTTTACTCCAACCTGTGTCCAAGCCGAGGCTACCGCGCTATATTGGGTGCTCCCTGATCCGTATAAGTCTGCCGCAGCCGCTAAAAGGGCGCTACGAGCGTCTTTAAAGTTACTCTTTGGTGATAGGTAGACCGTTAACGCCCGGTAATAGATTTTCTCCGCTACTGAAGTTCCCAGCTTGGAAATCGTTAAATAGGCTGCCTTGTTTGGAATCCCGCTATTTGTATGGACGCCGCCGTTATCAGCAGTCGTATTTACATATTTATTCATATGATCTGGCTGTCCATAAAGACCGGGGTCGGATAAGCTTCGAAGAGCATCGCCCGCTTTATTCGGCGTATACACATCTTCACCAATCAAATAATTCTTTTTATCTAGGAATACCCCGAATGTATCAGAAATTGACTCATTTAATGCTCCAGATTGATATTGATACTCTAATCCCGCGGTTCTTTCTGTTACCGCATGCGTTAATTCATGGGCCACCACATCTAGGGCACCGGATAATGCCCTAAAGGTTGTACCGTCGCCATCCCCATACACCATTTGCGCGCCATTCCAGAAGGCATTGTTGTAATTTCTGCTGTAGTGAACTGTTGAGCGAATCGTTGCGCCCCTGTTATCAAAGCTGTTTCGATTATGAGTATTCTTGAAATAATCGTAGACAACACCTGCATAGTAATGTGCATCGACATCGGCCCTCTGTGAGGTAGCATTAAAATTATTATCTGGGTCCACTGAATAATTTCCAGGTAATGAGGTTGAATTTGCTGCCGTTCTTGTTTCAATCACACCCGTCATCGCTTTGGTCGTATCATACAAATAGTAAGTGCCGCTTGATAAATAGGTATTAAGCGGTTTTGTATCCCCCAAAACGCCAACTCCGCTGCCTGCATCATTCACCGCATTATAGGAATCTAGGACATTACCATTTACAGCATCCACATATACTACCCAGTTTGCCGGGTATGGCTGAATAAATTGGAGGGTTGTTTTATAGGCTAAGTAAAAGTCATTATCTTTTTTATAAACCACTAGGTCTGCGTTTTCGACCGTATCTTCAAACTTTTTCCCATCTGGGCCCGCTTCGGCGTTGGTTTCTGTTTCCGCTTTGGTGACATGGATTGATTTCCATGCCTTATCTAGAGCACCAGCCTGCGCAATCTGCGCTTTCAGCTTCCCTTTAAAATAAGAGTAAGCTTCTGGGAACACGTCTCCGTTTACAACCGTAATCATGCCATTTTTATCGGTATGGACCTTAAATTTCGCTCCATCTACCGGAATTCCCTGGACAGATTGGACAAAATTATAATGAGTGCTGCCGAGCTCGTCCGTTTCTACATCGAGCAAAGTCAAATCTTTGTCAGCATCTAATTGATAGAGTTCTTTATTTTCTTTTAAAAATTGTTTAATAGAATCCTTATTCTTATGAGCTTTAGTAGATAATTTCCCATGGACGAAGGATGGGACAGCTTGTCCAGTTTTCCAATTCACCTTGACATCCTTCCCAAACTGCTTCGCTTCCTTGGTAACCGTAACGTTTTCCGAAATCGTATTTGCCGCAGCCGTAATCGGTAACACAGTCCCCATCGTTAATCCCAATGCCAATACAAGTGACGTTCGTTTCTTCATCTCTTCCTCCACCTTCCAAAGATATATTTTATTGCAATTTTCAAAATATATCATATCACGGTAAAGCCATCTGCATAATTGGGAAAAAAGAGGCTGATAGAGTGTCAGGCACCAGAGGGTTTTATGCCACCGAATTAAAAAACCCAACGCCAGATAGATTTTTGGTGTTGGGAAAAATTAAGGTATTATTTTTTATTGGCTGGATTACGAAGACATTTTTCGTCAATTTCAGCTGATTTTCCTATTTTTAACGAAGCAATTTATTTGGAGCACTACTATTTTTTTACATATTCTACCGTAAATCCCTTAGCTAATAACGTGATTGAATCATCCCAAACGCTATTTTCGGTAGATTTTAAAACGACTGCAATTAATTTTTTCCCATTTCGTTCGGCAGAGGACACGAGACAATAGCCTGCTTCATCGGTGAAACCAGTCTTAATTCCATTGGCTCCTTCAAAATAAAACGGGCTGCTTGAATCGAGAAGCTTATTTTTATTCTGAAACGTAATGACCTTATCTGAATAGACTTTACTGCTAACCACTTCTTTGAAATCAGGATTTTCCATAGCCGCTCTTGCGATGCTCCCCAAATCATGGGCAGTAGAATAATGATTGGAATGATGCAGCCCATGAGGATTCATGAAGTGAGAGTCTGTTGCTCCAACTTCTTTAGCCTTTTTGTTCATCATCGCAACGAAATAGTCTAACGCTTTTTTTTCTGAAATATGAGGGTTACCCATTTGTTTTTTTGCTATGTAAATGGCTATTGTTCTGGCAGCATCATTACCTGAAGGAAGCATCAGACCAGCTAGTAATTCTCTTAGCGTGAGAACTTGCCCTTTATAAAGAAAAGCTGAGCTTTCTTCTGCTGTTTTTAGGTTTATTTCCTTGCCAACGGTGATTTGATCATTTAAATTTCCATATTGAACCGCTAATAATCCAGTTAAGATTTTCGTTGTACTCGCGGGAAAAAGCCTTTTGTTATCGTTTTTTGCATAGATAACCTTTCCTGAATCTAAATCTAGTAACAATGCCGCTTCGCCCTTGATGGACGGGCTTGAGTTTATCGATTCTAATAAGCTATTTTTGGGTATATCTCCTTGGGAGCTAAGCAAACCTTTTAAATGGGTTCCAAAACCGACGATCATACATGCAGCCACTACAATCATTACATTTTTTATTTTCATAAAATACAGCACTCCTAGAAAAATAGTATAGTCCAAATATAGCCATTATTTCTAAAGAGAATTGAAAATAAACCTAAAGAAAACCTTAAGAATAGATAATGGGTGATTTTTTTAAAAAAACGCATGACCCAACTTCAATGATCCATTGGTAATGGCAGTTGAACTTGGAATATCGTTTCTGCCTCATTACTTGATACGATTATTTCCCCTTTGTGCAATTCGACGATTCCTTTGGCAATTGCAAGGCCTAAGCCGGTACCGCCGGTCTCGTCCGACCTCGACTTCTCCGCACGGTACAATCGATCAAAAATATGGGGAATAGCGTTTGCGGGAATCGCTTCCCCATAATTGACGACCTTCACGACCGCATATTGTTCATTTTCTTCGACAATGAGATCGATTTTTTTACCTTCCCTTCCATATTTAATCGCATTGGAAATTAGATTTTCAAACACTCTCATGAGTTTGTCCGGATCAGCCTCAATCATGATTTCAGCGGCAGGATTTTTAATCTCTATTTTTATGCCTGCAGTTCGCAATTCTGGATTAAATTGGGCTGTGAGTTGTTTTAGCAGTTCATTAATGTTAAACCTTATCAGTTTAAGTGCCACATCTCGATTATTGATTTTTGTAAATTCAAATAGGTCGTTGACCATTCGATTTAAGCGTTTTGATTTATCAAAGGCAATTGTAACAAAATAACGAAGCTCGACTTCATCACGATATTGGTCTTCCTCAATTAACTGTAAATAGCCGATAATCGAGGTTAAGGGTGTCCTTAGATCATGAGACACATTGGTCACCAGCTCATTTTTCGATTGAACGGCTCGCTTTTCTTCTTCAATTAACGATTTAAGCTGTTCCTCCATGCTATTTATGTTTTGAGCAAATCGACCTAATCCCCCATGATTCTTTACGGGAATAGTTATATCAAATTGCCCCTTTGAAAGCTGTTGAACAGAATTGCTAATCAGAGTAAAATACGATGTCATTTTTTTGATTGCTAATGAATAATAAATGACCGTAAACAGAATCGTCCCACTGAAAAATAAGTTCCAAAATCCATAGTTATCATATAAATAGACGTATAAATAATTGACTCTTGACGGCAAGGGCACTTTCATATAAACAAATCTGATGATATACCCTAATAGTGCCATTGATATTGCTGCAGATAGGAAGCTATATATTAAATACGACATTAACCTGGTATAAAGCGAAGGTGATTTTTTATCCATCAATTTTGTACCCCACTCCCCAGATGGTTTTGATTAATTTATAGCCTAGTTCCTTTTCAAGCTTTTCGCGTAAATTGCTGATATGAACCATCACCGTATTATTTGAAGAAAAGTATGTTTCCTTCCATACGAGTTCAAAGATTTCTTCGCTGCTAAAAACTCTGCCCAGATTGGATACCATGATATAAAGAATCGCAAATTCTTTTGAGGTTAATGGGATGGAACTTCCCTTTACCTTTGCTGTATGAAAGGTTTTATTAACCTCCAGACTTCCCACCTTAATAATCTCGTCTACGCCCCGTTCCTCTTGGTAGAGATAGGTCCTTCGTATTAATGTTTTAACACGAGCCACTAGCTCTAAGGGATTGAAGGGTTTTGTTAAGTAATCATCAGCACCGCTCATTAACCCGGTTATTTTGTCGATATCCTCTGTTTTGGCACTAATCATCAGGATTGGCACATGATTTTTTTCACGTAAAATCCTTCATACTTCCATGCCATCGACCTTTGGCATCATCACGTCTAATACAATCAAATCAATCTTTTCCTTTTCAAAAAGGGCTAAGGCCTCTTCGCCATTAAATGCCCGTGAAATTTTATAGCCTTCATTTTGCAAATAAATCGCAATCAATTGGACGATTTCATTATCATCATCCACGATTAATATATTTCTCAATTTTTCTCTTCCCCCTATCATTATTTAGATGAAGATTTATGTAAATTTGTCTCTATATTAAAAAAATACCACAGCATCAAGGACTGTGGCAGGTGAAATTAATTTAATTTGTTTAGACGGGAGGAAACTCGGGTGACAAACTACTATCTCACTTTTTCAATCGGTATCTCAAATACGTTCCACAAAAATAGAATCCATACTGCAGATAGTCCCCACGCCAAGAGTGGATGTTTGTAATGTATTCGCAGCACAGAAAACATCACAATATTAAAAAAGAATGACCAGTACATACTCCAGCCGTGATGATGTTCAATCAAGTTTAAATAGTGAAGATTGATGTATTCCACCGATGAAAAAAGAAATACCCAAAAAAATATCCAAAAAGCAGCTTTCACCTTCCCTTGAGGAAAATGGCCAAGATAAATCATGATGGTTGATGGGTAAACAACAAACATGATCATAATGGAAATAAATGCGTGATTTCTAAGGATGTTTTCAGCAAGGATTGTCTCTTTGTACATCCAGAATCGGTAGTTATAAAACAAAAAATTTTTCAGCAGGTCGCCAATAATAAAGAATAAAATGGTCGGATAATAACCGCGCCACTTGCGCCAATTTCCCCATTTGATTCCAGCTAATAGAAAAAGTCCATTAAAAATAAAGTGCATGGTTTACTCCACATCTTTTTAACGTTACTTTTTCCATTTACTTGGAAGTTTATTCTGGGGTACAATCCCAATTTTATCTTCTTAAAGACCACACTTACTGTCTAACAGGGAGTTTATTTCATTGAACAATCTTGATAGATTTCACTTTTTTAAGTTTTACCCAACGGTTCTTTTTCGTTCCCTGCTCCAATTCCTCAACTCCGAATGTCAAAATAGGCTCAGCGCCAATTAATATCTCCGTACTAAGAGATGCCATGTAGACTCGATTCACCAATTTCTGGCCATTTAGCAATTCAACCGTTATGAACTGTCCTATCTTTAATTCGTCTAAAACTGGAAGCCTCTTTAAAAAGTATTGTTTATTGTATTCGTCGATTTTCTTATCGATCAACCGAGTACCTAGGATAAATGCCACGACACAAATAATCACTGACCACCAACCGAAACTTTTTAAGTAGGTGTCACCGATATACAAAACTACAAACAGAAGTGCAATTTTTAAAAGCCAATAGATTAACTTCATTTAAATCTTCCTTTCGAAAAATCAACTATGCTACTATTGTTCTCCGAAATTGAAATTTCGAAAATGAACCAAACCAAAAATAATAGAAATTTCATCCTACTTAATTATCTTCTATCTTTTTGATTACCTTTCCGCTGTTATCATAAAAAGTGAATGTTTCTCCCGAAGGTCCTTGGCAGTCAAACGCATCAGGTTGTGTATTATAAAACCAAAATTTCAAATCTTTGGCTTCCTTAAAATATGATCCCAATGGCAATAATTCTGCGTCACTTTTTCCTATTTTAACTTTGACAATATCAGAATTATTGGTAATAGCTGTTTCCACACAGTTGAAACTTAAATCATAATCAAGCTGTTTCTCATTTATTCTTTTAATATCATCGCTATCGATACTATAAATTGAAGGGAATGTCCAAAGAAAAAAGTCCTTTCGAAAACGAAGCTGATAAATTTGATTTTCACCAGCTAAAATGAGTAATCTTTCATCATCTGTTTCGATTTTTTTAGCATTCTTTAAAAAATCACTCGTCATTCCCGAATACTTCGTATTACTCGCCCATGCTTGATATGCTCTTTCCTTTGTAAAAAAGCTTTCTGAAAAAAACAAATCCCCCGTTTTCAAAAAATAAAGAAACCAAAAAATTAAGAATACAACCAAAATGGAAATCAAAATCCGAGTTACTTTCATTGTTGTCCCCCAATAAAACTATGAATTTCTGTTTATAATAAATTATTTTTTGATATCATTCATCCATCCATTTATAACTGTTTGCTATTTTTTAATCCTTTTTCAATATCATTTAAAAGTTCATCGCTAACAGACCAATAATATCCATTTGAATCAATCACAAGAAGATCACCTTGTAACCAAAATGAACCGCCAATTGTTCCTTTTGACTCTGTTTGAAAAAGCAGTTTGTAATATTTATCGTATTGTTTGCCTGGAGGGAATTGACCATTATCCACTTTGGATCCTTTCTTCATTTTTGAAGCAGCTTTAGCAATTTTTAATACAGTCTTTTTATCAGTAATCTGATAATTATTCTCCTTCGTTTGAATAATCACGGAGGTAAAATCGCTGTTAGAAACTCGGAAATTAAAAATTGAGGTATGAGTAAACAGGTATATTGCTATGCCCATACAAATAGCAAAAATTCCAGTTAAAATTACAATAGGATACTTCTTTTTCATGGTTTCCTCATCCAATCTGTTTTTTAAGTATGAATTTTCCAACTGTATTTCGATTATAGCAGAATCATTAATAGAAAAATAACAAAATTTCCATTTCCGTTGTAACGAATCAGCATTCAAAAAGACTTATACTTAGAAAGGGGGTGAGGGAGTGGAGGAGTTAAAGGAATTGTACGAATTACATTCTAAGGGGATTTATTCCTATTTGTTTTATTTGACGAAAAATCCCCAGCAAGCTGAGGAACTTTTACAAGAAACTTTTTATCAAGCATGTATTTCTATTCATCGGTTTAACCAAAATCCAATATAGTTCGAGTTCAGTCCCTTAGTTTTAGAAGGGGACTGAACCCTTGTTGAAATAATTTACCACTCCTAGCCTTCCCGGATTTCTTTAAAGCTTCTCCCACCTAAGAAGGCATGGCCTGTTACAAACTTCCCTGCAGTATTGAAACCATATTTTGCATAGACCTTTTCGATTTTCTCATTGATCGGAAAAACCCATAAATCTTCCTTGCCGCTTTTCTTTACTTCTCCTTGCAGGAAGTAAATAAGCTCGCCAATTAGACCCTTCCCTCTGAATTCTTCTTTCGTCGCTACGCTCTCCATTCGAGCTTGATTTCCATGCTCGAATAAGCAAGCAGTCGCACAGGCAATACCATCATAACGAAGAATATAATATGTGAAAGCAGGGTGCTTAAACTCTTCGGAAAAAGCCTTTTCTCTCACTTCCCTTCCACCAAACTCCTTAATACTGCATTCAATCTCTAATGCTTCATTGAAATTTTCCTCTGTTACTTTTTCAATCGTAACTTGATCACTTCTTTTATGGTTCTTGATATCTTTATTCCAGATTTGAATTGGGCTGACTAATTCTTCAAAGCCAAATTTGTATGAATCTAATTCCTTTATAAATTGCGATAGTTTTTCCAGATTATAAAGATAGAAGCGCGGTGTTATGTTTCTTTCATTAAAGAACTGAATTACTTCCTCAATAACCGCCCTGGGATTTTCCGGTGCTTTATGTATATGAGCATGATTGGCATCATAATATGTCGGTTGGTTTTCATTGTAAAAGATATAACCCCATGACGTGTTTATTCTCTTTGTAAAGGTGTCAATGTACGCTATATCAAGGTCCAGGACGTTTTGTAGTAGGTTCAAATTGTTCTCCTCCTTTAAAATTGAAAATCTGTTATAATGCCGAAACGAAATGATCTTTATGTAGAATGGGAACAGTATTTTTCAATTTCCTTGTTATCCTTTAAAATGATCAACTTTTTATTATATTTGCTTAAAGTTTTTAGTATTTCTGGTTTACCTTCGTTCTCAAAATAGGCATTCCACTTGAACATTTTCCTAAACATCTTGAATGTTGGTTGATAGTTTGCTTGTTCAAGCCCAACCTTTTGTAAAAAAAATCTTTTGATTATCCTATATGTTCGTTTAGAGTAGTCCGTATCCAAAAAGATAATCATATCCGCATTCTGAAAACTTTGTGCTACCCATTCATAATGAACACCTTCTATTATCCAAGCATCAGTATGAATGATAGAATTTAAATATTCATTTCTTTCTTCATCGGATCTTCTTATATCTCCTGACGTACACCGTTTCCAGACAACATTATCTAATTCATAATGAGGAACTTTCAACTTAGCAGATAGGGTCCGTGCTAATGTCGTTTTTCCACTGCCAACTGAACCAATAATATGTATTTTTTGCATATCTGCCACCGTTCTGTTAATCCGCGGATTTGCTACAGGAAAATACTAAGAAAAGTGGAATTCCCATCCGTCTTATATACTCTTGCTCACTTTTAAAATTCTCTTTTTGTGGGCTGCATTCTCGGATTTCATCTATGGAAAATCCTTCACTTTTTAATAGTTTAAAATAATCTTCAACTGTTCGATGATATTTAACCACTTCTTTTTCAATCCATGTTTCTACCCGCTTGCCTACATGAAAGTATTCGTCGACAATCCAATTCTGCCGCTGCGAAGAGTGTGAAGCACTTTCGATAGATGATGTTAAAATCGGATGTTGAACGCTAAAGATAAACTTTCCATCTGCTTTTAAACATTTGTTCACTTGTTCAAATACTGGACCTAATTCTGCTAAATAATGAAGGGCCAGCCGCGAAACAACTTTATCATATCTCGCTTCCGGGAAATCCCACGTTTCCATAGAACTATGATGAACTTTTCCATTTGTCTCATTTAACATTTCTCTGGCTTTTTCCACCATGTTTGTCGAACCTTCTACTCCTTCATAACTTGAACAGCCCTGCTGAAATAGTTCGCGCCCAAACCCAGCATCACCGCAGCCTAAATCTAATATATATTCCCCTGCCACATCCCCCATTAGCTCCACTATCACAGGCCGTTCGATAATATTGTTTGGACTTTCTTCCCGATGTCTTCTTTTTAAATAATCTGTGAAAAACTTTTCATGATCGTAAACGTCAGAACCTTTATATTCCATTTGGAGTCCCCCTTTCAATTTACTTTACATAATTTTCTTCTTAATGTGCAATGATAATAGAAAAAAAAGAGGGTCATTACTTGAAGAGACTGCTAATTAGTTTATTAGTAACATTACTTTTTTGCTCTGTCAGTGGAGAACAACTGAATGTATTCACTCATGCCTATGCGCAGCAGAAACCCATTCCGCCATATGCGAAATGGGGTGAGTTTGCTATGAAGAAAACGGAAGAAAGGTATCCGAATGCCAAGATCATTGATTATCTTCATATTGGCAGAACTCCTGGCCCACAGACCTCAACGGAGAAATTCAAACTGTGGTTAAAAGACAATCAAAAAGAATTTGGAGTTTTTATTAATATTGAATTCAACAATGAAACCCAAAAGGTCATTAACGTAACTTTTAAGGAGACGCCTAAGTAATGATATAATAGGACTTTGTTACTTCCCCTTTTTCCCTTTCTTTTCAACGAAGTAAAAACCAATTGCAATGACTAACAGAAGAAATAAAATCCCGATAATTATTGTGAAGGAACCAGGTTTTAGGAAATCATTTTTATTGCCTGCATACTCCCCTTCTCTGGTTGCCTTTTTGTATATACCGTCCTTCTCTTTAATGGCAATGGCATCATCTGTGCTAATTCCTTTAATTGAATAGTATTTAGTCCCTTTTTTATAGATGTTTGAAAAGTTACCCGAATAAGTACCTTCCATATCCGAATACTTTGTAACATGCCCAATCTCTTTATCTATCTCTGTTACATTCTCATCGCTAACGACATAGGTATAGCCATCCCAGACCACAAACAAATTGACCCAACTTGCTGAGGACTTACTTGGCATAAAAAACGAAGTTATTGCAGTGAAAAATAAAACAAATACAAATAAGGGCTTGTACTTCATCCAATCTCCTCCCGCTGATTAACGCATCCTTGGCCATCTGGAATTAATAACTATCAACTATCTAGATTTAATTTCACTTCCAATTGAATTTCCATTTCCTTTATTAGAGTAAGGCATTTTGGTAATGACAATGGGTTTATTGGGATCGGCTTTGGGAATCAATTGTGGCCCGCTGTTATTTGGCATCGCGTCAACATCCTGTACCTCTGGCGGCAGCGGGTCATTTACATTGTTTCTAATGATGATTTTCTGTTGATGCCGTTCGTGGTTTATGGCGCCCTGTTCTTGTACTTTTTCTGTACGGCTGCAGCCAAATAAAGTGGCGCTTAGTGTCAATGCTAACGACGATAAAAGTAACTTTTTCAATTTATAACCCTCCCCTACTTATTATAGAAAATAGACGAATTCTTTTCGCTTCCGTTACTTGAGAAAAGAAATCATCTCATGCTTTGTTAGCGGCCAAATAATTTACTCCAAAAGCTCTTCTTTATCGGTTCAGTCTTCGCAGCAAATTTGTGCTCCGTTTCCTCGTCTTCAAGAATTCCTTTTTGCCTCGCTTCCCTTAACCAGCTTGGGAATTCGTTTAATAAAGAATCGTAAAGCTGATCATCAGAAATCTTATCTATTTCTTCGACATGAAAAAAGTTTGCGTTATCGACGATTCGTCCTTCCATCGTATCTAATTTCCTCAGAAAATCAAAATTCCCATTTCCAATTCCAACAAACTGCCAAAATACAGGATGTTTGGCGGAACTTTCAATTATCGGCTTAATTGATTTCTTGCAGCCTCCATCGTTGATAAAAACAATATAAGCTGGATCCGTGCTTGGTTCCTCTTCAAGATACTTTCTTAATACATCTTTCATTACGGGCGGTTCGTCATTTCTGCCGAATTTATGTACTAATTCATCCTCAAGAATAATTCGATTCACATAACCGTCGAAATCCCCCTCCGAAACGGGTTTTAATCTTGAAAACTCATTATCATAGACCCATACATCCAACATACCATCGTCATCAAACTGGGAGGCTATTGCCAAAATCCTTTCCACTACCTTTTGGACAGTACCATTCTTGTACATGTTTCTCATGGAGCCCGTAATATCTAAAACCAGCCCCACTCTAGCTGTGACCGTTGCTAACTTCTTTTTTTCCAAGACAATCTTTACGCTCTTTTTCTGCAAATCTATTGTCGCCATTTTAATTAATTCTCCTTAAAAAATTTTTTAAATGAAAGTCGAGAATCCGCTTCTTCATTTTCGTTGTATTAAAGATTTGTTTATTTCATTTACTAGAGTTTGCAATGCTTCCCCTCTTTGTGAACCTTTCATGTTCCTCCGAAATTCTTCTCTCTTGTTCTGAACCGACTCTAAGTGCTTTTAGACACAAATCAGCACTTGGAAAACACTAAATCAGGTTTCAGTTTTTTTTAAATCTTCCGGGCCTCCATACAACCTTTCACCACACTAAACAGATCAATGAAATTTTCAAAGTCTATATATCTTCTAAGTTTCCCCTCTGATAATCCCATGATAAGGGATATTTATTTTTCTTATTAACTCTTTTTCAATCCCATTTTTAGAACCAATAATCTCAATAAATATTGTTCATTTAATTGAAAATCCCGTCATTTGACAGGCTTTTCTAGTATAAACAAATTAAATTTATTCAACCACAATTGAAATACCAAAATGCTCTTTTAATGCATTTATACCTTTTGGTGTAAGCTGAACGGCACGGTTCTTTGCTGCTTTTGTAATCCATCCGTGATTAAAAAAATGAGTGGCAATTGCTGACCCTAACCAGCCAGAAATATGATAGCGTCTTTCACTCCAATCAAGACAGGGCTTTGCAAATATTCTCCTTTTTGTATTTGCCTCTTCAATATTAATTCCAAATTGAGTAAACCACTCTATTCCTTTCTTTGTTACTTCATATAATCCATCCTCAAGATATACTATTTCTTTATCAATTAGAGCTTTTGTTACTTTTACACCAAGTTCTCCAGCCAGATGATCATAACAAGTTCGGCCAAAACGTACCTGCTTCAATTGACTCGACTGTCGTAAGGATCGAATTTCTACAGGGGGTGCGATTGTTCCCAACTTTTCGATCACTTCCGCTACTTCTTTACTGGCAAGTCGGTAATAGCGGTGTCTACCGTGTTGCTCCATCACAAGTAAATTTCCTTCAACTAATTTAGCAAGATGGGAACTAATGGTTGGATGTGATACTTTCGCCATATAAGCTAATTCGCTCGCTGGAAGTGCCTGTCCATTCATTAGACTATCTAAAATGATGGCTCTTGTTTGTTCAGCCATTAGTTTTGCAATATATGAAAAATTCGGATATACATTCATATTTCGATGATACCCTAAGTGTATTTTTATTACAATGATACTAGTTTGACAACAAGGAGGAATTTAGTATGAATGCAATTGATCTCAGTATATTGAATTTACAAGAGACCCGTCGGCGCTCCATTAATTTATGGAAGTATCTTCCCGATAGCTGGATGGACTGGCGACCCGATAAAGAGGCGATGTCCTTTGGAGAAATGATTCGTCATGTATGGAGTGCAAGTTTCTATTATCATATGGTTTTAAAAAATAGCGGGTCAGTTAAAGATGAAACACCTCCTCCATTCGAGCAAGAACCTATCGTATCTGTTGAAAAGGAGATTGAACTATCGAAACCGTATTTTGATGATTTTATTGCATATGTTGAATCCCTTACAGCTGAGGAGTTAGAGTCTAGACTTATTGATCGCAGTGACGTTGGCTATCAGCGATATTTAGGAGACATGCTTTTACGGATTGCCTACCACGATGCGGTTCATACGGGTCAATTTTTACAGTACTTACGAATGATTGGTTTGGAGAGACCCTTGATATGGGACTAAAAATGCCGTTCCGCTAACAAGTTTATTCCTTAAGATGGAGATAAATGCAACTTTAGCTGATCAACGAACACTAAAAAATGGCTTGGAACATATTCCATGCCATCTTTTGTTATTTGATGTTTGATATTGCGTTTTACATTTTTTGAAGACTCTTCCTCATAAGGGATGCTATGTGTTTATTATCTTGATTAGATGTGTTTTCTAGTTGTTTAATAACTAACTCTTGTCGTTCTAAGGGATGATTTTGACTTAATTTAGCTTTTGCTTCAATTTTTGTGATGTTTATTTTGAACGCTACAATTCCTTTACTCATTCCCTCGATAAAACTGGGTTCTATATCATGTAAATTGTACGGACTATCGGGGCTTTCATATTTATTTACCATGTCATTTAACGAATCGAATAGTACTTTTTCATCTTCGACAATCTCCATCTTTCCATATACATGGATCGAAACATAATTCCAAGTTGGTACTGCCTTCGTGGTTTCATACCAAGATGGTGAAATATAACAGTGAGGACCTTGGAAAACCACAAGAACTTGTTGGTTTGCTACATCCTTCCACTGCTCGTTGGCACGTGCAAAATGACCATATAAAGCACTTTCATCTTTATTTAAGGTCAGTGGAAGATGCGTTGCGTACGGTTCTCCATTATGCTGTGAAAATAAAGTGGCAAAGCTGTATTTTTCGATAAGCTCATAAATCATTTCTTCATCTTCGATTTTAAAATGTTTTGGTATATACATTGGATTCGCCCTCGTTTCTAATAGTTTAACAACAACTTCCAATTAAACCTGACAATCTGGTATTGTTAATTATATAATAACTGACCCTTTTGGGCATATCAGTTATTTTCTATAATCATAGATAATAAAGCCGGAAGGGATGTTGTTTACGATGAATTTTTCAGATGGTAAAGGAATTGACTTTAAAGTTGGTGCCGCTGTTACAGCAGAGCAATTATCAGATGTATTCAAAAAGTCAGGGATAACACGGCCTGTTGATGATCTGCCACGTCTGGAGCGAATGATTGAACACGCTGACTTGCTCATTACCGCATGGGATGAACAAGCATTAGTAGGAGTAGCAAGAGCGGTTACAGATTTCAGCTATTGCTGTTATTTATCAGACTTGGCGGTAAACCGAAACTATCAAAAACGGGGAATCGGTAAAGAATTAGTCAAACTTGTTCAAGAACAGATTGGCGACGAGGTCATGTTATTGCTATTGTCCGCCCCTGCTGCGATGGAATATTATCCTCGGATCGGCTTTGATAAGGTTGAAAATGGGTTTATCATTTCGAGAAAGAGGTGAATTTGAGTAAACCAATTCGTATGAAGAGGATTGTAGAATTGGTAAATAAAGAAAATTCGCCGATTGGCGCGCCTGTTAGGGCGGTTCATAAAGCGTAGTTGCACTGATGGGAAAGTTATACTTTCCTATCGGCCATCAAAAAAAAAGCTCGGTGAATGCCTCCGAGCTTTTCCTACATGTATAAAGTAATCAAAGTCTTTATACGTCCTAATTTGATCCCAATGCTATTTTATGTTCCTTATTTTTGAAAAAGGAAATAAGACGAATTCACTTTTTCCGATAATGTTTTCCCCTTTAATAAATCCCAACCCATTCCGGCTGTCCTTACTTTTTAATCGATTGTCGCCCATTACATAATATTGGTTTTTTGGAAGGACAATCGGGCCAAAGTCTTCAGTTAATCTGCTTCCTTGCAGTTTCGCAAATTTAAGATTTTCAGCTAAATAGGTTTCCTTATATGGCACCCGATTGATTAATAATTGGTCACCTTTCATTTCAATCTCATCACCCGGCATACCAATGATTCTTTTCACATAGTTTTCATCAGAACCTTTAATAATGATGATGTCACCTCTATTAAAATGGTCGGAATAATAAACTTTATTAACAAAGATTTTTTCATGATTATGTAATGTTGGCTCCATTGAAGCACCATCTACAACGTAAGGAGAGAAGAGAAATGTCCGTATAACCAGTGTTAATCCAATTGCTATAAATATTGTTTTAACCCATCTTTTCAATTCATTATTTGCTTTCAAATTTAACATTTCCAACCACTCCCTATCTTTTTCAAAGGTTCCTTTATAAATGGTATATTCAACAAGTTGGAAATGAAATCCTGCTTAAAACGCTGTTTCAAATAAATTACTGAATTAACTTAAATACTTAAGGCCGAAGCTGCTGCGGCCTTTTTTTCTAGCTCAAGTAACGTATCAGGTATGTTTTATTAGCAGGAGATATAAAAACATTTATAGAAGTAGTAAAATCAACAAAACTTAAGGAGTAGACAAAAATGAAAGTAAGCTTAAATGAAGATTGGAAAAAAGACAGAATTGCATCTGCACATTTAGGAGAAAATCCAATGGTTATCGCAAAAATGAGAAGTGGTTTTGCTGTTATTGGCGATACTCAATTTCTTCCAGGATATTGCGTTCTTTTACCTTTTGTTAATGTTAATACATTAAATGACCTCGATGTTAAGCAAAGAACTGAATACCTTCTTGATATGAGTATAATTGGAGATGCAATCCAAGAAGTATGTGAACCCAGAAGAATTAATTATTCAATTTATGGAAACACGGATGTTTTTTTACACGCTCATATATTTCCTCGATATGAATGGGAACCAGAAGAAAGAATACCAAAGCCTGTTTGGCAATATTCTGAAGATAAATGGCGTGATAGTAAATACCATTTTTCTGCCGAAGAACACGGAGAGTTAAAAGAAAAGTTAACTATAAAAATTAATGATTTAATAAATCGCATCTACTAATAATGTATGGGCAAATTTGAATGGGAGTAAATTAATTTACTCCCCAAATGAAATAGCAATATTGAACAGGTGAAAGAGTATTGTATAGGAACTCGAACTAGAAGTGACTACGACTTTTTTATTTTCTGATATCGCTGCTCCGCTTTGTAACTAAAGATTAGACATAAAGCAATCATTATTGGAAAAGCCGTCCAGGCAAATCCTCTGAAGAAGGCAAATGGTGTTTCAAAAAGGAATGCCCCCCAAAAGTCAGCTCCTGCTTTATCCCATAATCCAGGAGTAAAGTACAATTGTTTCGGGTTAAAGAAAGCCTCAACGTGTATGGCCTTTGTCGTCACTAATGCTACGAGAATAGGGAGATAGGATATGGCTAATGATAAATACATCTGCGAAAGTCTTTTGTACCTGCCGGCTTTGGAATCGATATCTGAAAAAATATCTTCGTCAGCATCTTTACTGACTTTTTTAAAATATTGAGCCCCAGAACTTTTTGTCCCTGCCAGATGCTCCCAGCCGCTATCTTCAAATAGAGTATAGTAATCTACAAAGTCCGCCTGTTTTTTAAATAAACGGTAATCAATTTTTATATTAGCATTATCGGGCTTAGATTTGCGAAATCGATATCCAAATGACTTTCCAACTAGGTCATACCCCTCTGAAGCCATTTCATTCAGCCATCTTGCTTCCTTTTCGAAATCTAAAAACAATTTAAACCTTCTCATGAGATCCCACCTCTTTTAAAAGATTCTTCAGTAATTCCAATCATATGCTGCATTCTTTCTAAATCCAAACGCAAAATTTCTTTCCCCATCTCAGTAATTTTATAGACCTTCCGGCGACTATCCCCGCTTTCGACAGGTTGAATAAATTTAAGTTTTAGTAGATTTTCAATTGCCCCATACAATGTGCCGGCAGCCATTCTTACCTGTCCGTAACTAAGTTCCTCCACTTTTTGCAGAATAAGATATCCATGTGCCGGCTCTAATAAGGACAAGAGAATGTAATAAACGGTTTCTGTGAGTGGAATATGTTTATCCCTTTTCATTATTTCCTCCTGATTGTGTAACTTCTTAATATACAGTTGAACTATATAGTTTTAGTTTATACAGTTGTACTGTATATGTCAATAAATAATTGGGGATTATTGTCCTATAATTTGTATAGTCACGAATAAGTACTACAAAATCACCACTCAGATGCCTAACTCACAAAAAAGGGGAATCCCCCATAAAAACTAAATGAGAGATTCCCTTTTTATGCCACTTTAATTGCTTTGCCAAATGGTACTCGTGGTAGAAACGTGCCTGGCACCAGCCAAAATAATTCAAAATCAACTTTCTCCATTTCTTCCGAAAAAAAGCCTGTAACGTCAGTTATATAAAATAGTGTATCCACTTGTTCTTCTGCTGCCCATTCCAGCGCTAATGTATAGGAGGATTTCCCGTGTGTATAGTATTTAATCGTATCACTTTTAACTTGGGAAATACTTCGGATTTTGAAATCTGCTTGAACCAAAATTGTATCCGGCTTCAATTGTTCAAACAATTTTACTATGTTATTGATGAGTATGGTTGGTGCTTCATTTGTGGAAGTATCCACGACTAAGGCGACCTTCTTATCTTGACGCTGCTGGATCATCGAAAGTATCGTTTTATGCCATTTCAACACCATTTCCCCCTTTGACTAAAAACCAAGCCTTTTTATTTTGGGTTATTAGGAAATGGATTATGATTGGATAATTGCGGTAACAAAATTCCTTTGTTCCTGCAGGAATTTGCTAAATAAAATATCAACAATTTGAAAAAACTAGTTCTGTAATTCAATTTTCACAGGCTCTATTTCGAGTGGCATATTCGCACTCATTGAGCCTAATCTTACTCTTACCACATAGTCTTCAGGATTAAAATTGTTTAATTCACTCAGGTCAAATGTGCTTCTGAAGCGTAATTTGGCTTTATCTAAGGTTTTTATTGTATGGTTAATTGGTGCTTCATATATATCTTTCCGGGATTCTTCCACTAATGTTACATCATTTTTGGCGAAATCTTGAAAGAAATTGAATGGCTCATTTCTATTTTCCCCGTTATTAATTTGGAAATCGATTGTAAAACGCTTGCCATTTAAGCTGACTTTTTCCACATTTACTGTTAGATCTTGTCTATTGGACTTTATTTGTACAGGAGTAAGCTCGTTGATTGAAACAAATTGATCTGGCTCCTCTAGAGCTACTGCAGGACGAATCTCCAAATAGCTTGTTTTTCCTTTTAAGGCCTGGGGAATAATCGTTCTTCCTTTGACAATGAATTGATTCCCGGTCTTTTTCGTCTCCAAATCAATTCCATCTGCTATGAGATGGATTGGATTTTCTTTGTCGTCAAAAACCGCTAATCTGACTTGATCATATTTGCCTTCACTTGGAAATGATGCCGTATAATTAATTGCCGTCGAGGCCTTCCCAGCGATAATCGAATCAAAGTGAACCTTTATATCTCCCTTTTCACTTTCTTTATCCGTCATGATTGTTTCGTAGGCTAATTGCTTAATGGGCACATTAAATCTCCAGGACCCCTCTTCTTCGCCAATACTTTTGAATTCAAGCGGGAAGGTTGTATCTGCTGGCAATTCTAGTTTTGGGTAAATTAATTGAATCTGCCCGGTATACCCGTTATCTGAGTGTTCCAGATAGACAAGCTCTTTGCTGTCATCAATCCGTTTATCACCATCAAATATCTCGTAAATCCCTCTAAGATTACCTTCTTGATCCGTTTTCACCTTTCCCCTAACATCAAAAGTTACCCCGATAACGGCCCCATCATAATAAGCACTTGTGATGGATACATCAATCCCGTTGTGACTGCTTGTTTCATTTAATTGGGTGATTAACTTTTGTGAGGCTAAATTTTCGCCGACTTTGTCTTTAAAAAACTGCCCTATCAAAGGCATATCCGCCATTACTTTCGATACGGACGGGACCATAAAACTCGTAGAAATCAGGATCACAGCTGCAGCGGCTGCCGTTAAAACAATAGCCTTGTTTTTTCTAGGTTTTTCACCAGGATTAGCCCTGCCTACTCCTGCCTTAATCGCTTGTAAAACGGCCTCTTTCGGTACTTCAATCTTCTCATATTCCTCTTGAAAAAATTTCTTCTTCATAATAGCCCTCTCCTCCCAACAGCTTTTTCAACTGGCTTTTCCCTCGAGACAAATAGGTTTTCACCGTATTTTCCGGTACATCCATTAACTTTGCCACTTCACTAATCGGCAAGTCCTGATAGTAAAAGAGAATAACTGCATTTCGATAATGTTCATTTAATTGGTCTATCGCATCTGCTAAATCTAGGGCTTCAACCCGTTTTTCACTTTTCGAAGGTGAAAGCTCAATAATTTTATCAATTGGGATTTCCTTCTGCTTCTTTTTCAACAAATCATAGGCAGAGTGGATAAGGATCCTTGTTAACCAGGTTAAGAAAAATTTTTCATCCCGTAATTGACCCACAGCTAAAAGGGCTTTATAGGCTGTTTCTTGAATAACATCCAAAGCATCCTCGCGATTGCCGACATATAGATAGGCCGTCCGGTACAATTGGTCACTATGTAGGACTAAAAGCTTTTCGAAAGCCTTTTTGTTTCCGTTTATCGCTTTTTTTATCAATTTTATTTCAGTCATTTCCTAACCTCCTTCCGCTCATTAGAGAAGAATCCCTTACAAAAAGTTTCAGCTATTTTAATAAGTTTATAAATCTCTTTATACTTTTAAAATTCTATATAATAGGATTATCTAACATTATTGAGGTGAGTGTAATGGAAATTGAAATCATATATGGTAATTTTCCTGTCATAGAGATAGAACCGATTGTTCTCGTAAAGGAATGGCTGTCAATGAAAAACACCAAGATAAACGAAGCTCTAATGAGGGAACACATTATGAATTTGGAAAATAGAAGATACAGGAAAAGGAGGATTTCCAATTAATTAGAAATCCCCTTTTTTTATGAAGATGATACCTGTTTAATGTAAAGTCAATTAATATCGGCGCCGCCCGCCGCACGTGAACGTTGCTTTCACTTTCATAAAATCATGCATCAATGCTGCTTTTCTTCCCTTATCTGTATGACTGTTCATTTTATTGCGAAGGCAATTTATGAATTGATAGTCACATTGGCAGGGTGAAATCCCTCTGCTTAGACAGAGGTCGTGGCCCATGCAGCAGGCATCTACATCATTAATCGGAGCACCGGGTCCACTGCAGCCAGGACCACACCATCTATATCCTGGGAAAATACAGAACCCACGCCTTCTTCTTCGCAAAACCAACACCTCCCAAAAGCTTACTTTACTAATAAAATATGAATGTCCGTTAATTTTGGAATGGCTATATCCCAATGGTGAATTCATTTTGCAAAAAATAATTCATCATTGGGGTTTAGGGGTTGTTTTATGGCTCTTGATTCCGCCAAACCACATTTATAGAACCTAAAGCCAGATCTATTCCGCCAAACCAAAAATTAACCTAATCTAATCAATCATTTACCCAAACAGAAAGTTATTTTCGAAATAACTAAATCATAGTAGAATAGAAATAATATATATTTGGAGGGGTAGATTCCTTTTGGTTTTCATTCGCCTTGTTATTTCATTCATGAAGAAGAAATGGTTTATCTATCTATTTCTCACTTTGATCCCTGCTGTGGTCATTAGTTTTATATTAGCACAGCATAAGGTTAGCTCTGTAGAAACCGAATATAAAAGTGAAGCACAAGAGTTTGCCGATTTTCATGCGATGAATATTGGGAATTTCCTGGGTGAAACAGTGGGCAGATTAGAGATGCTCTCTACCTCTATTAAAGTTCAAAATAATAACAAAGATGAATTGCAGAAAATACTTCAGGAAACGGAAGAAAAGGATTCCCGTTTTTCTGGTTTCTATTGGTCTAACTCAAATGGTGACTTGTTAATCGGCTCAAATCCAATCAAAAATCCAATCAATGTGAGTGATCGCGCTTATTTTCAGCAGGCGCTAAAAACGAAGAAGACCAGTTTATCCGAGGCCCATATCGGAAGGGTCACGGGAAGATATATCATTTCCGTTGCCACACCATTCATGGATGATGAACAAGTAACAGGTGTTCTTATCGCAAGCTTGCGGATAGACGAAGTGGGAGCAGCTATTAATTCTTTAATTAAAGAGGAAATGATTGTCGTTATCGATGAAACAGGGAAAACTTTAATAAGGGCCGGTTCCATTCCCGAAAAAAACTCGGTAAAATCCAGCATGAAAGTGGCCCAGATTCCTTGGACGATTTCTGCATATGTCACTTCTGAAAACGATTTGGTTTTTCGGAAAGCTTTGTTGCAATACTTCATCATTTTTCTTACGATTACGAACATTTTGTATTTATCCGCCCAAAATTTACTGTTAAGAAAAAAAGTAAACAAAGAAAAAGAACAAATGGAAATTCATAAACTTGAATTAATTGGTAATCTAGCTGCCAGCACAGCCCATGAAATCAGGAATCCTTTAACCGGAATTAAAGGTTTAGTGAAACTCTTAAGCGAAGAATATCGGGAAGAAAAGGCACAAGCTTATTTCGAAGTGATTCAATTGGAAATCGACCGCATTAATGCGATTGTTGGTGAACTCCTTGTTCTCGGAAAACCAACCGCCTATACGCTTAAAACTTATAATGCCAACGAAATTGTTGCTGAAATTGAACCGATTATTCATTCAGAAGCCAATTTTACGAATGTTGAATTTTCGATCCATTATCATTCGGAAGATCTTCCTGTTTCTTGTATCAAAGACCAATTAAAGCAAGTCATTCTTAATTTATCGAAGAACTCCCTGCAGGCCATGCCAAATGGTGGGAGATTGTCAATTAACATAGAAAGACAAGACGAATCATGTTTGATTACCGTTGCAGATAATGGAATCGGTATGCAAAAGGAACAAATAGCCCAGGCCTTTAAACCATTCTTTACCTTAAAAAAGGATGGTTCAGGATTGGGTTTAACCGTTTGTAAACGAATTATCGATTCGTATGGCGGGAAAGTTTTTATAAAAAGTGTTCCTAACGAGGGGACTCAGGTAGAGATTATTCTTCCTTTAGCAATTGAACCGGTTAATGGCAAGCAAAAATTGCAGTGAGCAACACTGCGATTTTTCTATTAGTCATTAGGGAAATTTGAAACTTGAGGACTAATTGTGACGAAAAAAAGGAATTTGAATAATACAAAAAAGTGAGCCGGAGTAGTTCCCTGGCTCATTTCTTTATTGAAATATCAGTTGAAGCATCTCATCCTCATCCAAAAATCTTAGTGCTTTCTGGCGATAAACCTCATCATGCAAATAGGTATACCGACTGGGTTTCACCGTTGGAGCGATTTCGATTGCTTGTCTGTATTCTTCTTTATTCAAGCCAAGCCCTTTCACATAATCGAAAAAGCCGGTTCTTGTGAAAACTTTCATCATTCGCTCAGCGCGATGATCTTGGACATTGGCCATAATGTAGGTTGCGATTCCCACTTGGATCCCGTGCATTTGCGGCTGCCTTGCGATTTTATCAAGTGCATGGGAAATCAAATGCTCAGAGCCGCTGATTGGTGAACTGTTTCCGCTAATAACCGTCGAGATACCGCCAAGTGTAAGTGAACTGATGAGTTCCTTTAGCAGAATCGGATTGCGAATGTCGGCCATGGGTGTTCGAATAAAACTATTAACCGCTTTTTTACTTAGCATGTAGGCGAAATGGTTCATCCGTGCAGTCCCATGCCGCTCCTCGAACTCCCAATCATAAAGGGCGGTTATGTTGGATAGCAAATCGCCAATCCCCGCTAGGATAAAACGATTCGGGACATGCTTAATAATCTCTAGGTCGGCGATAATTCCATAAGGGACTCTCGCAGGAACTGTCGTTTTCTTTTGGTTGACGATCAGCGAGCAATTACTGCTGGCAAAGCCATCATTGGAAGCAGACGTTGGAATGCTAAGAAATGGACTTCTTCGTGAAAAGGCAATGTATTTTCCGTAATCAATCACCGTCCCGCCGCCCATGGCAATCACCACATCAAAGCGCTCCATTTCGAATGCTTTTTTGATGAGGTCCTGGATGTCCAAACCCGACTCCATGAGTAAGGCAGAAATTTCCACAGTGGAAATAGAGCTCAGAATATCCTGTTTGTACGTTTGATAGGTAAAATCATCGAACAAGAACACGGCATTAGCAAACCCGTGTTGTTTCAAAATCCGATCAAGGTTGAAAACAGTTCCTTTCCCTATTTCTAAAATTGCGGGAATCGGAACACTGGTAACAGGTGTCAACACTTAAGACAGCACCCCTTTTTCAAGCAAATAATTCTCCACTTCTTTAAACGTTTCAACCGGAATAAATGGCACCTTCTTATCACGAAGCAGGGTCTGCAAGCCATTTTTTGCAAATGTAACATCGGCATACTTGGCAGGATGGGAATCCGGCTCACTATCGCCGATAAAATAAATCGTTTCATACTCTTCCTTCAGTTTCTGAATTACTTTGGATTTATCGATTCCGTAACGTTCGGAATAATGCCATTGGTTTTTGTCAATGTTCATATGGACGTTCTTTTCACGGTAGTGCCCTTCATTGGAAAAAACCTTTACATTCTCAACACCATATTTTTTTAAAAGATGATAAATATAATAGTCAGTACCGGCGCTCAAAATATAAAAATCGGCACCGCTCGCTTGTACCTTTTTAATAAAATCAGGTACATATTCATCAATTGGGATGGCAAGTGTATCCTCGATAATTTTTTCTTCCTCCTGATTGATGGACTTGAATATCGTCCCCAGGAAATCTATATCCTTGATTTCGCCGGCTTTCCAGTTCTTATAAAGCTCCCGGCCTTCTGGGAAGTATTTGTCCATCATCACAATATAGAAGTCCTGTTTAGAAATCGTCCCATCAAAATCCGAAACAAACGCCCATTTTTTCACAAAGCAGCCCTCCATGGTCAATATTATTCCTTTGTATATTACCCAAAATATCACAAAAGGCGGATTTTATAAAGAAAACTCGCCGATTGGCGAGCCCGTTAGGGCGGTTCATGAGGCGTAGTTGCACTTATGCCTGATAGGAAAGTTATACTTTCCTATCGGCCAAAGGAAAGGTGCCCTGAAGTCTATTAAAACTTAAAAACCTTCGCCAATGCTTTCATTGACTCCGGATCGCAGATTTTTGCAAAATGGTTCTTGAGTTCTGCTTTTGCCGTTTCAACATTAATAGGACGCTCATCCACATGGTGATTTTCGGCCCAATAACTCATCGTTTCAAAAGATGTACTGCTCCAGCCATTCTTCTCTCCCAAATCATTCGTCTTTGCCTTTGTACCGGAGACAACAATATCCATGGATCCCTGCAGTTCTAGCAAAGCATGATCAAATAACTTTTTCTTTTCTTTATCTTTCATTCCTGCTTTGACTCTGAGCAATCTTGAATCGATGCCTTCTTCCCCGTAAATCAATGTATACAATTCCAGCGCCTCTCTTGAAACGAGACCATCCTCATAGCGTTTTTTCACCGAGTGCTGGGATCCCAATAGGGCCTTTACGAATGGAAGCAGTTCCCTTGAGATTAAAATAGATTTTTTCTTTATGAATTTTCCGTAGGCAGCCACACCATCGACCGGAAATTTAGCCCGCCACATCCATGGATCTAATTCCGAACCCGAATGCCAATTTTCTTTCAAGGTAATGCTATCTAGCGACGGGTAACCAGGGATTAACTGTGCCAATGGGAGCAAACCAACTTCCTTAATAACTTCAATGGCCTCTTTATATGTACTTATCTGATAATCTTTCAAATTTACCACTCTACTTTCTCCGTTAATAAGTTATCTTACTTGTTATTCTCATCAACATTTTGGACTCCATATACAAATTTAAAACTACCTTTTTCCATGATAATCCAAACATATTATACAGCTCCTTGGAAATTTTCGGTATAATAATTTTGAAATGTGAGTGAAAATTGTGATAAATTAATAGGAAGTGAAGTATTCTTTATTTTAAAATACGTTATCTTTCTACATAATACCGATAGGAGATGTTGGAAAAGTGTCGTTGGAAAGTGTAAAAGCTCATTTTAAACAGTGGCATCGTGATGTAGATGTGATGGAATTTGACACCTCGAGTGCTACCGTTGAACTTGCAGCCGAAGCAATTGGTGTCATCCCTGCCCGGATTGCGAAAACATTATCGTTCAGGGGTGACGGAGAACAAGCCATGTTAATCGTCGCCGCAGGAGATGCCAAAATCGATAACAAGAAATTTCGTAATACCTTTGGTTTCAAAGCCCGAATGCTTAATCCTGATGAAGTGCTCGAACAAACTGGACATGCAATTGGCGGAGTTTGCCCATTTGGTTTGGAAAATAACCTGGATGTTTACCTTGATGTCTCAATGAAACGATTTGAGACCCTGTTCCCGGCTTGCGGCAGTTCCAATTCTGCCATCGAATTGACAACGGAGGAAATTTTCTACTATTCATTTGCTAAGGAATGGGTGGATGTTTGCAAAGGCTGGGAGGAGGCTGAGCCCGAAGAGAATATTACTCTTATTAATCAGCACACAAAAAATGCCTAGGGGCTGTTCAGAACCCCTAAGCGTTTTTATTTATCGTGAATTTCTTGTTGAATCAAGCCCCAAAAGTATGAAAGGAGTAACCTACTCCTTTTCAGATGGCATTTGTCAGCCGCCTTCTATGCAAGTTGCGTTGGAGCTTCCTACTAGTTTATTTAATTCAGTTAATAATTCTTGAAAAATGTTGTCGTTTACTAATACTTGTAAGGTCTTTTCTGCAATTGGAACATTGTATTTTTGAAAAACTTCTATTGTTTCTTCCCATACTTCGCTTATTGCCTTTGAAGTCATATTTGATTGGATTACCAAAAAAACAACCACCTTTAATCCTTATATTAGCACTTTTGGCCTCACCTATATTCTACTATTTTGTGCTGCTCCATTCATTAACCGTCTCTTTCACTAATTGCACAAAGGCATCCTTTTCTTCTAAAATCAATGTATGTGCAGACTGCTCAAACCACACCCATTTTTTATAAGGAGCCTGAAGTTGGTTAAAAAAAGCTTCTGCTAATTCACTTGGAGCCGTGAAATCATGACGTCCTCCACATATAACAATCGGAACCTGAATGCTTTTACTAGATTGAAAGAAGTCAAGATTCTCCAACTCCTCTTTAAAAATGTTCATCGAATATATTTGTCCCCTAATCCATTTAATTAAATCAATCATGCGATATTCAGGACTTTTCATGACAGACTTAATAATGGTACCAGCAAAATTCCCCGTGTGGACAAGTCCTGCGCCAAATTTTTGTAACCACTTATTGTGGATACGATCGGAGTTCAAGGTTTTCCATGGAGGAGATCCTAATTTTTCAAGCTGTGCATAGGCTTTTTCATTTCCGATTTCCTTCGCCTTTCTAAGCGTGTATTCATAAGAGATTCTTTCGTTTTCACTCATATTCACGACCTGGGAAACGGCAAAATATCCATGGAATAGTTCCGGCCGGCGCTCAATTGCCAAATACGAGAGAATCGTTCCCCACGAGTGACCGAGTAAATAGACTTTATCTTTATGAAAACGAGCACACAATTTTCCTGTTATTTCAATTAGATCATCGACCATTTGATCAATGGTCATCGATTCTTTCGGTGTTTTTTTTGAAAAAGAAAGACCAGATCCCCGTTGATCATAGTTCACTACCAGGAAATCCTTTTCAAGCTCTGTGATGTAGCGGCTTATAAAACCGATTTGCGCACCGCCTGGTCCACCATGTACCCATAGAATGATAGGCTTGCTCTGATCGTGGCCCCGGAGAAGCAGCCATTGTTCTACACCTCCAATACTTATTTTTTCAAGTGAAGCAATGCTGTTTGGTGCATTAGGAATAGTCGGCGTTTTATTGGTAAACATCTGATCATCTCCATAAACAAGTTTGAATCTTAGAGACTCTTTCTTGACCTCTAATCAAGTTACCTACGTCCCACAAGAGAAATAAATAATCACTATCATTAAATATTCCCTTCTTGGTAAATAATTCCCTTTATTTTGAGAATGCGTTTTCACATTTATCGAAAAAAGGAAAAGGGTGTCAGGCACCTTGTGAAAAATTCACATGGTGCCTGACACCCTTCTTACTATTAGAATGGTTTTAATATCATTAAGGCGATAATAATTAGAAAGATCACATTTTCAATGTTCTCATAGCGAAATAGCACCTTTGATAGGCGCCAATATTCTTCTGGAATTGCTTCTCCTTTATGGGATTCTAATAAGTCTTTAATCGGTTTCGACCTTGGTGATAATACGAGCGGACCCATCGCAAGCGCAGTTAAAAAGAGAACGAGACTTGTTATATACCAGCCCATCCGAAACAGACTTGGATTTAAAAAGCCCATCGCTAAACCAGTGAGGAGTAAAAATATGCCCCCAATCATCACAAATATATGTAATTTATGCCTAATCTTATAAGAATGTCTTAACTCGGTCATCGTGTTGCCCGATTTAACAACCGTGGTTAAAACAAAACCGGGGCCCATCCCCAAAATCGCTGAAAAAATATGTATGAAAACAATGATGGTATAAATAGTACTCACAGATGTGCAACCCCCATTCTCTGCATTCTCCTATTTTATCATAAAATATCATCATAAAAGTGATGGTGTTGGCAATGTGTACATGATTTTGTCCTTTTTCAGCCATTAATTTTCCAACCACCAAATGCTATAATGGAGGTTACTGAAAACTGAAGGGGGCTGTCATCATAAATAATATTGTTAAGATTCTCTTTATTACCGGTGGATTCATTGCCCTTGGCTTAGGCATTTTAGGCATTATTTTACCGCTGCTGCCGACAACTCCGTTTTTACTTTTAGCATCCTTCTGCTTCGTAAAGGGATCAGACAGATTCGCGCACTGGTTTAAAGCGACAAAAATCTACCAGCGCCATTTGGAGAGCTTTGTCAAAGAACGAGCAATGACACTAAAGCAAAAACTAACCATTCTATTAACCGCAGACGCGATGATTGCCATCCCCTTCATCCTCCTCAACAATTTAATGGTAAGAGTCATCCTTCTGCTGGTCATATGCTATAAATACTATTACTTCTTCACTAAAATAAAAACAAAGGTGTCAGCACCTGTGAAAAAATCACATAGTGCCTGACACCCCTTTTCTTTTCGGAACTAGTACAAAAGTCGAACCAAATTTTCAGTTGAGGTAATATAATATTAGGATGATGAGACAAGCTGGGAGTGATGATATTGGAACCGAAATGGCTGGGTTGGGCAAAGCAGCTTCAATCCATTGCCCAAGCAGGATTAACGTATTCAAAAGATGTGTTTGACTTGGAGCGATTTGAATTAATCCGCAATATTAGCGTGGACATTTTGACGCACCATACAGATATGGACAGGACTGTAATTAAAGATCTATTTGCTAGTGAAACGGGTTATGCGACACCTAAAGTCGATATTCGCGGCGTAGTCTTTAAAGAGGGAAAAATATTAATGGTCCGTGAAAACATGGATGGTCGCTGGTCATTACCTGGAGGATGGGCTGATATTGGGCTCACACCGAGTGAAGTTGCCGTTAAGGAGATTAAGGAAGAATCGGGATTTGATGTGAAAGCTGTTAAATTGTTAGCCGTAATGGATATGAAATGTCATCCCCATCCGCCATCTTCCTATCATGTATATAAAATGTTTATCCAATGTGAAATCATTGGCGGGCAAGCTGCGGAAGGTGTTGAAACAAGCGCAGTTGCATTTTTTGCTGAAAATCAACTGCCTCCGCTGTCTACAGCGCGGAATACAAAATCACAAATTGAAATGGCTTTTAACTATTTAAAAAATCCACAAGAGCCTATCTATTTTGATTAGGTCTATTATAGTAATAGGCGGCCTCGTTTTAATTCCAAAAATGACAAAACCAAGGTGTATTTGAAAATTGTCAAAATACATCTTGGTTTATAGTTTTTTAGTCGGGTTACTCTTGGCCTGAAAATTTAGTAAACCAAACGAGCAGAAGCTTATCAAAAAGAAAAGCCCACTATACGGTGTTATTGTCACGAGTCAGTCAGATTTATGGAGTATTCAAGTTCTTACTCTTTTGGCATTTTACTTAGATCCATATACAACACATTCCAGCGATGACCATCCAAATCAGCAAAACCGCAGCCGTACATCCAGCCTTGGCTCACTGCCGGCTCACCAAAGATGGTACCGCCAGCCCCTGCAGCCTTCTTTGCCATTTCATCAACTTCTGCCCTGCTCTCTGCATCAATGGATAGCAATACTTCCGTCGCTTGCTTAGTGTCGACAATTTCATGTTGGGTAAAATTTTTGAAAGTGGTATCAGGAAAAAGCATCACCGTAGCATTATGATCCCCGATGATTAATTGTGCTTGATCATGATTGCCATGTTGAGTATTAATAGTAAATCCAAGTTTGGCATAAAACTCTTTTGATTTATGAATGTCCTTTACCGGCAAGTTAATCCAAAATCGTTTTGTCATAGTGATTTTTCTCCTTGTCCATTTAATCTTACTTGTATCGCTAAAAGTTTTGCCATATAGTATTCATCCGTATACTCGCCTGCTATTAAAAGGGAATGTCTTTTTATCCCCTCAATCTCAAATCCCATTTTTTTATACAACGCCAGACCGGCTTCGTTCCGAGCTACAACGGTCAGCTCTAAACGGTGGATTTTCCGTCCAATCGCCCATTCTTCTAGTTTCGTGAATAGCTTTGTTCCAATGCTTTTTCCTCGATAATCCTTTAGAATTCCAACAACGATATAGGCTGAATGTTTGGTTCTTCTTACAGTACCGCCTATTGCAAACAAATATCCAATCAAGGTGTTGTCTTTTTCTGCAACGAATATAGTAGAGTTTTCACTTTTTATCATATTCTCTATTCTAATCTTTTGCTGTTCAGGGGTTACTTGTCTTTCTCCAGCTTCCATCAGCATAAATTTTGATTCTGCCTCAACTTGCAGAATAAGGCGCACTAAGTTTTCTGCATCTGAGACTTTTATCTCTCTAATAACCATGGCCTATTTCCCCCTTTTACTCCTTAAAGGATATTCCTTATATCCTCCAGCCCATACACAAGTTCATTTAGTTTTTCCCCGGCAAATCCCACTTCTATGGTATGGATTTTTTTACCTCCAAGGGCCTCATAAAAAAAGCGAGAGCTATTATCTTCAAGCACTAGAACCAACATGTTTGAGATATTTTCCTGCAGCAGTTCTGCTATGACTGGTTTCACCAATAATTTTCCAAGTCCGTTTCCTTGGTATTCCTTTAAAATATAAATGGCATATAACTCGCCTGCGTAATCGTGATATTTGCCCGTTCTCTCCTTGCCACCAGACGAAAATCCAACAATATCCCCTGCCTTGGTTTCCGCAACATAGACACCACCATTAGGAATGTTGTCCTGCCATAACTGCTCACGGCTTTCATAGGAAAGTTTGTTTAAATATTCGTCTGGAACAATATTGGTATAGGTAGTTCTCCAACTATCAACATGAACTTTAGCGATTCCATTGGCATCAGCTAACACGGCTTTTCTAATCTTCATTCTAACACCTCAGCATTTATCGATTGTTAATCCCTTTATAAATCTCTAAAACTTCTATTAAAAATTGCATGGCGGAACCAGTCTTGGCATAGATTCTTTTTGCCTAATCTTGTTAGATATTGTCAAGAAACCCACTACATTTCTCAGTTTTACTATTAAATTCGCCAAAGCAGTGAAAGACACCTTCATGCATCCTCTTTTAACAGCTGAACAATGGAGAAACTAAAAAAGATAGATGTCAGGCACCACGTGAAATATTCACATGATGCCTGACACCCGTTTTTATATGCTCTCCTGCTTTAGTGCGTCAATGATGTTTTCTTTTTTTACTTTTGCGCTGGAGTAGAGCATGGCGGAACCTACGATGATAAATACGGCGGCAATCACGCAAATCATGCTGATCCACGGAAGGGTGAAGCCATAACGAAAGCTGTTCATCAATGCCTTGTGAATCAAATACATCACGGCAATGCTGATGGGAAGTCCGTAAAGCAACGACTTGATGCCATAAAAAATACTTTCATAATTGATCATTTTGTTAAAGCCTTTTGGTGTCATCCCCACGGATTTCAACATCGCAAATTCCCGTTTTCTGAGGGCAATTGAGGTCGAAATCGTATTGAAAATATTCGCTATCGATATCGCTGTAATCAGCGCAATAAATCCATACGTAAAGACCGACATTAACATAATCATTTGTTCATCCTGCTGTCTGCCCTGATATACATTCTGAACATACATCTTGTTGTCTTTTATTTCTTCGATTTCCTGCTGAGTTTTCATTGGATCCTTACTTTTGAGGTAAAGTAATGTCTGGGTCCTATCATTCACCTTTTCGTTTACCAGTTGGTTCATGACTTGTTCTGAGACGATAATGTTCAATCCGCCGATCTCTACCGGAGAGAATCCCATCGGAAATTGATTGGTTAATGCGGCAATTTTCACTGTATTAGAAAGGACTTCTTTTTCTGTTTCCGGATCTGTATAGGTTAAATCGATTGTGTTGCCAACTTTCGTATGAATGGCCTTCGTTTCAACATATTTTCCTGCTTCCATATCCTCATATGGAATGGTGTCAATTACTATTCCAGCTAGATCTTCTTTTGTTGTCAGTTTATCATAATCTATACCAACGGTTTTTGCATAAGTCTTTAGATTTTGCTCATTTAAAGAGTGAATTTTAACATAATAAGGATATTTTCCGTCCACAAGTACACTCTTATCCTGCTTCACCATTTTTTGCAATTCATCAGCAAGCGATGCTTCGTCTATCCAAGTATTCATATTTAGTTCATTTACCACACTAGATTCCGTTACATCCACAAGGGAAGAAAATGATTTCAGCATTCGAATATCTGAGTCTGTTATTTTACCGCTCACAGATACAGATATATCATAACTTATTCCATCCTGTGAGAGCACAAGCGATTTTTTCAAATTGTCTGTAAAAAATGAGACTGCTAAAAAGAGCACGATACTAATCACAAGTGAGAATACGGTTGCTTGGTACTTGCGTTTGTTTCTTTTTAAATTTTTCAAGCCGATTTCCGCTTCGATTCCAAATAGTTTGCGAACGAACTTTGACGTCTTCACTGATTTACCAGTAAGCTTAACCTCGGTTGTTTGGCGAATCGCATCAATGGCCGATATTCTAGATGCCTTTATTGCTGGCAGATAGGTGGAGATGAAGATTGTCACCATCGAAACCGCACAGGCAATCAAAATTGAAAATGGCGTGACCGTCACCGTTAATTTTTCCGTCATCCCTAATGCCCCTTGAATAATGGAGTTAATCGCCCAAAAGGTAATCCCGATTCCAACCAGGCCGGCAATAATTCCAATCGGGATACTAATCAAGCCAATGATAATTCCTTCAAAGAATACCGAGTTCCGCTTCTGTCTTTTCGTTGCTCCAACACTTGCTAGCATCCCTAGATGACGTGACCGTTCGGAGACGGAAATCGCGAAGGTATTATAGATTAACGAAACGGAACCAACGATAATGACCGCCATTATGATGGCTGATAATGAATAAAGCATGCTGTGCAGGTTGTCGTTATTTGTTACACCATAATAGCGCAATAAATCACTATTAAATTGGGGTGATTCTATTTTATTTTTCTTGGCTAATTGCTTTGCGTGATCGAATAAAGTGCTTTGGATCTTTTTTAAAACAACGGTCGCATTGACTGGATTGTTTGCCCCAATCATGCTTTCGTCTAGATAACTGATGATTGTATACCCCGGCGCCCATGTTGGTTCCCATGTCGGTCGTTTGATAAAGCCAACGACCGTGTAGTTTGCCGTTGTTTTATTTGTCACACTTTCTGACGTTTTCCCGTCCTCCGTTTGTAATGGTTCCGCTTGTCCAAGTACATTGCCCTCATCACCGGTAATTGTACGTTCCCCAACATCTAGGGTTATACGATCACCAATCTTATGTTCTACCTTGGCGTTCGTAGCAATATGCTCGGAAAGAACAACCTCATCATTCGCTTTTGGCAGCCGCCCACTACTCAATTCAATCGGAAACTGCTTAAATCCTTGGGCGTTATACTCCTTGATAAATAGGTAGGGCTTGCTTTCATTTTGTCCACCTTCTAATAGGGCATAGCCACGGTCTCGTGAAATAACGACCTTTTTGGTGGCTTCGTCGTTTTTAATTGCTTCAAGCTGGGCTTTGTTCACATCCTTATATAGGACATGCCATTCCCCATCAGTGGCGATTGACTGTCGTTGCATGAGGTCCATAAAGGAGACCGCCAGGGTTGCCACTGCCATCACCATGGCAACAGAGATAATGACGCCGATGATGGTCACAAGCGTTCGTCGTTTGTTTTGCTTCAGATGACGAACAGTTAATTTATTGACGATATTCACGGGCGAATCACCTCGTCCTTGGCAATCCTTCCATCTTCAATCACAATTACTCTGTCCGCTTGCAGGGCAATCCGTTCATCATGGGTAATGACTAACAGCGTTTGATTAAAGGTTTTATTGAACATTTTTAACAGGTCGATAATTTCACCGCTATTTTTACTATCTAGATTACCGGTTGGTTCGTCAGCGAGCATGATTGCAGGGTTACTAATCAATGCCCGGCCGATGGAAACACGCTGCTGCTGCCCGCCAGAAAGCTGATTAGGCAGGTGGTTTAGGCGGCTATGCAGATTGAGAATCTTGACGATATCGTCAAATTGCTTTTGGTCAACCTTATGTTCATCAAGGAGGATTGGCAGGGTAATATTCTCTTCAACTGTTAGAACCGGAATTAGGTTATAAAATTGATAAATCAAGCCAATTTGCCTGCGTCTAAATATCGCCAGTTGTGTTTCATTTAGGTTGTAGATATCAGTATTGTCAACGAGCACTTTTCCGCTCGTTGGCCGGTCAACACCGCCAAGCATATGCAGCAGCGTCGATTTCCCCGAGCCGGACGGTCCGATAATCGCGACAAACTCACCTTTTTTCACCGAAAAAGAAACATTATCAAGTGCTGTTACCGCCGTTTCACCTTTTCCGTACACTTTAGACAGATTTTCTATTTTTAAAATTTCCATTTTAGTAAAACCTCCATGCTTTTTGCTGTTGTTCATAGTTTATCTGTTTAAAATGACTTTCCAGTGACTGTAAAATGACAGTTTTGTCACTTAATGCTTTTTTTCAAAGCAAAAAAGGCAACACTACGTCAATAAAGTGGCGTTATCCGACAGTAAAAGCGTACTACAACATAGAGAAAGGTTGAGGTTACTGGCGCAAAGCAGAGGCTTACTGGCGGAAAACGAAACATTACTGGCGAACACGTTAAATTACCTGCTTATAAACTTAATCCGAAACTGGGTGCCCTCGCCGTTCTTACTTTTAACATCGATAACGCCATTTTGGCTGGTAATGATGCTATGTGCCATTGCAAGCCCGATGCCGATGCTATCCTCACCGGCATTCTTTCCTTTGTAAAAACGTTTAAAAATATACGGGAGATCTTCCTTGGCGATCCCTTTTCCGTTATCTGTTATGACAATTTCCGTAAACAAAGCATTTTCTGAAAATGAAATGGTAATCCTCCCGCCTTCTTGAGTATGCTCAACACAGTTTTTCAATATATTTATTACGGCCTCAGCCGTCCAATTTAGGTCGCCAACAAAAGAGACTCTATCATCACCGTCAATCAAAACGTTTTGTTCTTTAATGTCCATCGGAATCAGAACCGGTTCTAACGCTTTTTGCAGCAACCTTTTCACCAATATCACATCTTCTTTAAAATGCACCGTTCCGGCGTCAATTTTTGAAAGCTTTAATAAAGAAGAGACAAGCCACTCAATCCGTTCAAGTTGAATGCGAATATTGTGGGTAAATTCCGTTCTTTTTGCAGCGGGCAGATTGGCATCGCTTAACAAATCGGCCATCATCAGCATTGAAGTAAGCGGAGTTTTCAGCTGATGAGAGATATCAGAAATTGCATTGGTGAGTTTAATTTTATCTTGCTGTAAAAGGGAGCGCTGTTCCGATAGCATGATAGTCACCTTATAAATATTGTTTTTTAAAATACTTAGCTCACCTTCGTGATTATCACGGACATCAAGCGAATAATCGCCGCCGCTAATTTGCCGTAAATAGCTGGACAGCTTTTCGATTTCACGATATCGCCAGCTTGTAAATATCCAGCTGCAACCAATTAACAAGGCAGAGATGGTAAAAACAAGTACCGTGGCAGCGAGCGAAAAAAAAGCCGCTGCTATGATGGCGGTAAAATTAAGCAAACACATTGTTAATAAGAGGATTTGAACCTCGCGATTTCGGAGCATACTAATCACCGACCTTGTAGCCTAAACCACGCATTGTTTTAATAATCTGCGGATGTTGTGGGTTATCCTCTAACTTTTCCCGCAGTCTTTTTATGTAAACCGTTAAGGTATTATCATTCACGAAGTCTCCCGCCACATCCCAAATTCGCTCCAAAAGCTGATTTCGAGAGAGAACCTGTCCAATATGGTTGGCAAAAATGAGGAATAATCGATATTCTAAAGCAGTCAATAAAACTTCTTCGCCATTTTTATACACCTTACCTTCAAGCGTATTAATTCGGACATTTTCTATTTCTATTGTCGCTTTTGTCACCGTTTGTTTTTGATAGCGTCTCAATACTGTTTTGATTCTTGAGATTAACTCTCGAATTCGAAACGGCTTAGTAATATAATCATCTGCGCCCATGTCTAGCCCCATAACGACATTGACCTCATCATCAATCGCCGTCAGAAAAATGACGGGTATATCGCTCCGCTCCTTCACAAGCTGACACAACTCATAGCCGCTCCCATCCGGCAGGGATAAATCAAATAAACATAACGCGAATTGTTCGATTTCATCAGCTATCACCTTTTTTGCTGAAGCTGCATCATGGCAAAGAATAGTGGCAAACTGATCCTGCTGCAGTGAATATTCAAGCCCAGCGGCGATTGTTTTATCATCTTCCACAAGCAAAATTTTCATCATCGTATCCCGCCTTTCTCTATCGTCATTATATCAGCATTAAAGGGTGTCAGGCACCATGTGTATTTTTCTAAAGGGTTCCGTTTTCGGGTGTTTTTGTTATTAAAAGACACAAGAATTGACGTATGAATTGGCATACGTCTTTTTCTTAATTTATCAAGGTTTCTACGAAATTCTATTAACTTTGACATAGCAATTGACATCATTATTATGATGTACAATAAGTATTGTACAATTAAAAAAGAGGGTCAAAACTTCTGTCATTTGCACTGCCGTTTTGAGTACCAATTTTATTGATCTTTATTAGCTGGACGATAAAAAGCTGCTGATTCTCGCATCTAGGATCAAGAGGGTCTGAATTTATCAGTTGGGGGATCAGGTTAAGCACTCGATTCTATAAATAGACGGAAAAATTCCGCTTAATGAGTAATTATTATTTAAAAATGCTTAAATAGACGGAGAGATTCCGCCTATTGACTCGAAAAATTCGAAAATGAGGGATTTTGCTTGGCATAATCGGAAAATCTCCCCTTATTTCCCCCGAAACGAGCTCTAATCTGCATCTACCCGGAAAATCTCCGCTTATTTTACTTTTGCTGGTTACTCGATAAAAGACAAGACATCTTATTTAAAAGGGAGTGAGTTTTAGTTCATAAATGCAAAAAAATTCATTTTGATGTGTTACGGTGAACCGTATCACAAGTTCGAAACGGAACCCATTAGATTTTTTCACATGGTGCCTGACACCCTCATTATGACACCCTCATTAACTATTAAAATCAACGGTAATATCAAGGTCATCTGCTTTTCCAATCAATATTTCGAATGGTTCCGATGTTATGATTTCCTTTATCTTCATTTCAGATTTGATATTAATTGTTATTTCTCCTTTATCTTCTACTATTCTCACTGGGTTCATCATGGAAACCTCTAGAACTCCTGCGGAATTTGGTTGAAAGGTAACTTCTCCAACTATTTCTCCCGCTTGGATTTTAACGTTTTCTTTTGGTCCGAAGGTTACGCCGCCACCGTTATTATGAAGAGAAATAGTATATTGTTCATTTGGATTTAATCCCTCTGCACTTACTTGAAAATCAATCATACCTGTTTTTACAAAATCAATTTTTACATGACCTTGGCTATTTTCAAAAGGGACAGTATCATTTTCTACTCCTAATACTTTTCCCTTAATCAACTGAGTCTTGAGTGGTCCAAAGATGGCACTGTCAATACTTCGCCACCAGTTATCACCAAGAATAAAATAATGCCCCTCGGGGATTTTGACCTCTTTTAGTTCAACATTGCTGTTTTTAACCAATTTTCCTGTATGAGACTCCCTGCCGTAAAAAGTATCAAGCAATGCACCATTGATATAAACCTGTCCATGTTTTATTTCAATCTTTTCCCCAGGCATTCCAACTATTCTTGCTATTTCAAACTCACTTGGATTCAAATCCTGATTTTTATCATAGGTAAATTCAGGGGTTTGATAATATACAATATCCCCCCGGGTTGGCGCCTTTTTGGCGTATGCATTTTCGTCCACTACAACTTCACCATGATAATCATGATGTCCTCGATCCATATTATCGTACAGGTGATTAACAATCTTAAAGCCATTGGATATCACAGTTTCTTCGGTCTCTTTTGTGTCATGATCCGTTATTCTCGTTATCCCATTTTTTTCATTGGATCCTTCATTTTGAAACATAGGGATAAATGCTAACAGCAAAAACAGTGCGATGGCGGCTGCACCTGCCATTTTCACAATCACTTTATCCATTATTTTTGCTTGATTTTTGACTTTAGGGTCTTCTGACATCTTTTCCGCCAGAGTATGTTTGATCTCCTGTTTTCTATCATTATTCAAGCTGGGTTTGGGCAGTGAAGCTAGTTTAATATCAATCTTTTCCGTATCATTATTCCTCATTTAAATAGCCCCCTAAATCCTTTAATAACGCATTTCGGGCACGATGATAGGTAGAACGGACCTTGTTTTCACTCCACCCAAGTATTAAGGAGACTTCAGCAACAGCCAGCTGCTTAATCCCTTTTAGGATGAGGACATCTCGGTAATTTGATTTTTGCGATTGAATCGCCAGGAATATGTCCCTGTTTTCCTCATTCAATTGGAGGATTTCCTCTGGTGTTTTACTACTTGGGGGTTCCTTCCCTGCTTGAAGATACAATTCTTTTAATCTGGTTCTTCTTATTCGCCTAAGTTCATCTACTGCTACATTACGTGCAATACTAAACAGCCATGTTTTCGGACTTGCATTTGCTTCATATCTTTCAATGGCTTTAATTGCTTTAATAAAAACCTCTTGCACAAGTTCTTCCACATCTGTAGAACCTAACCGGTAAATCAAGAAATGGTATATATCATCACTGTATAATTCAAACCATTCGAGAATATCTTTATTTCGCAACTTTTCAACTCCCTGCAGTTAAAAATCATTCTTATATATTAGACGCTCTGGAAACTTACTTATCGCACAATGTGGAAAATTTTTAAACAAAAAAACGAGCTTGGAATTCCAAGCCCTCGTGTTCACCTTGTCATTTTGTAATCTCTATTTCAAATGCAGAACCATAAATTCATCATCATAATAAACGCCATTTACGATAAGGGCCTTTTCTTCCAATCCAAAGGCTTTAAATCCTAATCGAGTATAGAGCTTCTTAGCTTTTTGATTACTTGCGGTTACAGTTAAATTTATTTTTTCAATTCCTTCTATACTTCTCGCTTTAATGATGGCTTCTGTGAGCAATGCTTTTCCCACACCTAACCCTTGTTTCTTTGCCGTGACATACATGGCAAAAATGTTTGCCCGGTGCTGGATTTTCGCCCGCTCCTCCTGAACTAAGGTGACCATCCCGATAAGTTCCCCATTATCAAATGCACCAAATGTATAGCTTCCTTCTGCTGTAAAGTTTTGGGCGACCTGTTCAACTGGATTTTTCCTTTTTACAGATTCCTCATAGCTTGTTAAAAATGCTTCCGGATTTTGTTGTAATGCCTCTAATCTTAATGCCCAATAACTTTCTGCATCTGCTGGACCAAGTAGTCTAATTTCCATTATCATTCTCCTCGTTTATCATTTTTGCTTTTCCCTTTCATATTCCATTTATTTTACCATTAGACACGGAAGTCTGAATATATAAATTCCTGTAGAATTCGCTAAAGTTACCTCGATTCCACTGGCCAGATCCTTTGAGGAGCAGTGCAAAAAGATAGAGGGTCAAATGGTTGTCATTGACGGCGGCGATAAAAGTGAAAAAATTGGTTTACTACAAAAACTTCTTAATAACAAACTCATTCTCATTACGGCAGAAAGGGAAACGGTTTATCGGAATTTAGCCCATGTTAATACAATCCATTTACCGGAGTCATTTGTTTAATACATGTTGAGAACCCCTTACGAATGGTAAATTTTGCAACAACATTTAACTGTAATCTTTTCCATCCGCATATTTGTGTATTTTTAAAACAAAATACGATATATAAAAGCTTCCTTTTAAAAGTATTGTCCAATACTAACTTGCAAGGAGAAAATGGGTGAATACGAATGAAACAGTTAAATAAAGAAAAAATTATTACATTCATAAAAATTATTTTTCCAATAATTCTGTTAGCACTGGCCGTTTATGAAATTAAAAAATTCACTGGAAACGTTAATGTTCAAATGCTTCGTCATGAAGTTAGTCAATTGCATTTTGCCAAACTGGCCTTGATTCTATTGATTACTTTTTGTGCTATTTCCCCGATGTTATTCTACGATGTATTGTTAACAAAAATATTAGGAATTAAAGTACCGTTAAAAGAGCTGATGAAAAAGTCCTTAATTGCGAATACCTTTGCAAACTTCATTGGGTTTGGAGGTTTGGCTGGTGCTACTCTAAGAACCTATTTCTATCATGAATACGAAACAGACAAGAAACGACTGTTGAAGATCATTGCATCTGTTTCTCTTTATTTTCTTACCGGTATCTCCTTGCTTGCCTGGGTTGTCCTATTTGGATATAGAGGTTTCCCTCTCCTTCATGATAAAAAATGGCTTTTTGGGGCCATCACAGCTGTAAGTTTATATCTGCCGATTTTTTTCATAGTCTTTCTCATTCAACGAAAAAAGGCGGCCGATTTCGTTTTCGATTGGGGAACAGCATTAAGGCTGCTCTTCGTTTCTTTATTTGAATGGATTGCCATTTTTCTTGTTTTTTGGCTTTTATGTATGCTTTTGAGTATTCCAATTGATTTTGACGATCTTGTTCCTGTATTTATTGTTGCTTCATGCGCCGGTATCATTAGTATGATTCCTGGCGGCTTTGGCTCCTTTGACCTAGTTTTCATTTGGGGTACTCAGTCTTTGGGAGTTCCGGAAGAGAAAGTGGTTATGCTACTGCTCTTTTATCGTATCGGCTATTTTATTATTCCCTTTTTAGTGGGGATCGTTCTATTCATCAAGCATTTTTGGAATAGGTGGAATAAATCGTGGAACCATGTACCGGATGCTATCCTTGTGAGGATTAGCCATATCCTTTTAACTTTCTTGGTCTTTCTGTCAGGACTTATTTTGCTTCTTTCGGCTGCAGTTCCGGGAATTATCGGGAGGTTAAAAATTGCCCAAGAGTTTTTATCGTTTCCGATAATGAATATCTCGCATCAGCTCTCTGTTGCAACTGGATTTATCCTGCTCGGTTTATCACGGGGTATTCAGTACAAAGAAAAAAGGGCATACCACCTTTCGATTGTCGTTTTAATTTTTGCTGCCTTATTCACCTTCTTAAAGGGGTTTGATTATGAGGAGGCATTGTATATTTTAATTGTCGTCGTGCTCTTGATAATTTCTAAAAAGCGGTTTTACAGAGTGCAATTTGTTCTAAGCTGGGGTAAAACCATTTTTGATATCGGTATGTTTGTCGTGATTACCTTGATGTTTCTATTAATCGGCTATCTCAATTTGCCTTCCACCGAAATTAAAGTGAATCCAAAGCTATCACCATATCTGCTTAAAGACTATCATGATTTATTTAAGAGTGCGTTAATCGGCCTGTTTATTGCCTTGATCCTTTTTTTCATTGGCTATTTGTTTAGACGGAATAAAAAATGGGGGCTGGAAACAACTCTACCTCAGGAAGAAAAGATAGTCGACCATTTGAATCAATATAATGGGACGGCCCTAACCCATTTAATTTTTTTACATGATAAATATATTTATTGGAATAAAAAAGACAATGTCATGTTTGCCTACCAAGTATATGCAGACAAGCTTGTGGTTCTTGGAGACCCTGTTGGAGACCGCGACGAATTGCCGCTTGCGATAGAAGAATTCCGAGAAACAGCAGATTTTCATGGGTATACGCCTGTTTTCTACGAGGTCAGTGAGAACATGCTCCCATATCTGCATGAAAACGGTTATGACTTTTTCAAGCTAGGCGAAGAGGCTTATGTTGACTTAGACAGCTTTTCTTTTAGTGGAAAAAAAATGAAGGGTGCTAGGGCAGTAAAAAACAAGTTTGAACGGGAGAATTATCAGTTTGAGATTCTAAACCCTCCCTTTCATGCAGATTTCATGACTGAGCTTAGGGCCATATCAGATGAATGGCTTCAAGGAAGAACGGAAAAAGGTTTTTCCCTCGGTTTTTTTGATGTGGATTACCTCGATAAAGCTGAAATAGCCGTTGTTAAAGCAAATGGAACGGATATCCTTGGATTTGTAAGCATGTTGCCAGTGTATGATCAAAAACAAACGATTTCTCTGGACTTAATGCGCTTCGAGAAGGATGCGCCAAACGGAACGATGGACTTTGTTTTTCTTTCATTATTTGAATGGGCAAAAGAACAAGGATATAAATACTTTCATATTGGAATGGCGCCTTTATCGAATGTGGGGCTGTCAAGATTTTCGTTTTTAAGTGAAAAAGTGGCTTCGCAAATTTTTTTACATGGGCAATTTTTCTATTCATTTCAAGGTTTAAGAAAATTCAAAGATAAATATGCCGATATGTGGCTCCCAAAATACTTAGCTCATCGAAAGAAAACTTCTTTGCCGATCACTATGGCACAAATCACTTTATTAATTGGCAAGAAAAGAAAAACTGGAGACGGATAGACGGAAAGAAAGATTGGCTTTTTTTGAGCCAATCTTTCTTTTTGCATGAAAACTGTACTTGGGTAGATGGTGGCTGCCCGGAAGGCGACCAAGGGTGTTTTGTATGGAACTTATGGGGAGTTTTTTTAGTGTCATCTATCTATTTATTTGTTTTAACATCGATATGGACAATCCGCAGCAAACGAAACATTTCTAACACAAGGATATTTAAACTTAACCAAACTCCGCCAAATATATATTCGACTAGGATATCGCTAGGATCTTGAACACTCAAGAAGATACGGCTGACTGCTATAAGAAGTAATAAAAGAAGTGTCCCTGCGGCGGCGGCTGAGTGAACCCGAACATTATGGGTGTGACGCACGAACACAAAGACAGCAAAGCCATAGATGACAAATGCCATTAGCGGCTGCTCGCTTGGAAATTTATGAAACAAGCGCGCAGCCGAAGTTTGCTCGGGTAGAGTCAAGCTGTGAAATAGCCTTATCAAGCTTTCTTCATATAATTCTCCACCTGAAATAATCAAAAGCCATGCTATTGATTCAAGTACTTTGTTCCTTCCTTTCCAGATAATCCACAAAAATGAACAAGCACATATAATAAATAGGACTTTAGAATTACCCATGAAAGAGAATATCTGCATGAAAGGAGTCCATTCTTGACCAAAAGTTGCCGGAACCAAATAGGTCATTGTTTCATCGAATTCTTGAAACTCATTGTTCAACAAACTTTGAATGACTTCGATCATCAGGATACTTAACACAAGTGTGATGACAACAGTGCACACAATAAATATCCCTGTTCTTTTTCTTGACTTCAATAATTTCATCATTCTATTAATCCCTAAAATTGCTGCACCTTTAATTTGTTCTTTCTTCCTGCGGTATACATACACAATGACCAAAATGAACAAAGCGATTATGATACCAATTAATAAATACTTTTTAATGGATGCATGGAATTGATCCCATTTTGGTCCAAGTACTTTACCTAGCGAAATAAAAGTGGCTACCCAAATAAATGCACCACTATAGGCATATAAAGCGTATGTACGAAATTTAAGATGTGTAATCCCTGAAAAATAGCCAGTGAAATGTCTTACTCCGGGGATAAAATAGGCAATGATTAGCAATTTGTTCCCATACTTACTAAACCATTTTGAGGTGTTCTCCAATCGTTCTGGGCCCAGATGGAATTTCCTACCGTATTTTTCAAAAAAAACAGTACCAAATTTTAAACCAATCCAATAAGCAATCGTCATTCCAATTGAACTTCCCACACCAGCAACGAAAATACTTGTGAACCATCCCAGATGTCCTTGGTAGACAAGAAACCCAGTGTAACTCATAATGAGCTCACCCGGCAGTGGGAGTGCTAACAGTTCAAGCATAAGCGCAATCAATAACAATACATATCCATATTGATCCATATAAGATTTAATCACACCCACAGACAGCCCTCACTTTAATTATTGTATTTAAAGTATTTTCCATTTTTCAATTAACAATACCGTTGTATAGATTGGCTTAATCAAATCCAACATATCTGATAGCCAGCATTATCGGTTAATCGAAAAATCCGGGAGCCCATGTGGGACCCCGGATTTTTACCATGTTAATCATGGTGCCTGACACCAGTTAGCTCCTCTGCTATTTCTTTAGAATGGATTCGATAGATTTATCTGTATAATCTTTGTCTTTTAACGGATTACGAACTTGTTGATTCCAGACGCGGTTACTTTTAATTAATTGACTAAAATCATCATATAAACTTTTGATCCTCTCCCTTTTGACTTCAAAAGATTGGTCCGGGAAGTTGTATTCGATTTTTTCCAAGTTCCCAATCAGCGCAAAGGCAGCTGTTGAGTTGTAAATAAGCGACTGATTGACAAGGTTGGTGCCAATTTCCGAAACTGATTGGTGATAATTTACTATTAACGTAAAGGCTTCAGATTTAAGTTCAAAGTCCTTTTCAACCTCGTTCAGCGGTAAATGGTTAAATAAGTTGATCATGTTGCCGGCATTGCCCATATAGAGAAAACGATAGGGGATAATATTTTCTAAATCATGTGTAAGCGGTCTTCTTTGGTCAATGACATATTGTTCGGCAGCCGCATTCTGCTTTGGAATGATAATAAACTGTACAACAATAAATAGCCCTATCCCCACGACAAGCAATGCAGCAATCAGTTTCCCCAGTTTATTCATGAAAATCCCTCACTTCGAAGTGTTTAATCATTTTCATGCTAGTAGTCACAATTAGTGGTATAACAATTGAAATAAATGGAAGGGCATACCGGGCAATCAATATTCCAAACTGATAAGGTCCATCGATGTGAACCGGTCTTGAAAACCAGATATTGCTGCCAAATAATATCGCTGATAAATACCCCCAAATAACAATAATAAATAGGAGCCAGAGCAGCCAAGTGATTTTCTTTGCCCTCGTAAAGGCTGCTAGATTCAATTCCGCAATTTTCTTCTCATTCCTTTTAACATTTTTAGCTAAAAGTAAATAGAAGATTCCTAGGACCAAACACACGAAAAACAAGCTGTAATTCAACAAAAGACCCATACTTAAAAGAGAAAACGGAATCGTCACAATCCAAGCGATAAGGATATAAATATATGTGATTTGAAACGCTTTAAAGCGAAACTGATTAATCCAGACGGGGATATTATCATCAATTAAGTCATCAATTTTTGTAATACTGTTTTTGGCTTTGGCAATCGCCTCGCGTTCATTCAATCCTTCTGCCATTAAATGAGATACCTTCGCTTCCAAATTTCCTAAAATCTCATCCTTCAGGTCGCTAACACCACGATGGTTTTTATATTTTCGGAACAAGTGATCGACATATTTTCTTAGTTCATTCATTGCTTTTCCCTCCCCTTATAATTAGCTGATCAATCAGTTCCTTCGCGGCCGCCCATGCCTCAATTGCTTGTTCATAAGCCCCTTCACCACTGGGGGTGATTTTATAATACTTTCGTCTGCCACCTTGACTTTCGTCACCCCAATAGGCGAAAATCAGTTTTTGTTTTTCAAGCCTTTTTAAGCTCGTATAGAGTGAAGGTTCTTTTAGTTCAAATTTTCCATTGCTTTGTTCAAATATCGATTTAATAATTTCATATCCATAGTTATCACCTTCACTCAACACACGAAGAATCATCGTATCAATGTGGCCGCGAATAAGGTCGCTGCTTATTGGAGTCTCTGCCTGCATAAAATAACCTCCTCTGTTGTTGTATATTGTAACACATATTACTATGTATGTTGAAGTAATAGGGTGAAAAAAATTTAAACGATTTTGTTATATTGTACAAAACTGAAAAAAGAACTCGGGGTGGCCAAGTTCTTCTTTATTTGTTATTAAATTTAATCCACCTGATACAGCATAAACCCAGTGGTAGTTCCCCTCATTTTTTCATCATCGCTAATTCTTTACGATCTTCAGCTAAAGGCGGCTGCTCTAACCAGCCGTTGTCAATCATCAAATCCAACCAATCGTTTCCGATTTTCAAATCTCCTGAAATCGCCAGCATATATTTTGGAGTCAAGTCTCTTCTAGGTGATGACGCCCATCCGGTTCCGTAATAAACCATCGCAGTGGAGAATAAGAATCCAACTTGAAACATCATCAGCTTTTCCGAAAACGGAGAAGTGGTAGAATTGGTGATTTCCGCATCTAACATAGGTGCTGCCGGCAGGTTTTCATTATTCAATAGGTCAAGAAACATTTGGACATGACTGTTTTTCGTATTCATCGCTTTTAAAAAAAAGTCACAAACTTTCTTAGAATTGGCCACTTGACTAAAGGCAACTGTGAGAGTTTTTGTCAGGATGCTTTTTTTCATATTAAAATAGATATCAGTTATCTCAATACAGCTTAAGGGTCTTTTTTCACCAAACCATCCCGCTAAAAATTTTTCGTCTTTGACAAAATCCGGTTTTTCTGGAGGTAAAACTGCTGGAGGGCGAAAGTATAAGCCTTTTTCTAGCAAGGTATTCTTGGTTCGATTACATAATTCAACTGCAGATATGTTACAGCCCCTAAAATAATCACGAACGTCCTGTCGTGAACAGGTTGTGACTGCCGCGCTGTACCCATGACAGCCATGGATGGACATGATATTTATATAATGTAAACACAATACATCTGAAAATAGCCGTGGACTGTTAGAATTCATGTCATCGTTTGTAAAGCCGATTGGAACTGGAAAACCTTCACTCACAAGAAACTCTTTAATTTTCTCCTGATGTTGGGTGCCTAGCGAAATTGCCAATTCAAAAATTTCTCTAATGTCCACATCCTCTAGGTGTTCCAACATGTGTTTGTGAAAGCAAAGTCCAGCAGTTTCGTTTAAATACTGTGTCCATAAAGCAGCAATCTCTGCAGAAGTCAATTTCGGTTTATGGAGGGAGTTCAACCCAAGCACCTCGCTGTTTTTTCCATAGGTTGTCTTACTTTACTTCGGAATATTCTCGATTGATCATTCAACGTAACCATTAAAAGAAAAAGACTACCATAGGCAGCCATTCTTTAGGGAAAAACCTGGTGTTTATATCGGGAAAATGCAGATAGTTCTCTAGTGGATTCGGTGGCACGTTCTTTGTTCGTACCTATGCTCATACGGCACGTGTTTTTGCTCCACGTTATTACCGGCAAGCTTTATGGGAATGAAATTATTTGTTAATAATCGGAAGTTATCCAACTGTGCCATTAAAGGTTGAATCTGGTGTTCGCGTATAACGATACCCTTTTTTTCTAGGAATTTTAAAATATTTTCAGTCATTCCTCTCTTCCCCTTCCATGATTTTAATAAGTCGTGCAGGATGTAAAAAAAATCATGAGGCCCCATGGTTAATTATACCATTTAACAACGCGAAATGTTATCGCTTTCATAATATTTTGTATTGTTTATTTAAGAAGACGGAACAACATTATTCTCTAACATACAGTACCCGTAAATATCGCTAAAGTGGAATATCAGAAGCTGCTGCGGTTAAACTATGAGAGGTTACCATTGGAACAAAGGCGGTGTTAATTTTGTCAGATTTTCTGGAATCCATTGAGTATGAAACGGGTACAGCTATTCAAACGTTTAACATTATTGAAGTCATGGAACATGCTGAAGGTTTTGAAGTACTTTTGGATATCGATTTAGACAGCGGGTACGAATTGGAAGGCGTTAAATTATTGGTTACTCATGAGGACTTAGATGCCTACGAAACAAATGATATTCAAGAAGGAGTTAAATATGCTTTAGGCTTTTTTGATCAAACCTTGGAGGCGAGTCAACTGGAAATTAAAAATAAGAGCCGAAAAGAACCCTTAAAAAGTACGGAGACACGAAGTCAAGAAGAACAAGCGTTAAAAGAAAAGTACAATATTAAAGACGATGACAGGGCATGGGAAGATGACCGCTTATAGGGCCATCTTTCCTTCCTCTATTCATACTGAGCTTTAACTTCTGGCAGTGTTTGATAAGTCGAATTTTTCCTCAAGATTTCAAGGATGTTAGCAACTAACTCGTTCATTTCCTGACCATCATTACTCTTATCACATTCCGACCATTCAAAATGCTGTTCTCCGCTATTAATCCAAACGTTCATTTCATAGCCTTTATACGGCTTCTGATTACATTCCTTTGATAGCTTTTTCTCTCCAAGGTAATTGGAAAAAATCATCCGTTTATAAATGGCGTTCATTTCACTTTTTGAAAATTGAAAGTCGCTAACAGTAACGGTTTCCCCATTCTGTAAATCTTTAATTAACTTTTGTCCTTTTGTGTCGATGACGTTTTGCTTTCCTACCCCATATTTTAACTCAAAGGCAAAATAATCCTCTTTGTCGACATCATAGGAAATGGTTAATAGGTCAGTGAAATCCGGGCATTGTTCAAGAATGTATTTTGTTTCTGTCTCCGATTCTTGCTTCTGAATACCTTTACAGACATAGGTGGTTACTTCCCCTTGACCAAATTTATCTTCGGTGGTATCTATTTGTATGGTTAGTTTTGAATCATGATTAGCTAAGTCGTGATAAATAGGATCGCCTTCATCCGTATATCGGGTAAGCCTTACCTTATCGTCTTTACCAGATTGTACATGTTCAACAAATAGATTTAACCGTTCGATATTTTCCATCATGCCGTGAATTTCTTTAACTTCGTTACTGGCAGGTTTTTTATTTTGCCCGCTGTTAGTAGGCTGGTCACCGGCAACACCTTTATCTAATCCGCAGCCGGATATAAAAACAGTCAATAACGTGATTAAAACAATTGAGGTTATTTTTTTAAACACAAGCATACACATCCCTTTATAGAAAAAGACGAGTTAATGCTGGAAAGGTTTCTTAACTCTTTATTCTTTGATTTTATTTTTAGTGATAAAATCATGAATGTGCTTGAAAACTTCCTTTGCAGCATCAATGGACGCTAACGTATCCCCTTTTATTTCTAATCCATGGTCAGCCGTGGGAATGACGACCGTACTGACATGTTCATTTTTTTTCAGGGAAGAAATCTGTTCTTCAAGATAATGATGGTCTTCATCCCCGATTACACAAAGGGAAGGCAGCTGAGTTTTCAATAGCGCATCATATACAGCGTCAATTTTCAAAAGCGGAGTTAACCAAATTCCGATCGCATTTTTGATGAAATTCCGTTGCTTCCATTCATTAGCCATCGGAATCGTGCCAATCGATTTGCTTAACACAATACACTGTTCATATTTGGTAGCTTTCAGAACCTCCGCGACAACCGCCTTCACATCGTCGTACATCCAACTATCTTGCTCTTGATTGTTAAGTTTTTTAAAATGTTGATTTTTTCTAAAGTTGTAATTGATATGTAGAACATCCACATTTTGATTCAAACATACTCCAGTTGCATAATGAAACAGCGGCCGCTCCGTAGAATAACCTAGTCCTGGCAGCATGATGCAAATGCTTTTATTTGGTTGTTCACCGCGAATCCACGTATAAGGGATGGTGGATTGTTCATTTCTTTCAACTTGGCCTTCCGTAATTTGATACATTTGTTTCACCTCTTTGGGGAGCCTGTAAATTTGAATTCCGCAATTTTGCCACTTTCTAAAAAGCCGATATTTTGATAAACCTTATTGGAGTCAGGATTTTTAAAGTCTGCATACAGCATCGGAACTAGTTTCTCAGATTCAATGATTCGACATAGCTCTGCTACTAGCGCACTTGCGTAGCCCTTTTTTCGATGTGACATCGGTGTAAATACTGAATTAATCCGTGCATGTCTTGGAGAGCGATGAGAAATATTCGCCATCGAAACTGGCTGACCATCAACAATCCAAAGATATAGATTTCCTGTTTGTAACATGGTCTCCGCCTTGGCTGCCTGGGTATTCGGTTCAACAGCTGTCCCAAAAGCATCTCTTAAGAATCCTGCTAGATATTCTGCGACGGTATCCGCATCCTGCAACTTTGCTGCTTGGATTTTACCTGGAACATTTGCCGGCTTGATTACTTTTGGACAATAATAGGCTTCCATTACCATTTCGGTTTCGTATTGAAGATGATTCTTTTTTGAAAAAATGTCCGCAAACATTTTGGCAGTCTCGGGTTCGCCGGTTACCCCTGGTAGCGGAGCCCCATTAAGATGGTTGACCAATTCTTGAGTAAGGTTATCCCGTTCCTCGGCCGTCACCCCTTTTGAAATCCACAACCAGCCGCTATGCCCCGGTGTTTGCGCAAAAATCATTTTTCCATCTTGCGTTTTGCAGGATAAAATATTACTGCCTTCAGTGATTCGATGAAACAGATTGAATTGTACCTCGTCAGATTCAAAGACACTACCTTGGGCAATTGCCTCATCATTTGAGACAAGTATTGAAAACATATTCGCTTCCTCCTAGGGGAAAATAACTTATTTTTTCTGGTACTTTTTATCCTAAAAGCTTTATTACTTACTGAATGTTGATTTCACTGTGTTTGAAAAATAAACGGGAAAATTCCGTTTAAATTGGGAAAAACCCATATTTCCTTAAAAATAAAGGAAGTTTTTCCGTTTATTTTATCCAAATCGTTGGATTTTGCCTTATTTAGAGCAGTCAATCGGAAATTCTCCGCTTATATCTGCTTCTTTAGCTTCCTCTGTCTACATTAGCCGGAAATTCTCCGCCTATTAATTCTCATTCCTACACGAAACTCAACAATGAGTAATAACAGAACCAATTTTAAAATACCGAAATGTCACAGTACCCGTCTTCTAATTTTTTCCCACCCTACGGGCAATGTTTTGCGACCGCGACGGCTCTTTTTCCCACTCACTGGCCGCGCACTTCAAAGATCCTATTTTATTCATTCGGCCCAAAAACCCGGTCGCGGATATCCGGGCCACCAGGGGCTCGTTTCTCAATTCGCTTTTCTAAAGTTTCTCTCATGCCTGGTGCAAGCAATTCACAACAAGCAAGCTCGTGCATTTCCACAAAATTTTGCTGTCTAGCATGAATAATTTGATTACATTTTTCGATGGTCCACTGTGGAAATGGCCGTTCCACAAGGGAAAAAGTTTGACCCGCCCCCACATACCCCTCTTTTAAAACCCGGAAATACCAGCCGGTCCTTCCGGTATTTTGTAATAACAGCGCTAAATTCTTTACTTTAAATCGGCGCGCCGGCTTCCAGCATGGCTGTCTAGGCTGTGAAACTTGAATAACCGCCTCGCCAATTTGAAAGGTATCACCAATCGCAATTGTTTCTTCATTTACATTGGCCATGACCAAATTTTCACCCATGCCGCCGGATGTTATCTCTGAAATACCTAATTCTGATTGCCAGTATCGATAATTTTCAAACGAATAGGCGAAAACTGCCTTTTCTGGTCCGCCGTGATGTTTCAAATCACCTTGTCCGTCGCCAGCTAAACCCGTTTTGCCGACCCAGACTTGTCCTTCGACAGGCTCTTTAAAAATCGCGCTAGTCCATTCACGCTCCATTGGATTTACCGCTTCTCTGTTTCCGATTGTTTTTGGTAAACCAACAAATACTTGTTTTAATAAGAAATCCATTTTATTTCCTCCTATAAAATCACACCGATTTAATTTAATTCGGCAAAAAGGATAAACATCCCTTCTTGGGTACCACAATTTATCATTAGCTATTGTTTTTTAGAAATAATAAATTTTATAAAAGCGGTTGCATTTTCAAAAATCTGTTTTATAATACTTGTATACAAGTATCCTAGTTTAATTTAGGAAGGTGGTTAAATGACAGAATCGACGGAATTACTTTATCCACAAAAGTGGCTTTCAAAGGCCTCCACCGGTGATCGTGTCACCTGCGAGCTTAGAATGCAGATTATTTCTGGCAGGATTGAAAGCGGAACCATTTTATCAGAAAATAAATTGGCTGCCGATTTCGAGGTAAGCAGGTCACCGATTCGTGAAGCATTAAAAGTTTTGGCATCTGAAAATTTGATTCGCTTGGAAAGAATGGGTGCCGTTGTCATTGGTTTAAAGGAGAAAGAAATAGAGGAAATTTATGATGTTCGTTTACTTATCGAAACCTTTGTCTTTGAACGGCTTGTAAAAATAGACACGAAAGGGGTAGTAAGGGAACTAAGCAAAATACTCGAAATGATGAAAGTCGCCATCAAATATCAGGATCCCGATGAGTTTTCCTATCAAGATGTCTTATTCCATGAAACGATTATTCGGACGATTAATCATTCCTACATCATGATGATCTGGAATAATGTAAAACCCGTTATGGAAGCTCTCATTCTTTTATCGATGCGCAACCGTTTCGAAGAAAAATACGATGACTTTGCACGGATTGTGAAAAATCATCAGCTCTATATTGAAGCGATAGATACAAAAAATAGAGACTTGATGATTCAATCACTACATCAAAACTTTGATGATGTTCAAGGGAAAGTAGAAGACCTTTGGCTGTCTCAACAAATGCTATCTAAAGGAGTAGACCCGGAAAAATGACCAGCAATATGTTAGGTGTAGACATCGGTACAACAAGTACGAAAGCCGTTTTATTTACTGAAAAAGGCGACGTCATTCAACAAGAGAATATCGGTTACCCCCTTTACACACCTGATATTTCGACAGCTGAACAGGATCCAGAAGAGATTTTTCAAGCTGTCGTACAAGCGATTTCGAAAATAATGAAACAACATTCTCAAAAAGAAATATCATTCATTTCATTTAGTAGTGCGATGCATAGTGTCATTGCCGTTGATGAAAATGACCAGCCGCTGACACCCTGTATCACCTGGGCAGATAATCGCAGTGAGGCATGGGCCCACAAAATAAAAGATGAATTGAATGGTCATGAAGTCTATAAACGAACGGGGACACCGATTCACCCCATGTCACCATTAAGCAAGATTGCCTGGATTGTGAATGAACGTCCTGAAATAGCCGCCAAAACAAAAAAATATATTGGAATTAAAGAATATATCTTTAAAAAATTCTTTAATCAATATGTGGTCGATTATTCTCTTGCTTCTTCGATGGGGATGATGAATCTAAAAGGCTTGGATTGGGATGGAGAAGCATTAGAAATTGCGGGTGTAACACGTGACCAATTATCAAAACTGGTACCAACAACCGCGATTTTTAAAAACTGCCATCCTGAATTAGCGAAACAAATGGGGATTGATCCACAAACTCCCTTTGTCATTGGCGCAAGTGATGGTGTACTCTCCAATTTAGGTGTGAATGCGATTAAGAAAGGCGAGGTCGCAGTCACAATTGGGACAAGCGGTGCGATTCGAACCATTATTGACCAACCGCAAACAGACGAAAAAGGACGATTATTCTGTTATGCATTATCGGAAAAGCATTGGGTCATTGGCGGTCCTGTCAACAACGGTGGAATGGTCCTTCGCTGGATTCGAGACGAATTCGCAGCTTCAGAGGTAGAAACCGCGAAAAGACTTGGAATTGATCCATATGAAGTATTAACCAAGATCGCAGAACGCGTAAGACCTGGCGCCGATGGATTACTATTCCATCCATACCTGGCAGGTGAGCGTGCACCATTATGGAATCCGGACGTACGAGGCTCATTTTTTGGACTAACGCTGGCGCATAAGAAAGAACACATGATTCGAGCAGCCTTAGAAGGCGTCATTTACAATTTATACACGGTGTTCCTGGCATTAATTGAGAGCATGGATGGCCCTGTTACCCGTATTCAAGCCACTGGAGGCTTCGCTAGATCAGAGGTATGGCGTCAAATGATGTCTGATATTTTTGAATCTGAAGTAGTCGTTCCGGAAAGCTATGAGAGTTCGTGTTTGGGCGCTTGTATTTTGGGTCTATATGCATTAGGAAAAATTGAGTCCTTTGATGTAGCTTCGGAAATGATTGGCAGCACTCACAAACATACTCCGAAGGAAGATGCAGCAAAGGAATATAGACAATTAGTGCCAATCTTTATTAATTTATCAAGAGTATTAGAAGAAGATTATACAATGATCGCCAACTATCAAAGAAGCTTACTAAATAAAAATATATAAATTATTGGGGGAATTATCATGCCATTAGTTATTGTAGCGATTGGAATTTTAGCATTACTAGTTTTAATCATGGGGTTCAAATTAAACACCTTTGTTTCACTTATCATTGTCTCATTCGGGGTGGCAATCGCACTTGGAATGAAGTTAGACGAAGTCATTTCAACGATAGAAGCTGGATTAGGCGGGACACTTGGTCATATCGCACTTATCTTCGGACTTGGTGCGATGCTGGGTAAATTAGTTGCAGATTCAGGAGGCGCGCAGCGAATTGCGATGACTCTGGTTAACAAATTTGGCGAAAAAAATATTCAATGGGCTGTCGTAGCTGCTTCGTTCATCATTGGAATCGCTTTATTCTTTGAAGTAGGACTCGTTTTATTAATACCAATCGTATTTGCCATTTCTAAACAATTAAAAGTTTCTATTCTCTATCTCGGTATTCCAATGGGAGCAGCTTTATCTGTGACCCACGGTTTCTTGCCGCCGCATCCGGGACCAACCACCATTGCAGGTGAATTTGGTGCAGATCTTGGTCAAGTATTGCTTTATGGTTTTATTATCGCTGTTCCAACTGTCATAATTGCTGGACCTTTATTTACAAAGCTTGCTAAAAAATTAGTGCCGGCATCATTTACAAAAACTGGTGATATCGCTTCTTTAGGTGAACAAAAGTCATTTAAACTTGAAGATACTCCGGGGTTTGGAATCAGTGTGTTTACCGCAATGCTTCCTGTTATTTTAATGTCGATTGCTACCATTATTACTTTACTGCAAAAAACAATCGGATTTGCAGATAATACGTTATTAGCCATTATTCGTTTTGTTGGTGGCGCATCCCCTGCCATGGTCATCTCTTTATTAGTTGCTATTTATACAATGGGATTAGCAAGAAATATTCCGATTAAATCAGTAATGGATTCTTGTTCAACAGCTATCTCACACATCGGGATGATGCTGTTAATCATCGGCGGAGGCGGTGCCTTCAAACAAGTATTAATTAATGGCGGTGTAGGTGACTATGTCGCAGAATTATTTAAAGGGACTAACATCTCACCAATTTTACTTGCCTGGATCATCGCTGCTATTTTACGGATTTCCTTAGGGTCCGCTACCGTTGCGGCTCTAACAACTGCTGGTATGGTTATCCCAATGTTAGGCCAGTCCGATGTTAACCTGGCATTAGTCGTACTTGCTACTGGGGCTGGTAGTTTAATAGCCTCACACGTGAATGATGCTGGATTCTGGATGTTTAAAGAGTATTTCGGTTTAAGCATGAAAGAAACATTCGCAACCTGGACCTTACTTGAGACGATTATTTCAGTAGCTGGATTAGGATTTGTTCTATTATTAAGTTTATTCGTATAAGGTAAAGCAACCCAGCAGCGGGGCACTCGCTGCTGGGTTTTTAGCCCCCCCCCTCAAACAATGTTAAAAACACCTTGCATGCGCAAGGTGTTTTGTGTCGTAATATTAGGCTGCTTTTTGTTCATGATAATCATTAAGCTTGTGGCCTTCCCATTTTGTAATGACAATCGCTGCCAAGGAATTGCCCACAATGTTTACACAAGTACGTGCCATGTCAAGAATCCGGTCAATTCCAGCAATAAAAGCAAGTCCTTCTACAGGAATCCCGACACTTCCTAATGTGGCAAGAAGCACCACAAATGATACGCCCGGAACTCCGGCAATCCCTTTGGAAGTTAGCATCAAAACAAGAACTAACGTGATTTGATGCCCGATAGTCAAATGAATTCCATACATTTGCGCTATGAACAATGCTGCTATTGCTTGGTATAAGGTTGATCCATCAAGATTAAAGGAATACCCCGTTGGAATGACAAAGGATGTAATCGCCTTCGGACAACCGATCTTCTCCATTTTTTCCATAATTTTTGGAAGGACGGTCTCTGAACTTGCGGTTGTATAACCTAAAATTAATTCGTCTTTTAAATAGCGTATGAGCTTAAAAATATTAAACCCGACAATTTTGGCCGTTAATCCAAGAACGACTAAAATGAAGAAAATCATCGATCCATATACGACAAGGACCAGTTTTCCGAGCGGAATTAACGAAGAGATACCAAATTTTGAAACAGTTACACCAATTAAAGCAAAAACACCAAATGGTGCAAGCTTCATGATTTGGTTTGTGACATAGAACATCGCATCGGCCGTTCCTCTAAAGAAATTTAGAATCGGCAGTCCTTTCTCACCAATCGCCGCCACACCTAATCCAAACATAATGGAAAAGAAAATGATGGCTAGCATATCGCCATTTGCTAATGACTGAATGATATTGGTAGGAACTATATTCACAACTGTGTCAATCATCGAATGTGACTCTGTTTGTTCCGCGGTATGGACGTAACTATTTATATCCGTTTTTGTCAGTTTAGATCGGTCTACTCCGGCACCTGGCTGAAATACGTTTCCGGCAAGAAGGCCAACAATGATGGCGACTGTGGTAATGATTTCAAAATAAAGCAGGGTTTTCCCGCCAAGCTTTCCCAATGACTTCATATCACCGACCCCAGCAACTCCGACAATAAGGCTGGAAATAACGATTGGAACAACAATCATTTTTATTAATCGAATGAAGATATCTCCAATTGGCTGGAGGTAACTTGCTACATGCGGATTTCCATAAAATACCGCACCGACAATTATACCGAGAGCCAGTCCAATAAAAATCTGCCACGCTAAACTAATCTTCTTCATTTGCACTTCCCCTTTTTAAAATATATAAAAGTTGTTAAAAATGAACAATCAACTTAGATGCCGTAAACTATTCCACATTCATCTTTATTAAGATTCGCTATTTTAAAAATAAAAATCTTAGTGGAAAATAGTTCATTTTGTTTAGGTTCTTGTTTAATAAATCTGATTTTTCAAGACTCTAACACCATTTAATCAAACGTTTGATTTTTTAGGTTATTTTTTTAGAATAACATATTTGATCAATAAGGAAAATAGTAATTTTTGCTTACCCTCAACTTGGTGAATCTAACGAAATAAAGATCCAGATAAAAAAGCAGGGGCTATTCCATTTTATTTATGGATGAGCCCCTGCCCGTATGATGGTTCCAAGCAATCTGGATTACCACTTTAATAATCTAATTGCCGTAAAGACAAAAGCAACTCACTTTCATTGATTTTCTTAATTTTGTATTTGCGAAATTGGCTTTCAATTTTCTTTTGTTCATCATCTTTTTTACTAAATAAATTGGCTAATTGATAAAATCCTTCTGCTAAGATGGTCACCGCTCCAGCAGAACCTAATTCTAATCCCAATGTTTCTGTATCAGAAAGCTGTGATTTAGCTAATTCTTCGATTTTAATTTTATAGTCTCCCTTAATAACGATAAACGACTCCTTATTATCAAAGGCTAATAATAATTCTTCAGCATTATAAACTTCAAAGATAGTCTTTTCCTTTTCGAGCTGTAATAATTCGTCAAGCACCATCCCCTCACTTTTTCCAACTGTTTTAGCAATTGCTTGAATGGTTTTCACCGAATAACTGCTGACACTTTTTTTGTTTACACTTGAAAGCATTTGCTGACTGATTCCCGTTTCTTTGAATACATCATAGCGTTTCTTTCCATTTCTTTGTAAGTAAATATCCAAAAGGCTCATTCACATTCCCCACCCTTTTTGATAAATTATTTTTTACTAAAATTTATTTTACTCAAATATATTTTAGTGAAAAGTCAGAAAAATGTCAATATTAAATCGCTTGTATGATTGCTGCGAGGTGACAAATGAGATACTATCTAAGGGGGCAAGTGCTATTGGCTTCATTTGGCAATGTGACCATAATGAGAAAATCAGTGGCGAATCTGCTGAAGCTTTATCAAGAAAGGAATTTTCCTCATGCATATAAATGAATTGGAATCGTGGGTGGCAAAGCTCGGACTTGTTCCGCATCCTGAAGGTGGCTATTACAAAAGTACTTTTTCCTCTGGCGAGCAGATTTCCGACAAAGAGTTAACAGTAAATTTCGAAGGTCTGCGAAAGCTTTACACGAGTATTTACTTTTTATTAACATCCGATAATGTGTCACACTTTCATCGTCTAAAGTCGGATGAATTGTGGTATTATCACGCTGGAAGCTCACTGACCGTTCATATAATTCATGAAAATGGAGAATATGAAGAAATAAAATTAGGTATGAATCTTGAAGCGGGAGAAGTTCCACAGGCGTTAGTTCCTAAAAATTCAATTTTTGGATCATCCGTTCTTGAAAAAGATACATGTTCGCTAGTAGGCTGCATGGTATCTCCAGGGTTTGAATTCCAAGACTTCGAATTATTTACCCAGGATGATCTTTTGTCGAAGTATCCGCAGCATAAGGATATTATTATGAAGTTGGCATACAAGGAACTGCCTAAAGCTTGAGGTCTCGCAGCAGCCTCAAGCTTTAGATTCCAACAACTTCCACTTTCTCCTTAAGGAGTTTAACTTGTGCCAAAAATTCCTCCTTCTCGTCAAGCGTTAGATATATTTTAATGATCAAACAATCTCTTCCAACACCATCTCTTAACAAGAGCGGTTCTTTGAGGGTAATCTCAAAATCCGGGTCTTCGAATCCAAATAAAGTGAGATTCCAGACATCTTTTTTCTTTTTATCTTTTTCAAAATTTATTTTCCCAGCTTTAATACTATCGATATTATGTAAGTAAATTTGCGCTTTTAACCGCAAGCCCAAGCGAATGTGGAGTTTTTCGGGTGATAAAAGGACAGGATTCCGTTTGATTGCTTTATAATCACTGATAAGAAAAATAATCAAATACAACGAAAGCGCCAAGTGGATCCAGGCTATGACTGTACTCCAACTATGTAGGAAGTACGAGACACCACCCGCTTCTAAAACTAAAACAAAGAGAAACCCAAACATAATCCCGCCGTAGCCGATTTTTTTATGAAGTGTAAAGGCAGTTCCTTGTTCGGGCTCTCTTTTATTTGATGGTGAAAAAAGATAGTAAATGGTCAAAAAATCTCGTGTAAGAAACGCAGCAAGCACTTTATTCTTGATTTGGCTATTTACCATCGCCTCGATTTTCTCTACTGTTGGCAGGCTTTGCTCTGTATTTTTATATGCTTTGATAAATTGAATTACTCGCCATACCCCTAAACATACAATCAAAGTTTCCAAACTTATCCATACCCCAACAGGAATGTTACTCATACTAATCCCCCTTCTTCTGGTGCCCTGCTCTCACCGCTTTTTTGAAAATTCCCGGTAGCCTTATTATTATTTATTGTACTATAAAAACTTTAAAACCGGCAGATATCCATGTGCGGCCCGCCGGTTTTAAAGTTTAATGATAATATGAGGACAATGGCTGAAATAGCGCTTGTTTTAACTTCTCCAAGGCAAGTTTCAGCGTTCGACTTACTGTAATCTGTGACATCGCTAATCGATAGGCAGCGGTTCGCTGGGACTCCCCTTCGACAAAAATTAAATAAACAATCCATTTTTCCATCTCATTGAGCTGTGACCAGGCTTGGGACAAGTCTAAACGTGTCTCAATCACATGATATTCCTTATCTTCCTTCCCAATCACATCCAACAGAGCAAATCCCTCTTCATTGTATAGCGGAGCATCAAGTGAAGTGACACGCCAATATTGCCAGCCCCTTCGCTTGGGAGAACGTGTTTCATGATTCTTCATCACCTTAACTCTCTCCTTTTTTCAATGATTGGATTTCTACATTGTGCCTATAAGTTCTCTGATAAAACCGGTTGTTAGTAGCTTTTTCGTCTGCCAAATATGAGCGATACTACAAACAAAATCAAGAAGATTACGAATAGGATTTTGGCAATGCCCACCGCTGCCGATACAATTCCAAAAAATCCAAAAATCCCTGCGATAATAGCAATAATAAGAAACAAAATAGCTGCTTTTAACATGTGTTTACCTTACCTTCTGGAATATTTTTGATTTGCCTCCGTTTGTTATTTATTACCCAGTTAATTCTTTGATAAAACCTGTCTCAATTTCCAATTCCTCCTATTCATATTGTTTTAAACGTAGAAAATACGGGTACTTACCTAACTAGGATTAAAATAATAGTGACAAAGGAGTGTTCTTCTTGAGTGAAACAGCAGAAACGAATAAAAGCGGACTTTTGTTAGGATTGTTAATCGGCGGGGTGATCGGGGCAGCAGCTTCGTCTTTATTAACTCAGAAGTCTGGCACAATGTTGAGGGAAGATCTATCAAAAACGTATAAATCCCTTAATGAAAAAACAAGCCAATTATCCGCGGTTGTTAAAGAGAAGGCCCAGGACGTTGCAAGCAGTATCGGCAAACATGCTTCTGAGCTTTCAGATAAGGCCAATGAAGGAAAACAAGTGATTGCGGATACGCTCCATGACGTCAAAGACGATATTCGTGACAAAAGCAGCTGAGGTGGGTTGAGATTGTAACTGCTCGCTCTTTTCAGCTCAAAAAGTCCACGTAGGAACTATCTACGTGGACTTTTCCCATTATTTCAAGCTCTGCATGTCCACCTAGGACCCTTTACGTTAACTTTCACTTTTATTCAAACAAATCATGGCCTGTTCCAATATCAATTATTATTTCCTCATTTACAATCCCGGGTCTGATACCAGATAATATATTCAATACCAAAAAAGGTTTTAATTTTAACAAGGATCCACCAGTCAACTTTAATCATTTTCATCATTTTGTTTTTTATGGCATATTCTAAGGACATACAATTATTAGGAGGCCCGAGATGTTTTTATCCTATCCCATTTTAGCAGCGCTTTTAGGAATGTTAATTGCCCAATTTGTAAAAATCCCCATCCACTATGTAACAACCGGGGAATTAAAATGGAATCTGATGTTTAGTACCGGCGGCATGCCGAGTTCACATACAGCTACCATTATTTCCTTAACGACAGCGATTGGATTAACGACTGGACTTTATTCAAATGAATTTGCCATTTGTGTCGTCGTTTCCCTTATTGTCATGCATGATGCTACCGGGGTTCGAAGACACGCGGGCTACCATGCAGAAGTTTTAAATAAGTTGTTAGCAGATTTCAATCTACTCATTGAAACCTTAAAAGACCCGAATTTAAAGAAAACAGAGTCGAGAGAAAAGCTAAAAGAATTATTAGGGCATCAACCAGCAGAAGTTTTTTTTGGCGCGATTACAGGAATTATCGTTGGTGTTTTAACTTATCAGGTTTATCCGTTTTCATAGCGAACAGTGCCAGTCACTGTCCGCCCTTTTTAAAGTATTTTTCCTATAGCAAATATCGTAAAACCATTAAGGAGATAATGCCTGACAGTACCGTGGCTAATAAACTACGTGTCTTAATCGCAACCAAAAACGTAGGGATAGCTGCTAGAATTTCAACGTTTCCAGTTGATAGCGCAAGTTTCCCATCAGCCATGAAAATCTCCTGGCCCACCAAAGCAGCCATTACAGAAATGGGGATAAAACTTAACCATCGTGTCGCCCATTCCGGTAGTTCAAAGCGGCTAAGCACCATCAGCGGCAGGACCCTGGGAATAAATGTGACAAGTGCTGTTCCCAAAATGATTAATAGAATGGCCCCTCTTACTTCCATTTTTCCAACACCATCCCTATCGTTGAGGCAATAATTGTAGCCGTAATCACGCCGAGACTGCTCGAAAACATCGAACTAATTCCAACAGCGATGATGACTGCGATGATGGCCACAAAAATATCCAGTTTGATTTTTTTCCGGCTTAACACCGAAAGGACCAAAAGCCCAATAAACATCGCTGGCAACGCATAATCTAAGCCGAATTTTTCAGGATTGGAAATCCAATTACCAAAATAGGCACCTGCTAAATTGGCAATCACCCAGTTTAACCAAGCGGTAATATTTAGCCCGTGCATCCATTTCTCGCTTATGTTTCGCTTTTGTGCCGCCTTATTAATAGCCACACCAAAGGTTTCATCCGTAAGCAGTGATCCGATGAGCATATTTTTAAGCGGAGAAAGATGGCGAAAATAGGGTGAAAGGGCAGCGCTAAGTAAGATATGACGCACGTTGACAAAGAAAATAGTAATAATAATCGCAGTTGCAGAACTATTAACGGCAATCATACCCGCTGCAATAAATTGAGCCGAACCGGCATAAAGAACGAAGCTTATCAGGGCAATCTCAGCAATGCTAAGGCCTGCCGTCTTTTCAACAACACCGGCAGCAAAGCCGATACTTAAGTAACCCAACAGTGTCGGGATACAATCCTTTACACCTTGGATAAAGGAATCTTCGTCACTTGGATGGATTACGGATTCACTTTGAGCATTGGAAAGGCTCATCATATCCCCTCTTTTGTCATTATTTAAACGGATTTCCTGTAACCACATGGAACAGGTCATGGTGGTTCATCCATTAGTGAAAAATTAACAAATAATACTTACTCATTTTCCTCTGAGACAATTAGTGGTTATTATAATACTAACTAATGAAATATTCAATATTTTTCAACAACACAAAAGTGCTATTTTGAACCAAAAAAAGCTGCCTGCGATGCCGGCAGCTTTTACTAATACATTATTTCCAAATAAACTCCCGCGTCCAATAATTACCTTGTGACACATAACCAACGCCTATATAATTATAGTTCGGATTTAGAATGTTCTTGAGACCCTTCACTATTCATCCATGCCTTGACAACTTCTTCAGGAGACCGTTGTCCCATGGCAATATTTTCACCGGCATAGCAACAGTTTAATGCAATTACGGGTGATGACAGGCACTTTTTTTCGGCACCTCTTTCAATTATAGTATTCCTTTGCTAACTCCATAAAATTCTTAGCAGGTGTAGAGACAAAATGCTGTTCAAGCCAAATGACTCCTAAAGAAGAGGTCATGGTGGGATTGCTTATCGGCGTAGAGAAGAGACATTTAGCCCCGTAAACATCAAAAACAGATTTTGGAACGATCGTTGCCCCCATTCCCCCCTTAACTAGCTCCATTAAGACATGCATATCAGAGCACTCCGCAATACTTGTTATTTGAAGATTTTGTCTAGTAAATGCTTCAATAATCGTATTATAAATGCCCAATCCCTCTGTGCTAGGAATAATAAGGGGCATGTGCGAAATCTCTTCTAGAGATATAGTAGGTACTACATTATTGCTTACGAAAACAAAAGGCTCATTAATAAGATGATGATATGTCAAACCACGATGTTCAAGGGGAAGACGTACAAATGCAATTTCAATCACCCTGTTTTTTACCAATTCCGCTAAATACAAGGAGTCGTTTTGAACAATTTTTAGGGAAACAAGGGGGTTATTTTTGTAAAAAGATTGAAGCATTTCCGAAAATCCCGAAACCGATAATGTATTGATTCCTACATTAAGAACACCCTTTTTTCCCTCCTCTGTATCCTGTAATTCATTTTTTATTTCTTCAAAACTGTTTACGAGATGGATTGCTCTTTTGTAAAGTACATAGCCTTTATCGGTTAATTCCATACTCCTCCCATTTCTCTCAATTAATTTAACACCTAGCTCATCCTCTAATTGTTTCACCATTATGCTAAGCGGTGGTTGAGACAAATGCAGCCGGTTGGCAGCAGCTGTTATATTCTTTTCCTCAGCTATCGCTATAAAATACCGTAATTGTTTAATGTCCATTGAATTCACCTTCTATTTAAAAAATATATAGTTTTTATATAAATTATATATTTTTCATATAGTATATGTCCATGATATGATAACTCTCGATTTCAATGTAAATAGAAAGGTGATCACATGGAACGATTTTTTAAATTAAATCAACATGGTACGACAATTACAAAAGAATTTTCAGCAGGATTTATTTCATATTTAACAGCGTTCTACATCATTATTGTCAATGCAACGATTTTGGCAGTAGCAGGAATTCCGATGGAAGCAGGAATCATCGCGACCATATTAACCAGTTCTTTTGGATGCGTAGTAGTCGGCTTATGGAGTAATACCCCTCTCACCCTCATCCCTGGTATGGGCCTCAATGCGATGTTTACTTATACTATCGTTCAAACTGGGGGATTTACTTGGCAGGAAGCGTTGGCGATGGTTTTCGTTACAGGAATCATCTTTGTTGTGATTGCCTTTACACCAATGGCGAAAATGATTATGACCTCTATTCCTAATTCCTTAAAAGAAGCCATTACCGTTGGGATTGGAATCTTATTGATCTTAATTGGATTTGACAATGCTGGTATTATTACAAATTCTGAGCATACCCTGCTTGCAATTGGAGATTTAAGCAGTCCCTCAGCAATCACTACACTCATTGGTTTGGTTATTACGGTTTTATTATTTATTAAAAATGTACCGGGAAACCTTTTATTAAGTATTTTGATTACCTCGTTGTTATCGATTTGGCTTGGCGGGGCCACTACTGAAGGGCTTTCCCTTTCAATGCCATCCTTTCATGGATACCTTGGCGTTTTTGGTCAGGCTTCGTGGTCACAAGTAGGTAATATCGTATTCTGGCTGACTTCTATCTCTTTTGCAATGGTAGTTGTGTTTGAAAATATTGGCTTGATTCATGGACATAGCAATATGTTAAAAAAACCTGGAATCAGTAAGAAGTCACTCCAGGCTACAGCTGTTTCCGTTTTATCTTCCGGGATTTTTGGAACAAGTCCTACTGTTGCATCAGTGGAAGGCGCAGCAGGAATTGCAGCCGGCGGAAAAACGGGGTTGACCAGCATTGTGACCGGGATATTGTTTCTCGTTTCGCTCTTATTTATACCTGTCATTAAAATGGTTCCAGCAAGTGCAGTTTCCCCGATTCTGATATTAATAGGCGTTCTTATGCTGCAAAACATTGTCCATATTTCAATGGATGACTTAACAGAGAGCTTTCCGGCACTTCTTATTGTTGTATTAATTCCATTAACCTATAGCATTGCAGATGGTATGGCAATCGGATTTATTCTATACCCATTGATGAAGCTTTTATTGGGGAAAGGAAAGGAAGTTCACCCTGTGCTTTATTTAATTGCCGTTCTATTTATTGGAAATTTTATTATTCAATACGTATTTTAGCGAAAAAGCTAATACCTGCAATCTAACCGTTTATTACCTACTATTACCCAAAATGGAGGCTTCTAAAATGTTCGAATATAAACTAGTGAAAGTTAAACTTAGTAGATGGAACAATATGCCGAAAGAAGATTATCATGAGATTATTGCCAATCATGCGAAGGATGGTTGGAGATTCGTCCAATTATTCGCACCAGCTACATCTGGATACGGTTCTGCTTCATATTTTGAAATTATTTTTTGAAAAACCACTCATTTAAGAAAAGTGCCTGTAACACTTCGAATAATGTTAATTTATTCAACAAAATGAGGGTGGTACTTACAGTACAATTTTTTCATTGACATTTATTATCATTTGTTTTAAAGTTACAAAAGTAAGTTTGAATAATAAAAACCATTTGTTTGTGGACTTTTCTAGAGATGTCTCTATTTTCGCCACACAGCTTTCCTAGAATAGCTGTGTGGCTTTTTTGCGTGATTAAGGGGTGGCACGCCACAAAAATGAAGCAATTTATCCAATGGTTTTTTATAGAATGAAAGGGGTAGGAAAAATGAAAACTTGGCAATACGCACTTATTGTGTTTTTAGGAGGATGCTGCTACGGTGCCTTATCTACTTTTGTAAAGCTTGCTTATTCCGCGGGTTTTACCACGGCAGAGGTGACGGGGAGTCAGTATTTATTGGGGACAATACTCATCTGGATGGTAGCCCTTTTTACAAAAAAGAAAAAACTGACACTTCCCCAAATAGGAAAACTACTTATTTCGGGAATTCCGCTTGGTTTAACTGGTGTCTTTTATTATCAATCACTACAAACACTTCACGCTTCCCTTGCGATTATCTTTTTATTTCAATTTGTCTGGATTGGCAGCTTATTTGAGTGGTTTTTTTATAAAAAGGCACCGACAATTGGGAAGATTGTTTCTATAGGAATTCTCGTTATTGGATCCATTCTGGCAGCAGGCATTATTACAGAAGGCGGCGGAGGCATAACATGGCAAGGAACGATTTGGGGACTGCTTTCCGCTTTGACCTATACTTCTTTCATCTTTCTTAGCAGCACGGTGGGAAAAGATACACCAGCTGTACAGAAAAGTGCTCTATTTGCCACTGGTGGTTTGATTGCTGTTTTAATCCTTGTTCAGCCAACGGAGTTACTCCATTTACCTGTTTTCATGGGTGTAGCACCTTATGGTCTGTATCTTGGCATATTAGGTGTTTCCTTGCCGCCACTTTTACTTTCAATTGGGATGCCGCATATCGGTCCAGGGCTTGGTACCATTTTAACAGCTTCAGAACTTCCGGTTGCAATCATATTATCATCGCTTGTTTTAGCAGAACAAGTAAGCACATCCCAATGGATCGGAGTTGTTTTAATATTAGGTGGAATTATCGCAGGAAATGTCAAATTACCTAAAGCTAAAATGAAGTCCGTTTCTTTTGAAAGGGAATCAGCATCATAGATTAGACAGGGGAGAGGAGTCCCGAGTTCGCACAGAGCAGAGCATATGATGAACAACAATACTACGTGTCTCTTCCACAAAATTGTCCTTCATTATCCTTATGAAGGACAATTCTCTTTTGTTTTCCAACCTAAATGTCCTTCATCTCCCATATGAAGGACAAATCTCTCTTGTTTTCCAACATAAATGTCCTTCATCTCTTATGAAGGACAAATCTCTCTTGTTTTCCAACATAAATGTCCTTCATCTCCCTTATGAAGGACAAATCTCTCTTGTTTTCCAACATAAATGTCCTTCATCTCCTTTATGAAGGACATTTCTTACTAGTTTTCTCTCAAAATTGCCCTTCATTTATTACGCTACATTCTTTTTGGAAAATCCCGTGATGACAAAACATGTAATAAACGCAACTGTAGTTACTATTATGGCAAAAATTAATCCAATCGCCCCCATAAAAGTATCTTCACCTGGATAAGATGGTTTGAGTGTTACGAACCAATAAGCGAAAATAAAAGTTAAGAAAATATAAAAACTGCTCCCGACAGCCCCCACCTTCAAACGGTTTCTTTTCGTTCCTTGCCATGCATTATTAATTAATACCCATGAAAAGATACTTCCCATTACACCAAAAACCATTACAAGTAAATGAACAAATGGAATGGAAAAATACATCAGCAAATAGAGCAGACTACCCGTTAAAACAAATAGAACTGCATTCATACTGAATACGAATATGCCAGCAATCCAATGATTTTGAAACCACTTCGCATTTTCTAACTTAAGCACCAGTCTGTTATTTTTTCCAAACATGTCTATTACGGATCCTTTAAAAAATATCGCACTTAATACTCCAAGGACACCGATGAACAAAATCACTGACATACTTCTCCCCCTCTTTACAAATCCCGCTATTTTGGCGTATTACTATCACTTCTGTATTCGAGAATATCACCAGGTTGACAGTCCAAAGCCACACATATAGCCTCTAAAGTTGAAAATCTAATAGCTTTTGCCTTTCCATTTTTCAAAATAGAAAGATTAGCCATCGTTATTCCAACTCGCTCTGAAAGTTCTGTAACGCTCATTTTTCTTTTAGCTAACATAACATCAATATTAATGATGATTGCCATTCTATCACCTCAGACTGTTAGATCATTTTCTGATTTTAATTCAATTGCACTTCTTAATAGTTCCTGAAGAATAGCAGTAAAGAGTGAAATTACAAGTGTTGCAAAGACGATGACTATACCAATAATTGCAATTCCGGGATGTAGAGCGTTTTGTATTGCAAGCATAAATATCCCGATTACATACAAGATAATTATGGTAAACGCACACTTCTTTATAAATCCTAATGAAAATACAGCCAATTCTGAAAAGGCAAGATCTCTTTCGATATAATTTAAAAGCTTTAATGCTTGATATAGAGCGAAAAAGAATGGAATTTCAGTGGCGTATAAACCTACAAGAACAGGAAATCGTAAATAAGCATATTCAGGATTCATCTCTGCTGCCTCTTTTGCCAGTCCTGGTAAGAAAAATATAGAAACTACAAGAGTTATAATCCCAATAACAAAAATCGTCCCCTTTAACCAAATGACTGTTCCTCGTTTCATATAGCACCTCACGTTTTGATAATTAGATATATTATAATTACATTTTTATCATTTATCAATAAATTTTTATCATTTTAAATGATAATTTTGTTGTTATTAAATTTCTTATCAAAATTTTATTTCAACTATTATGCTACTTTTGAATAAAAATAAAGAGTCATTTCTGCATAGAGAAATGCCCCTTTGTATTACACTGTTTAAAAGGATTTTATTTAAGAAACTAGATAAAATACAGTATTTTTTTCTTATTTAAGAATTTTGTTTAATCGATTCTTCTACATAAGTTAGGAAATTGGGGTAGGTTGAGTTTCCTTCCAGGAATTGAGATACCTCAAATAATGGTAATAGCACTGTATCCCTATTTTTTGAATAAAGAACACTCTGCTGCGTTTGAATGCTACTATACACTCCATCAAGTTTGGAAGAATGATTGTAAACCGAACCAAACTCATACCAGTAAAAGTCTTGCTTAATATTATTTTTAATAACTTCACCAATATAAGCACCTATTCGAACCACGAAATTATCAAAATGCTTATTCAACAGTTCATTACCGATTTCAGAATTCATTAATCTTTTTGCATACATATCAATATATCGAATGCTTTCAATAGTAAAATCTAAATTTCTTTTAGTAAGGTTCTCTTGATCCCAGGAATCATTCGAGACATCCTGATACATCAATTTCGCCATGCCTTTTAAATCATCTTTTATTAATTTTGTTCTATTTAAGAAACCAAACATAGGATGGAATTCTCCTTCATTTGTAATTTATTTAATCGCCAGCAATATGGACTTTACCTATGTCCGGTCCAGAAATTTGATTAATAAATTCTTCGTATTCGTTCAGATTATTGACCGAAATAAATAATTTGAAATGAGATTTATTCAGTTAGGATCTATGTCTACTTCGCTTGAATTATGTGAAAATCCTTTTATTTACACTTTCACTCAACAATTCTGTTAATTTAAAGTCTAATCTATTGTCGTATTATAAAATTTTAATCTTCTTTCTTCATAGGTCTTCTCATCTTCCGTACCAAAACTATAGCCATCTCTAATAATTGACATAACGGGTACATGAGGAGTTAGGGCTATTTTCCATTCTCCATCCTCTAAGACTGTAACAATTAAAAAGTAATTACCTCCGTCAATAAAGAACTTGTCCTGTTTATGCACTTTTAAATTTACTCCCACATAAAACACTCTTGGGTAAGTAAATTTCTCAATATAGTGACTAGGTAAAAATTGCTTTCCATATTCATAGGGAAGTTCCTTCCACCTGACAATTTTTGCTTCTTCAATATTCAACAAACCACGTTTGTAGTTCTGGTTTTCTTTGTCGGCTACAAAGTCTAATAATTCTTTCTTATGTTCTTTTACCCACCAAGAAGAAGCATTTTCCCACTGGTGATCATTCAAATCAACAATATAATTTTTGATAACTTTTTCTGGGGATACTGTTGCTTCCCCTTTAGCAGAACTGCTAAATATGCAGCAGAAAAGCAAAGTAAAGACAATGATTGGTTTATTCATGAGTGATCGCCTGCCAGTCTAATTTTAATCTTAGATTATCCATCTTTCTCCTTAAAAATATCTAATTCATATTTTTCCTAATAAGAAAAGCGCAAATCGCTTTAAATATAGTAACTTTTGGAGAAAAACAGCCTGGAGTTGGGTAGATTATCCACTTTGGACGTCAAATTGGAGAAAAAATGTAATTAGAAGAGACTTGCCCGTCTGAAAAACATATTTTTCTCGTGGAAAAGAAGTCAATTGTACTCCCCCAATTTTTTATTAGCGAATTTTGAGAGTTTATTAGCAATTCTTACAAGTTTATTAGCGATTCTGCCATGTTTATTAGCGAATTATAGGATTTATTAGCGAATTGAAATTTACCATGGAAAAACCTTAGGAAAATATCCCCTTCCCTTTTTTAGACCCGAATAATTTACCTTTCCAGAATATTTTTGGTGACTTAACGGGAGACGCCTAATGCCGCATATTCTTTATCTATCACGTAATTTCACACTATAGTGCCTCATGGATTTTGGAATCCCTTTTAACTCAAGGACACCGCTATAGACTAAATGTCTAATTCTATATTCTAAATAAGAATCACCAACCGACTCATACATATGATGCAATATTTCACCAATTACTCTTCCGGTTCTGATAAAGTCTTTGGCTTCCTGCTCCCGATGAAGCTGTTCTATTGTATTGATGATAAGCAAATCATAATACTGTTCTGGCACCTCTGTTACTGCTCCATTTTGCCATAATCGAAGGACCCCTTTGGATTCTGCCAGTACTTCCCATTCTCTTTGAAATTGGATTCGTTCCTCCTGCGATAAGGGGTTGGCTGCCTTGTTTTTTTCAAACAGGAATGTTAATTGTTCTGGGTCAAGCTCATCGGTATGAACTATAGACCTTATTTCTTCATTTGAAGCCAACCATTGCTGATAGAGTTCAGTCGTGTTCATGAGAAAAATCTGATTAGCCTTTTCTCTTAATAAGTGAAGAATGAACCGGATCCCTGTTTGTTCGCCGCCATTATTGGCATACCAAATGTAAATAGGGGCGTTTGCAGGCAGATCCTCTAGCTCCAACAGTGTATTGGTAAAATTATTCTCCCGTTCATATTCAGCATGCCCCGAATTAATATTCTCATTTAACCATTCATTACGACGGGCTTGTCCTATTTTACTTTCAAGCTTCCATATTGGCCCGATTGAAAAAAAACCATCAAATTCAATGACAGTTTTTGGCTGCGCTAGTCCAAATCGTAACGCACCAGCGGCAGATGCTGAGGAAACGAGGTGAACCGGTGCTGTTATTGACCTATCTTTTTTTTGCCTAGACTTGCGCTGATTTTGAATGAGTTGATTTATTTCCCCTACCATAAAGTTAGTATCATCTAGCCGGAGAGAGTAACCTCGACCCTCAAGCGGTTTCCACTCTTCGTGATTAAAGATCTCAAATTCATCCTCATGATTGATCTCGAACTGAGTCCATTCTCCTCGCTCTGATAATTCTGAAACAGTTAGATACTTTTCATCCTCAATTTTATAGACAAAAACAACATTTGGCTCAGCAAAAAAATAAATAAATGGATAGTCTTCTCTTGATTTCAACCCTATCAGCCCCTTTCTATATAAAGGATTTCCACAAAAAAATGATAGTATAAATTTCCCAATATTTGTCTTCATTATATCAGAAACAATATTGCTTACTTGGATGTGCTTTTTCTAGTGGCAAGATCACGCAAAAAAAGAACCCTTGATATCATTATCAGAGTTCTCTTCATGTACTACTAAAACACTACACATCAAAACTACTTCCTGCTAAGCATTACTCTTTCTCATCGAACCACTAATTAAATCCTTGCCCTTCCAATGTGCCGCACCCATTGCTGCCAAGAGCAGGATACCTGTTACTACAAAGACAATTTGCACCGGAAAAATCCCGCCGATGACACCGCCGATTATCGGGCCAATCATCCCGCCAATTTGGTTAGCTGTTTGACTTAAACCAAATGCTCGTCCGCGGAAGTCCTCTGCTGTTGACTTCACAACGAGGCCATTTAATGCCGGGTAGACTGCGCAGAAAAAGACGCCGAACACGAAACGGATAATCGAAAATCCGATAATTTCACTAAAGAGAATTTGTGCCAGCGTGCCAAGGCCGCCGCCAAGAAGTCCGATAACGAGAACCCGATGAAATCCCACTTTATCGGCCCATTTTCCCCAGACGGGAGCAAATAAGGCACTTGCGATTCCCGGAAGTGAGAAGACAATACCAGCTAATAGTGAAGCCTTATCAACTGAGCCGCCCAATTTTACTATATACAAGGGAAGGACCGGTTCGATTGTCATGATCGAACCTGCAGTGATGATCGTTAAGAGAAGCACCAGCATCAATGGTCGATTACCCCAAGCTTCTTTAATATCATTTTTTACTGAACCGCGTTTTTTGCTTGGGGTGAAGTTCTCCTCCGTAACCCAAAAAATGACCAAAATAGTCGAAATCAACGTGAAAATTCCTGCGCTGCCAAAAGCCCAGCGGTTTCCTACCAAATGAGCAATCCCCCCGCCAAGCAGCGGTCCGAGAATCCCGCCTGATGCGGATGCGGTAGAAATCATCGACAGGGCGTATCCGATCTTTTTACCTGGCGTATTCGTCCCAATCAAGGCAATCGCTCCAGGAATAAATCCTGTTAATAACCCCTGCATAATTCGTAAGACCAATAACTGATAGGGATTGGTCACAAAAGCAGTTAAAGTGTAAATGATGAAAAGGCATAATCCCGCCCGTATAATCATCGGTTTTCGTCCATATTTATCGGCTACACTGCCCCAGAACGGGGAAGCGATGGCCCCTGCGAAAAAGGCAGCGCTAAATAACAATCCTGCCCACAACTCCACATTTTCGGTGACACCAATTTGCGGCAGAAAGATGGGCAAAAAAGGGATGACCATTGAAAAGCTTGCCGATGTGAAAAAGACGCCAATCCACAGCACCCATAAATTACGTTTCCAGCCTTGCATGCTAATCGCTCTCCCATTTAGATCATAAATAATAATTTCCCCCTCACTTTACCACAAAAGCGAAAAGAATAAACCTTTAGTGCCCCGAAGTAAATTCCATAAATATTTTTTCAATCGGAAAATTTTCCTTTTTTAAATTGGACATTTCTTCATAATCAAGCAAAAATAAAAATATAGAAAACCTGTTCAAACAAAGCACACATTGACAGGAATTCGGAATGGATAATTGTTAGGATTGAATCAAGGAGTGAGCGATATGGGATGGGTCGAATCGTTGCAGCGGGCAATCGACTATATGGAAGAACATTTACTAGAACCTTTATCGATTGAAGGGATTGCGAAACAGGCGAATGTCTCGGTATTTCACTTCCAACGGACTTTTTCAATATTAACCGATATAACGGTGGGTGATTATATTCGCCGCAGACGGTTAACTCTTGCTGCTCAAGAACTCTCGAATACCAGCAGTAAAATTATTGATATCGCCCTGAAATATGGCTACGACACTCCTGAGGCTTTTAGCAAAGCCTTTCGTAGGCAGCACGGGATTACACCCAGTCAAGCAAGAAGTTATCATGGCACGCTAAAATCGTATAACCGCCTGATGATTCAGGTGAGTCTGAAAGGAGCCGATCCGATGAATTACAAAATTATTGAAAGAGAAAGTTTCCAAGTAGTTGGCGTCAAACGGGAGTTTTCCTGTGTAAACGGGGAGAATTTGGTTGCAATTCCAAAGATGTGGGATGATGTGCATGCAGATGGCACTAACGACATATTAATGAAGTTGAATAAAGGAGAAATTAAAGGTGTTGTTGGTGTTTGTGTGGATAAAAGTAGTAACCAATCTGAGCCACTCATTGATTACTGGATCGCTGCAGAATATAACGGGGAGACACCGGATGGATTCATGCAGCTTGAAATTCCTGCATCAAAGTGGGTGGTGTTCGAGGTTCACGGTCCTATGCCAGATTCAATCCAGGAGGTTTGGAAACAAATTTATTCAGAATGGTTTCCATCCAATCATTATAAGCCAGCAGGCACCCCTGAATTGGAAGTTTATTTTGATGGAGATCCGTGGAGCCCTGACTACTACTCCGAAATTTGGATACCGTTGAAGAGAGACTGAGCAAAAACATAGCGATGGTTGGTGTTTGTATCAAGCATCGCTATGTGTTTACTAATACTCACTTCTTGAAGATTGTTGTTTTCTTAGATTCGCCGATTGAATGTGCAAATTCGCCGATTGAAACCCAATAATCGCCGATAGAAATGCTAAATCCGCCGATAGAAGAGACAAATTCGCTGATAGAAAAAGAGCCACCCCATTAAGCTTGAAAATTCGCTCATTGAATTCTAGAATTCGCCCATTGAACTCAATGGTCTTTAATTTTCACCACTTTTTGAACAAATGGATACATTAAGTAACCAATCCAAACCCCGAGCAAATTTAAGATAAGATCATCCATATCAGCACTGCCGCATCTTGTAATGTGCTGTGTTGTTTCAATCATTAAGATGACAATAACTGGTACGAATAGTAACAAACGACTCGATGGGTTTTTATAAAGCATTAATGCCGCCATTCCAAATGGCACGAAGAGAAAAATATTTGCTGCTAAATTATAAAATGCAACCAAAAAATTTACGTTTCCAATTAGGAAACTCATAATAGTTTTAAAAGGGATGTAATTAATTTGACTATAATCTTGGTTCGCCGGGCGGAAGAATAGTAGAACAAATAAGCCAAAGCTATATATTCCCATAACACTTTTTAAAATAGTTTTAGATATTCGAAGGGTTTCACTACACACAAAATAAACAACGAATAACACAATAATTGTCAAACCCATCCACACCACTATCAAAACAATAGGGTGCAGATAGGATAAGAGCCGTAACCAGACAGGCAAAAAAATAACAAATAGGAGCTGCGATAAACCTAACGAAAGCCAAAATGCTTTATTTTTCATGTTAATTAATCCTCAATCTCAATTAGCCTCAAGAATTCGGATAGGCTGCTTGCAAAAACTGGACAGATTGTGTAATGATCGACTGTAATACCGCTATATCAATGTCTGCAACCTTATTGATATACACACAGCCTTTACCGGTTGTATGCTTTCCAAACTCCTTAAGCAAGTCCTCACGTTTGGAGTCACCCGGCGCAAAATACAAACTTATTTTAGCCTTGCGCGGTGAAAAGCCGACTAAAGGGGCATCGCCTTCATGTCCAGAATCATATTTATAATGATAAGATCCAAATCCGATAATACTTGGCCCCCACATTTTTGCTTCAAATCCTGTCGTTTCCGAAAAAATATCTATTAATTTATAGGCATCTTCACGTTTTTTCGGATTCTCAACACTCTCAATAAACTCCACAACACTGTTATCCGTTTCTTTTGTTTTTTGCTGATAGCTCATTAGAATCTCTCCTATTCTTTGAAAAAATGAACTCCACGACTACTTAGTATGCCCCTTATTTAATGAAATAACCTTTTTTAAGCCAATTGCAGTTAGAACCACATCTATTAATCAATACTCCTTAAATCTTGTTTTTCCTGCTTTTTAAGCAGGAATTACATATTAAATAATAGAATAGTTTGTGATGAGGTGGGATCGAATGAACAAAGAAGATATCATTAATGAAAAGTTAGCATTAATTGACCGGGTGCATTCTTTAAAAACTATATCAGACGATTTATGGTTCCTGCCATTTCGAGAAGGTTCATGGGGGATTGCCGACGTGATTTCACATTTTATCGCTTGGGATCAATTCATGATTGATAACAGGATTTCGTATCTATTAAAAAACGAGCCATTCCCTCAAATGGTCATTGATGTGGAGGAAATAAACAGGGCTGCATCGTCATATACCAGATCGGGGATAACGAAGAGTCAGCTGATAGATGAGTTCATTTCGGTTAGGAATCTATTACTGTCCCTCTTAGATCAATTAGACACAGAACAATTCGCCAGGTCGCTTCCTGGTAAGGAGAATATGACTCTCGGTGATTACTTTGTTGGAATGATTGAGCATGATCAAACACATATAGCGGAAATTGAATCATTTATTAACCAAAATCAAAAAGCGTAGGGGAATTATTACCGGTTAGAATTCTCCAAAAAATGGTTTGGAATCTTCAAGCCATTTTTTCTTTTTTAGTATGAATTACATTCTCCCCTCTTTTTATCCATTTCCAAATTCTAAAACAGCCAAAAATGGATATCAAAAAAAAGAGCCATTCACGTTTATCACTTATATATTGCCAGGATGGAAAGAAACATACATATAACTGCTGAAGTAAATAAGATGACAGAAGTTACAAGATTTCTTCTAAATTTAATAGCATATGCACAAAAAAAGATTGCCGCAGCTAATTTAGAACAGCTTTGAAAATAAGCATTATTCGAAAAAAGTGAACTGCTAAAAATAATTGAAATAAGCAAAGTTGTCGAAATTAGTATTTTGAACCACAAAGGCTCTATTAGGAATAGTTTAATTATAAATTTTATCCTCTGCATAACGGTATGACTCCCTTCAATACACTTTCATTTCTAATTAACCATATGATGTATCTTTGAAAAGTAATACTTACCTTTTGCATTGGTGTTAACATATGTATTGGCAGCATGACAATCACTTCTGTCACCCTGCTAAATAAGGTGCGAATTAGTTGCTGTTCCATTCTTCACCTTTTAGAATCCTTATTTCCCCATTTAATTCGAAATGAAATTCTATAATCAGCATGCAAATGGATTATTTTAATAATTTCCCCTTCTCAATTATTCAATTTGCACTTAACCGATAGTTATAAAGGATAGTAATGATTTACTATCTCTACAAGACGATCAGAGTTTTCTGCAGATACATTTTCAGACAATCTTGCCCCGGCAATGATTGGAGCCCATTGAAAAATCTCGTCTTTTGACAAATCGCTTTTCGCACAATAAAGACGCAAATACAAATCTGCTAATTCCATTGAAACATGTGAATACAAAAGATATGTGCGATATATATCAGCACGGATATCCCCCGCACAGGCATCAACCCAATCAATAATTGTCACTTTATTATCTGTCATTATCAAGTTAAACAAATGATAATCTCCATGACAGAGCCTTCTCTCAAATGTCATCGAATTCAATTTTTCTATTAAAGCAGACTTATGCCTTTTATCAAGATTATGGGCTGATTCAATTTGACGGCTTAATTTTTCAGTCATGGGTTCAAGTGAATCAGCGGCAATCATATGAATTTTTTGTTGTATATCAACGGAAATATTCATGTAAAATTCTGCTTGTTCCAAGTTTTCGGATAAGATATCACCTATTGTTCGACCGTTAATATATTCCATTATGATCGCTTGTTTCCCGTCTATTTTCGTGACGTCCAATATTTCAGGAACAGAAAGTCCACACGAATAGGCATATTTATGCTTATTTGCTTCATATGAAGATTCCGTATCCGGCAAATAGTCATTAAATATTTTGACAATCCTGTTTTCGCAAAGATATATTTTCGCTGTATTTCCAATTGCTATTGGAGTCCCTAAATTCATTTGTTATCCCTCTTTCCATCGGCAGTTAAAGCTTATCTCCACCCTATTATTTACATATTACTACATTCTTGTTGAAAAGGACGAGAATCAAATAGTAAAAATGCGTTAACAATGTCTTTATCTAATCTAATAAATTGCATGTTACATAATACCATGTTAAAATATTATTATGTAACATGGATTAAGGGGCGTTTATTAATGGAATATGTTGAATCGCTAAGAGATATCAAGCAAATCAATGAAATAAAAAAGTATTTAAAAAAGTATTCTGAGCGTGACTATGTTCTTTTTGTCTTTGGAATTAATACTGGGTTAAAAATTACCGAAATGCTGAATATCAAGGTTGCCGATGTGCTTGACAAAGAAAACAGTGTTAAGAAGTTCTATTTGTTGGCAAATAAAGAAACGGTGAAGGAAGTCTACCTTAATCAAAAAGTAAAACAGGCTATTGTCCATTATGTTCATACGCACCAATTATCAAGTGAAGACTTTTTGTTTAAGTCCAGTAAAACCGATAATCCGATTACCCGCCAACAAGCTTATCGGATCATTCATCAAGCGGCAGAAGCGATTGGAATCGGAGAAAAAATCGGTACCAACTCACTAAGGAAAACCTTTGGATATCATGCTTATAAACGTGGAATAGCCATTTCAATATTGCAAAAGCATTTCAATCATTCAACCCCTTCCGAAACACTCAAATACCTGGGAATTTCCAAAAATGAAAAAATAAGAACTGAAATCGATGTGAACCTTTAATGCTCAACTTTTTAATTCATGATCAAACCATATAGGAGGAAAGAAAATGAATATTCGCGAAATCGAACTTCCTGGTATCGGGAAAAAGTATGAAATCATCACCAAAAGCAAGGACAGAATAGTAGTTATTATTCACGATGATGGCAGAAGAGACATTTATTATTTTGATCAAGAGGATCACGAGGAAGCCATTTCCAGCACAACGTTTGATGATACGGAAGCAAGGCAAATTGCTGCGATTATTGGCGGAATGACTTACGCACCAAAGGCATTAGAAACGATTGAAATGGCATTTGATGATCTGGTCATTGAATGGTCTAAGGTAGAACCCGGAGCATTAGCGGTTAATCAAACGATCGGAAATTTAGATATTCGTCAATCCTATGAAGTCAATATCGTCGCGCTTATCAAACGCAATCAGCAAAAAATTCATACCCCTGGTCCTGAAACCCTTTTAGAAATAGGAGACACAGTCATCGTGTCCGGACAGCGCAATCAAGTAAAAAAGATTGTAAAAGAAATTCTTTCAAGAAGGGACGGGTGATATAAATGGCAAATCACTTAGTATTTGAGGTAGGTACAGCATTAGTTTTAGTCGCCTTCGCAGCATTATTAGCAGGAAGGTTAAAGTTTTCCATCATTCCGTTGCTAATCCTTTTAGGGATGGTAGTTGGTCCACATGCACCGCAGTTTGGAATTATCGATCTTAGATTCATAGAAAGCTCTGAAATTATTGAATTTTTCGGGCGTATCGGGGTTTTGTTTTTATTATTTTATCTTGGGCTGGAATTCTCAGTAGGAAAACTAATTCGATCAGGGCGTTCTATTGCAGTTGGCGGAACTATTTATGTAGCTCTTAATTTCACTTTAGGATTAATTTACGGCTTCACTGTTGGCTTTCCTATTATGGAAACGTTAATTATTGCGGGTCTCCTTAGTGTCTCCTCGACAGCCATTGTCGCTAAGGTGGTAGTTGATTTAAAAAGAACCGCCAATTCAGAAACAGAATTAATATTGGGGATTATCTTGTTTGATGATATTTTCTTGGCTTTATTCCTCTCCATCATGTCAGGTCTTTTACTAGGTGGGTCCACGACGTTTTTAGGGACCATTACTTCCGTTCTAATCTCTCTTGGGTATATGATTCTATTTTTCGTTATCGCCCGCAAAGGAACTCCAATCCTTAATAAACTATTAAATATTAAGTCTAATGAGATTTTCATCCTCGTTATCTTTGCTTCACTATTTTTTGTCGCCGGTTTTTCGGAAAAACTCCATGTTGCTGAAGCGATTGGTGCACTATTGCTGGGTTTAGTCTTTTCTGAAACTGAACATCGAGAGCGTATTGAACAGTTAGTTATCCCATTTCGAGATTTCTTTGGGGCACTATTTTTCTTCAGCTTTGGTTTAAGTATAGATCCATTTAGCCTAGGTGGTGCCATTTGGTTAGCTTTAGGCGCTGTTATCCTCACAATCATTAGCAACTTTGTAGCGGGAATGATTTCCGGAAGAAAAGCTGGTTTGTCTCATAAGGCCTCTTCAAATATCGGATTAACAATCGTTTCTCGGGGAGAATTTTCAATCATTGTTGCTAATTTAGGACTTGCTGGAGGCTTAATGCCCATCCTAAAACCATTTACCGCAGTTTATGTTCTAATCCTGGCTATTCTTGGCCCTTTGTTAACAAAAGAGTCTAAAAATATTTATTATTTTTTAAACAGAATTTTCCAATGGGAAAATAAGGAAAAAACTAAAAAGCAAATTACATCTATTCCTAAAAAACAAGCGGAAGAGAATAATAGTCCTGGAATATAAATAAGAAAAAAGCTAACGAAGCGGGATGATAACATCCTACTTTGTTAGCTTTATTTACAATTTAACTCCCTTAAGAAAGGAGGAATTTAATGATGAGCATCGGCATAGCCATTGTTCTATTAACGTATGTGACAATCTTAGTCTTGTCATATGCAATCCTTGTTTTCACTCAGGAAAATGATGATAAAGGCCGTATGATTATTAACAAAGCTTATCAATATTATTATTCCATACTCCTTATCAGCATACTTGTCGTTCTCTGCCTTATAAAACTCCCGCACATCACTCTTGATTTTCAAACCACCAGTTATCTGATCATTGCCAGTAAGTTTATATCCGTCCTTACACTTGGCGGCAGTATTTATGTATTAAGCAAAAAGGAATGTAAAAATTAATTCTCGTGATATTTAATATTTGGTCTCGTATTCTGGAATTGGATGGTTAAGCGGCCGTTTCATTGAATTTAAAAGGGTTTCCGTTCGATATCCAAACGTAACTTCTATTTATTGAAAGGCTGTGTTAAAAGGGAATGTTGATTTCCGTTCCAGGCGCTTCGCTTTCCGCGGGGCGGGCGGTGAGCCTCCTCGGCGCTAAAGCGCCTGCGGGGTCTCACCTGTCCCGCTGATCCCGCAGGAGTCTCGCGCCTTCCACTCCAATCAACATTGTACTCAAAATCAACAATATTCTTTAACACAGCCTATTGAAAAGAACTCTCCGTATTAAAATCCGGACGTTTTTTAAGGTATTCAATCTTTTTTACTTGGTACATGTTATCCTTGAATTGATAGGTAATGAGAATTCCGCCTTCTGTTGGTGGAGAAATGTGACCACTGATATAAACTACTAGTTCGTTTTTATATACAGAGAAATCAATCTGCTCAAGTTTCAAGTAATCATAAGTAGTGTCATTTGTTTTTTTCTTACCAATCGTTATCTCAACTTGGTCATTAGATACTTTTTTCATTTTTACATTCTTATTAATGATTGCCACCGGATTATCAATTAACTTTTCCTCAAATATTTCTCCAATGTTTGTCTTCGTTTTCTGTAGCACATGGGCTTCCGTAATCATGATTCCTGTACCATGGTCAGTTGTTAATACGATGACCAACTCTTCTTTTCCGTCCTGGTTAATATCTTCGAAAAATAATCTTGGACCAAATGCAGGAGCATCAGTACTTCTCCAGTATGGGAACCATCTAATACCTCCATCCATCACCAACCTGAATTTTTCTAAGTTCCCTTCTCTTCTTGTCGCATAAAGAGTCGCTTTGGCTTTCTTTAGCGTGGCTACTACTTCTGATTGCGGTTCTCCTTTATTTGAAATATGAAGCGTCTTATTTTTCCCGTCATACTCGACATCCAGTTTCAGCTCGCTGCTTATCGATTCAATAGCAACATAGGGCGAACCGCCTATGATTCGTACAATGGACGTATCGAAAATAGAAATACCGAAAATTGGCTGCCCATTCACAAACACTTTAAAAGGAGTAACAGCGGATACGACCGGAACAAAGGTAATTAATAACACAAAGAATACGGATAAGAACCATTTTATTTTCATCTAATCAACAGCCTTTTGGGTAAATTTATTTTGTTTACTTTTCCCAAATTAGCCCTTTATTAGCATTAAATAATGATCCATGAGGCAGTGCTGCACACTCGTTCATCCATGGTAGTTGAATAATGATTTATTTACAATATTTCCTTTGCGTCTGAAGGTAAATTTCTTATATGTTTAAGATATTCCGTTATATTTTTATCGTCATCCATTGGATATGCAAACAATAAGTTATCTGCAACACCTTTTGCTAAACTTCTAAACAATTCACAGGTGGTAAAAATAGCGTCCCAAAAATTATCATAGTCATTGTCAGAATAAGTTTTTTCATACATTTCCCAATATGGTTCAGGAAGGTACTTTTTAAAATACTTCCCCATTTTTCCTGTCGAGACTTGGAAGTCGTGGTTTATACCGATCCACCATGAAACCATCTCATCCAATCTAGTTCTTATTACATTTTCAAACATTTGCTTTGCGTATGGTAATTCATCGCGCCAAATTCCTTTGGCGACGTTTTGAAGACACCACCAAAAATCATTGCAACAACTAAAAAACATTGCTTCTGTTGGCTTGTTTACATGGTAATCAATATCAGTGGGAGCTGGGATATGCGGCAGAATATTGTCCTTATCTAATAAATAAACCGTCAGTTTATCATTGCCATATTCAGCAATCATTGCATCTTTTGTTTCGATATGAAGGTCGATACGATTCCCATCTGTAAAGAGCATTAAATACCCATAAGACCTGTCAAAATCCATATCCTCTCCAACTGATTTATCGTTTTTATCAGGCTCCTGAATCATAAGTAAATCTCCAAAACTCTTAATCCATTTCTCATCTTTTATGAAAGAGGCCGTTTCTGTCACGACATAAACAATATCGTAATCTTGAAAAATATCCTTTGGCGCATTAGGATTGGTTCTTGAACCGTTCATATAAACAGCTCGAATTCTTTCGTCTTTTTGAGCAATCCCTAGAATTAAATCAAACATTTCTTTTTCTGACCTCATAGCTATTCACCTCATTAAAGTCTTTTGTATTATTAAAATTTTAACCTTTCAAAAAATCCCTTTTCAACTAAACTTAATACAATCATTTAGTGTCTGGGATGCTGTCGCCAAACTGTTCTTAGGTTTCCGTAAGTAAATTCCCAAAGTTGGAATGTTATACAGGAGAGTGAATTTCAATGTATAAAACCATACTTCTTTTTTCACTCATGATATTTTTATTCCCATCATGCAGTGCCACAAAAATAGTTGACCAAAACTATGAGATTGTAAGCCTGTACATAATTAAGAATGATAAGGCAGAAAAAGTTGCGGAACTAAAAGTTGAACTACTCACCACTTATCGCTCTTACGAGAAATTGAAGTGGGAGATTCCTAAGAACACCAGTGTATCCACCAGTTATTAATTAGGCGATCCCCGTCGCACCAACGGTTAGAAGTCTAATCGCTTCATTTTTTAGATTGATACTTGCGTTAATATCACGGTTTGCATGATGAGTATGACATTCTGGGCAGTCCCATTCACGCAAAGCAAGATTCTTAACGTCTTTATTTTGGTATCCACAGCTTGAACAAAGTTGACTGGAAGGGAAATTCTTCGCCACTGTCACAACTTGTTTTCCAAACCACTTGGCTTTGTACTCGACCATGGTTTTAAATTGTGACCAAGATACTTCACTAATGGCTTTTGCGAGTTTATGATTCTTTAACATATTGAAAAACGCTGTTTTCGTAAACATTGTTATTATAAAAAAGGGGGAAATTGAGACTTTTTTAAATGAAAAACGTCTTATTGTATAAAGGGGAGATAATTTTGAAAAATATAAAATGTTTAATTGCCTTTATAGGTTTAATTTCAATTTTTATTGTTGGTTGTTCAAATGTAAATGAAAATGAAGAGCAAATCATTGAAGTTCAAAAGCGTATTGGTGATGTAATTAAATACGAAGACTTTAATGAAATTACCAAAAATGAGCAAGTTCAAAAGGTAAGAGAAATATTAGACGATATTGATTGGCAAAACGCAAAAGTAGATATGGCTCGCCCTGCTGATTACCGATTTAGTTTCCACTTTACTAATCCAAAAATACAGCTGGAAAAAATTGATTTATATGAACTTTGGATAAGCCCAAATAAAGATAAAGTGGAACTCGTAATAGACGCTGCGAGCAGATATATTCAATTAGACAAGGATAAGTCCGCTGAACTATTTGAAATAATTACAGGCGAAAAATTATCTGACCAATAATATTTTATTCCACCTCTTATTAGAGGTCTTTTATTATGCACTTCTAAGTATTTCAACCGTTGTGTAATTTGATTTTTGACACGCTGAAATAAGCATATGCTCAATCTGTTTTTCGAGAGACAGATGCTTCCCTAATTCTAACCAACGGAACCAGTAGAGATAGTTATCAAGGAACTTGGTTGCTACTCCTTGAAATCTTCTCATCCTCGTTTTTAATCGACTATGAAAACTATTAACGTGTTGGATGTGATAAATCCCCTTTCTCACTCGTTCTTTCTTACTGTCATTAATGGGTTCGTGTTTTAAGCCTTTAATCCTGGCGAATTTCTTATAGTTCTTTGCTGTATCAGTACATAACACGGCAGACTTAGGAATATAACTTCCGATAGCCGCATCTATTTCCGTAGCCTTTACACGACCTGTACCAGCTTTCTTTGCAATGATATTACCATTTCGGTCTTGAGCTACAACAACCACAATTTTAAGGTCAGAAATTCCTGGTTTTGCATCTTTTGTAGCTCTCTTCTTTGGTTCACGATGGATTACTTCGCGTCCTTTGCAAGACTCACGAAAGAAGGTTTCGTCACTTTCAACGATACCTTCTAATTGATTAAAACCGTGTGTTCCTAATGCGTTTAAGATTTTATGTCTCCAATAAAATGCGGTAGAAATGTGTATCTCCAAACGTTTTGCGATTTTTGGCAATGTAAAGCCATCTACCATCAATTCGATATACTTGACCCATTTTTCGGGATAACGAGAACCCGAAAAAGGTGTATTAGTCATATCATTGAATGACTTTCCACAATCCTGGCAGAGATAGCGTTGAAAAAGGCTCCGACGGCATTCTTGTTTTCGAAAAAAAGGATAAGAAACTTGAATTACAAGTATATACAGATACGGGTAATATCTTGACGAAAAAGTACTATGTCAACTCTTTGATTGACTTAAAAAAACACTTTAGTTACTAATACCTTTTCGTCAATGATATTTAGTACATCGCTTTTTTGACGCGTCGTACTGTTACTTTTTAACCCTCCGTTAATATGGCTTCCTTGCTGAATTTAAATCATATTTCCGACGATAAATCCTGTAACAAACGCTTTCGTGGTATCACCTGTATTGTGTTTATAAATGGGAAGCCCACTTTTAAACAGCAAAGGATTTGTTAAAGCTTCATTGATTGCCTTATCTACGATTTCGGGAATATCCTCCTCATTGGTAGATGACGGTATAAAAAATTGATTGGATAGAACATCTGGACTTGGAAATTCCGTTGTGAATTTCTGTAAACCCATTTTGACAAATACGCCTTCTGAACTATCAAAAAAGGACAAATCAATTTCAGTACCCGCGTATTCATGCACTAAACGAAAAAATTGTCCGCCTTCCGTCATAAAATTTTCCTCCTGAGAAAAACCTAATGTTTCAGTGGCTTTCAGGATCTGGTTGCTTGAAGGAGGTATAAGAACGGTAATATCCTCACGATTAGAAGCATCTTTCCCTAAGTCTATATCCAGTTTAGTAGAAAGGTAATATTCTACCTTATCAGTACTTACGGGAATATCTCTTGGCAATATTAATTCGAAAGGAACTTCCCTGTAGCTTCTGGCCTGAATGAATAAACATTGATCCTCTTCTAAAGAATAATTAATCAGAGGTGTGATTTTGGGAATCTTATCCTTAATTACTTTGACATACAAAATGCTTTCTAAGCTGTTTATCTTTTTATCGCGGGAACCACCTTTGATTAAAAGTTTGCCTGTCATGATTTCACCAGGAAGAAATTCATTCTTATCTAATTTCAAGTCTACTTTTGCCGATTCTAATCCGAACATTCCATATTCACCTCTGTCTTTTATTTTCAATTTAAACGACTGCGAGCGTATGTATACCTTTTGCTTTGAATTTTATTAGAAAGTTTAATTTAAAGGTTAGTGTTACCTTATATCCTTCTTTAGCAAGCTTAATTGAATACTTTCCCGGTCCAGCACCATTATCCAGAACGTTTCCCGTTTTTGGCAGATATTTTTTTTATAGTGCCAATTCACTTGGAACTCTATCGGTTCTCGATTAAGCCTACCCCATTCATCAAATTGATTGTAATAGTCGATTATCTCGCTTATAAATTTCTCCTGTATTTTATGCTTTGACTCCATTTAATTCGATAAACAAACTATAAATCCTGCTTACAGTTCTGTAATTTCTTATATAATAGACGTACGAATATAGTTTGCTTTATACAATAGGTGTTGTTTTTAAAGGGGATGTTTATTTGAAAGAAGAGAATATAAAAGGCAGCAAGAAAACCGCCTGGGGAATATTAGGGACAATTGGAGCATTATTATTAGGAAAATTTAAATTTGTTTTGGTAATTTTAAAATTCCTTAAACTTCATACACTGATAAGCATGATTATCTATCTCGGAACTTATGCCCTTATCTTTGGTTGGAAGTTTGCAATAGCCTTAGTCTACCTTTTGTTTGTTCATGAAATGGGACATATGTATGCCGCTAAAAGGTTGAAACTGCCTGTTAGCCCAGCTGTATTTATTCCCTTTATGGGGGCGGTTATTGGCCTTAAAGAAATGCCAAAAAGTGCAAAAGACGAGGGATTTTTGGCATACATGGGTCCTTTATTTGGATTATTAGCCTTTTTGCCAGCCATTCCATTGTATTTATATACACAACAATCATTCTGGGCACTTCTGATTTATTTGGGCGGGCTGATAAATTTATTTAATTTAATCCCTATTACCCCATTAGATGGGGGAAGAATTGCAGCAGGGATCAGTACTAAACTATGGGGATTAGGGATTATATTATTACTTGCTTTTTCCGTCATGCATTTTAGTTTCATAGGGTTTATCATTGTCATCCTCGGTTCAAAAGAATGGTACAAATTATATAAAAAACAAAAAAGTTTAACTAAAGATAAAATAGAAGTCCAAGAACTTGAACACTTAGTACTAACATTAAAGCAAGAATCTCATAATCTAGATTCTGCTCAAGAAATTGCTAGAAAAGCAAAATGGAACGTCTCAAATCAAGAAATTACTGAAATATTAAATAAACTGAATTCTGAAATTGAAAGAATGAAAAAGGACCTTTATCTCCAACAATTATCCGGTACCCAAACATGGAGCGAAGAGGATATCCATAACAATCAACAAGTTATCGAGGGTATTCTCAACAATTTAGAAGAAAAGGTGTCAAATTTTAAAAAAGAAGTACAGATAACGGAAACCTATTATAAAACAAGCAAAAAGACAAAAATGCAGTTGTTTTTTATTTATATCGGTCTAGTCATTGCCCTAGCATTTAGCTATTATTATGGCAATGAAATTCTCATGAACCATCCAGAAATACAAAAAATTATGAATAGATAAGGGACAGGTCCCTTGTCTTTCATTAGGTGGGGAAAAATGAAGAATAATCTTTTATATATTGAAGACGATAAGGAAATTGGTGCTTGGGTCAGTGATGATTTAAGTGAGCGGGGCTATCATGTGATCTGGCTTACTTCGGGGGATGGCGCACTTGATTGTATGGAAGAGATTGACCTTGTCATCCTTGATATTATGCTTCCTGGATTGGATGGATTCTCTATCGGCCAGCGGTTAAAAAAACACTATCCAATGACACCGATTCTTATGCTCTCTGCTAGGACCTCTATTGACGATAAATTGCAAGGTCTACATTTTGCCGACGATTATGTGACGAAACCATTTCATCCCGATGAGTTGGCGGCACGTGTGGAAGTGCTGTTAAGACGGTTTGGCAAGATTTCACCACCACTTATTCAACTTTCACATCTTAGCATTTATTTAGATCAAAACCGTATTATTGATACAAGATCGAATAATGAAATCGCCCTAACGGGAAAGCAATTTCAAATTTTTACGTATTTACTTCGCCACCCAAACCAAATTCTTACAAAAGAACAAATCTTCGAAGCGGTATGGGGATATCCCTATATAGCTGGAGATAAAACGTTGATGGTACATATCCGCCATTTACGTGAAAAAATAGAGGAGAATCCGAGCAACCCGCAAATTATTGAAACGATTCGGGGAATCGGCTATAGGGTGAAACAATGAGATTTCGACATTCTCTGTTGGCGAAATATTTACTGATTATTATGGTAGCACTTATCATATGGCCGTTTGTTTTACCTGCCTATTTCATACCGTCCTATCTTCTGGACAAGGATTTTCCACAAAAAGCTCAGTATATGGATACGAACAAATTAAAGAAAATGTGGCATCATGAAGCGGCAAAGTTGGGCGGATTCAGTTCAGAAAAGGTAGATCAGAAGCTCCACACATTAAAGGAACAATATCCGCTAGCTTCGATGTTCTGGGTGGACGGAGCGGGAAAAACCAAACTGGTACTTTCCGAACAAAAGAATATTCCGGCTCAATGGACGCTAGAAAACAGTATTGAGTTTATGAATCAAAGTGATGAAGATCCCGTTACCTTTGTGTCTTATATTGGCGAAAAGCAGAGCAACGGATTTATGGTTTTCCAAATACCACCCTCCATTACAAAACTTCCGACACTTTCATTAATAGATGATAAGTTGTTAGCGCTCTATGCTTTTCTCGTCTTTGGTCTCTTTCTATTTGTCTCTTGGTTATTTTTCTTCAAGATACGGAAACGGCTCATTCATCTCCAAACCGCCATGACGGAAACGAAGGAAAACGGGATTCCCGAAAAGATAGCTATCAACAAAAAAGACGAAATCAGTGAATTGGGCAAAGCGTTTAATCATATGATCGATGAACTGATAAAAAGCAGGCAATACGAAAAAGAAGAAGAAGGATTGCGGAAACAGCTGATTGCTAATATATCCCATGATTTACGAACACCTCTCACAGCCATTCGTGGGCATGCCTATACATTACAAAAAGAACCTTTATCGTCCAAAGGGAAAGATTCACTTCATTTAATTGAAAACAAGGTAGATCTTTTAAGCCATCTGCTTGAAAATCTCCTTTCCTACACGTTATTATCAGCCGGGAAATACACATTGCAAAGTAAAGAAACGGATATTATTCGGTTCATTCGGGAATCAATGGCAGGATGGTATCCCGTATTTGAGAAAGAAGGCTTTAAAGTAGATGTTAATCTGCCCGAAAAAGCTATAATCTGGAATATAGATCCCCATTGGTTCATGCGCATCCTAGATAATCTCTACCAAAACGTGATGAGACACGCTAAATCGGGACGGTATATCGGTGTTCAAATCGTGGATTATGAAGGAGAAACAGCCATTCTGATTGAAGACCGAGGCCCCGGCTTGGATGTAACGACAGACAAAAAAGGGGCCGGCATCGGCCTCTCCATCGTGTCACTAATGCTTCAGGAAATGCAATTCGGATGGAAAATAATGAGCTCACCAAAGGGTACACAAATTTATCTGTACGAAAAAAAAGAAAACCCTGAATTAAACAAAATTTAAACGAAACCTCACCTTCATTTTAACCTTTACTGATTAGGATGAAAGTGAGGTTATTTCTATTGAAAAAAAAGAAAGGATGATAACGTTGAATTTCACATCGTCATTACGGAATAAAAAGGCTAAAACAAACGGGTACGGTTGGTCTTCATGGATTGGTTATGCAGCTATGTTATGGTCGGCGCTGTATGGAACATTACATCTTTATTGGTTATTGGGAGGAGCTGGATATCCTTTTAAAAATGAAGGTATGGGATTGTTCTCCGCCATGGTTACCTATCTTCCTGCCAAAGTTGGCGGTATTGTTTTTGTCACTCTATGTCTCATTGCCATTGGATTAGGTCTTGTCATGCAAAAACGACAATTAAAGGACTTTTCTCGATGGGTTGCTATTGCCTATATATGTGGATTCTCTGTTGCTCTGCTCCTCTTTATTCCTGATACCACATTAATTGCAGCTATGGCATACGCTTTTTTATTTAAATTCGACTTTAACTGGCAGATGGTGAATCAAATTTTTTGTATTATTGGCGCGCTTTTTTGGATGATGTCCGCTGTTGTTTACCAAAGAAAAGCTCGTCATGCATGTGAATATTGCGGGCGGACCAATGACGGAGAAGCACCTGCCTTGATTCGTTGGGGAAGATGGTTGACCATAATCGCAGCGGTTGCACCCCTTCCTTATGCCTTTATACGCTTCTCGTGGGCACTCGATATCCCTTTAGGAGTTGATCCGCAATTCCTTAAGGATTTCTCAAGCGCAAATCCGATGGCACGTATGACGGAATGGGTTTTTGGATCTATTTGTATAGTTGGGGGGGTCCTTACACTTGGTTTGATCCAAAAATGGGGTGAAGTCTTTCCTGGCTGGTTCCCGTTCATTGGCGGCAAAAGAGTACCCATCATGTTTGCAGTGATTCCTGCTTCTATTATTGCCATAGCGGTAACCGCGGCAGGCTTTGTCTTTACATTTGGTATCATCGTCGAGGCACTCCATCTCGTGTCGATGGACAATATACTACTCAGTCAGGGCTGGGGGGCTATGGGACCAATGATTTTTTGGGTGCCATGGGGAGTGGCTCTTGGGCTAGCTGCGATCGCCTACTATTATCGCCGGCGTGGTCGATGTTCCAGTTGTGGAAGAGGTTAAAAAGGAGGAATGTGTGAACATGAATGAAAAAACAAACAATTTAAATGCTCAATCGGAAAGGTTTAATGCCTTTGAACGTTTGACGAAGAATGCTGTCTGGCCAGCTTACCTCGGTTGCATTTGGGCTGTCATGTATGCCGTTTTTGTTCGATTTTATCAAGCCGCCGGTGGAACTTTAGGTCTTCCGGGACAATTTGAAGATCCTAAAGGGGTGTACATGGGAAGTTATATGGCTGGCGTTTTGATTATGACCTGCGGGTTCATCTTAATTGCCCTTGTCAAGCCATGGGGAAGGATAGTCCCGACATGGGTACCGGTAATAGGAAGACGAAGCATCCACCGTCTCATCATATTAATCCCTACACTTGCCTGTACTGCTTATTTAATTGCACATGGAATCAGCGGTATCATTACAAAAGCCCTTCTTCTAGCAGGTGTCATTACCATTCATTTCACTGGCTGGATTTCACTTGATGTCCACAGCCTGGCGTTATGGGATCTTTTGTTTTATGAGCCTTGGTTTGTTATCATGGGCATTTTGTCTGGATTAACAGCTGCCCATTTTACGCAAACTTCTGGCATTTCGCTTGCTGCATTTAGACGGAGCCTGGTCACCTATATAATTTTCGTTTTTCTATTAACCATGTTTTGTACATTCTCTATCATTTTTAAACTCTCCTAAAGGGACATAAGGTCAGGTTATACATGCGTTCCTGGCGTAGCTTGGCGTTCAATAGGTTGCAATTATTAATACTGTGAATTGCTCAGTTTATATCAGACTGGGTATTTTTTTTGCAAACAATAGACATCACAGGTTGCGGTGCAAACAAAACTGCTCCTCATCATCAAAATAAACGTTTAAGTGGAATCTGAATCCTTTACCCCATATCGTTTAGAAATATTGTAAAATGAAAGGAAATAAACCTTTAGCACAAATGTGTTAATTTCAAGAAACGAGGGGAAACAGCCTTGCCAGATTGGTCGTATCATACCATATTCAAGCCGATTCTTCATAAGCTGCCACCCTCCTTTAGCCGAGAGTTTATTCATCGTGGGATGAGTATGCTGTCTTCTACATCAATAGGGGAAGCATGGATAGAATTTCTTGGACATATGGCACCTTCTAATAATCTCAAAAAACAATTATTCGGTGTTCAGTTTACCACTCCTGTTGGATTAAGCGGAAAAATCGATCCCCAATTATCTGGACTGAAAGCTTTTCAAAACCTTGGATTTGGCTTCATTGAGATTGGCCCAGTATCCATACAAGGTTCAGCAAGGAAGGAAAAACTCTCCATTGATCAAAAACAGGAAAAGATAAGGGGATTTTCCGACTTATCTATAAAGCTATCAACAGTTAAGAAACAACTACACTCTCTAAGAAAAAAGAAGGTACCATTTTTTATCAGGGTGGTGGGAACTTTTCAGGAAATAACTGAGATTTGTGAAGAACTCCTTCCTTTTAGTGATGGATTTATTCTGGACAGCCATGCTTTTGACACAGCTGATCAATATAAACAGTTCCAAGAAAAGTTAAGAAAGCCCGTTATATTTGCTTTTTCAACAGAAAATAAGACGAATATTGATAAGCTGAAAAACTATGATCCAAGTGGGATACTCCTTGATGGAGCGCACTCGCCTGATAGGATAATCGAAATGCTCGCTGTCATAAGGCGAATGTTCGGTGATGACTTGCCGATAATCACTTCAGGTGGGGTAAGAGAGCCAGTAGATGGAATTAAATTATTGGAAAACGGAGCTTCGCTTGTCATGTTAGGCTTTGATTATGTATTTGCGGGACCTGGTCTGCCAAAGCGGATTAATTAGGCATACAGCAACAGACTCCCGAAGGAACCCGTGATGACTAAAGGATGGCTTTGGTATTGGCTGTTTGGTTTGGCCATTACTGTGGCTGGGTTCATCGCATTGTTTTTTAGTATGACCGCCATTATCCTTCCTTATGATGAATCCTTTTTAGGGATAATGAGAACAGATATCTTAGATTTCAACCCTGCCATTCTATACTTTATGGCGCATGATCGGATGACTCTTTCAGGGACGATGATTTCAGGTGGAATCATCTATATGCAGCTTTCGAGGCACGGAATCAGGTATGGCCTTCATTGGGCACGAAAAGCAGTCAATATCGCAGGGATGATTGGTTTCCTTGGAATTTTATTATTTATCGGCTATGGTTATTTCGATTGGCTCCATGGATTGTTTTGGCTTATTTTATTACCGTTATTTATTTTTGGATATACAAAATCCAAAAATGCGAAAGCAGCACCATCAAGCATCAACCTTTTCAATCATAAAGATTGGAAGTTGAGCTTAATTGGGCAATTATCGTTTATCCTTTTAGGGTTTGCTTTAATGATTGGCGGAATTGTAATCTCAGTCGTTGGTGCATCAACTATATTTGTTCCAACCGATCTTACTTATTTATGTCTTACTCCGGAAGCGCTAAGTGAATTTAATGAACGATTAATCCCTGTGATTGCACATGACCGGGCCGGGTTTGGCAGTGCCCTGCTAAGTGTGGGCCTACTCGTATTAATGCTTGCCTTATGGGGAATGCGCGAAGGAGAAAGATGGATCTGGTGGACATTCACAATCGGTGCCATTCCAGCATTTTTATCCGGGATTATCACACATTTTATTATTGGCTATACTGATTTTGTTCACTTATTACCTGCTTATATTTCAGCTGGTCTATACATAATTGGAGTAATTTGCACGGCGCCATTTTTATTAAAAAGAACTTGGAAAAAATAAGCCTTACAACTATGTTGGCTTATTTTTTCCTTTCTTTTATTAGTCCTTCTTTTAATGCTCTGGTTTCGATTAGATCCTTCCCTCAAGAATTTGCGTTGAGTTAAACTTATTTACTTAAGATAGCTTGCTGGATATTAGCGGACTTTTTCTATTAAAGGAAAGTGGAAAATTTATGTTAAAATGTTAATATAGTGCGAGATATTTATTACAAGAAATGATTGGAGATGTAAAAGTGAAGAAAAGTAACATTTTTATCGTTGTGGCTTTATTAGCTGTTTTATTAGTCGGAATGTCTGCTTGTAGCAATTCATCTGAAGATGCTGCATCAATCAATAATGATTCAGGTTCTGATCATATATCTCAAAGTACAGATGGTTCTTCTGAATCAAATGATTCATCCACCGATAGTACAGCGAAATCCGATAATAGCAGTAATAATCATTCAGATGGAACATCAATCGGCAAAAAAGTTTCGATAGATACAACAAATAAAATAAAGGAAAATGAAAATATTCAGGAAGAAAATACAACAAATGCTGAAACCAAAATTAAGGGAAGAAGAAACGTGTTCCTAGAAAGATTAGACAACATCCAAAAAGAACTGGATGCTTTACCAGAAAAGAAGGATTCAGATAAAGGCGTAACAAATGCAATGAAAAACTATTATGGGATTTCTTACGAAATGTATGACAATGAATTAAATGAGATTTATGCCTTACTAAAAAAAGAGTTATCTCCAGAGACAATGAAGGATTTAAAAACTGAACAAATTAAATGGATAGAACAGAAAGAAAAAAAAGCAAACGATGAAAGACTAAAGTATAACGGGGGAACTTTTGAAAATGTTGCAATGTATATATCCTTATACGAATCAACAAAAGAAAGATGTTATGGATTAGTTAACAAATATATGACAGATTAAAAGATAAAAAACGTGCTTTAAGTTAAGTAATTCAGCTTTTGTGGAGAAACATCCCAAAAGAGAATCCGTAAAGGAATAGCTCATATGTAACTGAGCTATTTTATTATTGCAAACAGAAAGCACCACAGCACAGATTGTGGTGCAATTTGATATACATTTTACTATACAATTTCAACTGTAAATTTACGTTTTGCGATAGGAAACGGAACCCGTTAATCATTTCAGCGATTCTTTTTAATTTTTCGGAGCGAATTTTCCCCATTGCTTTTTCCGCTTCTGATATCGTTTGGTTAGCGGATTGGCTTACAAATAGCTCTGGATTGTTGCTCCAATACATAAAATTGCTCCTAAAATAATCCAAAAAATCACCCAATACAAACGCTTAACCCACTTTGCTTCGAAGACAATAACTACCCATTCCTTCTAAGATTTTAGTATCTAGTTCTACCATTTGAATATCTTCCAAAATGTCTCCCCCTTTTTCTAAATTACAAAAATTCCTTTCGTCGTCCTAATTTTTAAATAAAGAAAATACAAGGTAAATAGCCGCTCCCCACATAACTAAGGCAGATAGTTTATTCAATACCAACATAAATCTCCCGGATTGATCCAATTTTCCACTTATCCGACCTACTAGGGCAAGCCCCAAAAACCAGAGCCAGGAAACCAAAATACAGGTAACCGCAAATATGACTTTTTCTTCCCCTTGGTATTTCAACGAACTTGTCCCAATGACCCCTATCGTGTCCATGATTGCATGAGGGTTCAGCAAGGAAACTGACGCAGCAAACAATACTTGTTTTTTAAAAGAAAACTTCTTTGCCACTTCTTCTTTATCCTTACTTGGTTTACTATTCCAAGAAATCCAGCCCATATAGATTAAAAAGATGCCCCCGCCCACAATCAAAATCGTCTTAATCCAAAATGAACCGAGAATGATGAAGGAAACCCCTAAAACAGCCACCAAGATCAAAAGGGTATCACACAATGCAGCGGTAATCACAACAGGTAACGCTTTTAAAAACCGTGGTTGTAATGCCCCTTGATTAAAAACAAAAACATTCTGAACCCCAAGAGGAAGAATGAGTCCAAATGCAAGAATTAATCCATGAATAAATGAAGCTAACATCAACAAATCTCCCTATCTAGTGTTATATGTATCTAATCGAATTGTAATTTGAATTGTTCGTTGTCCCAGCCAAATGGGTGGTTTTTGAACCATTCTTATTTGTCTCTTCTTAAAATTCGGTACCCAAGCTACCCTATAGCAAGTCTTCAGCAAAGATTATAAATAGTAACTCATTATGATAAGCTCGCCTTTTTCTCCCATCCTTCGTTCACCCTCATCGACATATCCACATTTTTGATATAAGCTTTGTGCTGCATCATTTTGAAGGTTTACAGCTAATACAATTTCATTTATTCCTCGATAATGCTCCTTAACAAAATCGGGCAATAACATTAATGCTTGGTGGGCAAACCCTTTACCTTGATGACGAAAATCTGTTGAAAAAGCCCTTAACAAAATAGCGCTATAATTATTTGAATACGGTTTTACTCCCTCATTTCGATGGAGAACGAAAAATGTAACCAGTTCATCCTCCTCGATAGCTAAGATTGAATCCCGATTTGAATCTTCATTAGAGAGCTTCACGCTGTTAACTGGTGGCCCTGTAAAACGAAGTTGTTCCGCTGTTAATGTATATTGTTCAATCGCATTTCTAAACCCATCGTTGTAAAAATAAAGTTGCATCCGCTTTCCACCTTCCACAAAAAGCTTGTTCTCATTTTAGCTGTTACTGGTAATAGATTCTAGCTAAAAATCATAATATTTCTACTATTATACTACATTAAAAAAATGTTTGTCAGAGCCATTTAAGGATAGTAACACCAGTTTGATTATCCGGCAAAAAAAGAACCCTAGACTTTTCGTCTCAGAGTTCTGATTGAACAACAACATATAAAGTTTTTATCCTATTTCTTTCGTCCAACTAATCCCCAGTAAACAACTAAACTAAAAACTGAGATTAATGATAGAATTAAAAGGATATTGCTATATAAAGATGCATTTGCAAGATGAATATATCCCAAAAAATTGTTTTTCATAGAGGATGAATCCATCATCGCAGCTGTATAGGCAATCCCGATCGATGCAGCAACATTCAAAACAAGATTATAAAATCCAACCGCTGTACCGGAATGTTCCTTCGAAATTGTACTTACACATGAATCGATCATCGGTGCATACATGAGTGCAAATGAACTGGAGAATAAAATCATCGAAATTACGAACACAACCACCGAGCTTTGGACAAAAAAGCCACCTAATAATACACTAACAGTAATGCCAGCCATGGCAAAAATAATAGATTGCTTACTTCCGAGAAATTGTGCAATTTTTCCCGAAAGTGCTCCAACAGTTGCTGATAAAACATAGGCAGGAATTAATAATAACGAAATCGTATCCAGCTTCAAGCCATAAATGTTTTCAAGCAAAAATGGAAACAGGAAAATATACGCTAATTGAACTGAGTAAATGACAAAAGCTACAGCAAGAATTGATACAAAACGCTTGTTTTTAAAGAAGGCAATATCTATAAATGACTTTGAATTCTTGCTGATATAAGCAAGGAATAGCAATATTGCCACAATAAACACTAGTAAATAAAGCCAATTGAAGTTTGAAATATACAACATTAGAAACGCAGCGATGACACCAACAAGGAACAAGCCAATAACATCAACATATCCGCCTTTTCCGTTTTCCTTCGGAAGATATTTTAAGATAAAAGGAAGAAGAACGATAGTGATAAGGGCTACTAAAAATAGACTTGTCCAATGTAAATACGTCGAAATAAACCCGCCTGCCAATGAACCAATAACAAGCGATAGGGCGTAACTGCTCGTACTGAATCCCAAAAATTTCTTCTGTTCATTTTGCGGTAAATGTTTCGTAACATAAATTACGTATAATGTTTCTGCTGAAGCCAGCCCAGCTGTTTGGATGATACGTGCTATTACCACAAGCGTAAATGAATGTTGAAACAGATAGCCCATTAATGAACCGGCACAAATTAAGATGATACCTATGCTCAAAAGTCTTCTAATACTGATGGAGTCAGCCAAAGCAGCATAGACGACGGCTCCAATGCCAATGACAAGACCAGCCAAAGTGGATTGCCAACTAACTGTTGTCGCAGAAATGCCAAAGTCTTTAGCCATATCTACAGAAATAATTTTAAATGAATTGTCGATTACCAAGCATAAAACAAACAAAAATAATAAAACCGGGACAGCCTTTTTTATCGTAACGTCTTGTGCTTCTGCCTCATTCATACTAAAGGTAGCCATCTGCTACACTTCCCCTCTCCATTGCCACAGTTCTAAGATTCCATATAAAACTAATATTGCGTTCCACGCCACCATCTATCATGGAAAATAAATAAAGAGAACTAACCGCAGTCAGCTAATAAAGGCGGTGTGAGCAGGGCTAGGCTTCACTTACCGAAAGTATAAACATAATAATTGGTAATAGTGATTTACCTTTGCGCCGCTCTTCCTCTTTTCCATACAAAGATGTGATTTACCTAAGCAAGCTCCAAGGCAATTTCCATCATATTTGTAAACGCAGTTTGTCTTTCTTCCGTTGTTGTTTGTTCATGTCTAAAAATATGATCACTTACTGTTAGAATGGTCAATGCATTTACTCCGGCATGAGCAGCATTCATATAAAGTCCAGCTGTTTCCATTTCGGCACATAAAATGCCCATCTTACTCCATTTTTCCAATGCTGTTTGATCGGCATTATAAAAGAAATCACTCGAAAGCACATTGCCAACATGAACAGGAAGGCCTTTTTCGTCCGCCACTTTCTTCGCTTTTTCTAATAGTGAAAACGAAGCAATATTCGAATACTGGCCAGGAAGATTGTATTGCTGTACATAGTTAGAATCAGTTGATGCTCCCATGGCAAAGACGATATCATACAAGTTCAATTGATCTTGAATCGCGCCACATGACCCAATGCGAATTAAATTTTTCACGCCAAATATATGAATGAGCTCCCATGAATACAAACTCATACTTGGTGTCCCCATGCCCGTTCCCATGACAGAAATTCTTTTACCTTTGAATGTACCCGTGTAACCATACATATTACGGACATCATTGAACTGAACCACATCTTCCAAATAGGTTTCTGCGATAAATTTTGCCCGCAATGGATCTCCCGGTAATAGAATTGTTTCGGCAATCTCTACTCCATTAGGTTTAATATGAGGTGTTTCTCTTAATTCCGATATACTCATGATCAATCTCTCCTTTTGATTAAATAGATTTTAAACTTGTTTCCGCTTTCAATTACTACAAAAAAAAATAACGGAATACTTAACAATGCTGTATAGTTGTATAAAAAGTTGTCTACTATTTATACAACAAAATAATAACACACAAAAGTTCAGTTAACAACAAGTTATTTTTGTTAGTTTTTTCTTTTTTTTGAAACAAAAAAAACAGTGCTTTTAGGAAATGGCACTGTTTGACTGGTTCAATTTATTTAGCAGCATTAATTCTGATTTGACTGAACTCTTTAGGGATATAGTATTTGTTATAAACCACGGGATATTGGTCGCTAATATAGACGCTTTCCAGAATCAAATCGCATTCTTCTCCCTTGAAAAGTTGATATTTTTGTAACGTTTTATTCACGGCAATGGAACGTTTGATTTCAATGGTTGACGAATTAGCAAGATCATATACTTTTTCTTCAAGCATTGTTAATAACTCTTCTTTATTTTGAAGGTCTAGATTTAATTCTGTTACAGTTTCAACTGCCATCATAGTAAGAGCATAGGCGACCACTTTATCCCCACTTTTATACCATCGTTCCAATGCCACCACGGCCGCCATTTTTTTCTTTAATACTTCCTCAGCATAATCACTGACAAGATCAATCCTGAAATTAAGTTCTACTTCATCAATCGTTTCCGAATGACATTTATAAAGCGGGTTTCCTACTTTCTCAAGGCCAACTGTTTGATGGTTTTGATGCGACTTTGTAATAAAATTCCCTTTCCCATGGACATTTCTGACCAATCCATCATCTTGCAAAAGAGCCAAAGCCTGTCTCAGCGTCATTCTGCTTACCCCCAACTTTTTAGCAAGTTCGGGTTCTGTTGGCAGCCTGCTATCTGGAGGAAATGTCCCCTCCATAATCAGCTTAAAAAGCTTATCGTAAACAATAATGTATAAGGGCTTTTTTGATTTAGTCAAATCCTCTTGATTGAAATTCATACTTTCTCACACCTATTTTATGTTTTCAAAAATGGTCTCTATAACTAAGTCGTTATAACCAACATTGAATATATTTTAACATCATTATACCTTAAACTCTCGAATGGAAAAGTCCAAGAAAAAAGGAATGACAACGCGATTGATTTTAGTATCAGGGGCTTTATACTGTAATTTGTTTTTTCTTCATAATCCATTGGGTTATAAACCAAAATAAAATAATCGTTAAAAACGAGAGGATTACAGCTAAAATCGGCTGTAGTACAGGGTATCCGAAAAAGTTATACGTTCGAAAGCCTACAAATAATTCTTTTACTTTCATAAATTGATAGATGGAAAAGGATATGAACCGGTCAACCCAAACTTTTTTCGTCCCTCCATAATCAAGCACGGTATCCAATACGAGAGGAAGGCCAAAAATTACTCCGCTTGTAAGCACCGAAACGATAACCTTTTTGCTCACCGCCGAAATAAATACCACCAATACCCCAAAGGCGAGGGCGGCAATCACATGAATCATCATCATCAATGTAAAGGCACTCGACAATGAAAATGGATATGGAGACTCAAGAAATTGGATAACCGATTGAATAGAAGATTTCCAGCCATGCAGGCCAAATGAATAGGCAGACCTTGCAACGCTATATAGGCTCCACATAGCGATGACTGATAGAATGAACAACAGAGAAGCTAGTATTTTGGCAGTTACCGCTTTTGAACGTCCATATTTTGAACTTAGTAAAAACTGATCCATTCCCGAACTGTATTCCTTTGAAAAAATCGGCCCAATTCCGATAATCGTCATAAAAGCCGTTATCACAAATCCAAATGTATAAATCATGTCCAACATTATTGCTGGCCCTTTTGGATAATAAAAATCAGAGGTATCAATGCTTGAAAGCATGTCTTTTTTCAACTCATCCTGTCTCTTTTTATAACTGAGCGGTGTTTGCTGGATTTTTTCCTTCAACTGTGTAATTTCCTTGTTCCGCTCCTCTGTAAAATTTGTTTGTTGAAAAATAACCATGGAAATACTGTACAAAAGGTGCTCTTTAAAGGTAAACTCTTGTCCAGTATCCGATTTTTTATTTCCATCCTCTCTTATTCTATCTAATTTATTGATTTTTTCAGCAGTTAATTTCCCTTCCCATTTCTGATATCCCTGGTAAATAACCTTCTCGCTACTGCGGTCAATCCAACCGCCAGTACTAATAATCGCTATGAGCAAAGCAAATAGGATATAAATGCTTTTTTGTTTATAAATTTTGTAAAGCTCAAACTTTAACAGGCCCAGCATCGAAATCCTCCTCGAAAAAGTATAAATATAAATCTTCCAAATTAGGGGTTGTTAAGATGGCAGCTAGAGATGGTCGATCATCACTAATGATGCGCAGCTCCACTCTGCTTTCACTTCGGACAATATTACCTACCTTAAACATATCCTGATATCGCGGTATTTCCGATTCGGCTGTTGTTACAAGCCACACCTTTCCAGCTATCTCATGGAGTAATTCTTGTGGGTTCCGTTTATGAAGCAGCCGGCCATTTTTTAAAATTAACACCTCTTTGGCAATGAATTCGATGTCTGACACAATATGAGTAGACAATAATACAATTCTTTCGCCGCTGATGGATGAAAGCAGGTTGCGGAAACGAATGCGTTCCTTCGGGTCAAGGCCCGCTGTCGGTTCATCGACAATTAGGATTTTGGGGTCATTCAATAACGCCTGGGCAATACCGATGCGCTGTTTCATCCCGCCTGAAAAAGTCCCGACCTTCTTTTTGCGAACATCCATAAGATTGACTAAGTCCAATAACTCTTCAATTTTTAAAGCTGCCTCCTTCTTAGATAAGCCTTTTAAGGCAGCAATGTAATGCAAAAATTTATCCGCTGTGAAATTTTTATAAAGTCCGATATGCTGCGGGAGATAGCCAATCATATCGCGGTAATCATCGCCAAGTGAGAGAATGTTTTTTCCATTGACCCGGATGATGCCTGCTGTTGGTGTTGTAACGGTGGCCAGCATTCTCATCAACGTTGTTTTTCCAGAACCATTCGCTCCCAAGATTCCATACACACCGTTCGAAAACTCGCAGGAAATGTCATCGATTGCATGATGGTTACCGTATTTTTTCGTTACGTGTTCAATCGCTAAATTCATGATAGGCTCCTTTGTAAATCATTTTTACCTCTAATCCAAGAACAAAAAGTGCGGCCATAAAAAGAAACAGGAACATTCCAGTGGGGACTGCTTCATATACCTGTGCCATTTGACTAATAGCCATGCCCAGTGAGAACAAAATTGCAATCGAAATCGGTGCTGCAAATACAGCTCTAAATTTGATTGATAAAAATAAACAGAGTGAGATTGAAACCATATATGGTACTACCCAATATTTCAGCAGCGAACTTAATAGGATGTGCTCTGTGAAAATATGGATCACCGCAATTAAAAGCACATTACATACAAGATTAAACAAACCAATTGTCGCTAATTTCGAAAGTATTAATTGTGACGGAGAATGCTTAAACGATAATTCCAGTTCAATCATTCCTTCATCCCTGCCGCGGAAAACATCAATTAAACTGATTAATACCGGCAAGGGTGCAAGGAGAAATAAAGTTATATAGGGATTTCCGCCGCCTATGAAAATGAATCCTATCCCCGCTGCTAAATAAATCAAATTGGTCATCCAGAAAACACGAGATACACCGAGCAATTCTTTATAGACCTGTCGAAACAAATGGACTTTCTTCTTTTTCGGCACATAGTGGTGCAGCATTGCTATGGTTTGTTCAATTTTTTCTTCGCTTGGATATTCAATCGTAAATTCGTTTAACCATTCTTCCAGTTCCTGATCATTTGGCTTTATCAATGTCATCACCTCTTTTTAAAAGTCCCTTTAATTTTTCCATTCCTTGACGAAGCCTTGATTTCACGGTAGATTCGCTAGTCTCCATAATCTGCGCGATTTCTTTAATTTTTAAGTCGTGAAAATACTTCAAAATAATAGTGTCACTCTGATAATCTGGAAGTGAGTAAATGGCATTCTTGATTTCCCGGCGCTTTTCTTGTTTTTCAAATATATAAGGAACACCGGCTGAATCTTGGGAATGCTGCTCATCTAATTCCTCTGTCATCTTTGATACTTGATATGTTTTGGAGCGGAAATAATCTGTGCAATGATTAACCGCAACTGTGTAAAGCCACGTTTTGAATTGGGCTTTTTCCTGGAAGGTATGAATTCGTTTCAACATTTTCATGAAGACCTCTTGCGTAAGGTCGTAGGCGGTGTCTTTATTACCGGTTTTTCGATAAATGAATGAATATATTGGTTGATAATAGCGTTTCACAAGCACTTCCATCGCAGAATGACTGCCTGCTTTAATTTCAATAACTAAGTCACGATCGGAAATCAAAATTCTCACCTCAGCTTGTTAAACGAATGGGCTTTAAGAAAAGTTTTAAAAAGGTAACTCTCAATTTAACGAATGAGTAATATCTAATTCATATTTTATTAATAATCGGGAGTTATAGTAAATAGTAGTGGGGATAGCATGCGTGGCTATCATGGTATTTGGCGAAGGCGGAGCCAGTACTTGGAGGGAAGTGTTTATTTTTTGCCTACTTGATAAAAAAGGAAATTTCAGATTAGCTAAATCGTTGTTAACTTACTGTCTCTAAAGGGTTTCGCAGTATATTTTGCATGAAGAATGGCTCGGAGTATTTCTCCAAGCCATTCTTCACTTTATTATTCGTTTTTTCTAAAAACGCTCGTTACCTGAAATAAAAGATTTTGGATTTAATGTTTAAATTTGGGTTAATTTTCTTCACACGCAGCTGATGTAAGTGACCAGAAATACTTTTGCCCGACCACCGCGGTGCCTCCATTATCTACGCACGATTCTAATGTGAGTTTGTTCGCTTGGTAATTATTTTTTATTTGAGTGATCCTAATAACCCCAACTGTTAGGATCGTGATGGTTACCATTATTGCGACTACCATATTTATTTTCTTTTTATTCAATACCGAGCTCCCCCTCACGAAAAAGTAAAACAGAGATAAGCATACTTACTATTCTTTCGATGCTCGCCGCAAAAATTCCTCTAAGTTTATTCAAAGTGGCAGGAAACCAGTTTTATTTTGAAAAGCATCACAGTGCTCCTTGACCCCCATTTTCTGAGAGGACGGGCACTCTGGATCGTTCACAGTGCCCATCGACCCCCATTTTCTGAGGGAACGGGCACTCTGGATTCTCCACGGGCCTAATTATTCTTTTTTATTACCGTATGGACTCATTTTCACGATCCACGGGCACAATTATAATTGAACTAACCTTTTACCAACAAACTCTCTGTCCCCCCCACGACATTAATTCCCTAAATTAAGGAAATCAATGCCGTGGCGCCCATAGCATGACTGAGACACCAATTAAACAAATAAAGGCGCCAATCCAGTCGTATGTATCAGGGGACTTTTTGTCAACGGCCCAGCCCCACAATACAGCAAGAATAATAAATACACCCCCATAGGCAGCATACACCCTTCCGAAGGTCGGGAATTTTTGAAGGGTTGGGATGATTCCATACAAAATGAGGATGATGCTGCCGATTATTCCATACCAAAATGATTTGTCTTCCCGCAGCCATAACCAAACTAGGTAACCGCCGCCAATTTCCGCTAATCCTGCAAAAATAAATAAAATAATCGAATTAACCATTTACTCCGCTCACCTCATCCAAAGATTTTCTTCACGTTAGGCGTTTATAGAGGGCTCACCCTGCCGATTGTCAAATCATCAATATTTCCTTAATATCATCCTCGGTAAGAGTAGAATTTATTTTCTCCTCAGAATCGATGATTTCTTCAATGAGATGGCGCTTTTTATCTTGAAGTTCATTCATTTTTTCTTCGATGGTTCCGCGGGCAACAAGCTTGATAACCTGAACGACATTTTTCTGCCCCATCCGGTGGGCCCGGTCGGCCGCTTGTTCTTCGACTGCTGGATTCCACCAAGTGTCATATAATATCACGGTATCCGCACTCATCAGATTCAGGCCCGTTCCGCCAGCTTTCAATGAAATTAGGAATAAATCGCGCTCTCCCTGATTAAATCGGTCACAGATTTCCACCCGTTCTTCTGCGGGTGTTGTTCCATCAAGGTAAAAGAAGGGCAGTCCTTTCGCTGTTAACGCCCTGCCAATGAGCTCAAGCATTTTCGTGAACTGGGAAAAAATTAACACCCTTCTTCCAGCAATCTTTGATTCATCGACGATCTGCAAGAGCTGTTCAAATTTCGCTGAGCTTCCTTTATAACCATCGACAAACAAGCCAGGATGGCAGCAAATCTGCCGAAGCCGCGTCAAACCAGCTAAAATTTTGATTCGATTTTTCCGAATCGTATCTTTGTCGAGGTGCTTCAACGTGTCATGCCTCAACTTCGCCAAATAAGCCGCATACAGCTTCTTTTGTTCGGGAAACAGCTCCACTGATTCCTGCGACTCAATTTTTTCAGGAAGTTCTGCAAGCACATCCTCCTTCAACCTGCGAAGTAAAAAGGGACGGATTCTTCGGGCAATGTTTTTCCTTGAAAGCTTACTAAATTCCTTTAAGCCGCGGAACAATTCAGGAAAGACAACGTGAAAAATCGACCACAGCTCCTCTGATGAATTCTCCACCGGTGTACCCGTAAGCGCGAAACGATGAACGGCCTGGAGCTTCTTCGCCGCCCGAGCGGTCTGCGTCAAAGGATTTTTAAATGCTTGGGCCTCATCAAAAAACACCGTATGAAACGATTGTTTCTCAAACCAGGTGATTTCCCTGCGTAATAACGGGTAGGAAGTGATCAGCACATCAATGTCTGTTACTTCCTTCAAAAGCTTGGACCTCTCTGCTTTATTTCCATCGATGACAACCGCTTGTAGCTCGGGTCCGGCAAATTTATTGATTTCATTCAGCCAGTTATACGTCACGGATGATGGGCAAACAACGAGGACTGGCTGCTTATTTTTGCGGATATCGGGAAGCACTGACACGACAAACGCGATGCTTTGGATCGTTTTTCCAAGTCCCATATCATCGGCTAATATCCCGCCGAATCCATAGTAGGCAAGGGTCTTCATCCATTTAAACCCGAGCTTTTGATAACTTTTGAGTATCGGATCTAAGCTCGTGGGCACCTCGAACTCCAAACGGCCGGGATGGTAAAGGTGATCAAGCAACTGCCGAAAGGATTCCTCCAGCTTAAAGGCATCCCTCACATCAACTGAATCAAGCAGTTGAAGACTCTTTTCAATCGGTAAATCTAAACCGCCTGCGATATCTTTACTTTCTATATGTGGTGACTGAAGAAAACGCTGAATTTCTTCCAATTCTCTTGTCTGGAGCGAGAGCAGCGAGCCATTTGGCAACCGATAATATTTTCGCTTTTCCTCTAAAGCTTCTAATATCTCGCGTATCTGTTTTTCCGGAATCCCGTCCATTTCAAATTTGAATTCAAGCCAATTGGTCCGTTCCTTTTTGACCCTTACTCTTATCTGTGGACGAGCATTTTCTCTAAAAATTCGATTTCTTACGGCCGTCGTTGCATAAATTTGAACCAGCTTTTGGAGCTTCGGAACGATATAATACAAAAACTCATACTCCAGTTCTTCATTATGCAAATAATAGCCGCCGTCTGTTTTGGCAAACGAGCTATCCTCGATTAGCTTGAGGATTTCTTCTTCCTTGTCCACATCCCTAACCATCATCGTGCCTGCCGGGAGTTCCCTGCTTTCCAATGGGTTAAGAACGATATTTTCGTAGTGAAACTCAAGTCCAGCTAAGAGACGATTCTTGACACGATCCAGGTAGAGCTTGGCGGACAACGGCGTCTTCATCCATTGCTTAGTTAAGCTTTCAGCGATGGAAACCTTACCTAACTTTTTTAATTCTTGGGCCACTTTTTCCAAAAAGAAAGGGAGCTGCTCATGGGGAATTGGAATTTGATCGGTTTCGGAAGCAGCGAGCATCTGTTTCAGGTCTAAAAGCCGTTTACAGTCCTGGCTTTCCAGCTGCTTTATTTTTCCTTCATATAAAACAGACCGATAGGCCTCGAAGACAATCAGCTGATGAAAGCCGTTCACCTTCAGCTGATAGCCCATTCCTTCCGTTTCTATAAAGTCAAACTGTAATGGCAGCGATTCATCTGTTAAGTGCATTCCTGCAAATGTTCGTCCATTAGATTCCAGCATTACTTGTGGTGCATTAAGCAGTAAAGGCAGCAGCTGTTCCCATGTAGTTGGCGGAATATGGAGTATCTGATGGTTTTCCTTCTCCACCCCAGCGTTACCATATACCCTTTGATCACGAATCACGTGGATGAGCTGCTGAATAACCACATCTGTTTCATTTTGAAAACAATGCAGACTGGGGTCGTACGTGAATGAAGCGGAAAGTAAGCAGCGTTTTCCTTCTCGCACTTGCTCCAAAAAAGCGCGGATATTTTCCACTTTAGTTGCCCCTAGCTTCATTTCTATCCCGAATAGGTATTGGCCGTTGCTGATTGCAACTGGTTTACAGGTAATTTCGACATCAAGCACTTTTCTTTTTTCAAAATGAAGCTGGTGACCGCTTGAGCGGACAGGCGGTTCAGAGAAAAGAGTCCTTAATCCTTCTGTCAGTCCCTGATTAGCTGACGTGGATGGAATGGTTCCTTGACGCTGATGGTCGTAAATTGCTATTAAAACAGCTGCAATATGCTGACAATCCTTAGAAAAAGATGCGAGCTTCGGACAGCTGCATTCCGTTAGAATATCTTCGTGGTCATCCGTCGCAATAGTTACATGGAACTTTTCCTCACCGATAACGGTTGCTTGACAACGATTAGGCTGATAGTCTTCAAAAGTTACTTTATCCGAACGATAAAAATAATCTCCTCGTTTGAAGGAGACCATGCCACACATTTCTTGAATGACTTTATGATTTAATCTAATGCTCACAAGGCTTGCTCCTTCCTTGAAGATTAATTTTTGCTATTACGATTGTACCATAAGTGCGAAGTTTTCTATTACATCTTTACACCAATTCCGACAATGGTACTTTTCGAGCCATCCCTATGAATTCAATTTCGAGTATTTTATCAATATACGGGCAAATTACAGTAAAAGGTATAGAAAGGAGTGTTGAATAGGTGAAAAGGTCTGTTTGGGTTATTATTGCGTCATTGTTTTTGATTGTTTCCGGGTGTACCACTACCCAAAAACCTTCTAAGAAAAATGAGGCGAAGTCGGAAATAAAAAAGGAAAACAAGGGAGAGGACAGCGCACAGCAGATGGATGATAGTAAGCCTAAGGATCAATTGGCTGGTACCGACTATCGTTCTTATCAGCATATGGCCTACAAAGCCAAGATTGCGCCAAAGTTTGCTGCCGATGAACTGACCAAACCTCCAGCTGGGAATTGGACAACAAATGGCGGAGATATTCATAATAGCAGATATTCTCCCCTGGAAAAAATCACAGCTTCAAATGTAAAAAATTTAAAAGTCGAATGGGTCACAAGCTTAGGTTCAGGTTTAGAATTTAAATATTCGGGTGAGGCGACTCCACTTGTCTATGATGGAGTCATGTTCACTACTACTGGAGCCAACCAAGTTCAAGCCCTTGATGCTAAAACAGGGAAAATGATTTGGGAATATCGCCCCGAGCTTGCTAAAGGGCTAAACACGGTCTGCTGCGGGTGGACAACCCGCGGGGTGGCATTAGGCGACGGAAAAGTCTTTGTAGGATTATTGGATGCAAGGCTGGTCGCTTTAGATCAAAAGACCGGGAAGGTGTTATGGGAAACAAGGGTGGATGATTGGGAGAAAGGCTATACCATTACAAGCGCTCCCCTCTACTATGATGGAAAAGTCTATACAGGTATCGCCGGCGGCGAGTATGCAATAAGAGGGTATGTAGCCGCCTATGACTCAGAGATAGGCCGACAAATTTGGCGAAGTTATACGCTGCCCGCTCCAGGAGCAAAAGGAAGCGAAACCTGGCCGAAGGATAGCAGGAACTGGTTGACAGGCGGTGCGCCAGTTTGGCAGACGCCAGCCATTGACCCGGAACTAGGGCTCATTTATTTTTCAACTGGGAATACATCCCCAGACCTGGATGGCAGCAAAAGGGAAGGTGATAATTTATTTGCCGACTCCATTTTAGCCCTTGATGTCAATACAGGCGAATACAAATGGCACTTCCAAGAGGTCCACCATGATATTTGGGATATGGATCCGTCCAACCCTGTTGTTCTATTTGATGTAAAGATGGGCGGACAGATGAAAAAAGGAATGGCCCAGGCCGGGAAAACTGGGTGGCTCTACATTTTAGATCGGACAACTGGGAAGCCGCTGATTGGGATTGAGGAAAAACCAGTCCCGCAAAATGCGAACCAAAAAACATCTCCTACTCAGCCATTTCCAGTTGGAGATGCCTTTGTACCGCAGGCAGTCACGGAGGAAGATGCTAAACGTGATCTGCCAAAAGATTTTAAAGGTGAGATTGGCAGTATCTTTACACCATTTTGGGATAAGCCGATGACCCTCAAACCGTCGCCTCAAGGGGGGGCGAACTGGCCGCCATCCGCCTATAACCCGAACACAGAGTATTTTTACGTATTGGGTAATGACAATTATTTTGCTTATGCCCATTACGGGGAAGAGGAAAAGGATCGGTTTACAGAAGGGAAAGAGTATATCGGCAGTGTCTGGCAGCCGGTAGAAAAGGCCCCAAGCCGCGGCACCGTGACCGCACTCGACATTAAAACGAATAAAATCGTTTGGCAAAAGAAGTGGGATGCCATCGCCTACAGCGGTCTTTTAACAACTAAAGGAAATCTGGTATTTACCGGGCATAATGACGGGCGGATTATTGCCTATGATGCCGCTAAGGGTGATCAGTTATGGGAATTTAAAATGGATGCCGGTGCAAACGCCCCGCCAATCACCTATGAAGTTGATGGAAAGCAGTATATCTCCATCTTCGCTGCTGGAAATTCACTGGCAGGATCAAAACATGGTGATAAAATCTATACCTTCTCATTAGAGGGCAAATATGGATCTGTCAAGGATATTCCTAAGGATAAAATCAATACATCACCGGTCAAGAATAATGCCGCTAAAACAGAAAAGCAGCAAGCTGCGGATAAAAATAAAACCAAAAAAGAAGATAACACCACGGCAGCAGGAGAAACTGTCTATAAAAACAATTGCTTGGCCTGCCATGGTGCAGAAGGAGCGGGTGGACATAATGGTCCAAATTTACAGCAGACAAAAATGGATCTGGATGCCATCATTAAACAAGTGACAAATGGGAAAGGCCAGATGCCTCCTTTTAAAGATACGTTGAGTAAGGAAGAAATTCAAGCAGTTTCCAAGTATGTAAAGAGCCTTGGCGGCGGGTAATGCAAAAAAGGTAATCGTCCTATTTTTATGGACGATTACCCTTTTGATTATTTTTTATTAGTAGATGCCTTTTCTGTTAATGAAAGATGAATTAAACGGTCATCTTTAACTGTTGGTTTCCCGCGTTTATCACGGTTACTGGTAATCGTATACAACTCATTGTTCTCTACCAGCACATCCCTTAATCTGCCGGCATCTCCGTAAAACTCTTGAAATTGTTTATTGGCCAGATCATAGGTAAATATTTTCTTGCCAGCTAATGAAGCTACAAAGAGTTTTCCATCATTAAAAGCCATACCTGATGGCGCCCAAGTTTCGTAACCGGATTGAATCAATGGCTTCATCATGTCCTTTGCTTCTTCATCCCCTTGAATAACAGGCCATCCATAGTTCTTCCCTGCTTGAATCAGGTTAATTTCATCATGACCTGATTCTCCATGTTCTGAACTATAGAGGTTTTTACCATTATCCCATGCTAATCCCTGTGGGTTACGATGACCATAAGAGTAAATATACGAGTTTTTAAATGGGTTGTCCGCCGGGATACCGCCATTTACATTCATTCTTAAAATTTTTCCGGCTAAACTGTCAAGTTTTTGTGCATTGCTCGACTGGCCAACATCACCTGTAGTGGCATATAACATTCCATCAGGGCCAATTTTAATCCGGCCGCCGTTATTTACCATCCCGCCTGGAATCCCATCTAAAAGGACTTTTTCTTCCTTCCACGTATGGTCTTTCAGTTTGAGCGAAATGATTCGGTTTAGCGTCTTACCGTCTTTCTTATAGGTATGATAAGCAAATGCCATCTTTGTTGTCGCAAAATCAGATGCTAACGTGAATCCAAGAAAACCGCCTTCTCCTTCATGGAAAATATCCTCAGAAACCTTTACATTCTGCACATCTACTAAGCCAAGATTTCCGTCAATTTGAATGACCGAACCTTCCCGCTGACTTAAGAAAATCCAACTGCCATTTTTGTTAATCGTCCATGGGATATTCAAGTGATTCGCATTGACACTCCCATCATCCGAAACCGCTACCTCTACCGCCCTTTTGATTACCTCATTGGCATCCTGCTGAAAGGAACCCTGTTTTTTACCGGCATCACCTGCGTCGTCTTTATCATTCCAAAACAATGCAATCCCAAGCCCTGCAGCCAAAACAACACCCAGCACACTAAAAAATACTAACTTTTTCAAAATACCACCTCAAAATAATAATTTTCTCCAACAGTGTAGACAAATTTCGGATTATTTAAACACTTTCGAAAAGATATGCCTTACCCTCGGTCAGTTAAATGGGCAGGCACCAATAGTTAAGAGGTTTTGTCTATTGACCGTGGTTCACATCTTTAGTATCTGTTTCCGTCCTTTCGGATGAACCAGAAGCAGGTCTACGGAACTAATCTTGGGTCAATATTCTAGGAGAGAATAACTGTTTTGTTGAAAATTTACATTAGCTTAATATTCTAGATAATTTCTCAGATTATAATAGGGTCGTCATCATAAATGAAGAGGAGCGACATAATGAGAAACATATTTTTTAAGAGGTTTTTTAATTTACTAGTTATTGCTGCGCTGGTTCTACCAATCTTCTCTAGTATTTCCATTCGTGCGCATGCAGAAGACACGGTGTCTGTTAAATTGCTTTCTGTAAACGATTTACATGGAAAAATTGATGTAACAGGAGCAGTTAATAATGAGAATTATGGTCGCGCAGATTATTTGGCTACTTACTTAAAAGCTCGTAAAGCAACCAATCCAGATAACACGCTGATTATCCATTCCGGAGATATGATTGGTGGAAGTTCTCCAGTTTCAGCCTTGCTCCAAGATGAACCAACTGTTGAAATCATGCATGCGATCGGATTCGATGTAGGGACTGTGGGTAACCACGAATTTGATGAAGGTACACAAGAACTCCTCCGGATGATCCATGGCGGAGACCATCCTAACGGAACAAAGGGATACAAAGGGATGAACTTTCCAGTTGTTGCTGCTAACGTGGAATACAAAGATACCGGAAAGCTCGTATTTGATCCCTATGCCATTAAAGAAGTGGGTGGTGTAAAAATAGGCTTTATTGGTGTAGCCACGGTTGAAACACCTAATATGGTAATGGCTACTGGTATTCAGGATATTCGTTTCACGGATGAGGTAGCAGCGGTTAATAAATATACAGAAGAGCTAAAAGCGCAAGGAATTAAAGCCATTGTCGTTTTAGCTCATGTTCCAGGAGATCAAAGCGGCGAAACGGCAACAGGTCAAATTGCCAAATTAGCGAAGAGCGTAGATGACGAGGTAGATGTTATTATTGCTGCCCATAACCATGTGAAACTTAATGCGATTGTAGACAATAAGCTTATTGTCCAAGCCTGGGAATATGGTAAAGCTTTTGCCGACATTGATTTGAAAATTGATCCTGCGACAGGTGATATTGTTGAAAAACAAGCGGAAATTGTTGATGTTATTCAACAAGGTGTAACTCCCGATCCTGAAGTCAGTGCCATTTTAGCCAAATATCATGAAATGGTCGGGCCAATATTAAATGAAGTAGTTGGAGTTGCCTCCGTTCCAATGAATGGCGGCTATCCGATAAAAGGTATTATTGGTGACAATGCGCTAGGAAACTTGATTGCAGACGGAATGAACTATGAAATGAAGTCTGATTTTGCGTTAATGAACGGTGGAGGAATCCGCGATGTTCTCGGTAAAGGCGAAATTACTTGGGAGAATCTTTTCAATATCCAGCCCTTTAATAACACTTTGGTAAGTGTCACCATTCCAGGGTCTGCATTGGAACCGATTTTAAATGCTCAAATTTCATCCTATGGACCGGACGTTTCCATTGGCGGTTTCTCTTATACTTGGAATAGTGCAACAAACAAAGTAGTGAACATCTATCTTCCAGATGGAACGCCAATTGATAAAAATAAGACGTATTCACTTACGGTCAACAATTATATGTACGAACATGCGACTGATAAATATAAAATTCGTCAATATGGCAAAAACCCAATTCAAGGACCTGAGGATTTACAAGCCACTGTAAATTTCGTGAAAAGCATGAATGGTCCAATCCATTTTGCAGCGGAAGGAAGAATATCGGAAGATACCAAAGCCCCTGAACTAGCGGATGCGAAATTACCTGATGCCGACTTCAGAAACGGGTCCTATCTTCATGATGTTACCATTGCCTTGGAAGCAACAGACGCAGGTATCGGAGTTTCGCATATTGAGTATAGCCTTGATAACGGTGTCACTTGGAACCGTTATGAAGATGGGCTTACTGTAAATATAGAGGGTAAAAACACTGTTCTATATCGCGCGATTGATAAGGTGCATAATGTTTCAGAGACAAAAACCTTAGAAGTATTCATTTCATCTGCAACAATCGAAAATACGATTACTTTAGTGCAACAAGCAAAGGGGAATAAAGGAATCAAAACTTCCCTTATCGCTCAATTGGAAAACGTAATAAAAACATTTGAAAAAGATAAGGAAAATAAAGCTTATCAATCTCTAGAAAAAATCTACTTGCGTATTAGCCAGCTCCCAAATAAGCACTTGGAAGAAGTGGATAAAAAAGAAATCATGTTCATGCTCCAATACATCATTGAACATCGAACAGCAATTAGCGGAGATGAGTTCCCTGCCTTAAAAGCAAGTTAGTTTAGACATAAAAACAGCGGTTTTCTTCTATAAAGAAGACCGCTGTTTTTTTTGTTGAAAGTAGGTTAACTTCGGTCATGATTTTTGGTAAAATCATCTAAATAGGTTAGGAGGGGATTTCCATGATTACATATCCACATTTAAAGAACGGAGCGACAATAGGGGTAACGGCACCTTCTTCAGGAGTACCTACTGAATTACACGAACTCGTCAAACTCGCATGCAGCCGACTAGAGCAGAAAGGTTTTCAAGTTACTTGCGGCGAGACTGTATGGTCGCAATACAAGGCAAAATCTGCACCTTCGGTAACACGGGCAGCTGAATTTAATGCGCTGATGGCTGACAGTGACACCGACATCATCATTCCCCCATGGGGCGGCGAGTTATTGATGGAGATCCTTGAACATATTGACTATGAAAATATTAAAAATAAGTGGGTATTAGGCTATTCCGATATTAGCGGCTTACTCTTAGCCATCACTTTGAAGACAGGTATCGCAACCGCTCACGGGACAAACTTAATTGATTTACGAGGAGAATTTTCAGACGAAACTACAGCCATGTGGGAGTCGGTATTATCAACGGAAACGGGTGAATCTGTCCTACAACATTCCTCGGATCAATATCAGAAGGAATGGAATCACGCTGATCCCTCTCCTTGTGTTTTTCATTTAACAGAAAAAACTCAATGGAAAACAGTCTCAAATCGTAATGTTAAGATACAAGGTCGTTTACTAGGTGGATGTATTGATATCATCAGACATCTAATCGGAACACCGTTTGGTGATGTTCAAAGATTTAGAAATCAACATATCAATGGAGAACCTGTTATTTGGTATTTGGAGAACTGCGAAATGAACACTGCAGATTTACGGAGGTCATTGGTACAAATGAAATTAGCCGGCTGGTTTGACCATTGCTCAGGCTTGATGTTTGGCAGAAGCCCAGCAAATACACCGGTTAATAACTATACGGTTGAGGATGTTTACCAAGATCTTGTTGATGAACTCGACATACCGATTATTTACGACATTGATTGCGGCCACGTTCCGCCGCAAATCACCTTCATCAATGGTGCTTATGCTGAGGCCGAGGCTGCAGAAGGAAAAGGAACCGTTTTGCAATATTTCCGGCCATAATGGAACTTCGTGTGGAATGCATCCGTAAAGAAAGGCAACTCCCCTCAGGGCGTTGCCTTTTTATGTCCAAAATTAAAAGGTGGATTCATGTTATTTCTGATTTCCCTGTTTTTCATATAAGTAAAAGATATAGTCTGTAGATGGGCCAGGATACCCTAATTGACGGAGCATAGCCGTAATATTTCCCCTATGGTAGGTGCCGTGATTGACCACATGCTGGGCCAATTCTGAAATCCGTGTTTCCAGTTGACCAAACGCCGGATGTTTAAGTGTCTTATTGGCATTCAAATCCTCATGACTGCTTAGAAAATCAATATATTGCTCCGAGAATTTCAAATACTTGCTTTCCATTTCTTCGAGTGTTTTATTTTCCATCTCCGCAGAATACTTTCCAATAATTTGTTGAATTTCCTCATAGTTTTTATCAGACATCGCACACAACCATACTACATCTGTTTTAAAAAGATGGATCACAACCTGTTCCAAACTTGAAAACACACTTTTTACTTCCTGTTGATAAACTTCACTAGGCAATTCTTTTAAGTGGTTAAAAACCCGCTTATTCGCCCAAACATGGTAATCATACAAACGCAGCGTATCCTGTTTCATTGAATAAACACCTCTATTATTATGGTCTATTTATTAAAGAACTTCTTTTCATCAATAAGTACGTATTCAAACAACTTAAGCCCAGCACTTTACTGGGCTCTATTTTCTACAACCCAAGGGGGGATATAAGTTAGTCGTTTTCTTGCGTTAAATAGTTTCACATAATTAAAAATCTTCAAATGTTTCAGGTCACTTTCTTTCATTTCCCCGTTTGAAATTCCCTGTCGCTTTCGCCAAGATCAGTTGAACTGCTTCTTTGTCTTCGGCATTTTGAATTTTATTAAAAAATTTTTCAGCGTCTTTTCCTCTTAATGTTTTAATCTGCTTACCAAAATAATCGAGAAAGACTGTATTATTTTTTGTAACGCGATAGCTAAAAGGTTCATCGTCCAATCGATTTCTTTTATCAATATTGGCCATTTATTAACCTCCAGATTGTATTCTATTTTATATTTTCTCTAAGAGCGATGTATTTCCCTCTTTTTAGAAAGCGTAATTAAAATAGTTGCACGAAAAGTATGAATAGAGTATTCTATATACATAGAATTTCTACATATATAGAATACTTATATACAAGGAGATCTGATGATGGAAGATGAGCAAGTAAGAGTTTTTGATACCAATCGGAATCCTATTGGAGTAGCAACTAGGAAGGAAGTCCACCGACTCGGACTATGGCATGAGTCTTTTCATTGCTGGATTGTTAGCCGTGAAGAAGAAATCGATTATCTTTATTTGCAGCTTCGATGTGAACTGAAAAAAGACCATCCGAATCTGTTCGATATTACCTCAGCAGGACATTTATTAGCTCATGAATCGGCATTGGATGGCATTAGAGAGATCAAAGAAGAATTAGGAATTGATGTTACTTTTTCAGAGCTTATACCGTTAGGAATCATCAATTATTGTGTCAACCATGAGGACTTAATTGATAATGAACTTGCACACACATTTTTATATAAAAAGAATCTGGCTTTTGATGTATTTAGCTTACAAGAAGAAGAAGTTTCAGGTGTCATCAAACTGAAGTTTACTGATTTTATTGACCTTTGGACAGGAGCTAAACAAAACGTACACATAAAAGGATTTGAGATTGATCCAAATGGGCAAAAATTAGTTATTGATAGAATGGTTGGGACAAATTCTTTTGTCCCGCATGGGCTATTATATTATGAAACGATTATTCAATTGATACAAGAAAAACTAAATGAACGACGCTAACCCGTATTACGTTGATTCAAAATGGCGAACAGTACTTGATGCTGTTCGCCTGATTTGTTATCAGAGCCCTCATCGGAAGCTAAAGATATTTATTCTTTTATAAAGCACCCGTTGAACAAGCACATACTCCATTCTTATTAGGTAAACACTATTGATTGAGGTGAATCTAATGCTAATTTAAAATCGTTTCTTGCATTATATCTTTTAACAGCCATTCAACCTACCGAAAACCAAAGTTTAGTTCGGTTGCTAAATGTTTTTCATCAAATGAAAATGGAAATGCGTTCTCCCTTTGACAATCTTGAACTTGGTTTAATGACTTGTTCATTTAATTGAATCGTTCCTTTTTCAATCTTTTCTATGATCTGTGATCGACTCCAATCCTCAATTTGGTTTGCAAGCACTTTATCAATTCGATGTTTTCCTCTCACATCATCTAGTACAATGTGTATCACCTTTACTCCTTGTTCTGCCAAGCTTGTCATTGGAATGGCTGACATAATTGAAGATTCTTCTTTCTGCTCCTCAATTTCAGCAACATGCTCTGAGAACGTTTTATAAATAGCTAACTTTTTGTTCCACGTGTGATTTTTTTCGCATTTATAAATCGCATATTTGTATATGCTTTTTCCGTTTGCGTTATGCCTTCGCACATTGGTGTCCGTAAAAACCGATAATTTGCCACACATTTTGCAGTGCTTCTTTACAGCTCGTTCTGGTATTTGAGAAAGTTTCCAGTGGAGTGTTATATTTAACATAAATCCTTCACCTCTTAATAAGATAAAGGAACGCAAGCATCTATTTGGATATCTTGCAGCACAGTATAAAATTAAATTGAAAAAATTAAAAAGGAGATCCTACACAAGGACCTCCTTTCGCATCGAGACTACAGGGTTGCTTGGTTCCTTTGTAATGAGAAAAATGGGCATACTACCCCCTGAGAAAAAAACATTGTTTTTTGAGGGTGATGCTATCCAATTTATTGATCATTACAAAGTAAATTTTGGCATACGTGTTCTCCTGTATCCTTTCTATCCAAATAGAGTTATTCTCATTTTACCGCATACTTATATTTAAATGCAATCGTTTACATTTCTCTCTCCCAAGTAACTCCTCAAAATCCCGTTAGACGGCCTTCCTTATCTTTTCTCACTATTCTGCCCGTTCGTGCAACGCTGCAAAAACTTGAAAAGAAGCTTGATGATGAATTAAGAGTGGTTTACTTCCTTCGATAATATTGCTTACAAGAATTCATTAACATCACAACCAAGTACTTTTATTCTAAATCAAGTGTTTTGCCTGTTTCTACTAATGTCTTTGTGTTACTAAGGATCATCCACCATGCAGCATCAGTGTTCTCGTAAAGAGGATCTCCTTTCTGCCATTGGTCATGAATGAAGGTTAACTTCGTACACGCGCCTACTGGCTCAAGCAGATAGGAAATTCTAGATTCAAATTCCTGTTTATCATCTTTCGTGTACGACTTTCCAGCAAAGTGGGTAAAACGTAGTACTTGATTTGGGACATGCTCTAATACATTCCCATAAACATGAACCGTTTCATCGCCATCAGCCCCCGGGCCAATGTATTCCAACAGATCTCCAACTTGAAAGGTGGATCGGATCACGCTTCCACAATAAATTTGTTTTGTTCCCTCCGGCGAGATTAATGCCTTCCATACTTCCTCTGGACTTCCGCCAATATAAAATACATACTTCAGATCCTTCATCAAAAAAATCCCTCCTCATTATTGTACTACCATTCCATCATAAACAAACTTCACTGACATATACGGTCAGTGAAGTTAAAAGTTTTGATAATGTTTTACTAATTCTGAAGTGACCGTTACCATTTTCTCTTTTAAAAATAACGGTTCTAGAATCTTTATGGCCCTTCCATAGGGAAGAAGATAGTAGGGTACATAAGTATTGATCGATTGCTCATCGATCCTAAAATGAGCATGATTTTCCGATCGACGGGTAAGTGCATGACCAAATAACCAATGCTGACACAAATCATCGAGGGCATGCGCATGTCCTTCAATATGAATAGAAATCAACTGTTCAGGCTGATCTAAATCAGGCAAAAGTCCATTTAGAAAAAAAGAACGTGCTGAAAAATCTTTTGGACGATCAAATTCAATACCTGAACGAGATAGACTCACAATCCGATTTACACGAAAGCTGCGTATTTCAAGGCGGAGGTGACAATAGGCGATGACATACCAATTTCCTTTCCAATAAATAAGACCATAAGGATCAATACTGCGAGATTGAGGTGTGCTTTCATTTCCCTTTTGATACTCCATTAATAGTGCTAAACCTTCTGCTACCGATTCCTCTATTTCTTGGAGCAGCGATTCCAATTCAGAATTCGCTGGAGGCTGAATCACATCAAACCCTTTTTCATGACGATTAACATAATCCAATTGTTCTGGATTTGTATACTTTTTTAGCTTTGTGATTGCCCCATTCAAAGCCTCACTAAATGGATACCCTGCCTCTGATGCAAAACTTGCTGCATGAACCATCGCTTTTTGCTCGTCTACATCAAAAAATAGCGGTGCTTTTGTAAACTCATGGAGCATACTGTAGCCTCCATTATGACCCGCATCCGAAATAATTGGAACTCCGCTGGCACACAAGGCATCGATATAACGGTACACCGTGCGGATATTAATCTCTAATTCTTCCGCTAGTTGCTTGGCTGTCATACGTTTTCCAGTATTGAGCAACCATAGTATAGAAAGCATATTTACAGCCTTGGTCATGAGTTATTTAGTCCCTTCTACAGCAACTTTGGCAATTTTCAAGTGAGCCACTTATGGCAATTATTAGATAAATGCTGTAACTCGTCTAGAAATGTACTAGCGTGATAACCATCGCAAACAGCATGATGCACTTGTAATGAAATAGGCAATAACGTTCTATCTTCCAGATTAAAACATTTTCCCCCTGTAATGATAGGTAATAAAAAGTCGCCATCATTATTAATATTTAGGTTAAATCCAGTAAAACTAACCCATGGAATACTGGATATAGGAAAGGAATTTTTAGGTTCGTTTTCTTTCGTAAAAAGACCCTTAACATCTGCGTATTGTTTTATATCCTCTTGATAGTTTTTATAAAAGACACAAAATTCATTTGAGAACTCAGTCCAAATGCTAGAGAATGTTTTGTTATCATCATGGAAGATTGTATAACTAGGAATCATTTGATCCCAATACCCCAGAACTCCCTCATCATTAAAACAGGTTCTAAATTCCGGATGAGAATTTACTGTTTTACTTACCATATATATAAAGCTCGGGTATAGTTTAATCCCCTTGTTGCGCAGGTGTTCTAATAATGTTGTGATGTCTATATTTGCTGAAATGCTAAACGTACACTTTTGATTTAAATAATACTCGAAATACTGATTTCTATCCCAATTTTCTCTATCAATTAAATTAAACTTCATTTTATTAGCCTCCTAAAATTGTATTTATGAATTTTCGGAGGCTATTTATCTGTTTTCACCAAACCGATCACCTCTAAATGCCTCTAGGTATTACTGGCCCCAATATTTGATTTAATACGTGATTACTTTATTTATTTGGACATCCATTCATATTGAATATCAGGTAAATTCTCTTCATTTTCATGTCCGCTGCCAATCTTTTTAAATCCATGTTTTTCGTAAAATCGTTGTGCCTTTTCATTTACTTCAAATGTATATAATGTTAATCTCCCACTTGATTGTTCTTTTGCTTTGCCTAGTAATGTTTTACCTATTCCGATTCCTTGATAATCATTATGAATATAAAGCTGGCTTATTTCCCTTTCATTATAGGCAATCATTCCAACTACTTTTTCGTCAATTAACGCTAAATCTATTTGAAACTGTTCAGGTAATATAGATTTTAAAAAATATAGGTGATTTTCAAAGCTATGAATTTCTTTCTGGCCAATAGCCTGTTCCTTACTATCGCGCCACATTTCCACTGTCTGTTCAGCATACTTGGGATTATACTGGGTTATTGTGAATTTGTGGTGGTTCAATAACTTTTTTAAAATTTCACCAGGTAGCCCTTCGATTTTACAAATCTTCTCTGATGTAAATCCTTGCTTTATTAAAATTTTTCTAGAGGGGATATTTTCTGGGTCAATAATCGCCTTCAGAATGCTCAATTTCGTTTGCTTAGATAATTCAATTAGTTTTTTTGCAATTTCACTACCATATCCTTTACCCCAATATTCAGGTAGTATCATATAGCCAATTTCAGCTTCTTCGATTTCGTTTTCATTTAATGTTAAATGTCCAAGCCCAATAAATTCATTGGTTACACTATTGTAGACTTTATATGAGCCATATAGCTCATATTTTTCATTACGTTTTATTAATTTTTGATAGTTTACTTGAGCCTCTTCTAATGGAATTGCTCGTTCGGTAATTTGAGCCATAACTTGTTTATTCGATACTAGTTGAAAGTAATCCTTGAAATCTGTTGCTTCAAATTTCTTAAAAATTAGTTGATGCATTTTATCCCTCCAAACTGCCCTTTACTTAAACATCCATTCTTAACGATTTGTATTCCTTGTCATTCCCACAGAAAATTTCTTGAATCCAACAGATTCATAGTAGGATTCCAAGCTTTCTGCACACATTAATTGGGGAATGACGCGATTGTGCTCACAATGTGCAACCATTCGATGCAGCATTTCTTTGCCGATACCTTTGGACTGAAAACTCGGCAGAACACACACGCCACAAATAATTCCGGTAATTACACCATCAGAAATAATGCGTCCCATCCCTACCAACTTTTGTTGATCAAACGCATAAATAGCATACCAGCTTTGAGTACACATTTTTTCCAAATCATTAATGGTTAAGTGTAATGAATTCCAGCCTAATTCTTCATATATGGTTAATAATTGCGTAAAATCTTCAGGGCGTTCGATTGTATATTTTATAGTTCCTTCCACACAAAAATCTCCTTAATTCGTTTTTTTAATCGAAAGAAAGTAAAATATACCTCCAAGCATCCAATAAGGCTCCCAAAAGACTAATCTCCAAAAGGTTGCGTACCTATCTAAATCAAAATTTAAAACACCGATTTTACTAAGCGATATTGTTATGAAGTTAAATAAACCATATAAGAAAAGTAATAGACCACAAATCTTTGTTATGAAATAGAGGGTTGTTTGAATCCGAGAATTTCTCCATTTAATTAACAATAGCAAGAGCCATACGACTCCGAGCAATTTGATGAATCCAGTTATCCAAACTATTTTTACAAACGATGGCACTGGGTTTAATGCCATTTCATAAATGGCTCCTCCAAGGGATCTAACACCAAACATGCCTCCCATTGCCCAGTAGAAACTCAAGCCGGAAAAAAGAATCGTCCATATCACCCCAAAAGACAATATCCACTTTTTAGTTTCCATAAAATTGCTCCTCGTTAAAATGGCAATATTTTAAACAACTTATTTGAGAAAGCCTTCATTTTCTAATTTCATAGTTTACATACCATCCACCAGCTCTTTTTCAATATTATATCAAGTTATAGATTTTTTTAATCCATGCCGCATATTAGTATACGGAATTTTCACAATACTTTAACGGTATCTCAAGAAGAAAAAAACGTTTACATAATACATTTAAGGGGACTTACTATTTAAGGATGCGAAACATACTTCGCACCCCTCTATGATTTGTGATTTCATAATTTCCAAAATGTTTACCTTTTTAACATCTATCCTTAACAACTACTTCATTATTTCTTAATATGTTCAGTTTACAATGGCATTGTATGAACCATTCCTTATGAAGGGAGGAATCTGAATGTTTTTAAAAAAACTGGCTGAGAGAAAACTTGTCACAATTGACTATGATAAAAATGGTATTTTACAAACTATTAAAGGACGTGTCTATCGCCTAAATTTACGTGAACAAATTCTTTCGATGAAAGATGAACAGCAAAATTCATTCTCCATCCGTTTATCCGGTATTAGAAAAATTTATTAACTTTTTTATACCATTTTCTAAGCACTATCCATTTTGAACATTTATTATAATCACTTGCTCGTTTCCCTGCGAATGACTGGCGCAACCTCCGTTGCTAATCGTTCAATGTTCTCGGCCACTTTTTTATATGGCATTCCGCCTATGTCCATTTGGGCAATAAACCGCTGATGCCCGAAAAGCTCGTATTGACGGAGGATTTTTTCAATAATTTGTTGTGAGCTTCCGACAAATAAAGCCGTTTCTGGCGCTGACAGGTGTTCAAAATCAGCTATGGACATCCTTGTCTCCATTCCACCTTGGGGATTGAGGTATCCCCAATAATTTGAATAATAAGGAAAGAATTCGTTTTTAGCCTTTTGCGTCGTTTTCGAAATAAAGGTATGGCCTGATACTCCAACTTTCAAATCTTCAAGACTATGTCCAGCTTGACTTGCAGCTTGTCGGTAAATGTCCACTAGTGGCTTAAACCGGAGTGGATCGCCTCCAAGTATCGCTAATGCTAAGCCCGTACCTAATCTCCCCGCACGTGCTGCACTTTCCGGAGTGCCTCCAACCCCAACCCATAATGGAATTTGACTTTGCACTGGCCGCGGTGCAATTTCAGCATCACTTAATCCTGAACGAAAATGGCCGTTCCAGGTAATTTTCTCAGACGCATTCAACTTCAGAAAAAGCTCAATATTTTCTTCAAACAATTCATCATACTGACTCAAGTCGTACCCAAACAAAGGAAATGATTCGATAAACGCCCCACGCCCTGCAATGATTTCAGCCCGACCATTTGATACGAGATCGAGTGTCGCAAAATCCTCGAATAAACGGACAGGGTCAACGGTATTTAAAACCGTCGTAGCACTTGTCAGTTTTATTTTCTTTGTAACTTGTGATAGGGCCGACAACACAACCGGCGGCGCTGAAACTGCATAATCCAGACGGTGGTGTTCACCAACACCGAATACGTCTAACCCTGCCTCGTCTGCCATTTTCCCCGCTTCAATAATCTCCACAATCCGCTGTCTTGCACTAATTTTGTTCCCTGTTTGCGGATCTGCTCCTAAATCAGCTAGTGTATAAATCCCTATTTCCATACTGGATTGTTTCGTTTTCGACTCTTTCTTCATCTTTCTCTCTCCTAACATTTGCATTGTGACTGAATTGCTTACAACTATCATATGCTTCAAAAAGCAATCATCTCGAGTTTATAATAATCAAATCGAGATAAAATTTTTGTAACAATAGCAGAAGATTCATCTCAAATGAAATAAGGGAAATGTTATTCACATTACTGATGGTTTCCGGAGTACCTGAGAAATTGATTGGGGATAAAAGAAGCGTATCCTCCCTTTTTAAAGAAGGACTCTAAACGGTCTCATCATGACATAATCCTCATGCTCCAAGATATGACAGTGCCATACATACAATCCTGTGTAAGGTCCAAATTTCATAATTATCCGAGTAACCTGATTAGAATAGGCGATGACGGTATCCTTCCGCCCTCTTTCTTGTGGAGTCGGAGGCATTGCAAGGCCGGTGTAATCGAGAATTCCCGTCTGTTTATATTTTTCTACATCAAAAGCTCTGCGATCTATAACTTGAAAATCGATTAAATGAAGATGAATCGGGTGTGTATCGTTTGTTAAGTTGAGGAGATACCATACTTCTGTCTGTCCTAATTTAGGGTTTTCGGTTATCGGGGCATCCCAATCTTGATCATTGAGCAGCATTAATTCTCGACCATATGAATCAATTCTTCTTGTTAAGGTGAGAAACCTAAACTTTGAGGCTGTCTGCACTCTCCTTTTCGGAAAAGGCACCATGAAAGACGGAATCTCACTCGTATCCTTGCCTGAAAGCGGCAGAACCACTCGAAATTCCATTACTTTTCCAACCGTATTAGAATCTACTGGCTCACCATCTGGAAACGGAAATGGGGCATCATTTGTCATGACGATTCTTTTTCCTTCAAAATTAGTGAAATCAATGATCACTTCTACACGTTCTGCAGGTGCCAATAGGATTTCTTTGATTCCAATCGGGTGTTCAATTAATCCACTATCTGTTGCAATATGGTAAAGAAGCTGCTCCGAATCCAGCTTAAGCCTGTAAAAACGGGTATTCGATCCATTTAACAGCCGGAAACGGTATTTACGGGGTTCCACGTTGAAATAGGGCCATACTTTCCCATTCACCACGATGGCATCTCCTGAAAATTCAGGTATGATAGAGGTATCTAATTCATGCACCGGATTTTTGGGCTGTTTCGGATAAGAAAGCGAACCATCTGGATGAAAGGATTTATCTTGGATAATCAGCGGAATATCAAATTTTCCACTTGGTAAATTTAATTCACGTTCCCGTTGATCTCTTATCAGATAAAATCCTGCTAATCCCGCGTACACATTGAGCCTGGTAATCCCGATAACATGATCATGATACCAGAGAGTGCAGGCTGGCATAAAATTATCATAGCGATAGATCTCCTTTGAAAAATGAGGTCCTACTTGCTCAAACCCTTTCGTGAACCAAGCTTCCGGATATCCGTCGCTTTCCGACTCAACGCTTGCACCGTGCAGATGAATGACCGTTCTGACTTCTGGAACACCCAAGTGGGCACCGTGAACTGTATGGTCGACCGGCAGCAAATGCTTATCTGGCAAGTTGCTGATCCACTTTACAAAAACTTTTTCACCACTTTCAACCTCAAAGGTTGGACCTGGATACACACCTTCAAATCCCCAAACTGTTGTTTCAGGCAGGTCACGATGGAGGGATTGCTGGAACTGCGTCATATTCACTTCATAATAAGTATGGAATCGATCTTTCTGACGAGGTTTTAAAACAGAAGGCACAGGAAGTTCATCAACAAATTTTGAAAGATTCATATGTCCGCTCCTAATTATACAAATAGTTACCATCACTTTATGTTAAAAAAGCAACCAATATCACAATTCATGATTAACTTCTAATTTGTCACCTACACCTTCTGGGACATTGCTTCAAAGTATTTTGTAACATAATCCGATATAAAGAAGATTGTTGTATAAATAAAGCCAATAATTAATGCGATTATTAAAAAATCATTTGCCTGCCCGCCATTTAATTTCTCATAAATGAAAAATATAGCTACACAAATTAATGAACAAACAATGTGTTTTAGGTAAGATACCCATACTTGTTGACGATTATTGGAATGTTCAATGATTAGAGATGAGATAACTCCAACTACAAAAGTAAATGGTACAGTAACAGTACTTGCTACCCAACCAACTAAAAAGTACTCATTTGGCCCAGAATTGAAAAACAATGGCAAAATGAAAAATCCTATTACTGAAGTAATAACTGCGGCTAATATTATTCGTGCAAGCATATAATTCTCCCCCTTATGCTAAAGATTCAATTCCCACTCACCTTATTTTACCATATACCCGCTATAATATTTTAAATTTTCATTCTTTTTGCAGTAAAAACCGGTTGAGAAATCCTTCATTTTATGATTGGATTAAGAATAACAAGGGGGGATCGGTATGAATGGGAAAATGAGACTCATTACGGCCACGCTCATATTTGGGAGTATTGGAGTTTTTGTCAAAAAGATTGATCTGACTTCAAGTGAAATTGCGTTTTTAAGAGGAGTAATCGGCAGTATATTCCTGCTTCTTGCTAGTTTCTTAGTCAAACATAAGCCATCTTTAAAAGCATTAAAAGAAAATGCCATTCTACTGCTGTTATCAGGCGCAGCTGTTGGATTTAATTGGATCTTTCTTTTTGAGGCTTACCGGTATACAACGATTTCCAATGCCACGATTAGCTATTACTTTGCACCGATCTTTGTGATGATGTTAGCACCATGGCTTTTGAAAGAAAAGCTGACGAGTGTGAAGGTTGTCTGTATCATTATGGCAATGAGTGGTTTGTTTTTAATCGTGAATAATGGGTCTAGCGGTACAAGCGGTTCACAGAATCATACAGTAGGTATTTTCTATGGCCTTTTAGCGGCAGCATTCTATGCAAGTGTGGTGTTAATGAATAAATTCATCAAAAATTTGTCTGGGTTTGAAACTACGTTAGTGCAATTAATGGCCGCGGCGACGGTTCTACTTCCTTACGTATGGTGGCAGAGTCATCTAAATTTTGCTGGTATAAACTCAACCTCCATTATTTTTATCTTGATCTTAGGGATTGTACATACAGGGTTAGGTTATTTTTTATATTTTACTTCGCTTCAAAAACTAAAAGGGCAAACAATTGCGGTTCTCAGCTATATCGATCCGATTTCCGCCGTCATTATTGCTGCGATTTTCTTAAGCGAGAGCATGACTTTTATTCAGATGTTTGGCGGTGTCCTTGTCCTAGGGGCGACTTTTTTAAGTGAAAAACTGGAGATAAAAGCAGGAAAAAAAGGGCAGAGCCCCACTACCTCCCCCTAACTTATCAAGAAAAAAAGGCGGACAGCAATGATTCTGTACGCCTTTTATCAGTCAGAAAGCCTTATTATTCATATTAAAGAATTGAAAAGAATGGAAGAACAAGAATAGCCAGGGTAAGGAAAAAAACCGCTGCCGCCCCAAATTTTTGTTTCTCCTTCCATAAAGAGACGGCAAAACCAGCGGTATAAATAGAAATAACTAGCAACACAATGACAGTGACTATTTTCAATCTAATTCCCCGCCTTCTTTGTTACTCTTCCATAATCGACAATTTCAACATCTGCCTTTACGTAAATGTCTGCATTTAGATACGACTTATTCCAATTAAATTTTTTATATTCCTGAATCGTTCCAAAATATTTTCGGGCATTGTAGGACAATGGGAATGGTGCACCTTTAAATTCCCTCTGAACTTTTCTTAACATCTTCTCATGTTCGATTTTAAAATGGCGGGCTATTTCTTTTTTTATGATTTCTTGGTTTTTTTTCTTAGAAAAATCGACCATTGATGGGTTTGACATAATTTCAAACTTTAATGGGAGGGTGATAAAAATCTTTGGCCCTGGACCCTTTAGGTTCATTTTGACTTTATTGTTTTCTCTTTTCATGACTCTTGCTGCGAATGATTTCTGTTTACCTGGAAAGGGATTCGGTATATTCAGCAAAAAATCATTAATGTTAGTTGTATCATCAAGAGTATTGACGATACTGGTTTCTTGTCCGGTCAACTTCCCAATCATCACACCATTCCTGAACACTGCCGACCCGATAAATTGGGTATCATCCATCTCTCCCGTAGCATCCACCTGACCGGCATAGTATTCATTTTCCCCTTTGAATTTAGGATTCTTTTTCCTTACCGCACTTGTGTTCATCGCTAAAAAGAGATCGGTTCCACTTTCCTTCGTTTTAAAAAAACGAAGAAGAGTAGAATCGGGAATGAGTCCATTTTCAATCCCATGTTCAATCATATATTGGAAATACTTATGCGGCCTTGTTTCCATTTTTGGGCGGTTTTTCAAAAAATACTCACTAGCCATTTCTTCCGATACGGCTAAATAAGCATTCATCCGAATTTCTTTATCATAGACCGCACCGTAAATGATATGAAAAAAATTTGGATCTTTAGCTAGTTCCTCAGAAACAACAATAATCTTTAATAGATCATAACTAATCAGTCGAGAGATAATCGCATTAGCCGTCACTTTCGCCACGATGAAATCACTGGCATCAAACGAGATAATCTCTCGCGGCTTTTCGGTTGAACCGCCGCCGCCTTGCATGCTCCCTACTTCAGGATTGGCAAGTAACATTGTGACTTTGATTTTCCCCTTATATGGAGAGCGATCCAGTCCGAGCCCAATTACATAGGATCTATCCTCTAGTTCTTCCCGATCCCAACAGCCTGTTAAGGAAAAAACAATAACTAAAAGTAACAAAATTCTACATATTGTTTTTGTCTTTTTCATGTTTAAATTCTCCTTTTAACAGTGCGGACAGCCATAAAATAAGCGAAATCGCTGCAAACAAAGGGCCTACTACTGCTTGAACCATGTGTTCCAACTTAAGACCAACATCAATCTGTGATTCCGGTATATTCCCTATCAATAAATAAATGGCAGCAAGTGATGGAATTAAGAATTCAAAATCTTTAATTTTAAAAAGATGGCCGAACATCAAGGCATTTATGTACAAAAAGGCTGTGAAACGAATAAAGGCAGACACAATCCAAACAATGAAAAAAAGGATTTCAATATTTGGAATATAACTTCCAAGTGATATATAGCGAACCGCCGTATGAAACGGATAGCCTACGCCCCCTAAAGATTGATCAAGCATACAAATGAAAAAGAGTGTAGCCACACTGATTTGGATACTGACGTAAATATAGGCAATCCAAGTACCTTTTCGAAAATCCTTACTTGATGAAAGATACGGAATGAGCATCGTAAGCAGAAAAAAATCTGTAAAAAGGCTAAGGCTTTGTGAACTTTTCTTTAATATTTCAATTTTCCCAGGACCCCAGATAGGCAGAATTGCGTTGACATTACTAGCTTGAGTACTTAATCCTAACGCAAAAAACAAGCCGGTTATGGCATAAATAATAAGCAGATACGCAACAGAACCGATATGCTGAATTCCCTTTTTGGCACCATAGGCGCAAACGGCCATTAAAAGGGCATAAAGAACTAAGATGGGTGTTGTTCTAAAATAAAATGCCCTAATGATATTTGTATACAGTCTCGAATCGAGCGAAATGCCAACTAAAGTAATGATAAAAATAACAAGACAAACAATAAAACCAATATATTTTCCAAGTAATTTTTGAATAACAAAAAAAAGGTTTTTCCCTTGATATAAAGATATTGTCTTTAGTAATAACAAGAGAGGAATAAAAAAGATTCCTGCAGATAGAACTGGAATCATCCAAGCTGCGTTCTGAACATTAATAAACAAAACAGTTGGAGTATCTTCTGTTGCTTTTGAGCCGACCATTAAAATGGCGATGGACACATATTCTCGAATTCCAAGTTTTCCAGGCTGCTGATTCATCGAATTATTAACCCTTTCTTTGTTTGACCATATCCTTTGGTTTTAAATATCCCGGCCGAAACATTGCTTTCATAGGAACAGGACGGATAAGCAGGTCCTTTCCAGAGAAAAAATGCGGTGTCATCGGTGCAAAATACGATGTGCCAAACGATTTTAACGAAACCAAATAGAACAGGCCGACAATACCTAATGCAGCGACTCCATAAATGCCAAGGAGGCCTGCTGCAAAGATAAATAAAAAGCGCGACATGCGAATCGCGAAATTCATGCTACTATCACTGATAATAAAAGAGCTTAAGCCGCTTAAGGCAATGACAATGATGACAATCGGGCTAATTATATTCGCTTGAACAGCAGCCTGACCCAAAATTAAGGCACCTACAATCCCGATTGTCGGCCCAATTGGTGAGGGTACACGGAGTCCTGCTTCACGAATCAGTTCAAAGGCAAGTTCCATCATGAGGATTTCTACGACAGATGGAAATGGAACTCGTTCCCTTGATCCTGCCATGGCCATTAATAAATCAGGCGGGATCATCCCAACATGATAATTTGTAATCGCAATATAAAAGGAGGATGCAAATAATGAGATAAATAAAGCAAGGACTCGCAAAAACCTGATGAAATTACCATACGGTGTACGCAGATAATGATCCTCCGGTGAATGGAACAAAGCCCAGAAGGTAGCAGGGAGGACAAGACAGTTGGGTGAATTGGACATTAACAAAACGATGTGACCTTCTTCAATAAAAGAGGCCGCCCTGTCAGGCCGTTCCGTATTTAAAATAGTAGGAAATAAGGATCTTGGTCGTTCTTCAAGATACTGTTCCAATATACTTAAATCAAGAATACTATCCGTTTCAAACGAAGCCAGCCGATCCTTTATCTTTTGAAGTAGTTCATCTTTTACCAAGTCTTTTTCATAAACAATCAACACGTCGTTTCTGGATCGTTTGGTAACAACATGGGCCTCAACAATTAGATTTTCATTTTTAATTTTTTTACGGACTAGCGCGATATTATCGGCTAACCTTTCGTTAAAGGCTTCTTTTGCCCCTTTGACAATGACTTCATTATTGGATTTTTCAATGCCGCGCCCTTGAATTTTCGTCGTTTCAAATATATAGCATTGATCATCATCATCTACAAAGAGGGCGGTAATACCTCTAGTGATATTTTCAGTAATGTCCCCAATATTGGTAGTCATCTTTGCTACGGGAAAGGACACAATATCTTGAATCTTCCCGGTGGGCTGCTCGTTTTCAATTAGCGGTTCCACAATGCTCTTTTGAACCTGGTCCATGTCAACCATGGTACTGATATAAATGATAAAGGCACGACATTTTAAAGAACGAATGGTAAACTCACGGATTTTGACATCAACATTTTTCGGTATACTAAATATCGCCTTAAATGTCTCTATATTTCGCTCATAATGAAGGTTAATATCTTGTTTTTTTAATTCAATGTCCTTTGCATTGGATTGTTCGCTAAATTGTGGTTCTGTATTGAATTTCTTATTAAGTGATTTAAAAAACTTTTTCCTCATCCTGAACCACCCCTAATCTTTATATAGTTTTCCATTTTTAGGGGTGTTTATGTATGGAATGAAGTATAACAACAAAAAACGGTATCTCCATTTTGGGAGATACCGTTTTTTGTTTTAAAATAACTTAAGAGCTATGGCTTTCTGTATATTTCCGTCTAACAGCCCATGTAATCACTCCAATGGTGATCAGCAATACTCCAATAAGAATGATGTTAAAGGTATTGGTAGCTGTTGAAGGCAAATGAGTGCCTTGTGATACCGGTTTTTTGACCGGAGCATCTCCTTGGTGGCTAGTTCCTTTACCAGTTTTATCTGGATTTGACGTAACCGGGGTAAACCCTTCATCTTGACCCTGATTGTTTCCTTGCCCATCTTTAGGATCAGATGGTTCTTGCGGAACAGGATTTGGATTTTCATCCTTCCCTTTTGTAAATGTCCAGATATCGGAGACAGCTCTTCCGGTATAGTTATCTTCGGCCACTGCATACCAAGAGTACGACTGATTCTCTGCTAATCCTTTCCATTCGGCTTGAGCAATAGACCCACTCGGAATGTTTTCTGCCTTCCCGATTTCAGAATCGGTATAAACATTGACTGTAAAATAGTCAGTCGCGACGCGTTTTAGCTTCGGCTCCAAGTCTACTTCTAAATTCCGTTCATCCTTCTCCGGAAATTCAATTGGATCATAATAATTATACTTATCTAAATACGGTGAATACGTATTAACGATAATTTTGTTATTTTTTTGATTAAAATGAAGCAGCTTCATGTACCCTTGGCCGCCCTCAGGTCCACCCTGGTAGTCGCCAAGCATCTGATAAACTTGGCGGTCCGGTATCCCATCGCCATCATCATCGATTGCATCAACCAATGTTTCCGAGTCATGATAATGACCGCTAAGTACAGCAATGACATTTTTATTTGGCAGCACGAGTTGCTGATATAACTGATCGCCTATTGGACTGCGGTTGCCGGAAACTAGAAGATATTCATGGAAGCTCAAGATTGCCTTACGGTGTGGATATTTTTTTAAGACATCATTCATCCACTTAATATCTTCATCTTCCACGCCCCAGCCCATGTATAGCATAATGAAATCATTTCCATTGGCTGAGATTAAATCATAGTGGCCGCGGTTATTTTTATAAGATTCACCATAGTATGGCTTGTCCTTAAAGCGATCCTCGCCAAACCACTTATAATATTGTGTATAATCACCTGTCTTATGATCGACATCATGATTACCTGCTAAAACTCCATACGGAATATGATTGTCATCCAGCACTTTCATAGATTTATCGGCATTCTGCCATTCGTATTCCACGCCTGCTTTATCGACAAGATCGCCTGTATGGAAAACATATTTGATTTTCATCTCATCCTGCTTCTCAGCAATCCAATTTGTCATCCGGTCATAAATATGCGGATAGCTTTGTGCATAATATTGTGTGTCTGACATCCATACAAATGTATAATCATACTGGTCAGGTGTTGAAGGGATTTCGTCTTGGATTAACACATTGATCTTATCATCCTTGACAAAATCGCTGACCGCCACATTGCCCTTCAATTCAAAGTCTTCTTCTCCAGCGATTTTATATTGAATCGTCGACCAATTGCCAAGCTTATGATTCCATGCATACATGGCTACCTTTCTCCCCGGCAGAGATTTCCCCTTCCACTCCAATTCGACAAGGTCTGTTTCGTCAACTGAAGCATCCACGGCCACTTCAAACCGCTGATAAGGAAATTGTGTGTCTGAATCTGTCACTAAGTACTGCTGATCCTGCTTTGAAACAAGTGACATATCATCCGCCGTAAAGGCTTGTTCACCGGCAGGAACCATTGCTTTTGGCGGTTCTGTATCTGTAGCATTTTTAAATGCCTTTACCCGATCGGTTTGAGTGGCATCATATTTAAAGCCTTTATAGAAGGATACGTTTAAATCATCGTCCGTTGGATCGGTTACTTTTACCTTTAGAGAAGGATTTCCATTTACCGGCGTTGCACTCCCATCTGTTGGGGAAATAAGCTCAGGTTTGTTTGGATTTTCATTCACTACTGAAAAGCGAACGATCTTCTCCGCCTTGTTTCCAATTTTATCAAAGGCGGTAACCGACAACTTATGATCACCAGGTGCCAGCTTTGACGAGGCCGTTTCATATGGAACGGTTATTTCCTGATCATCCAGCATGACTTGGAATGTCTGCACTCCGGCAATAGCATCAGCTGCATCGGCTTCGATGGTAAACTTGCCTTTGTATTCCTTCCCGTCCTCAAGGTTGGTGGTGATCACCGGCGCGGTATTATCGACGTTTACTGAAACAGTTACTTCTTCATCAGAGCCTTGTACCTTTACATTAATCTCTTCATTAGAGTTTTGTACCTTTACAATATGCTTTCCATCAGCAACCTTTGTGGTATCCCATTTGTACGACTTGGATGCTGCCTGATCCGCTGTAACCGTAAACGTGAAATCTTCAAATGGCCGATAGGTTCCATCATCGCCCATATCATAAACCTTTGTGGGGTTATTTTTCATAGGGTCTCTTAAAATCGTGCCGTCTGCTAAAACCAACCTTACGTTTCTAATATCAAAATCATCGCGATTTTCTTTGGATTCCTCCAATTGGAAAGGTGATGCTTTATTACCAGAACGAATGGTAATCACATTTTCTCCAATCTTAAGGCGATCGGCATCAATCGGTACGGTGATTGTATCCCAATTCGTGATGCCATCATCAAAAATCCGGATAATATCATCCCCCATTGTGACACCATTTTGGAAAAAGGTATCCACTCCGCTTGCTTCAAACGCAAAATAGGCATCGTGTTCCAACGATTGGTACGTATTTTCGGTCAACTCGGAGCCATCAATGAAAAGTTTCACCTGGTCCGATGATTCTGATTTAGATGTTCCTTTAAGAATCTTCTCTTTGGAAACAATCTCATTCGATTTCACATTTAAGCGCAGGCTTGAATCGTCAAGATCACTTGTTACGTTGATTTTATACGTCTCACTTGTCACTTCATTGGCACCATCTGACACAACAAAGTAATATTCCACGTATTGATTCCCGATGATTTCGGGAGAGTAAATCGTATGGTGATACATCATATCATCGAAATCTTCCGTTAACAGGACCTGGGTGTATTCCTGTTGATGGTTGGGACGATAAAATAAACGTACTGTTTTTACTTCCCGGTCATCAGAAGCATCGGCAACAATCTGAATGTTTTCCTTTTGATTCACTTCTGTTACTTTCGTCATGTTTTCAATCACAGGTTTATTCGTATCCTCGATAACATGAACGGGCTGTGCCGGTACCTGAGATGATTCGACTGCTCCCGGTGTGGCGTCTTTGATACCAGCGCTTATTTTCACCATTTTAGTCGACCCATCAAGTGGATACTTATAGAAAATCCCTTTATCCGGCTTGGTATCAAGAACATTTGCTTCATCATTATAGTAAGCAACCACGAGTTCCTTTTTCGTATTGGTTGCCACAACCAGGCCTCTGGTCGATGCATTGGCCATTCCAGCACTATAAATTTTAACGATATCTTTGTTTTCCACCAGGTTCGTTCCATAATTCGCATTAAAATCTTCCACTGTTTTATGTGGGTTTTGGTCATTAATAATCCAGAAGACAAGCGTTTTTTGAGAAGGAATCACCACATCATCCGGGATGGACGCCCAAATAACGTCTGTTGTAGGATCTGTGCCATATCTGTACTGAATCTTGTAATCTTTAAAGTTCATGTCTTTATCCGTATTGTTATAGATTTCAATAAATTCATAGCCATCTGCCGTACCGACATTAGTAGAATCCGGGACAACCTCTGTTACTAGAAAAGCAGGAAGTTTATTATTATCTATATTGGATTTCTTCACTTTAATGAGATATTCTTCTGTTTTTGAACTGTTTGTTCCGTCAGATGCTTCGATATAATATGTAATATCGGACTCTACATTTACACCCGAGATTTCTGCGAAGTATTTAGTAGAATCATCCTTACTGGCATTCATCGAAATGGAGGTAAAGCTTTGCTCTCCCATTGTTTTATAAAAGAGAGTGACAAATGGCTTGGCCATATTATCTGTTACCGTTGCTTCGATTTTTACTGGCGAAAAAGCATCACTGTCGGTTACAGGTGTATGGGTAATGACAGGTGCCTCTTCATCCGCAGGAGTTTCATCAAGATTTACCGGTTGAGCTGGAACCTGTTCGGCTTCAATAGTTCCAGGTGTCGGTGCTGCCAGTACGCGGTATTTTTCCATCACGGATCCTGATACCGGATATTTGTATTCAATCCCCGCCCCATTGTTATCATTTTCTTCAGCTAAATAGCTGGCAGACACAATTTCTTTTCCCGCCTGATCTTTAATCACAAGGGCACGGAACCCAGTGTTTGCAAACCCGGGGAACACATCCTTAAACTCTACGACTTGATTAGCAGATAAATTCGTGCCAAAATTTGCATTAAAGTCAGCCAATGTAAAGTTTCCATTATTATACCAATAGACGATTGTTTGCTGCGGTTCCAACATAACGGCAGGGACAAGGAAAGGCAATTCCTTTCCAGTGTCTGTATATTTATAAATAAATGAATAATTCTCTAGAGAAAGGGGTTGATTGGTATTGTTATAGAGTTCTATATACTCGTAATAATCCGTCCCTGCTCCTTTAGAATTGGGAGATAGTTCAGTAATCAATAGCTGAGGAAACTGATTATAATCTTCTTCTCCCCCGTTTACTGCTTGAGAGGCAGCATTGTCATCTGTTTGATTTTCACCTGATTGTGCTGATGTGTCTTCTTGTTGTGGACTAGATACAGAAGCATCTTCTACTGAATTAGTATCTGTTAATGGTTCAATTAGTTGACTTTTGTCAATTTCTGCATTTTCCCTGTCATCTGATTGACTTGGGTCAACTGATTCACGTTGACTATCACCGGGTTGATCTGAGGCAGCTGATTCATCTTGACCTTCTCCTGGTTGACTTGGATCCACAGATTCACTTTGACTATTTTCTATTTTAGTAGAATCCACAGATTGTTCGTCCTTTGGCATTCCTTCTGCATAAATTCGCTTACTTGGAACTGCCAAACTAAGGTTTGATAGAATAATTGCAAACATACATGCAAGTACCAACAGCTTCCTTACTTTCTTTCTAGCCTTCCCAACTCTCATATTCTTCCCCTCTTCTCGTTTACATTTCCACCATGTACCATTCTACCTACATTTTGTTAAGTGAATTTTAAGCAAACGATAACTGTATGTTAATTTTGTTTATTTTCTGTAAAGACGGAATATTCTTTCCGTGTTATTCCTATTTTTAAAGTCTTCTGCATGCCTATGATGCACCCAAAATATGGTTTACAATAATATGAAACAATTAAGCTCTTGTTTACGTCTTACAAAGTGAAATCATTTTAGTTACGAAAGGAATATGTGGTGTTGAAACTAAAACGGATAGGAAGTTCCATTTATCTATTTATTCTTTTGCTAATCTCTCTCCTATTCTTTAATTTGTTTTTTAAGGAATCCAATCCATTTACGGAACGGAAAATAAATCATTCTAATTCTTTACCAACCGTGCTTCATCCAATTGTGAAGGAACGGACCAATCAATTGGTCCAACAAGCAGCGGATAAAGGAATTGTCATCGTGATTACCGATGGTTTCCGAAGTGCGGACGATCAGAATCGACTGTATGAAAAGGGTCGTTCGGCGGAGGGAAGTATTGTTACGTATGCAAAAGGCGGAGAGTCCTACCATAATTTTGGGCTAGCCATCGATTTTGCGCTAAAGACCCCTTCCGGAAAGGTGATTTGGGATATGGAGTATGATGGAAATAAAAATGGAAAGGCAGATTGGACCGAGGTTGTTTCATTGGCAAAAACTTTAGGATTTGAATGGGGCGGTGATTGGGCTAAATTTAAAGATTACCCTCATTTACAAATGGACTTTGGCTTGACTATTGCTGATTTACAGAACGGGGAAAGACCTGCTAAATCCTCGTTAACTGCGGATACCCAATAAAGCGACGTAGACAGGATCTACCAAACTTCTTTCGGCCAATTTCCACAATAATCTCAACATAGAAAGGCGAACAGTGGCAATCACTGTTCGCCTTTCTTGAACTATTTAGGAATTACTTAATCCATTCACCATTCTTATTGACTTTGTAGCCATTGATGGTGGTGTTTGCTGCCATACTGCCATCGTTATATAGATAGTACCACTTCTGACCCACTTGGACCCAGCCAGTTTTCATTTCACCCGATGATGCAAGATAGTACCATTTCGCTCCATCCTTCACCCATCCGGTCTTCATTTCACCGGATGATGCAAGATAATACCATTTTGATCCATCTTTTACCCAGCCGGTCTTCATTTCACCAGATGAAGCATGATAATACCATTTCGCTCCGTCTTTCACCCAGCCGGTTTTCATTTCACCGGATGATCCAAGATAGTACCACTTTGCACCGTCTTTCACCCAGCCGGTTTTCATTTCACCCGATGGCGCATGATAATACCATTTTGCTCCATCTTTCACCCAGCCCGTTTGCATTTCACCCGAGGCATCAAGGAAATACCATTGTGTTCCGACTTTTACCCAGCCAGTTTGCATCAAACCATTTTCATCGTAGAAGAACCATTTACCTGAAACAAGATGCCATCCAACATGTAGATCATTTAATTGCGGCATGCCGGCGATATAACCAATACCACCTTTTTTCAGGATGCCGATGCCCTCATTCATAGCCTTCTCTAATTCATCCTTGTCCACGGCCGTTCCTTTGAAATTTTGAAGTTCATCACCAGGATGCTGATAGTTGCTCAAAATATAGGAGAATCCGTTAAAGTTATCAAGGACCCGTAAACCTGTCGCTTCTGCTCCAACTGGTACTGACAGCACTCGGGACAATTCTTTTGTATCAATGTTATAGGCCCAAACAAAGTTATTCGTGTGCTCTGAGCCATCTTCACCGATGAATAAGGTTCTCATTTTTTCCGAGTAGCTTAAGTTATCCGGTTTAGAAACTTTATTTGGATTTGCTTTATTGCCGTATGCATCTGGTGAAGCTAAGTCCTCACCAACAACAATTGCTTTCATTGCGGAGGCAACATAGTTACTATCAATGGTATTGCCATCCTTATCTTTTTGTCCGCCGGTTAGGTTCAATTCATAGGTTCCACCTGCAAGAATCTGTGGTAAGCGAATATCATCAACAGGGTCTGCCTTCTTTGTATCTTCCAACATCCCTTTTCCGATTTCAGACATGGCCATGTAGACTTTCTTATCTTTCTCGTTCACTGCCAAACCTTCCATTTTACGGAATTCAGCTGTTGCTCCTTTTAGGGCTGCGTAACGACGAGATTCTAAGAATGCAGCTGCCTTTTCCATCCCTGGTTTTACTTTAAGATATTCTACTGTTGCTCCGCTGGAATCGGTTTTAACAGCCGTAAAGCCTTCTGTTGGCTGGCTGGCTGTTTCAAAAATATCACTGAATTTTGTCCCCTTGTCAATAATCGCTCTGACTTCATCGTCAGTCGCATGGCCAAGCTTGATCCATTCTAGATTACCTGCTCCACCATTTTCTGTGCTCGTTTGTCCAAATTTAGCCGCATATAGGGTACCTGCAGATAAGTCTTTTTCTTTGTCAGCGACATACATAAATGTGACAGTGTAGTTGCCATCATCACCGAAGAAAGCTGTCTTACTGTCCGGCATTACCTGCATCAATTCATGAGAAAAACGACCCGTACTATAGTGTTTTACTACACTCGTATCACCATTCGGTTGTACCGTTACTTCAGGAATCCAGCCATAATTATAGGGATTCCCCTTTGTTTCATCACCAAAATAGAGTTTGGCAAAACCTTTTACATTTGTTGAATCTTTATTTGTCCCTATTTCAGCCTCAAATTGACGAGCATTTGGCTCATATTCTTCCGAACCTAGATGGGTTCCCCATGGAGATGTAGTTCCATTACATGGAATCCACAAGCCATTCACTAGCGAGAAATCAACCTTTTTTGCTTCTTTAACAGATAATTCGCCATTCTTTTTATCTTGATTTAATGCTGCTAACGTCATAGAGGCTGGTACAACGCCGTAAGCCGATTTCCCTGAACTGTCAAGAGTTTGGTATTCAAAATGGGATACTAGGAATAGATTCCCTTCCACATTCATTAAACTATTAGAATCTGGTGAATCAGAAATATAGTACGATTCTTGTCCAGGTACGCTTTTATCAATAATCGGATCGCCTTTAGCGTCGATAGGGGTTCCAGCCGGGATTTTTACCCCTTTATTTGTCACAATTTTTTCATCAGAAAGGTATAACTGTTTATATGTAAGCGGGAAATTCTTCGTTGCTCCGTTGCTATAGGTAACATCCACGGATGCACTTGTATAGGTTTGTACCATTTCTTCGATGGTTGCTGGAGCTTTCATTGAGTTAAACTTGAAAGAATTGATCGTGATATCCTTCCCAGCCGCTGCGGCAGGTGTTACTGCAGGAATCATTAAACTAAGGGCTAATACAGCCGTCAATCGCTTTTTCATTTTTTCATTTCCTCCCCCAATTTTGATTACTTCTCTATTAAAACTCAAAAATATTAAGCTACGGTTAATAGAATGTTTAGCGGATGTGAAGAATTGTAAATTTCTCAAGTAGTTTTTAAAGTGCATGTCGCTAAAGTACCCTTGGGCAAACAGTGACTTCCATTGTTTTCCATGATATACTTTAAGAAGTTTTTTTATTTGAGAGGGGTCTATTAGTGGAGTTACGAAAATCGAATACACATACGAAATCGATATATATGTTTTTGCTCGTTTTTGGGATTGTCCTTGTCGCCTTTAATTTGCGTCCGGCGATTACATCATTAGGACCGTTAGTTGCAATGATTCAGGAAGATGTTGGATTAGCACATTGGAGCTCAGGCTTATTAATGAGTTTGCCCTTAATTGTTTTTGCCATCATGTCGCCCATTGTTCCCAAAATCGCAAATCGGTTATCAAATGAGAGGACGTTACTAGTTGGTTTAATCGCCCTTTTAATCGGGATAGGGATTCGATCCATCCCAACGACTTTTTTTCTTTTCACGGGGACTCTTTTTATTGGAGCAGGGATAGCCATTGGCAATGTTCTGTTGCCAGCTGTTGTAAAGGATAAATTCCCACAGAAATTTGGTCTCATGACAAGTGTTTATTCCACTTCAATGGGCTTGATTGCATCATTAGCATCTGGAGTAAGTGTTCCTTTAGCAACTGATTTGAACCTTGGGTGGCAGGGAGCTTTAATCGTTTGGGGAATCCCGGTCTTAATCGCTATCATGGTATGGGCTTTTCTTCTCAAATTTAAGCAAGTAAGTCAAAAAGGTATAAAAAGAGTTAGTCCTGCCTCTAATCACATCTGGCGTACACCACTTGCCTGGCAAATCGCTATCTTTATGGGATTCCAGTCTTTTTTATTTTATGTAACGATTTCTTGGTTACCCGAGATTTTACATAGTCGAGGAATTGGTATAGGGACTGCAGGCTGGCTGCTGTCATTTACCCAACTAGTAGGATTACCCGCGAGTTTCTTCATCCCAGTCTTCGCAGGACGTTATCGTTCCCAAATATGGATTGCTTTCGTATTAGGGTTGTTCTCGGTTATTGGTTATGGTGGATTACTATTAAGCTCGTCCTATCCGATATTAATCACGAGTATTACTCTAATTGGGATTGCATTGGGAGGAAACTTTCCACTTGCTCTAAGCTATATCGGACTCCGGGCCCGAAATGCTAATCAGGCTGCCGAGTTATCTGGAATGGCACAATCAACTGGTTATGTCCTTGCGGCAGTAGGACCCTTGTTTATTGGATATTTGTTTGATAAAACCCATATTTGGACAGTTCCAATTATCACGCTTACCTTGATTTCTATAGTTATGATGCTATTTGGTATGTTATCGGGCCGCAATCGGTATGTATAATAGTTCACAGGGCGAACAGTAATTATGACCTGTTCGCCTATTTCCCGATGATGTCATTTAAGGACAATTTTGGTCAGAATGTAGATGATTTTTTAATTATAGAAGTTTTAAAATGGTGGTGGATGAAATGAGTCAGCCTTGGTCTCCTGAGCAGGTAATTTCGGAAAAAAGAGCGAGTAGGATCATTGAGAACCAATTCCCAGAGTTTAAGCCAGTAACAGTGAAGGTATTGGGTGAAGGGTTTGATAATTCCGTTTTTCTCGTAAATAATCGATACGTTTTTCGTTTTCCTAGAAGAGAAATTGCAGCACACTTAATTCAAACTGAAAATCGGCTCCTTCCTGTGTTAGCTCCCTTGCTGCCAATTCCTGTTCCAAATCCACAATTTCAAGGCATTCCAGAAGATCAATATCCGTGGCCATTTGGAGGATACACCATCTTATCAGGAAAAACACCCACTAATTTGACACTCGAACAGCGAATGTCTTCGGTAGAACCTTTGGCTCAATTTTTACTAACACTGCATAATTTTCCGATAACAGATGCAGAAAAGCTCCAAATTCCTTATGACCAACTGGGGCGAATCAATATCACTAAAAGAAAACCAATGCTGGAAGCAAATATCGAATCAGCCAGGGAAAAAGGTTTAATCGACCTAGATGTAGTGGAGCAGCTGCAATTCTTTCTTTCATCCATAAAGAAACCTTTAGAGGATGAAACCAAAACACTCGTTCATGGTGATTTACATATTCGCAATATGCTTGTTAATGAAGATGGCATAGTTTCAGCAGTAATTGATTGGGGCGATACGCATATTGGACATCCAGCAGTCGATTTATCTATTGTTTATAGTTTTCTTCCTACGGAAGGCAGGGAAGCCTTTTTCACAATATATGGTGATGTTCAACCTGAAATTAAAAAAATCGCAAGGTTCAAAGCAATTAATACAAACGTAATCCTCCTTTTATATGCGGATGATCAAAAGGATGATGAATTAGTAAACGAATGTCGTTCAACATTACTTTTAGCATTAAACGGATGAACTTTTTGCGAACAGTACCAGTCACTGTTCGCCTATTTTATTTTCACGGAAAATTTGACAATAATTTTACAATTTACATATAAAGAAATTACACATTGTACACTTCTTTTTCTCATCTCGTTTATAAGCTTGCCTCGACTTTTTAATCCATTATTTGGAAGAGAATTCTTGCAATATCACTATTTTCCATTCTGCCGCTAAATAAATGTCTATTTAGACCATACGCATAAACGGGAACATCCTCTCCCGTATGCCCTTTTGTTGTCCAGCCCGTACTGGAATAGTGATTGATGATGTTAATGAGTGCTTCCCTTGTGTCTTCTACTGCCATGTCTAGCGTTAATTTGATGGTTTTCAAGTCCTCTTCATGAAGTGAAAAGGGCATATGATGCTTTAATATGGTCATATCTTTTGTATCATGCAATCGTCTGGCAATCACAAATGGTGTCGAGGTAATCGATTTAATCACATTCGGATTCCATTTATAATTATCATTTCGATCAATGCTCATTCCCCCGGTTGAGTGATCTGCTGTCGCAATGACAATCGTATCCTCTCGGTCGGAAGCGAATTGGATCGCCGCTTTAAAGGCTGCTTCAAAGTCTTTAACCTCACTCATTGCCCCTACGATATCATTATCATGCCCCGCCCAATCAATTTGACTTCCTTCTACTAACAGAAAAAAACCATTTGGATTTTGCTGCAAGCGCTGAAGAGCCGCTTTCGTCATTTGGGTAAGGGATGGAACAGTCGAATCGCGGTCAATTTGTTTTGGCAGCTCAACCGGTGCGAATAAGCCAATCAGCTGCTCGTTTTTATTCGTAACAAGCTCTTGTAAGTTGCTCACATAGCCAAAACGATTTTTAACAAACTCTTCTACTAAATTTCGGTCATTCCGAACGAAATAGGATGTTCCACCACCAAGCATTACGTCAATTTTCAGATTGCCTTCTATTCGTTCATCAAGATAGTCATCAGCAATTTGATCATATTGTTCTCGAGATTCAATATGCGCGGCAAAGGCAGCCAATGTTGCGTGATTGATCTGACTTGTTCCTACTAAACCAGTAGACTTCCCTCGAAATTTCGCATATTCTAAAACTGTCGGCACAGCTTGTTGATCAATGTTTAAACCCAGAGCACCATTATAGGTTTTATACCCCGTCGCTAATGCCGTACCTGCTGCGGCGGAATCGGTAATATTACTTTCTCTATCTAATGAATAGGTTGATTGGGAGCCAACAAAGTATTGGTCAAATATTGTGGGAGTCATGAATCCGTTTTGGGAAGCATGATTGAAGTAGCGAAGACCGGAAGTATATGAAAAACCCATCCCATCTCCGATTAGTAAGATGACATTTTTTACTTTCCTTGTTCCATTAAATTTCAAAATAGGATGGATTGAATTCAGTTTACTATCATGTTGAAGGACGGCGGAATGTAACAAAGTTAACAACACCCTTTCTTTTTAACGTAGTAATCATAACTGAAACCACTTATTCACACTCCTTTTATAACATACAAAAGGAGGAATTTATTAGAAAACACAATAATTTTACAAAAATTATAAAAATATTTAATATTCACCCTACTCAGCGAATGGAACTGTATATGGTAATATCTTTAGAGTAACTTTTTTGAAGGGGGAGATTTTGATGAATATATTGTGGGATTTCGATGGAACCTTATTTGATACCTATCCGGCACTTGTTGAAGGATTCGTAAGCTTGAGTCAAAAAGACCTCGACCGCAGCGAAGTGTTAAAATGGCTAAAAAAAGATTCCAAAACCGCCTTTAAACACTATGGTATTAGTGAGGAGAAAAGAATAGAATACCAAAATTTACATAATCACTACTCGAAGCTGTATAGCAGACCCTTTGATCACCTAGAGAATGCTTTAGCTGCTGCCGCTAACAATATTATTGTGACTCATCGAGATAAGGAATCCACCATTTATCTCCTTGAAAAATTCCATTTAGCCACATACTTTAAAGAAATTGTATCGGTTGAAGAACAAGGTTTCACGAGAAAACCTCATCGTTCTTCTTATGAATTTGTCTTAAAAAGCCACAATATTGATTTGGTTGTGGGTGACCGCGAATTGGATTTGATTCCTGCAAGACAGTTAAAGATTAAAACTGTTGCTTTTCAAAATCCAAACATTGAAGCCGATTTTCAGATTGCCAGCTATGCAGACTTTATTCCGATGGTTCTTAACCCGCTTCAGGAAACAAAGCAGAACTTCTAGAATTGTTAGGATTTTGAATTATACATAAGAAGAGCGCATGCGCCCTGTTCAGCGGTGCTGGAGACCTCTCAAGGTGCCCGTTCTTGGCTTTTTCCCTTGTTCACGGGCACTGCGGACCTCCCAGAGTGCCCGTTCTTGACTTTTTCCCTAGCTCACGGG